>JAFYYM010000001.1 GCA_017557535.1 Bacteroidales bacterium | reverse complement strand
GCTGGCCATCGAGAAGGGCGTGAAGATGGGCCGTAAGGTCGGCTACAGGCTCTCTGACAAGGAAGTGGTAGCAAAGTACCCGAAGGTCGTGAGGAAGCTCAGAGAGGGCCTTTCTGTGCGCGAGACGGCCGCCGTCTGCGGTGTCTCCGCATCGACGGTCCAAAAAGTAAAGAGCGCCCTGAAGTAGGGTGCTCTTTGTAGAATTGTAGAATATTCTACACGTGCCTTCCGCGGCTGATTTTCGGATTATTTATATCCCCGTGGTTGGTCCAAATTTTTTCTTGAGAGTATTTCTGGCAATCTGCCAATGTTTTGATTCTTTTGTCGCCGGTACTCCAGGTGCTGCCGTCAGGACTTACTTCATAAGCCCTTCCATTGGATGCGAACAGTAGGTAGTGTTTCTCTTCCCTGAGGTAGTCCGTCACTTTGACATTTTCTCGAAGAAGAGTAGAAAGTTTTGTTGAGTATCTGGAGAGGGTATCTTCCTTTTCACGTTTGGCTTGTATTTCTGAAAGAGAACCGAGATTATACCATATTTTATCTCCCCAGTGATCCTTCAACTCTTGAAGGGAATTTAAGGGTTGTCTTGTGTAACTTATATACTCATCTGGAGTAATTCGTCCCGCGTATTGGGTCGTGTCCCCTTTAATCGTAAATTTAGCAAAGATATCCTCTCCATTGGGCGTTTTGTCAACAGTGAAGCGGATGACTTCAGCTACCTTCCGCAGGGCATATTTAAGGATTTCAGCGATGGAGCGACGCTTGGCTTCCGTCTCCAGGTATTTAATGCGCTGCTGGAGCTGTTCAGGGGAATTTAGTAATTTTTTGTAATCGTCTTCGATGGCGCGTAGGCGGGTAACCTCTTCCCGAAGTTCTCCGTCGACCTTGATATCGTTCGGCGTGATATTCATGGCCACCCGGAGCCTCGCCGCATTGACAGATTCCAAATATCTGTCGACGTCCTCGGCACGGTATCCTCCCATAAGTCCCTTCTTAGGGATGGTATCAAGGTCAACCTTGGCGGCCAGCTGCCTCATGCGGCTGGTGACATTAGCGTCCACCGTGGCCAGTTCCGTTTTCTTGTCCCTAATAGAACGCTGCAGGCGGACTTCCTCGTCGGCGAGGGTCGAGACTGTGCCGTACTTCTCGAGTATTTCCCTGTCGGCTGCATCGTCGTTAATCACAATGGACGCCTTCCGTTTCTCCTGCTTCAAGATGGCGGCATCATTGTCGGATATGGTCTGCTCCTGCTGAGTGATGGTCTGTTTATTGGTTTCGATATCTGTTTTGGTCTGGGCAAGTTCTATTTTCCGGGCGTTGAAGTCGGCTATCTGCTTGTTGATAATGCCTGTATTTTTGGTTATTGTCTCTTCCTGGGAAGTAAGAAGTTCTTGGGCCTTCTTGGTCTTGGATTCCGCCTTTGTCAGTTTATCCTGTTCATCTTTCACCGCTGAAGAAATGGCATCCTTTTGGGTCTGGAACTGCGCAATCTCCTGCTCATAGCCTGTCTTCTTTTCATCGTAGTCGGCGGTCAGTTGAGTGATAAGTGCCTGGGTTTCGTTTGCCTGTTTAGTCAGTTTTCGATTGAAGTCTATCGTCCTGTCGTGTCTTTTCTTACTTCCGGGTTCCGCCATCACTCCGCGCTTCATGCCGTATTTCTTGCTAACCTCCTTGGCATAACTGTCGTGATATTCATAGCACTTCGTTGAAGTGTATACCTCGTTTATGCACAGGCGAAGTTTCTTGTGGTTGATATTGTATTTCTTCTTGTTCTTCTTCTGCTGCTGTTCGAACCTGGTACGACGGCTCTGGCCGGTCACGAGCGGAACCACTATCATATGGATGTGCGGTGTCGTTTCATCGACATGTAGCGTCGCGCTCACTACGTTCTCTGAACCCCATGTTTTTCGGGCCCAGCCGACGGTGTCTCCCGCCCATTTGAGAAGCGTCTCCCTCTTCATAGCTGTCATCGTTTCATGACTTCCGGAGAAGATCATTTCCAAGCAGGTAGCCTGTCCT
The DNA here is from genome assembly GCA_017557535.1 of Bacteroidales bacterium. Lineage (GTDB taxonomy): Bacteria > Bacteroidota > Bacteroidia > Bacteroidales > UBA932 > Cryptobacteroides. The sequence goes on along the minus strand of JAFYYM010000001.1, from coordinate 14,600 downwards.
TGTCGGACCTTTATATCAGCGTCCTCGATCCGTTTATTTACTGCCTGCTGGAGAGTACGGGTGCAAGTGACGCCTTCTGAATTTACAAATTCCCCCCGCTGGACGAGTTCAACATTTCCTTCGGTCTTTTCGGGGTCAACATTATCCGGTACCCAGGTAACGACCTTTATGTTCTCTCCCTCCGTTATGAACTGCTGCCTGGTGATGTGACGATTCAGTCCGGCGGCTATTGTTACCCGCTTTTCAATGTGAAATACTTGAAAACTTTCTGCCATAGCCTGGTCGCTTTACTGTTGGTTTTGTGTTTTCCATTCCGGCTCGATGAAAAATCCAGGGTGGGGTCCCGGGGTTTTTCGGCGGAGCCGGGGGATTCCAAAGGGTTCTCCCTTTGGGCGGAGAAGGAGGTAAAGATTCGGGCGGCGTAGCCGAGGGTCCCGAATTTTTACCGGATTCTTCGCGGGGTCCAGGGGACATCCCCTGGCCGACGTAGGGAGCTGCGCAGCAGCGTCAATTTTGGGAACCGAAATTGCCCTACTAGGTTAATGCGGTTTTGCACTCCCCTCCGGTACGGCAAAGATAAGCAAATTCTTCGAATCTGCAAAACCGCATGGGCCGGTGCTGCCACACGGGCCGCCCGTCCCCTGAGGGGACTCGGTTGGAGATGCCGTCCGTCGCCGATGGCGACTCCGCGCAGCGGACCGGACGAGCATCGGAAACCGACCTGGGCGAGAACGTGCAAGGCGCCGGCTAAGGGAGCCAGAGGATGCCGGGCGTCTGCGGTGCAGACTCCAGCCGCCGGCTGGACCGGCCGAGCATCCGGGGCGTGGGTGCGGGTGGCCAACTGCAGGAACACTCCCCTCCCCAGACGGCAGGAAGGGCGGGGGACGTGGACCGCAGCTGTGCGATCCGCCCTTCCCTTCACCTGGCGTTGTCAGTTTTGTCAATGGCCTGCGAAAGATGTAGTAATGTAGCATTGTAGTATGAAAATCTATTCTTATCTTTGTGGACAAATTGACCACAAGAGTATGCCGAAGGACAAGAAGAATCTGCCGAAGAAGCAGGCCAAGCGGGGGAACCTCCCTCTCCCCGTTGACGTCATCGACGAACTCCGGGAATGGAAGCTGGCGTATGAAATCGCCTGGTCGGATCCGGCACCGGACGGGGAGCAGTACACCATGACTTACGAGCAGCTGATCCGCCGTCTCCTGGAGGGTGTGAAGCGCCTGGATCCGGAGGTGTGGGCTTCACATGAGGCTGCCCGGAAAACCCGCGAGGAGCAGGAGGAGATGATGGCGGATTTTCGGCGGTCGTTCTGGTCGGAGCTCAAGTCCACCAAGGCGAAGCTCGACGGTTTCTACGAGGAGATGTTGCGGGAGATCGCGGCGGAGGGAGACTCCCCTGCCCCAGCCCAGGAAGAGGTGAAGGGAGAGGAAGGGATGCCGGTTCCGGTGGGTGTCGCGGTCGATCCGACGGAGGGGGATGTCTGGGACATGAGGTATTTCTTCACGAACGATGAGGGGGAAGAACTGGAGGCTTCCGTCGGCGACAAGGCGGCTTTCTACTGCAGTATGAAGGGTCAGTACATCGGGATGGCAACGATGATGAAGAACGGTTGGAAGTTGATGAATGACGCCGGTATCGAGCTGACCAAAAGCCAGGCCGTGAAGATAAGCGAGATTATCAGGACCCACCGAGCGAAGGCATGACCACGAAGAAGCACATATCCCCGGACGCCTTCATACGTCCGGCCATGGACGCCCTGGATGTCCCCCTGGAAGACGAGGCTCTGTTCCGCCGGTTCGTGGAGCAGGCCGCCGACAGGATAGACGTCATGTGGGCGGAGTTCCTGGAAGGGGTGGCCGTCGAGCGACTGAAGGCCCGTACGCCGTCCCTCCGGACGCTCATCCGGCATACCACCCTGTCCGCCCGGACGAAGAACGCCCTGGAGAAAAACTTCATGGAGACGGTCGGGCAGCTGGTCCAGTACTCCCCCGCCGAGATCCGGCGGTTCCGCGGCGTCGGAGACGGTGTCTTGACGGAGATTACGGAATTCATGGCATCCATCGGTTTCCCTTTGAAAATCCAGGAATAATTGTTACCTTTGCAGTACCAACATGCGGGGGGTGTACCTGGAAGCAGGAGCCTCCCGCACCCTTTTTATCAATAATAACAAATTGTATTTTCTATTATACAATTTTTGTTTATATTTGTATTCTAGAAAATACAACTTATCATGGAAAAGTTATTTGCGCTTCACGATTCATACATCTCGCTGGTCCCGATGGAGTTCACCAGGAGCCTCATGGACCAGATTGACTGGAATTCACGGCTCATCGGAATCAAGGGGCCGAAGGGGGTCGGGAAATCAACCATGATGCAGCAGTACATCCGGAAGAACTTCAAGGCCGGTGACCGGCATGTTCTGTACTGTTCAGCCGATGCCGGATACTTTACGGACCATACTCTTGTCGATACGGCCACCAGGTTCGTCCAGTCCGGAGGCACGCATCTTTTCATCGACGAGATCCATAAGTACGATAACTGGAGCCGGGAACTGAAGGAGATCTATGACCTGTTCAGGGGGCTCCACGTCGTCGTGAGCGGCTCCTCCCTCATCCGGTTCAACGACGGCAAGTCCGATCTCTCCCGGCGCCTGGTCGAGTACGAGATGCCCGGTCTGTCATTCCGGGAATATCTCTGGTTCGAGACCGGTGTCCGGTTCGAACCTTTCTCCCTCGGGGAACTGCTGGCAGAACCGGCGCGGTATTGTACCGAAGTCGTCCGGAGGATCCGTCCCCTGGAGCATTTCTCCAATTATCTGAAGGCCGGATACTATCCGTTCTACTTCGAGGAGAAGGGCGTTTACCAGAACAAGGTGCAAAGCGTGGTGAACTATATCATCGAGTCGGAGCTGACGGCCTACCGGAACCTGGAGGTAGGCAACACCAGGAAGGTAAAGGCGCTGCTTCAGGTGCTCGCCCAGATGGTCCCCTACCAGGTCGATATCTCGAAGATCTCCCGGAATATCGGAATCCAGCGTCCGACTACACTCAAGTACATGAAGAACCTGGAGGAGGCGAAGCTCATCCGGAGGCTCTTCACGGACCTGGAATCCACCTCGGACCTCCAGAAGCCGGACAAGATCCTGCTCGACAACCCGAACCTGATTTACACGCTTTCCTCCGTGCCGCCGGAGATCGGTACAGTCCGGGAGTGCTACTTCTGCAGCCAGCTCGCCGGCGCCGGCCATGTGGTGGAGTACGGCGGACTGAAGAGCGGGGACTTCAGGATTGACCACAGGCAGATCATCGAGGTGGGCGGTCCGGACAAGGGTTTTTCTCAGGTGAAGGGAAAGGAGGAAGGCTATGTGGCCGCCGACGGCATCGAGAGCGCGGTGTTCCGGAAGGTGCCTCTCTGGGCGTTCGGTTTCCTGTACTGATGCAGCGCTTGCGTATTGCAACTTCAGAAATAAACGCTACCTTTGTAGTGGCAGCCTTTGGGCTGGGCTGAGTCTCCGGATCCAGCCTTGAGAATCCCGCTCCGGCGGGATTTTTTTTACTTGCTCGACAAGCAAGCGCTCCGGATACGGTGTTGTAGAATCGTAGAGTCTGTTCTTTCGGTGGCGCTGCGCTCATACCGCCGTAGGGGGGGGGGGCGTTTTCTGGACCTTGACGTTCTGGGATCCCAATCATACAGCCCCCGCGCGAATACGTGATTGTCAGGAGGTAGATTTTGCCCTCTATTGCCTTCATCACCCGCTGGTAGGCGGCTTTGGGGCCATCTGCGGGCATCGAACAGGCGTTTAAATATCTAAATATCTAAATCTCTAAAGATTTACGGCCTACGCCTTGTACATGGCCTCAGGGCACCACTCCCCTTCTTGGGCGAGGACGAACCCGTTCCTCTCATAGAACCGAATCAGGCGCTTCACGGATCTCTCATTTGTATCATAGTACGGCTGGGGTGTCAGGCAGAGTCGGAGTCCCCTACCCCTGGCCCATTCGTCCAGATCCCTGAGGAGCCTGCTTCCATGGCCACAGCCCTTGTCCTCAACGACGAAGCGGGTGATCTCCAGGTACTCCCCTATCACTGTGCAGTCGAAGGCTTTCAGATGGTATTCATCGAAGACCGCCCTGGGAATACAGACACACGATGCCGGATGCCCCAAGATTTCGCCTATCGGAGCAACCTTCAACTGGGCCATGAATTGATTCATGGCATCATTCTAATACCAACGTATCTTTCTGCCCCACTGTTCTGAGTATTTGTTTCCTGTCCCCTTCGGGGACAGAAGAAAGCATCAACAGGCGCCCTCCCGGGCGGGTGATGTAGATGGTTTCTTTTTCGGCCAGCTGGGAGAATTCGCTTATCCTGGACCGGAACGCTTTTGATGATACTAGTTTCATGCCACAAAAATAGCTAAAAGAGTACACTTTTACAATAATAAAAACGCAACTCGCTAACTTGAAGTGAAACTTTAAGTGTACACGCGGAAGGTTTAACCTAACTCAGTCGCCGTTACGGCTCTTCCCTCCCCTCGGTTTTTGTTTCAATTTGCGTCACCTCAGATCCACCCTTATCGCTCGTAGCCTTTGTGGGTGGTGGATGTCGTGTAATCTACCCACAAATCCTATAGTTTCATATAGCCAAACGGATTTCATTGGCTAAATGGTTACATTTTAAGCATTTACGAAGGATTTCTGAGCGATTAAAGCGAGAGTAAAGCACTAATACTGCGAGAGCAAAGCACCCGATTTTGGCTTTTAATGCGAGAGCCAGGCACTTTCTTGGATTTTTGCGAGAATTGGTGTATATTTGTCCTCGTAAAATTTGCGTCATGTCGAAACAGAAAGACGAGAAACAACTTGAGTTGTTTGCCGACGAGCAGCGGCAAATCGTTGAGCGCTGGATGGAGGCCAGGGATTCCACCTTGCTTAAGTTCTCATACCAGTATATCACGACGGAGTTCCAGCGTCTCCCAATCTACGGCAAGCGTATATTCTATCTTCTTGTTCTCCATGCCTATCATAAGATGGCCCTGGAGGGTCAGACGCTTGACAAGAACTTCACCGTTGGCGAATGGGCGGATGATGATGTGGAATTAAACATTCGGGATATTCTAGCATCGGACAAGGATACGAACTATAACCAGGTCAAGGAGTACGTTAAGGGCGTAATGACCGCAGTCACCCAGGAAACGAACGAGAGTGGCGATGTCCGGTTGTCGCACTTCATCCAGTCGGCCGACTTCGAGCACAAGGGACGCATCATCCTCCGGATCGATCGGCGGAACTGGCAACGGATTCTTGATTTCGCCCGTGGTTTCAAGGAGGGCGAACTCGAAATCTTGATGTATGCCAAGGGAGAATACACACCCCTCGCCTATCTGTTGTTTTCCAGCCAAGCAACCCCCATTCTCTTCAGCATCGGCTTCCTGCGCCGTGTGTTCCTTGGCGAGAACTCGACGAAATATCCGAAGAACAACGATTTCATCAGGAATGTAATCGAGGCCCCCAAGAAGGAGCTCGACCGTTATAGTCCGAATTCGTTCAAGTTCTGGCCGGCGGAGGATGCGAAGGGCGGCGGATCCGGTCGCGGGCGGCCCAAAAAGGACAACTATTACTTTGTAGGCGTCCGTCATTTGGATAATGAGTCCGGTGCCTGGAAAGCCAAGGAACTTGCTCGCCCTGCCCTCCTAGATCGAGAGGTCTATCAGACCCTCAAGAACAAATACTATTTCGAACGCGAACATTTCTCGACGCACAAGGAACTGCTGGTTAAGGCTGAGAAGATGCTCGGGGCGGATGGTCTCCTGAAGTTCCTTGGCGACAACGCCGTAAATATTCTTCGCGCCGATAAACCACCGCTATACGCGATTGGAACGCTCAAAAGGTACCTTGCAAATAAGGAAAACAAGGACCGCTTGGCCAGCCTGGCGGCGGCAACGCCGGCACCGTTGACAACCACGACCGCGGACGCCCAGCCGCCGACAACGGTAGAGGAACGCGCCACACTGAAAGACTTGAAGGATCCTCACGAAAAATCCATTGGAGATATTGCCGGGAAAGATCTTTTTGGAAAGCTTTTGTAATCGTTAAATTGTTATATATTTAGCAATTTAACAAAATATGATTATATTTGAGTGTGTAATTCAATAGTACAATGGGAAAGATTGTAACAATAGCTAACAACAAGGGCGGCGTGGCCAAGACAACGACGGTTCTCGCCTTGGCCCAGGCCTGGTCCGACAAGGGGCTCCAGATTCTCGCCGTGGATCTTGACTCCCAGGGAAACCTTACGTCCTTACTCTCCCCTATCGAATCTGACAAGCATCCCCGCACCATCCGGGAAGCCCTCGTTGAAAGGAAGGATCTTCCCATCGAGGTGATCAACGAGAACCTTCACTTGGTTCCAGCTTCTCTCAGTCTTTCCAATATCGAGAACGAAATAACTCAGTTCTACAGGGAGAGCGTCTTGAAAAAATTGCTTGATGGCGTCAAGGACAACTACGATATCATCATCCTTGACTGTCCTCCCGCGCTGGGGTTGCTCACATTTAGTGCACTCATCGCTTCCCAGGCACTGGTTATGCCGGTGATGGCCGATAGCCTCAGTTATGCCGGTATGACCATGGTCGCCGAGCTTGCGTCCAGGGTGACGGAGTATAATCCGGAACTGAAGTTGAAAGGAGTTGTGGTCACAAAGTTCAAGTCTGACAAGATAAGCAATTTCTATTTGAAGACAATCCGCGAACAAACCGGGCCGGCTTTTGTCGAGACCGTCGTTCATGAGGCGACCAAGATTAAACAGGCCACGGCCATGAAGGAAAACATTTATACTTTCGATCCGACGGGACGCGCGACACAGGATTATCTCCAGGTTGCTGATATACTTGAAGATAGAATCCTCGGATAATGTTAAATTGTTATATAGTTAAATTGTTAAATATTTATCAATATGCCTGACAAATTTGACAGTTTCATTGCTGGAGTGCAAGGCGGACGTACCAATCTTGAATCAATGGTGAACAGCCCCACGAAGGAAAAGAAACCCGTGGTGAGGGCAAGGAAGACGGCGGCCGGGGCCACGGTTTCTCCGGAAGAGAAGAAAGCTCTTGACGACATCCGGAACTCCCGCCGTGGGAGAAAGAAGCCGGGGGAGGAAGGTGCTTCTTACAAGCGCGTCGGTTTCGAGTGCAGGGAGGATCTTCTGGAGTCCTTCGATATCATCCCGTATAAGGTAGGGAGGACCCGGAAGGAACTCTTTGAGGAAGCCCTGGAGTATATCATCTTGAAGTATTCTTAGCCATGATGTTTTTAAGGTTCTATAAGTACGCCACAGAATACCCGTGGTTCATGCGCCTTGGTATGATTATCTCGTACGTGTTGGCCTGGTTCGCTTTTGTTCTTTGCATGCTGATGCTCCTGGTCACTCCGAGCATGCCCGGTTATAAGGCGGTTTTGACCGTTGTTTTGTTCGGCGGGTATTTCTATACGCTTATCCGGATGCGTCAGTCAATGAAGGTAGAACCGGAGGTAATAGCCCAGATGAAGGTGGATGCTGGTGTGACATCTTTGTTGAATAAGTCAATCAAGAAGCTTCTATAAAATTGTTAGATTGTTAAATTGTTAAATATTTAACATGTCATCAAAATCAAAAGAAATCCTTTCTGCATTGCTACTCGCTGCCGCGTGCCTGGTACTGCTCGCTTCCTGCGGGAAGGACGGGGGAGGGGAGGAGGCCCGGTACTACGTGAAGTACACCGGCGAGACGTCGACGGTGCACATTGTTGAGACCACGTACACCGTGGCCACGGACACAGGCACGGACTCCTACAAGACCACCGGCGCAAGTTCGGACTATAGCGTGACCATCGGTCCGGTGAAGAAGGGGTTCCAGGCCTCCATTTCCTGTAGGATCGTCGGCGAGAGCGACTATGGCGTCAAGAGCCAGCGGGTGACCATCGAGGCCAGCAGGGGCGGGGAGCCGTTCGCCCAAAAGGCGGCGGGGACGTCCCAGGCGTCGTACACCATCGACTACTGAATTTCTTTGACGAATTAAAGAATTGTAGAATTACAGAAAGGAATAAACGCATAAACACATAAAGTAATAATTATGATTCGCCAGGACGACATCCTTCTCTTCACCTCCGTCGTGGACCCCGGAGACGACCGCTGTGTGATGGTGGCCATGGAGGACGAGTACGTGAGGGAGGGGACACCGAACCAGGTGAAGGTGAAGGAGCTGAACGACTGGTCGCCGCTGGGGAACATCCGGACGCTGGAGAGCAGCTGCTTCAAGGTGGTCGGCCGCGTCCGTCCGGGGGATACCAAGGAGAGCATCGTCCGGCGGATCCTTCCGGAAGACAAGTGGGAGTTCACCCTGGAACTGTACCAGAAGAATAGGGGAGCGGCTTAGTAGATTTTAAAAATGGCATTGAAGATATTTTCATTTTTTTCGGGATCCGGATTCCTGGATCTTGGCTTCGAAGAGAACGGTTTCACCGTGGACTTCGTCAATGAGTATTCCCCGTCTTTCCAGGAAGCGTATCGATACGCCCGCCGCAGGATGGGGATTCCGGAACCACGTTTCGGATATTCTGGTGATGTGAACTATTTCCTTACCGAGGAAGGGAAGAGGGAACTGAAACGGGATATCCGGATTGTTCGTCGAGAGGGCGACCTGGTTGGATTCATCGGTGGACCTCCGTGCCCGGACTTCTCGATAGCGGGGAAGCAGAAGGGGAGGGACGGAGACAATGGCAAACTATCGCAGTCATACGTCGATGTAATCTGTGAACAGAAGCCGGACTTCTTCCTGTTTGAGAATGTCAAGGGTCTCTGGAGAACAGCGAAACACCGTGCGTACTATGATGATCTTAAGCTTCAGCTCGGGAGAACTTATTATCTGACTGACAGGCTGTGTAATGCGCTTGAGTTCGGCGCCCCCCAGGACCGAGACAGGATCCTTCTTTTCGGCATCAAGAAAAGAGTAGCAAGAAGGCTACATCTCCGGATAGGAAACTTTCCTTGGGATGCCCACCGCCAGTATGATCTTGACCAGGTCAAAGCGCTTCCGTGGCCAGCTGCGGAACCGTTCGCGGTTGAAGGCCATCGGGCTTGTCCAGCCGGGATCCCCGAAGAACTAACGGTCCAGCATTGGTTCGTTCACAACCATGTGGATACACACCCGAATGCCGGAGATTTCTTTACTCCGCGGGCCGGCATCGTCCGGATGCAGACCATTCAGGAGGGGGACGATGCGAAGAAGAGTTACAAGAGGCTCCATCGATGGCGCTTTTCGCCGACAGTGGCGTACGGGAACAACGAAGTTCATCTTCACCCCTACAGGGCACGACGGCTTTCCGCCGCCGAAGCCATGGCCCTGCAGTCGCTTCCGGAGGAGTTCTGTCTTCCTCCGGAGATGTCGCTATCTGATAAGTTCAAGACCATCGGAAACGGAGTTCCATTCCTGCTGGCCAGCGGGATAGCACAATCGATTCAAGACTTCTTTAACCAGGGACAGATATGAAGGTAACCGCAAGCAACATCGTCCAGGCGATTTCTTGCCTGCCGAGGAACAGAGACTATAACTATGTCAATACGAGCAATCCTACGAAGATCCGGATTGTAGACATCAAATTTCCAGACGGGCCCATCATCATACGCCGATGGGATCCCACCGCGACGAAAGAGAGCACGCACAAGACTTTCGCCCAAGCGAAGAATGAAAGCATCTCATCGGAGATGATCTGGCGCCTGGCCAATGCCCTGTCCGGCCAGGAACCCATCAATGTAGACCGTCTTTTTGCCGGATCCTACAATACCAGGTCCGTCCTGGAGTCCCTGATCGCCCATACGTCGGAGTTTTACTTCTGCTATCCCGGCCGAATCATGGACAAAGGTGGCCACACATCCATCGAGCACGGCCACAAGCACTTGATCTGGACGCCTGACAATCCGCATGAAAACGGCGTGCTGGTTCAGAAGGAAGTTCAAAACATGGCCATCTCGGAGATTCCGTCAAAACAGGTCGTCTATGATGACATCATCGTTCCTGAATCTTTGACGTCCGGTCCCCTCGATATTGATGTCGTCCGCAGGCATACGCAGATCCAGATAGCCCTTTACATCATCGGAATGCAGCTTGGATACCGGACATGGATTGCACAGAATGACATGGGTATCCAGTACAGGGGAGAACCACTGGTGAACCAGCCAAACATCATTTCTTCGCTGACGAATGATGAAAATGTCGTGTCCAGATTCCATGCGGAGTCTGAAGCCCGTCTTATTGACTGTATCTGGTTCAAGAACGGCCGCTTTATGCCGGCTGTGATGGAGGTTGAGCACACGACCGGCGTCACATCTGGTCTTACCAGGATGAAAGGCCTGTATGACATGATGCCGGATCTCAGGACCAGGTATGTCATCGTGGCGCCGGATGATGACCGGGACATGGTGATTGAGAAGGCGAACCGTCCTCAGTTCCATTGCTTAGACGCTCGGTATTTCTCATATTCTTCCGTCGAGGAATTATACTACATCTGCACACACCGGAATCTCCATGGGGTTACACAGGAGTTCCTGGATTGTTACATGGAGAAAGTCCTTTATTCTTAAAAATAACCCAGTTCTGCTCAGAGAATCAAAACAACTCACCAAACAACAACGATAGATATGTACTGCAAGAAATGTGGAAAACAAATCGCGGATGATTCCGTATTCTGTCAATTCTGTGGAACGGCGCAGGACGTCAACAAGAAGGACACCCCGGCCGTTGAGACGGTAACCCCTGCAGACGAAATGAAGGATGACAACCCGTCTGAAAATAAGTTTTCCTTCGGTAAGTTGTCTGAGAAACAGAAGGTCTGGCTCGGAATATATGTTGTCTGGTTCTTCCTTAATTTGTCCTTTGTTTTTATAGATCGGAGATCTAGTGCGGATGAAAAATTTTTTCCGTTTACGTCTAGTTATGCTGATGATAACTTTGACTTGAGCTATTACGACATGTCTGAGTTCGTAGTCTATGCAATAGTGGTTCCTCTGGTAATACTGCTCGTTTATTATCTATGGAAGAATCATTCCACCGAAATCATCGCCAAACTCAATGGGGACATCGCCGATGACAATTCTAAATAAATCAGAAGCATAAAAAGGGGGAAGACTTTAAGTCAACGCGACTTGTCTAGTCTTCCCCCTAATTTAGCGTCTTAACAATCACCAACCATCGTAGTTTCCCCCACCTTGGTATTGATTGTCTTCCTGATGAGTGTTGTCAGGATCACCTGAATCGCAACTTGGAACATTTTTCCAAGTTCTTTCTTTGAGTTCAAAAGGATTCCTCATTGCTTGACCTTTTTTGTTTAACATAATTCCCGGGAACAAATATAACAGTACGGTATCGAATCGCAAGGGTTTTTCTCATTTTAATTATTAATAATTAAAAATGTGCTTTTTTTCTTGTCTTTTGCAAATTTAAACTCATACTTTGATATGAATTGAAGTTGTTTTGTGTGTTCAATTAATTTTCAATAAAACCTTTCTTTGTTATACTGATACTGCAAAAGCGGCAAGAATGCATCGTTCTCAGGCAGCTTGGTATCTCTCTCCCGAAGGACGACCAGGACGAGGCCGACCAGGTGGTTCCAGGTCTGGGAACCGGAGTTGCCGACGACTGTAAGGAATAGTGCACTTCGTCGCCGTACGGTCAAGTTCTGAAAAGGGGTGGTGGACATAAATCCACCACCCCTCTTTCGTCATTTTAACCACATCCGTGTGGTTGGATGGGTTGGGTTACTGTTATTCGTCCAACCCGGTTTGCTCTTTTACTCTTCGTCTTTCTTCTTGGTAATCAAGGTTTTAATGTTACACATAATTACCGAAACGAAGAAGAGCATCTGTAATACGCTCATAAAATCCATTTCTATAATTTTAAATATTTTTATTATTAACACACTCGTCGAAACAATCGTGCCCAAATATAATATCGTCTTTTCCGAGAAAAGATTCAACTATAAATAGTTGAAGAATCGAAAAAAGTTCGATTTAGGCGAAAAAAAGTTAACTTTGTCGTGCCGCGCTAGCGGTGACATACTGAACGCTGAAGTCCATAGCGCGAAATCTGGAAAATTTTATAGCAGGACATTCAGTTTCATCCTCTGTGTCGAAGGAGCCCTACATCTTTCCGTGGGGCTCTTACAGATACGGGTGTGGAGCTGTTCCTGTGCTACCGGTTTTCCAGAGCCTGCGCTATCAGGAACCACGCTCCACACTTTTTGTACCACAAACCGTATCAGACATGACCCTCTACTTTGCACATGGGAATAAACTTGTTCCTCCGAATAAGAACAAGGATAACCCGACACTTGATATGATTACCGGAACGCTCACTCGTTACGGTACGAAAACGGGGAACAATGATTCCGGGTATTGGTTAGTGATTAGCCTGAAGACGGACGATGACTTCGTCAACGTGTATTTCAATCCGGATCAATTTGACATAGCTATGTTTAACCGGAACGAATCCCTGCTGGAAAGAACCGTAACCTTACGAAGCATCGGCGGGATGCCTATCCTTAACGCCATCGACACCGATTCCGAGGCTTCTGTCCGGTCCGGTCTGTTGAAAGGTGTCACCGCCGGCACCATCAATATGGAAGATCTCCCGGCACTCCTTGAATTTGCCAAGGGCAACGTTGAACTGTTTGCCAAATGGCAGCTGTTCCAGAAGTTCATTGAAAAAGAGGGGGCAGAGAAGGTCAGGGAGGATATCGAAAAAGACATCAAGGAAACACAGGAGGAGTTTGATCAATTCACGGCCAAGCGTGATCACCTATACGACATATACAAGGAAGCCATGGACGAGATGTACGGGATGCTCGAATCATTGGATTCTGCATTGTATTTCCTCCAAGGCGAAGAATACCTCCAGGGAACGCAATATATGTTTTACGGCCATCATTCAGAAAACCTTGTTCCTATCATTGACGGCTACAACAACCTGCTGGAGGCCTTTGAGAAATTCAAGACGAGGAAGGGGGTCTTTGTAATCATTGGGAACACCATCCACAAGATCCATCACGCATACCTTGATGACAAAGGGCGTGCATACCTTCTCGGAAGCGCAAAGGAATTCCGCACTTCCAAACCGGAGAGAATCAAGGAAATCATTGATGAATTGAACCGTATTCGCAAAAGCCAGTAGCCATACACGGGAAACGAAAAAGGACGCCCGCTGAGGCGTCCTGAGTGAATTAATAACCTCAATAGTCTGCGAAGACTCTTGATGTAGCGCAAAGATATTAAATTTGTATGGAATAAGAGATTTCTCTATGAAAACAATTGAAAATAGTCCTGAGAGTGAGGCCCAGAAACGGCATAAAGCCACGGACGCCTTCGCCGCCATGCGCGCCGATGTAGCCAGGGCCGGTATCCCGGAAATGACACTTGACGAGATCAACGCGGAAATCAAGGCAATGAGGGCGGAGAAGCGGAAGCGAGAATAGTAACAAGTCATTTATATGCCTCTTCCCATCCTCGTCCGATGGCCGGCAGTGCCTTCCGGGGAGGAATCTCCGCCACGCGGTAGTGTGCTCCCTGCGGATTTGTCTTCTGGAAAGTGTTAAGCATTTCTTTCAGCTCTTCTGAGATTGTTTTCGTACTGCCCGCGAAATGTATTGTTTTTAATCTTAAAAATCAGTACATTTGTGTAATAGAATAAATCAAAGGTTTATAGCATGACATACGACATCAAGATCCTGCAGGGAATCGCCGACCTGACCCAGAACTGGAAGAGCCGGCGGGAGGATTTCTATCGCTTCGCCTGTGCGAACGGCGACGAGCGCTGGCAGCGTCCGGACTTCCAGCACCACATGTACCTCGAGTACGTCAAGACTGACACGCCCATCACGACCAGGCTTTATAGCCTCGATTCGCTCAACCAGAAGATCCTTCTCCGGTACATTGACGAATACCTGATGGACGGCCTGGCCTCCATCGATGTGGAGTATCCGGATCCGGAATGAACAAGGCCGTAATCTACGCCCGCGTCTCGAGCGTGGGGGAGCGCCAGAGCACGGAGCGCCAGGTGGCGGACCTCACCAGATACGCCGAGGCCTCAGGCATGGAGGTCGTCGCGGTCTACGAGGAGCAGGCCTCCGGAGCGAAGGCGGACCGCGAGCGGCTGGCCGAGTGCCTGGCGTTCCTGAAGGGCGGGGGAGCGGACACCCTCCTGGTGTCGGAACTGTCCCGCCTGGGCCGCAGCCTCCGGCAGGTGCTGGAGATCATCGATGACCTCACCGAAAGGGGAGTGAACATCTACTTCCAGGATCACGGCATGAACACCCTCCGGAAGGACGGCTCCAGGAACCCGGCGACGAAGATGCTCGTCTCGATGCTGGGGAGCTTCGCGGAGATGGAGAGGGAGCAGATCGCCTACCGGCTGAACAGCGGCCGCCAGCTGGCCATCGAGAAGGGCGTGAAGATGGGCCGTAAGGTCGGCTACAGGCTCTCTGACAAGGAAGTGGTAGCAAAGTACCCGAAGGTCGTGAGGAAGCTCAGAGAGGGCCTTTCTGTGCGCGAGACGGCCGCCGTCTGCGG
>JAFYYM010000025.1 GCA_017557535.1 Bacteroidales bacterium | reverse complement strand
GACCCAAGGAAGACGTCGGCAGACAAGCTAAAGACGGTCATCCGCTATCCAATCAGATAGAATCCATTCTCACAGCGTTTTGCATTGGCTGGGTGTCTTGTCCTGAAATAGGTTTACTGAATCGTTACAGGGGCCATTATCACGAAATAATTGTGTGAAACCACGGTGTTTCACACAATTATTGGCCAAATTGGCTGATAAATGTGTAAAAAGGTCCTTTTTGCACATATTTCTGTCTCAATGTCAATTACCTTCCCCGTACGCGAAAACCCGGCCGAAGGGCCGGGCTGTTTCGCGTGTACGGGGTCGTTAACTTATATCTAACTTTTCTTGGGGATTTGATGTCGGTGTATCTGATTGGGGTTTAAATACATAACAGAGCAATCAACACGGCTCCGAGAATGTAGCTGAACGCATTGGCTATCAAGGTCGCATGGAGCGTTTTCTTGAAAGGGTATTGTTTCCGGAGCATCATATGATTCACCAATAGTTCGATAAGGACGGAAAGGATCAAGGCGACGGCATAGTAGACAATCAAGCCCCATAGTCCCTGGGAATCATGGATGTCCACCTCGTGTTTGCTGACCCATGGAAACCAGACAACGAGCCACCATCCTCCGTTCAAGGCCAAGGTCGTGATGATTCCGACCGCTCCGCTGACGATATTCGAAACGGTCGCCGTCAGGTATATCTTCTTATCGAACTTCTTCCTGATCAGGTACCAGCTCATCAGAAAGCCCTCGCCCAGAATGACGAAAGCCATGAACATCCATCCCATTGGAAGGAAAGCGTAAATCCCGAAAGAAACGTTTAGGGGAATCATAGTCTATCCAATATCAACAGGTTCACCCAGGAAATGGGGCTTCTTCCCAAACATTAGGTCGATGAAAACCTTGCATCGGGCGCCCCATTCTCTGACATGTGTGATGAAGCCATAGGAGGCTCGGACATCGGCAGCATTGAAGCCGGCAGCCTTGATCCCTTTCTTCCCTGCGATGAAAACGGCACGCTCGTTATGGAATCTCTGGCTGACGACGATGAACTCGGATTGACCGAAAACCTCTTTGGCCCTGACCACGGAATCAAGGGTCCTGAATCCGGCATAATCCAGGAAGATGACCTCTTCCGGTATCCCCTTATCGACCAACGCCTTCTTCATCTCCTCCGGCTCGTTGTACTCCTCCTTCCGGTTATCCCCGCTGACCAGGATCCTGTCGATCTTCCCGGCCTCATAGAGTTTGGCCGTCGCATCGATCCGGGAAAGAAAATAGAGGTTAGGTCCGCCGTTCCTTCCTATCGGCGACGTCCCGAGAACTAACGCCGTATGGTAATGAGGGACAGCGGAAACGATATCATACAGCCTGCCCTTGGCATACCTGTCGATCCTGATATTGCAATAGAGAATGAATCCCAGCAACACCAGTCCAAGCCATAAGATCCATTTCCTCTTGAGTTTCCTTTTCTTTCTTGATTTCATATGGCCGTAAACTGCTGCGAAAAACATACCAATTAACCGTCTATTTGGGGGACAATCATCGACCCCGTTTTGCTGTTGTGCTGAAGAATTAGTATGTTTGTTCAGATCAATCGGAATTAATGGTCATGAATGAGACATCCAACAGGCCCGATCCCCATGCGGCATTCCCGAATCCCAATCTTCCGCGGCTTTGCTTCATCAAGAACGTGGTGAAGAATCCCCGCATCATCATCGGGGACTATACCTACTATGATGACGTGGACGGTGCGGACCAGTTTGAGGAGCACGTCACCCATTTCTACGATTTCATCGGAGACAAGCTGATCATCGGGAAGTTCTGCGCCATCGCCAAGGGCGTTGAGTTCGTGATGAACGGGGCCAACCACAGAATGGATGGGGTGACTACCTATCCTTTCTACATCATGGGCGGAGACTGGGGCAGCGCCATTGCTCCGGTCAAAGATGAGTTACCCCTGAAAGGTGATACTGTTGTGGGAAATGATGTCTGGATCGGTCAGAATGTAACCGTAATGCCTGGCGTGCATATCGGTGACGGGGCCATCATCGGTGCAAATTCCGTGGTGGCTTCCGATATCCCCCCGTATTCCATAGCGGCTGGAAATCCCTGCAGGGTAATCCGGAAGCGCTTCGATGATGCATTCATTGCCTACCTCCTGCACCTGAGATGGTGGGACTGGGACATCGAAAAGATCGAGGCTAATTTCGAAGCCCTGGCCAGCGGAGATTTGTCGCTCATCAAAAAGATCAAGGGATAGGGTATGGTCACTCTGATAACCGGAGCCTCGCGCACGGGCAAGACACTTTTGGCGCAGCGGATGCTTGAGAAGTACAAGTATCCCTATCTGTCCATAGATCATCTGAAGATGGGTTTGATCCGCAGTGGAAACACTTCGCTGACGCCAGAGGATGATGATGCTCTTACGGAGTATTTGTGGCCCATTGTCCGAGAGATGATAAAGACGGCCATAGAGAACCGTCAGAATATCATTGTAGAAGGCTGCTATGTCCCGTTTGACTGGCGAAAGGACTTTGAGCAGGAGTACCTTTCTTCCATCCGGTTCATCTGCCTTGCCATGACAGACCGCTACATAGATGCACATTTCAAGGACATTACGGAATACGGCTCAGTCATCGAATCCCGTCTGGATGATACTGGTTGCTCCATCGCTGGTTTGAAAGAAGATAACAAACAGTGTCTGGAAGGTTTTGTCCAGGCAGGAGAACAAGTCGTATTGAT
>JAFYYM010000024.1 GCA_017557535.1 Bacteroidales bacterium | reverse complement strand
TCGCCCACCTCCGTTACCAAAGCACGCCAGCGGCTGAAAGCAAAACTTCAATAAGTGCCTCCCGCGCGTATAATCGCCAAAAATGGGGATTTCATAGCCGATGGATAATCCCGACCTTTGCATAAACAAAGGGATATGGGACTTTTAAGCAAGATCTTATCCCATTACAACATCCAGCACCATCATCAGTGCGAAGCCGAGGGCAAAGCCGATAGTACCAAGGTTAGAGTGTTTTCCTTCCGCAGTCTCCGGGAACAATTCTTCAATGACCACATAAAGCATGGCTCCTGCGGCGAAGGCCAGAAGATACGGCATCAGAGGAGTAACAGCCGATGCGAGCAGCAGCACCATCGCTCCTCCAATCGGCTCGACAATACCGCTCAGGCTCGACGATTACGGACGAGCTCACGTCCAGTTTATTTACTGCCACGAACACGACCTACGCCGACTTCTCGAATGTCGCCGCCACTTCCAACGCCAGATATGCGGGAAACACTGCCAAGACCAGTAGCGGTGGCATCCAGCTGCGTTCCAAGAACAGCAACTCCGGTATCGTCTCCACTACTTCCGGTGGCAAGGTCAAGTCCGTGACGATCGCACTCGAGAGTGGCACGGGCACAATCGACGTCTATGGCAGCAATATGGCTTACACGGACGCTACAGACCTGTATGCGACGGGCGAGAACGCCAATCAAGGCACGAAGATCGGTTCCCTAAACTCGACAGGTACCATTACGTTCACGGACGACTATGCCTATGTCGGCATCCGCTCAAACTACGGCGCTGTGTATATTACCAAGATCGAAATCGAGTGGCAATAATTACAAGCGAATTACCTTATTATCGGCGCTCCTGCTCCTAACCATCTGTGTTTGGGAGCAGGAGCGCTTCCTTATTCGTCCTCGTACTAGTCAATCCCCCATTCCTTGTTGGGTTCGGGTCCCATTACAAGGACCAGGCTTCCTCCTTGGAGCAATTCAGAAGCGGCGAAATGGAATGTCTGCAAAGTTTTCCCGTTAAGGACGGCGCTCTGGACGTAGATATTGCGGCGAGAAGCATTGCGGGCCTCGATTACGAACTTGTCTCCCCTGCCATATCGATTCCCGAGTTTGATCACTACCTTCGGATAAATGGGGCTTGCTATCTCGTAGATCGGATCGACCCGGCAACCTCCGTCAGTCTGGAAAAGACCCAGGGCGGCCATCACGAACCATGCGCTCATCTGTCCCTGGTCCTCGTCGCCGAGATAGGCATTTGAAACGCCTGTACCGTAATATCTGTCCGCAACTGAACGGGCCCACTTCTGTGTGAGCCAGGGTGAACCTGCCCAGTTGAAGAGGAAGGCGAAATGCATGCTCTGCTGGTTGCCCTGAACCACGGGATAATCCCAATAGGCCTCGTTCGGAGAGTTGAACCTGGTGGACTCGGAAACCCGGAAGCCCCATTCGAGGCGTTCCACGAAATCCTTCCTGCCCATTATCTCCACGAGTCCAGGCACGTCCTGCGGTACGAAATAGCTCAGCTGCCATCCGTTACCCTCCACGTAATGCCTGTTGGCACCGGAACGGAAGGGGTCGAAATCCTCCATGAACCGGCCTTTGACATCCCTCATATGAGCATATCCGTTCTCGGGATTGATCGCGTTCTTCCACCATGTCCCACGGTCGGCGAACACCTTGGCATCATCGCTCTTCCCGAGAGCCTCGGCCATCTGGGAAACCGTCCAGTCGTCGAAGGAATACTCCAACGTATTGGAAAAACGCCCATTCTCATAAGGAATATAATGGTATTTCAGATATGTCACCAGGTCACGGTTCCCGGCAAAGCCGCCCGCCACCTGTGTGGCAGGGGTAGTCTGCATCTTGCGTATGGCCTCGAAAGCATGCTCGGTATCATAGTCCCGGATACCCATCTGATAGGCCGACACGATGAGCGGTATCTCATGCTCGGCTACCATTACGGGAATATATTCCATTCCGGCAGGGCCCTTCCCGAGCCAGCCGCAGGCATCGTAGAGCGCAAGCTGTGAATTGACCCAGCGGGAGCTCCACTCCGGAGTGACGAGATTCCAGAACTGGTTAAGGTTCCAGAAGGTATTCCAGAACGCGTCGCAGCCCAGGGCGACCTGGCCCTCCTTTTCGATATGACGGACTTTCTCGTCAGGCGCGACCCAGTCACCGTTTACGTCGCTCCAGAGGTTCCTGCAGTTGGCCCTGTACATATTGGTGTAGAAACGGACCTTCTCCAGCCTGTCGTCCGTGGTGATGTCTATCCTGTCCAGGATGTCGTTCCACACCGCCTTCTGGTTGTCCACGACCGCCTGGAAATCCCAGCCGAACCTGTCTGAAATCTCGGTTCTCAAGTTGAGACCGGCATTATCCAGGCTGACCAGCGAGATCCCGGTACGCATCATGACCACAGGGTGCTCCTTAGTGTCGAACTCCACGAACATGCCCCCGTCACTGATCCCATGGGCGACAAGACGTTCCGTCTGCATCACCTCGTCCTCTTTCCAGGCACCTGTGCGAAGGATCGGAGCGTCGAATTCCATGACGAAATGCACGATATAATCCTGATCCGCATCGTCGCTCCAAACATGCGGACGGGGTGTCAGCTGATGGCTGATACCCTCTATGCGATAGTCAGAGACCTTGCGTACATCCACATCCACCAGGTCATAACGATATTCGGCAGGAATATGCAGGTCGATCATGACCCTTCCGTCCTGATCGTCCGGGAATGTGAACCTCATGAAGGAGGCCCTTTCGGTAGCTGTCATCTCTGCCCATATCCTGGTATCCGAGAGGAACACGCTGTAGGATCCGAGCGACGTCTTCTCCGTCGATTTGTCTATGCGGGAACGGTAACCCTCATCCGGACTGTATTGGTCACCGACCCGGGTCTGTAGAGGACCGTTGGTGGGCATCACTCCAAGCGCCGCCATCGTCCATTCATGGATATGAGAGAAACATCCTATGTTCTCGATGCTCGGCTGATAGCCTGACTGCCATCCGGCGTTTTCGTTGTCAGGGCTCAGCTTGACCATGCTGAAAGGCATCCAGGGCCCGGGCGCGATCATCCAGCGTGAATGCGCGGTGCCCATGCGGGTATCGACGTAATCGGCATGCGTCTGAAGCGGCTTGGGGGCCCTCATGACCTTGCCTTTCTCTAGCAGGATACCGTCAGCCAGCACCTTGTATCTTGCCTTCCTGGCCTTCTTAACGGCCTTCATAGGCACCTCGAGGACATAGCGGGCGGAATCGAGATGTGCGGAATATATCTTCCTTCCGTTAAGGCGGACGGACAGTTCACGGAAATCATTTAGATGCTCGACATCGACCAAAAGAGGCTGCACGCGGCCCGGATTATCCAATTCATAATCGGCAGCCTCTACGGAACGCACGAAGGCATATCGATTATCAGGATGCAGCTTCATGTTTTCCGACCCTTCAAGACGTATCTGGTCGAACACTATCCATGAACCCTCCAGAATGGTCAGAGTGACCTGATTGCCACCTTCTTTGAGCACACCGGCCTTTAAGGGAATCTCCACCAGACGCCCTTCGCCCGGTTTTATGTCTCCGAATATGGCATTGCCATCTCCATCCCCTATCTCATGATAGGTCGCGGTTCCGTTCACAACCACCTTGAGAACGATACGCCCCTTGTTCACTCCGGCCAGGTCAATGGCCAGGACGGCATCTTCCTTTCCCGAATATTTCTCCAGGCCGAAGAGTATGTTCAGCTCCTGGGTACGGCATCCTGCCTCATGGGATGATCCCGCCCACCTGTCACTCGGCCCTGGCAAGACATAGGGAAAATCAGTCCCCGGATCGGAATACCCGACAAGGAAATAACGGTCCTCAAAACCGAAATCGTTCCGGATGAGACTCTCGTAATCTGCGGGAGCCATTGCGAATTCCCGTGCCGTACCGTCTTTTTCGCCGATCCGCCAAACGACCTTATTATTCGATGCCGCCAGTGCCTGACACAGCATCAAAAGAGCCAACAGCCTGATTCTCATAATATTGGCGTGTGTCTTATTCCGTATTGCCCTCGCGCCAGCGCTTCAATTTGGGAAAGTACATCTTCATCTGGCCGAGGTATTCTTATTTGACAATGTCATAAAGGATTCCCCTCCTTTGAAGGGAGGTCATGATCTTGACGAAGGAATTATGCGGTTCCTTCAAAGCGAACCTTTTGCCTAGAGCCTTGATAAGGGTGTCGGGGTTCTTGACCTTGAGGCTGTCCATAAGGCGGAGAGTGTCCTTCGCGGAAACGACAAGGCTTTCTCCCTTGGCAGGGTCCTCGTCCCAGCCGTATCGGGTAACGATATATTTGCCCTTCTCCACCTTCGCTACTATGCTGTAGTCATTGCTCTTGAAATAAGTAGCTTCAGGAACATTCTCATTCCAGACGATCTCGATCTTCGGAGACCTTACTTTCTTGATATCTGATTTTGCCATAGGAAATGCATTTGATGTTATTATTTGTTAAATATAGGAAAAAACAACGAGAAAAAGATTATGACTCCACGCTGGGTCAAATCTCATTACACTTTACCTGCCTTAACGTACAACCATCCAAGGTGAATAGCAGCATGCCGACATCAAGCCCACGCCGGTACGTTACCATGGTTCTCTCGCCGGCAATCTCCGTATCGATTATGCAACCGTTGAACCTTGGATCACTCTTGACGGCAATCCTGACCTTAAAGGGACGATCCAGCCTCATGCCACCCTTTACAGCATAATCGCCTGCACTGTGGATCTTGCAGCCTTCGGCAAGGGTCTTTTCCGATGACGATGGATCGGTACTGTATTGTGCCCTTGATGATGAGAGGTCCATTCCGAGGTAGCAAGAATCTCCTCCGCCTTCAGGCAGGAATCCAATGGAACAGCGCGTGGTTTCGTTCCCGGCTGGTTCCACTTCGAACTCCAGAATGAAGGACCGTGCCTCGAGCGGGAATGTTTTTTCCGAACTGATCTTCTTCTCCTTGAATATGTTCCTTCTTGTTACAGGAACTATTTCTTCCATCCATTTGGAACCGATTGAACCATCAGGACGAGGCACAAGTTCATGTATGACCAGGGCTCCGGCCCAATTACGCATCTTAAGCCATCCTGCCGAAATCAAGCGTCCGTCCCCGCTCGTTGTGACCGAAGGAACGCTCGTTCCGTCGTAAAAACCTTCCGAATTAGCCACCATGTCTTGCCATGGAAGGTCTTCCCTGCCGGCAGGATGTTTCCAAATAGAGACGAATCCTCCGACCACATATTCCCAGTCTCCGCATGAGAACAGGAACGTGCAGTCTCCGCCTGGAGGGAAATCGGGGTCGATACACCTCCACCCTCCTTCGAGCCTGTCCGATTCCCAAGTACCCTTGGCCCTGTAATTGGCTAGCATTCCGAGGCTTCCATCTTCTTTAACGAATATGCTCGGATTCTCGCAAGGGTGGACTGTCATCCTGGATTTCACGAACGTCTCTCCCCCGTCTTCGCTGACCGACCATGTTGTTCCCGCTGGCACATTCCCTTCAGAGGCATCGTAGGAGAAGCATCCCGTCTCCCCGTGCCCGGCAAGATATTCCTTCTGCTCCGGCAGATTGGTTTTATCCTCCGGGAAGATCCGTGTGGTGTGCAGCCCGTAGCTCAGGCAGAGTTTCCCGCCATAAGTAAAAGGGGTACCGGTGCCGAAGGTTTCCCATTGCTCTTCGATCGGGGTTGCGGCCTCGTGTTCCTTCCAGTTCCGGAAATCGGCTGTCGAAAGGTGTTCGAAATAATGACCGCCACGTCCGAACTTGCTACCGTGTCCCCTCCTGTCGAACAGATAGAACAGGTGGTAACGTCCTTCGTACCAGCATGCGGAAACGTCCCCTACCCAGGCGTTGTAGAATGGCGGAACCCAGTACTGGATTCCATTTGCGGCGGATTCAGCGAACCTTCCCCAACCTGTCGATTCCTCATCAGGGATGGCTTCAAGCCCGGGCACCCAGATGGAAGCTTTTTCAACGACGGAAGGGAGCACATTCCACTTCTGTCCCTCGGACAGGACAGGATAGCCGAGCGTGAAATCGTTGTCACATAGTATTCCGTCAACATACATAGACCAACGTACGCCAGTGAAATCGAGCGTCACCTCATGAACAGCCTCCGGTTGTTCAAGGTAGGCAAGGGGAACTCCGACCACCATGTCTCGCACCTCTCCAGGATTAACCTCGGAATGGAGGGTCAGCGCCGCCTCGAGGACGGGAAGTGTCCCGTCCGGCATTGGACAAGCTGGATAGTTCTGTGGATCCCAGACGGATGGATCGTGTTGTCTCAGAATCACTTCCAGGATCCCAGGAATGCGGAGCACAGTGTAGGGCTCCTGTATAGATGCCGTCGTCACGGTGAATCTAGTCGTGAAGCTCCCTATCTTCTCCCCTTCCTTACCGATAGCCAGTTCCCCACCGGGATTGCCCGAAGTCAGTGTGGAAACCGGATAGGAGGTTTCCTGAAAAATGAATCCCTGAGGCCTGAGATCAACGGTCGTTTCCCTGACAGATCTTGCGCAGGAAACGGAAAGGAATGAAATGCCAATAAAAAAGATAGCGGCAAGGAATATGAGGAGGGATTTTCTCATATAGAGCGGGTGTTGTTATGCAAAAGTAGCTTATATTTTTGTATATTCGTAAAGTATCTGTTGTAAAGCGAACTATCTATGACACTCCTGGAAGCTATAGTTGCACGGCACTCCGTGCGCAAGTATAAGGACGAGCCTGTCCCCGAATATATTCTGGCCGTACTGCGTGACAAGGTATCCCAGGTCAACCAGGAAGGCGGGCTGCACGTCCAGCTGGTGACTGACGAGCCGAAGGCGTTCAGCGGCCTTATGGCCTACGGCTCCTTCTCCGGAGCGAAGAATTACTTCGTCATGGCCGGAAAGAAAGCCGACGATCTGGACGAAAGGATCGGTTATTACGGCGAGCAGCTAGTCCTGCTGGCCCAGACTCTTGGCCTGAATACCTGCTGGGCCGGTCTGAGTTACAGCAAGGTCCCTGGCACATATGAACTGGAAGACGGTGAAAAGATCGGCTGCTACATTGCGTTAGGATATGGACAGACCCAAGGCAAAAGCCACAAAGTCAAGCAGGCTAAGGAAGTCAGCAACGTGAGTGACCTCACCCCGAAGTGGTTCAAGGAAGGTATCAATGCGGCGCTCCTGGCTCCTACGGCAGTCAATCAGCAGAAGTTCTTCATCGAGTATCTCGGATATAAGGATAACCGCAAACTTCCCAAGGTTTCGGCGAAGCCTCTCTTTTCCATGATGGGTTACAGCAAGATGGACCTCGGGATCGTCAAGTATCACTTCGAGCTAGGTGCCGGAAAAGACAGTTTCGAATGGGTCTAATATTGGCATTAATAGCATCGGGAGATGACGGTTCTTGACCGCTCGGATCAGACCTATATAGTGCGGTCATTTAAGACGATAGTATCGTCTACACTGATAAAACCGATTAATGATTAAGCAGCTCAACAAGAAGCAAGATACTCGCCGAACTTAGGCCGGTAAAGTTCACCGACGGGGAGATGCTTATCATTATCCAACCGAACGGAAGTTCGGGAGGCCTCGGCGATATGCCCCAAGGCAATGATATATGAGCGGTGGATGCGCATGAAGCGGCTTGCTGGCAGCTGTTCAATAAGGTTCTTCATGCTATATAGGACGATAATCGGATCATCTGAATCAACAAGGTATATCTTGACATATTCGCTCATGCTCTCCACATAGACAATCTTGCGGACATCCACGCTGATGGTCCGATAGTCTGCTTTGAAGTGAAGGACATGATCCGACTCCCGGTCATCAAGTGCGGTTCGCATTTCAAGATGCCTGCGAAGTTTCGCGCAGGAAGCTTCAAATTCCTTGAAGCTGAATGGCTTCAACAAGTAGTCTACAGCATTGACACGGAACCCCTCCACGGCATACTCCGAATAGGCCGTAGTGAAAACAACAACTGGCGGATTCGGCAGCGACTTGATGAAATCCATACCGCTGAGATCCGGCATATTTATATCCAGGAAAATGGCATCCACCCCCTCTAAATACGGTTTTGCCGCTGCCGCGCGGTTGCATGTGGCCACCAGTTCCAGGAAAGGTATCTTGGCAATGTACATTTCCAACTGGCGCAGGGCCAACGGCTCATCGTCTATGGCTATAACACGTATCATGACACCTGGAATACTGTTTGGTCAGGGACTGCCAGCAAGACATCATAACGGCCGCCATCCTCATCTATGGAAAGTGTGTAGGACTTGCCGTAAAGAAGAGTGAGGCGTTTCTTTATGTTCTCCAGGCCTATACCGTGTCGATCATCACCCTCCGCCGGATGCGAGGAATTGGCGCAATGGAAGACCACTTTTCCATCCTGAAGCTCGACCTTCACGCGGATGAAAGACTCTTCAGCATAACTCACCCCGTGTTTGAAAGCGTTTTCCACAAAAGAGGCCATGACCAGGGGCGGGACTACCGCTCCGCCCTTTTCTTCAGGGAAGATAGTTTCTATCCGAAGCGCATCCTCGGTATAACGGAGCCGCATCAAGGAGATAAAGTGCTCGATGAAGCCCAGCTCCCGCTCCAGCGGAATGGTGGGCGCGTCACCCTCATACAGCAGGATTCGCATCATCTTGGAGAACTCCTCTATGCTCTCCTTTGCCTTCTCCGGATCAATATCCACCAGCGCATGGATATTGTTGAGCGTGTTCATGAAGAAATGTGGGTTGATCTGGTACCGCAGGGACTCCAACCTCTGTTTGGTGTTTTCGGCTTCAAGTTCTTTCATCCTGCGCTCCTTGCGGCGGGAATCCACATAGAAAAACGCCCCCAGGTCCACCCCGATAAGAAGAATCCCCACGAACAGTCTCGTTACTTCAGGACTTATCGGTCCCCTGCGCCCTTGTGGTACCGGCCCTCTACCGTCCAGGCTGGGAGGAGGAGGCATCATCTCTTTGTCCTCCGGGAAAGGCGGAGCTCCATTAGGACGGCTGAAGGGCGAGAAGGACCAGATGCCGAACAGAACAAGAAGCGCCATCGTGAGACCGATATAAAGCGGAAGTTTCTTCCTGATCAAAGGCGCCAGAAGGAAATGGTGGATCAGGACAAGAACTATAAATGGCAGGAAAAATCTCATTCCACTTTCGTTTTCACAAATTTACTTTCTTTTTTCCATATATCGCGGGCATTCGCTGAAGAAAAGGCGGCGTTCGTTGATTACACGTCTTTGATGGACTATTTTGGTTTAATAATTGGTTGTAATGCCTGGGCATTTACTAAACCCTTTCGAGTTATGAAGAATATCGTTTTGTTCCTGGTCACGGTAGCGCTCACAGTCACAAGCTGCGAGCAGGAGAATTTCCCTTTCGACCCATTCGGCCCCGGTGACATTCCCGGCGGTCAGCAGCCTATCTCCAATTTGAAGGACCCCGGCCTGGCCTGGAGCGCTGACTCATTCGAAGCAACCATCGGCGCGGAGAACAGTTTTCCCACGCTTTCGAACACATATAATGTAAGCGTCACCTATGAATCTTCGCGGCCGGAAGTCGCGACCATCAATGGGAGTGGCGTAATCACCCTTGCGGCTGCCGGATCGACCTTGATCAAGGCCTCCTCCGCTGCGGACGAGACCTATTCCGCATCAAGCGCCTCTTACCTTCTGACAGTCGTGAGCACATCAGGCGGCGATGCTTATGACGGTTCGCTCTCATTTGCCTCCACCGGTGACCCTTCCTCCGACGATGACCTCTCCACGACTAAGTTCAAGGGTAAAATAACCATCAACTTCTCCCCCACTGGCGATGCATCCGTCACCGGTGACAGCTATGGCTATGTGACCGTTGACGGCAACAAAGTCACGGTGAACAACACAGGCGGCGAAGTGCTCATCTATGAACTCACAGGCAGTACTGCCAACGGTTATTTCAAGGTGTATGGTGCCAAGAAGCAGGCCATTGTCCTTAATGGCGTGAGTATCACCAATCCCGACGGTGCTGCCATCAATAACCAGAACAAGAAACGCACGTTCATCGCGGTCTATGGCAACAATACGCTCTCGGACAGCGAATCCGCGGCCTACGCAAAGGAAGGCGAGGAAGACTTGAAGGCCGTTCTTTTCAGCGAAGCGCAGCTGGTTTTCAGTGGCAGCGGACTACTCACGGTAAAAGCCCTGAACAAGCAGGATAAATCGGCCATCGCCACCGACGATTACATCCGTCTGATGGACAGCCCCACCATCAAGGTGAATGCGGGAAGCGGCGCCGGACATGGATTCAAAGGAAAAGACTATGTCCAGCTTTCCAGTGGATCCCTCGCCGTATCCACGGCCGGTGATATGAAGAAAGGCATCACCACGGACGATTATGTCCTGGTGGAAGGCGGTACGCATATGGTCACCGTGACCGGAGGTGTGGCCTGGGACGATGAAGATTCCGAATATAGCGGTACAGCCGGTGTGAAGGCCGACAACTACTTCGCAATGACCGGCGGTTCGCTCACCATCAAGAATACCGGTGATGGAGGCAAGGGGATTAATGCGGGAAGCTACGACTATGACGAGACCGACCACACCCTCTCTGACAGTTATATCTCCGGTGGCACCCTCACCGTGACCACCACTGGCCGTGAAGTGAATGACGTCTCGGCCAAGGGCATCAAGATCGGCTGGGTGACCAAGGAAGGTAGCGGAGACCGCGCCAAAGTGACTGGATACGCCGGAAAACTCACCATCAGTGACGGCACCGTCACGGTGAACAGCACCTATGGCGAAGGCCTGGAGGTCAAGGGAGACCTGACCTTTGAAGGTGGCGAGACTTATGTCACTTCCACAAATGAGGATGCCATAAACTGCCAGGGAGAACTAACTGTGAATAACGGCTTTATCTATGCCTTCTCTTCCGGCAACGACGCTATGGACTCCAACGGCAACACGAAACTGAATGGAGGTTACGTGATGGCCATCTGCACCAGAGGAAATCCGGAAGTGGCCATCGACGCCAATACGGAAGAGGGCAAGAAACTATATATCAACAGCGGTGCGACCGTCGTGGCCTACGGTGGCCTGGAAAACGGGTATTCCGCCTCCCAGAGCGTGTTCAGCATGAGTGGAACGGCTGGTTCCTGGAACGCTCTCTATGACGGCAAGTCATTCATCGCAGCCTTCAAGGCTCCTTCCAATATATCCAATTTCATCGTATCGGCCCCTTCGCTTACCAGTGGCTATAAAGGTGTGAGCGTAAGCGGAGATGGCAAATGTGGCGGCGTCTGGGCAAAGGACGGTATCTCCGGCGGTTCCTCCGTGACCCTCTCCAACTACTCCGGTGGCAATGGTGGCCCTGGTGGAGGTGGTCCTGGAGGCGGCTGGCCTGGCGGGTGGTAGCCTCATAGGCTGGATTAAGACCGCATACCTGCAGAAGCCGAGGCAGGAATCTCTGTCCTGATAAGGTGGCCTTCCTGGACGGCGGCGAATGAGGCGACACCGGCGACAAATGCTAAAGGGACAGTTGACCAGAACACTGTAGGGACAGAAAGGAAAAGCAAAAGACCAGTCAGTTTATTTGCTTTTGTATGGGGGAAGCATAAGCGTTTGCGGACAATCAGTGCCGATACTTGATTGACGATCTTGATCGCCACAATTATCACAGCCCAGATCCACAACCATGTCGGAATCCGCAAAACGGGTATCAACCGTATCGCACAGCAAGCGACAAAGCAGATATCCGCCACACTGTCCAACATGGCACCTGTCTTACTCTCGGCGTGCAGTTTCCTTGCAAGGTAACCATCCAGTATATCGCTGATGCCGCATAATCCATAGATAACCCAGAATGCCACACTTTCCGGGAGAAAGAGCAGAAGGAAGATGGCCCCAAGAATTCTGAGCGAGGAGATTATGTTTGGAATACGCTTCACACTTTAATTCACTCTCTAAGGTAATATTTTTCTTCCACTTTATCAGCATCGTGGTTTATAATGCATTTGCTTTTCTCTCGGTTTGCGCGTAAATTTGAGCTATGGAATACCTGTCAAAGCAAAGATACGACGAGATCGCTGCCGAGTTAAAGCACCTTATCAACGAGGTTTACCCTAAGGTAAAGGATGACCTTGCGGAGGCTCGCGCCCAAGGGGACCTGAGTGAGAATGCGGGATACCGTGAAGCAAGGAGAACCCAAGCGAAGACCATCAGCCGTATACGCTTCCTGCAGAAGGTCATGGAGCATTCACGAGTGATCGACCCCGACGTCCTCCCCAAAGACAGGGTTAGCCTTCTGAGCCGGGTCGAATTCACGAACCTCTCGACAAACACCCGCATGCGATTCGAGATAGTCAGTCCCCACGAGATGGACCTCGAGGCTGGCAAGATTTCGCTGAAATCCCCTATCGGCGCCGCCCTGATGGGCAAGAAGGTCGGCGAAATCGCCGAGGCTCAAGTTCCTTCCGGAACACTGCGCATGAGAATTGAAAGCATCAATGATCCATATTGAAGCCGCACGGCGGCGAATCATTACTTTAATAAATAACGAGGAACCGACTGTTTATAAGCCAGATAATCATCGCCAAAATCAGCCTCCAGGCGCTTTTCCTCAGAACGGACCTGTAAAGAAAGAAGCACCACCTCCAGGGCAAAGACCGCCAGCGGCCACCAGCTCCGCAGCCATAACATGACGCCAATGTCGAAGATATAAATGCCGACCAGCATGGGATTGCGGGTATACTTATATGGTCCATCAGTCATCAGATGCTTGGTGCGGGGCGCCAATTCATGATTATAGGCATCAAATGGATTACCCTCGCCTACCTTCTTCATGTGGATAATGGACCAGATACTTATCGCCAGCCCGAGAATCATGAAGGTGGCAGCTATGATAGCCCAAGGCAATGACGGCATCCACGGAAATGGTCGTCCTGAGGTCCACCACATCAATGCCGGAATCCCGGCCACAAAGACCAGGAAGCCTAGAATATATCCAAACGTGTTCCGCATTTCCAGTTCATTTATTCATTGGAAGGACGTCTTTGAAAGCGTCTACGATGTACTGTTTAATATCCCAAAGATAACCATTTTTTAATATATTCGCGAGAGAGAATCACCCACATGTCCGGAGATATTCAGAAAACCAGAAAGCCGGCGGTAGCCGGTTCTTTCTACCCATCGTCAGCCAAGGAAATCAAATCCATGCTGGGAGGATGGCTGCATCCTTCCGGTAACGATTCCTTAACGCCCCCACGCGCCATAATCGTACCGCATGCCGGCTATGTGTTCAGCGGAGAAGTCGCCGCTTCGGCATATAATAGAATTCCCCGCAGGCATGCATATAAAAGGATATTCCTGCTCGGTCCCAGCCATAGGGCCGGATTCGCAGGCGCAAGCGTGGACACACAATACTCCTTCGCAGAGACTCCCTTAGGCTTGGTTCCAGTGGATGTTTCCCTCGGTAAGAAACTTATCAGCGATGGGAATGGTGTTTTTACTTTCTGGAGTAAAGCGGCACATGACGACGAGCATTGCCTTGAAGTCCAATTACCATTCCTCCAGATGATTTTCACGGATGTCCCGCCAATAGTCCCGATTGTGATCGGAACTGAACGTCTAAGCGTCATCCAAGACATCGCCAAGGTGTTGCAACCTTTTTTCAACGAAGATAACTTATTCATTATCAGCTCTGATTTCTCCCACTATCCATCATATGATGACGCCAAGGCATCAGATCTGGATATGGCGGAGACAATAACCAGCGGAGGTTTAGTGGAGTTCCTGCAAGCTATCAGGAGAATTGATAAGATGGGCTATCCGGGACAGGGCACCGCCGCTTGCGGGGCCTGCGCGATAGCTGTTCTGCTCGCGATGATGGACACGGAGGGTCGGGATAGCTTCACGGCGGATCATGTGATGTACCGTAACTCAGGAGACTCTCCATATGGTGACAAGGATAGGGTCGTCGGATACAATTCGATCGTGATAACACCATCCGGACATTTGTTCCACTTCACGAAAGAAGAGAAGGAGAGAATGATCGCCACCGCCCGCTCATCGATATATTCTTACCTGGGTCTGGAATTCAAAGGGGACGACTCCCCTGTCGGGATATTGAAAGAAAAGGGTTACGGAGTGTTTGTCACTCTCTATCTCGACGGTCATCTGCGTGGCTGCATCGGTCGGTTCACCTCCCCGTCGAGTCTTCATTCAACGATCAGGGAGATGGCAAGGAGCGCCGCCTTCTCCGACCCTCGTTTCCCGGAATTATCCAAGAAAGAAGCTCTCAAAATCGAGATAGAGGTTTCTGTTTTATCACCTCTGAAGAAGATCCAGTCAATTGATGAGTTCAAGCTGGGAAGGGACGGAATCTACATGATTAAGGGATATAATCATGGCACTTTCCTGCCACAAGTCGCTGAGGAGACAGGCTGGAACACTGAAGAATTCTTGGGACATTGCGCAAGGGACAAGGCTGGAATAGGCTATTACGGCTGGAAGGACGCCGAGCTTTACACTTACCAGACCGAGGTCGTGAAAGAATATGACTGAGGCCAGATTCTATAAAGCGACCGAGGATGGAGTGCGGTGCCTGCTGTGCCCCCACCACTGTCTGATCAAGGAAGGGAAAAGAGGAATATGCCGGAGCCGTGAATGCCGTGGCGGCAAGTTGTACGCTTTGTCATACGGTAAGCCGTGCGCTATCGCCATCGACCCGGTCGAAAAGAAGCCCCTGAACCGCTTCATGCCAGGAACCTATTGTTTATCACTAAGTTGCACAGGATGCAACCTTTCCTGCAGGTGGTGTCAGAACAGTGACATTTCACAGTCCGCCCCAGAAGATGTGGAAAGCGGTTCACTATCAGCCGAGGAGATTGTGTCCATCTGCCTCAAGAAAGGGCTTCCATCCATCGCTTTCACCTACACCGAGCCTTTTACCTGGTGGGAATATATGTACGATATAGCCTCCCGCGCTCATGAGAAAGGATTGAAGAATATACTGGTCTCAGCGGGATATGTCGAGAAAGAGCCTCTGAGTGAGATACTTCCTTTCATTGATGCGGCGAATGTTGACATAAAGGCCATGGATGACACATTTTACCGCAAGTATTGCGGCGCGACGCTCTCCCCAGTGCTTGACAACATTCTCGCCATGAGAGAAGCCGGCATACATGTAGAGATAACCAACCTGCTCGTCACCGGTTTGAATGACTCGGCGGAGCAGGTTGGCAAGCTATGTAGATGGATGGTTTCCAACGGACTTCAGGAAGTGCCGCTACATTTCAGCCGGTTTTTCCCGAGATACAAGATGACAGATGTCTCCCCTACTCCCAAGGCAGCCCTCACCATTGCAAGGGACGTTGCCCTATCTCTCGGAATCAAGACTGTCTACCTTGGAAATATCTGACATCTCATTTCCCCGCATATTTCCCGGCAAAGAGAATCGCTCCGGTGCTGGACTCAGTGATGAGATAAAGGAATGGCTTGTCAGCATGGAAAGCGATATGCTGCCCAGGTAGGGCGGCGGTAGTAAATGCGGCCATTGACACAGCCGCCGCCTCAGCTCCATCCTCATCGACCTTGATGACGGCATCTTGCTGGACGGAACTAAGGCATACATCTTCCTTCGACATCGCTGAGAAGTCAGCGATCATGGAATTAAAAGCCGTCGGCATTCCCATGGCTGAGAGTATTCCATTGAGGCCGATATGGAACTTGGTCTCAAATTTCGGGAGCCACAAATCCACGTCGCAAGAGACCATGCTTGACCTGAACTTGGCCCATGACTCGCCGTCCAGGTTCTCAGTGACATCGGAAAGCGTCTTGCCTTCAGCGGGAAGAATCACAATCATTGAATATGCCTCGTTTCCAAACGGGAGGCGGACGGCTCGGAGAATATCGTCGTCCTGATACAATAAATGTTTCCCCGTCCGCATCATCTTAACCGTCCTCGTTGAGCCGTCATCGGCGGTGAAAGTAGCGTTGGAAGTGTTCTCCTTAGGGAATTTATTCTTCCACTGGCTTTTGAAATACACCGCGTTAAGCAGATATGCCAACGCACTTGGGCTCACAGTTTTGATAACCTCAGGAATAAGACCATTCGTGTGGTTGGAGCACCACGTGTTGATCGCGGAAGTTGCCGCCTTGTTATTCGAGAAGTCCAAGTTGGAGACCTCAGCGTCAAAATATTTCGAGACAGTTGATTTATAGCTGTCAAGCAGCGAATAGTTTTTGTTGACCATAACCGCATTCGCGATGGATAGCTTAGTCGCCTTATCCAATTCAGGAAGCTGCTCAAGCATGGACTGGCAGTATTCGTTGACCGCGCCGACCTCCCCGGCGCCATAGCCCAGAACTTCACAAATCTCGTCCGCGGTCTGACCTTTAGCCCCATCCAGGATCATTCCAAGCAAGAACTGCATGCTCAAAGGCGAGACGATAAAATCCTTATCAGACCCTTTATTCACCTTGTCCAAGAAAGCGAAAGCGAATTCGTTACCCCGGCGGGCAAAGTCAGCCGACCTGGTGGTCAGTTCGAGTTTCTTCAAGGGATTGTCCGCTGGATCAACTATATCGTCCACATTTTTCTCACATGCAACTGCGGCCAAGAGAATAACCGAGATAGCGGAAACAAAATAGAAGTGTCTCATAATCAATATTACTTGGTATTATCTGCCGAAACTGAACCTGATGCCTCCCGTTGCCAGGAACGCGATGGGATTCTCACTCCTGTATGTTTCAAGAACCCTAGCCTTTGATGGCATTGACCAGCTAAGCTGAGGCTCCACATACAGTCCAAACTGCCGAGAGACATTAAGCTGCAAGCCACCGGCCCCTATCAAAGAGAAAGTCAGGCCGTCCTTTTTAATCTTTTCCCCGGCTAATGTGGCGCCAACGCACCAATCACCCTCTATTCCGCCTCCAATATATGCCTCAAACCACTGCGTGGAGGCGAATGTCCAGTCCAATCGGACAGGAACCCCCACATATTGAGCGATTTGAGTCTTCTTCCCTGACAAAGAATATGTGAATTGTGATGAATACACTGAATAATCCACACCTGTGGTCAGATTCCATCTCTTGGATACAGGGATCCTCATTGACAGGCCCACTTTCACGGGGAATCTGTGTCCAGCCTCTCCTGTCAACACATCAATGGGTTTTTCAGGATTATCCACATGACCAGGCCCTTGGCTATCGGATTCATAAGTGTCGTTTTGATTATAAATGATATTATCATAATCGCTCCTCACTCCGATAAGTGGTGACGCCAGGGCCGCGATCAGTCCCCCGCCGGCAATGATGCCGGCTACTGGAGCGGTTTTGACCTTGACGGTTCCCGAAGGAGTTGTTTCATGAATAAATGGTCGCATATAATCTTCCTTCACCTCTTCCCCGGATACGGTTTGATCGACAGCCGCTACTTCCTCAATTTCCTCATCTTCTTCAATTCCTTCTTTGGCCACCGCTTGTGGACGCTCCGAGGGCAACTGAATCGCCTTAGGCACAACAGATTTGGCCATAAGCGAAGCGTAAGGCGACTGTTCTGTCGTTTCCTCCTTCTCTATGACTACAGCTACTGGTGGCGTTGGTTTCTGAACTATCTGGACGCCATCGTCATTATCGACTGGCTCGTGAAGGAATATAACCGCGGCCAGTCCCGCCGCGACTGCTGGAACCAATGCCCAAACCAGCGGGGAACGCCTTGGAGCGGCGACTGGCGCCGCGCCATTCCGGCGGTCACGGAACTCTTCAAAGACACCTTCCGGGAGATCGTCTCCAACCTCTTCCATCTTGTCCTTGATTATGTCTTCCCACTTTCTCATTTGTCTTGTTCCTTCAAATATTGTCTGATCTTCTCTTTGAGCGTTTTTCTAGCCTTAGCCAATAAACTGGTCGATCCTGTCTCTGTTATTCCCAGCATCTGTGATATTTCCTTATGAGAGTACCCATCAATGCAATGCAGATTGAAAACTGTCCTTCTCAATTCAGGAAGCTCGGATATCCAATCGCGGATTTTCGCATTCGGGATCGCTATCACCTCATCCTCAGTTGGTTCCGGAATAGTATCATGTGCCCACAGGTCCAACGGAATCATTCTCCAGCGATGCCTCTTAATCTGGTTGAGCGCTTTGTTTATCGCGATCCTACGAATCCAGCCGTACAAGGAACCCTCCCTGGTATATTTAAATGAGCCTATCTTGTCAAGCGCCTGGATAATAGTCTCCAGCATCAAATCCTTCGCGTCATCATCGTTCCCGAGATATCGCCGGCAGAGCGCATACACCTTAACCGCATATCTTCTATACAGTTCTTCCTCTGCCGCCTTATTTCCCTCAGAGCAGGATTTGGCCAGCATCTGCTCATCCAGATGAACAAGCTTCATCATTCTGACACATAAACACGCGAAGTTACTGAATGCGTCTCAAGGTTCTTCAATAAATATGATTAAACGGTAAATAGTTGGGATAATTATATAACTTTACCACGATAAAAAACGGTGGTTATGCGGAAATCATACATCCTCCTTCTCTCTATCATCATTCTTACCTGTTGCCAGCGATCGCCAAAGAAGGCAGCTATCGAGCGTCAGTTGCGGGACTATCCTGAAACACGCGTGCAAGACATCTACAAGAGTTTCTGTCAAGATAACCTTGGTCCGGGCCATCTTATTCCCAATCCGCAGTCTGCCAAAGACTATTTGAAGCGCGAGTTGCGCACATTCCAAGAAGACTTGGACAGCGCCAGATACGAGGCTCCGAAGATCATGTATTACCCTGTCGGTGACAAAGGCAATTACGTCAGGGTTGATTTATCCGTCGTTCTGGACGGACTAATTGACGAGGAGACCTTCCTGGATGCTTTTATCCGCAGCGCCAACGAGGGGCATCGTTCGACAGAGGAACAGTGGGTGGCAAAATGGAAAGACCTCGAGAAAGTCATCCGCAAAGATTTCCCGAACATCCCTGATGCTGAGAAAGACCTGGAAACCATTGATTCATACCTGGAGAAAGGCGATCTCATAATGCACCACAGCAAGGCTTTCTCTGAAGCATACAATCCCCATTACAGGATCATGGCGAGGGACATATTCGAAAAAGGTCTCAAGCCGCTCATTGAGCGCCCGAGACCTTAAAACCTGCTTTGGGCACTGATGCCCGTGTTACTTGATCGCTTTCTTGATCAAGTTCCAAACCCATAGAAGGACCACGGCGCCAATGACAGCGCTAACGATCTGGCCATACCACTGTGACCAGAAAGAACCGCCCGCACCAATGAGACCGAGAAGCCAGCCGCCGACTACGCCGCCGAGAAGGCCGATGATGATGTTCCAAATGAGGCCACCCTTGTCTTTAATCACAAAGAAACCGGCCAGCCAGCCTGCGATGGCTCCGAAAAGCAAAGTAAGAATGATGTTCATTGTGTTATAATTAAGTCGTTAATACAAAGATAATAAAAAAAACATTCCTGTTCACATCAGCGCCTTCTAAACTCCCATGTGTCGGTGTGACCGTCAGGATAGGTGTAACTCCAAACCAACTCATCGCGGCTAAGCTCAGCCAAATGGAACTTAGTCTCCCGCCCGATTCCCCCACTGACGCTCTTGATGATCCTCGCAGCCAATTCCGCCTGTTCATCGCTGCCCTCAGTGAATGTCTCAATCAGTTCCATCCTGAAACTATCCTCTTCTCCGGCGAAATAAAAGTCCTCTCCTTCAACCCTCCACCGGCTGGGACTGATATAATTAAACACCCATTTAACCTTGCCGCCATCACTCAGGGTCACTGAATAGACTTGCCTTGCGGAGTCAAGCGCTGTCCCGTCTTGGAAGAAATCCATGGTCCCGGTCTCATGCACATCAATATGACCCTCACTAATGTCGTAGTTCCATCCATGCTCATAAACATAATTCCCCTCCACCCTCGGGGCCCTGTGTCCGCAGGAGCCTGAGGCGGCCACAAGTGCCAATAACATCGAAATGGCGAATAAACAACTGGTTTTACGCATATTATCACTAAAGTAACATACAAATATAAGCGGAATTAACCGAAGAAAAAGGTATATTCGCGAAAACCACATGTAAAAAAACACCTTTGAATATGAGCAATACTCCTACTCCACACATCGGCGCTAAAGCTGGCGAAATCGCCGAGACCGTCATCATGGCGGGAGATCCGCTAAGAGTGAAATTCATGGCCGAGCATTATCTGGAGAATCCTGTCCAGTTCAACAGTGTCCGGGGAATGCTGGGCTTCACAGGCACATACAAAGGCCGTCCAGTGAGCGTTATGGGCCATGGAATGGGCATTCCTTCTATAGGAATATACACTTATGAGCTCTACAATTTCTACGGCGCCAAGACTATTATCCGCATAGGATCGTCAGGAGCCTATCACAAGGATCTCCACATAGGTGACCTCGTGATTGCCATGGGCGCTTGCACGGACTCCAACTACGGCTCTCAATTCGGACTTCCCGGGACATTCTGTCCAATCGCCGATTACGATCTTTTGGTCAAGGCGGTGAACACATGCAAGGAACTTGGTTACAGTTACAAAGTCGGCAACGTGTTATCCTCCGACATCTTCTATCACGAGAATCCGCAAACGGAGAAATGGGTGAAAATGGGCGTGCTGGCTGTCGAGATGGAAGCTGCGGCTTTGTATATGAACGCTGCACGCTCCGGGAACAAGGCTCTCGCGCTCTTCACTATCTCAGACCATCTCATTACCGGCGAGGCGACCACTTCCGAGCAACGTCAGAACACTTTCACGAATATGATGGACGTGGCTTTGTCCCTGATTTAATCATTTTCGTAAAAAATTCTTAAAATATCGCTTGCGATATAAAAATATAGTTGTATATTTGCATCGTGAACGATATAAATATACAATAAAATACTAAGAATCATGGACAAGCAGAAATCAATTCAGGTTCTCCAAGCCTACGCTACTGGCCTTGCGGCCCAGTCATTACAGCACAAAGTTGAAAGTAAGATCTTCGCCGCTCAGGGCTACTCCAAACTCGGGGAGAAATACGCCGGGCACGCTGAGGAAGAGATGGCTTGGGTCGACAAATTCATCGATCGCATCATTGATCTTGGCGGATCACCTATAGTTGATGCCGCTCCCGCCATGCCTACTTTCGACGATCCCGTTGAGTACATCAAATCCGACCTCGAGGTCTCCATTCGTGAGGTTCCCATTCTCATGGAGCTCACCACCTCCCTCGCTGACGACTTCAAGACTTATGACATCTTGAGGGATTATGCTCTCGATGAGGAAGAAGACATGTATTGGAGCGAGCAGCAGCTCGAGCTCATCGGAAAGATCGGCCTTCAGAACTGGCTTGTGAAACAGCTTTAGCATTCAGGGTCATGGCGAGGATTTACGATTTCAAAACCCTTGGCAACAAGGGTGCTGAGGTGGAGTTTGCCCAGTTTGAAGGGAAAGTCCTGATGGTAGTCAACACAGCCTCTAAATGCGGTTTCACACCCCAGTACGATGGCCTTGAGGCTCTGTATCAGAAATATAAGGATCAAGGACTGGTTATAGTCGGCTTCCCTTGCGACCAGTTCGCTGGGCAGGAGCCTGGCTCCAATGATGAGATCGCCGAATTTTGCCGCCTTAACCATGGTGTAACCTTCCCGCTGATGGCCAAAACCGATGTCAACGGTGCTAATGCAGAGCCCATTTTCGAGTTTCTCAAGGCCCAGGCCCCCACTGAGGAATACAGCGGTTTGAAGGCCAAGGCTACGAGGAAACTGCTCAAGGGCTTGAGCAAGAGCGTGGAGAAGGACAGCGACATTCTCTGGAACTTCACCAAGTTCCTTATCAATCGCGATGGCACGGTTGTCAAGCGCTACGCTCCCACCACTACTCCTGATGACATTGAGAAGGATATCCAGGAAATGATATGATCAAGGAGGAATTCAATCTGGACAACCAGCTCTGTTTCCGGCTCTACACCGCTTCGCGTCTTCTCACACAGGCCTACCATCCTTTGCTCTCAGAGCATGGGCTGACCTACCCGCAGTACCTTGTGCTGCTGGTTCTGTGGGAGAAGGACGCCCAGCCGGTGAATGACATAGCCAAACGCCTCTATCTGGAGACCAACACCGTCACTCCGCTGCTCCAACGAATGGAAAGAGAAGGAATTCTGATTCGCAGGAAAGGAGAGAAGGATGCCCGCCAGATGATAGTTTCCCTGACAAAAAAGGGAAAGAATCTACAGAACAAACTTGCGGATGTACCTCAAATCATAGGTGGCGCGGTCATCTGCGACAGCGTGACTGAAAAAACCTCTCCAGAACTCTTCAGGATGCTGGACGACGTCATATCAAAGCTAAGCTCACTCCACAAGTGATATCTTTCAACCATCAGTCACTCCTGAATAAACGCTTTCTCTTTACTTATTATTGCTATATTTAGGAGAAATAAACTGAATAATGAGAAAGCACTGGATTGATAACCTACGCTGGGTGACCGTTCTTCTGGTTTTGTTATACCACGTTATTTATTTCTACAACAACAAGGGTGTTTTCGGTGGCATAGGGGGCTTCGGCGACGGGCCGCAGTATCAGGATGTCGTGATGTACATTCTATACCCTTGGTTCATGCCCCTTCTCTTCATACTTGCCGGCATCAGCGCCCGATACGCTCTGCAGAAGCACACCACCAAAGAATGGTTCAAGGCTCGCACCCGGAAATTGCTGGTACCAGGGACGATAGGCCTTCTCGTGTTCCACTGGATGGTGGGTTATTTTAATACCGCCGTGGCCTCCAGGGAGGGAGTTTTTGATGAAGTCCCGGTGATTGGCAAGTACTTTATTTGCGCTATCAGCGGCATAGGCCCGCTCTGGTTCATCCAACTGCTGTGGCTCCTCTGCGTCGTCCTGCTTGTGATACGAGCGATTGACCGCAAAGACAGGTTCTGGAACTGGTGCGGGAAAGCCGGTATAGTCACGATAATCCTATTAGGCATCCTTTTCTGGGCCGGGGAGAAAACGCTGATCCGTAATCCACGCCCCGAAAGCCTGGACGGCCTTCTCAACCTGTACAAACCATTATTCTACCTGATTCCCTTCCTAATGGGATACTTCTTGTTTTCTCACGAAGGGACGCAGGAAAAGCTTAAGAACGCATGGATTCCACTTACAGTATGCGCGGTAGTCTCTGGCGCGATACTCATCGGCACCACCTTCGGTCAAGACAACACTTCTCCGGAATATCTCAGCAGCCCGCTAAACTGCCTGTACGGTTGGCTCGCCTGCCTTGCGCTTATGGGCTGGTTCCAGGCCAAGTTCGACAGTACAGGAACCTTCGCGAGCTATATGACCCGATCAAGTTACGGGATCTATATAGTTCACTACCTTGTGGTCGCGTCTTTGGGATACATGATGAAGATGTACACCGAGTTGCCACCTTGGGCGATGTACATTTTCCTGACAGTAGCGGTATTCACGCTATCACCGCTCATTTACGAGACACTACGCCGCATTCCCTTCGTCAGATGGGCTGTTTTTGGGGAATCGTCTCACCAGCGGTCATAATGGATGTTCTCCGGTTTCCACTTGTCCTTGGGTTTATCGTCGCCTCCCGGATAGCCCACAGGGACAATGCAATATGGCGTGACACCATCAGGTAGGCCAAGAACCTCTATCGCTGGATTCATCCGGTCCTCATATGGGTAGCAAGCTGTCCAGACAGCGCCCAAGCCCATCGCCTCAGCGGCAAGCAGAAGATTCTCCGTGGCTGCGGCGCAATCGGCGGTCCAGTTGCCGTTGAACTCCCCTTGCGGGTTTATGGTATTCCCGCAAACCACAATCACTACAGGAGCCTTAGTTATCATCTTGTTAAAGCCGACGGCAAGTTTTTCTTTCACAGACTGTTCCCTGACCACCACGAAACGCCAGGCCTGGAGATTCCTGCCTGACGGAGCAGCCATAGCCGCTTTCAGGATCGTTTCCACCTGCTCAGGTGAGACAGGTTGATCCGTATAGGTACGGACACTCTTACGGGAGTGAATGACATCAAGGACGGATTGCCCATTATCCTGCTTCTGTGAGCATCCAACCAATGGTAACATAGTAAGTAATGATATTAGAAAGAATCTTGTCATATAGGCGGAAAGGGAGATTAACGAAGACGTGCCCTAATGATACGTACATCTTCCAGAGGACGGTCATTCCCGTCCGTTTGAACCCGCTGTATGGCATCAACCACCTCAAGTCCTGAGACGACTTCGCCGAAGACAGTATATTGTCCGTCCAGATGGGGCGTACCGCCGACGGTCTTATACTCCTCACGCATCTCAGGTGTGAGCTTCACACGGCCTCCGGTGCGGTCATCAAGACGTTTCTGGATATTATCCAGTCCAGCATCGTCGAACACCTTTCCCCAGACGATGTAGAACTGCATCGCTGAACTGCGCTGCTCAGGGTTCACGTCATCACCCTCACGAGCGGCCGCCAAAACACCACGGCGATGGAATATTCCTTCCTCAAGCCTGAACTCCGCCGGAACAGTGTAAGGCCTGTCTCCCTCTCCCAGGAACACCCCAGGAGCCGCGTTCTTTGAATCCGGGTCGCCACCCTGGATCATGAAATCGCGAATCACACGATGGAACAAAAGGGAGTCATAAGCACACTCCTTCACCAATTTGACGAAGTTGTCACGGTGCAGAGGAGTGGCATCATACAGTTTCAATTCAATATCGCCTTTCGTGGTTTCCAGCACCACGTGGATCTCACTCTTCTTGCAGGCGACGAGAATCAGCGACGACAGAAGCGTCAATAACAATATTTTTCTCATGTTCCTGGAATTACTTCGCTATAAAGCCTGTG
This sequence comes from Bacteroidales bacterium, assembly GCA_017557535.1. GTDB lineage: Bacteria > Bacteroidota > Bacteroidia > Bacteroidales > UBA932 > Cryptobacteroides. Next base: position 20,798 of record JAFYYM010000024.1, on the reverse strand, counting down.
ACCAACTTGAATACCGGCTCATAGCTGTCAAACTTGACGGTCTTGATGTTATCGGCCGGTGTATGGTAATGGGGAAAAGCGCTTCCCTCCTGATTCTCCAGGAAAATGCATGGAACGCCCCGCACCGCGAATGGATAGTGGTCGCTGTTGGCCGCTAGAGCGCCACGGTTAATCTTGGTGAACAGTTTACCCTCGGAGTTGACAGACTCAAACTTCGGGAATTCCGCCATACCGGCATCACTTACCTCGCAGTATATGGCAGGGTTGTCATCCCCAATCATATCGATATTGAAGAGATACTTTATTTGATTAAGCGGAACCGATGGATTTTCAGCGAAGTAAGTCGAACCTCTCAAGTTGGCATCCTCCCCGGAGAAAGCCACGAACCACATGTCATATTCGGGCTTATTCTTGGCATAATACTCGGCCAGGGTGACAATGGCGGCTGTGCCGGAGGCATTGTCATTGGCACCAGGATAGTACACCTTCCTTCCTAGATTGCCGAGATGGTCATAGTGTGCCGTGAACACATAGCACCCGTCATGCCTCTTTCCCTCAACCTTGGCGATCACATTGAAAAGACCGTAATCATTCAGGAATTCATTGTCAACAATCAACTTGACGCTTTTCACACCTTCGATCGCCTCCGGAGTCACCCATACGATTGGTTTATCGACAACTTTCTCTCCATAAGCCTTGAAAAACTTGATAGGCGCAGCCCATGTGAACAGGAGTCCCGCATTGTCGCACTCCCCCGCCTTTTGCAAGCGGGAGAACACCTTGCCATGTTTATATGTGAACCAAAAGTCGCAGCAAACCAAGCAACCCTTATTCTCCGGCTTCGCCAGGTCAGCGAATAAGGCGTCAGGATCAAAGTTCGATGTATCCACGTGATATACGGGGAATTCTCCTTTCACTCCCGGAGAATACTCACGCATCGAGAAGTCCACGCCCGCCTGAAGCGGTTTCCCGTCTGCCCACATTTCCATGGCACCGCAGAAAGTATTGATGTTTATGGAGAAAGGCTGGACCGTCACCTCATCGACACCCGCCCTCATAAACTCCTTGACAAGATACTTTCCCGCCTTGTTGGCCCCGTCCCTGGCATAGCCGCGGCCTTGGAACCTGGCCGAGCTGAGTGACTTGACTACCTTCTTGAAATGTGACGGATTCTGCGCCGGCAACTGCAGGCTGAGCAGCGCCAAGAGTATGATAATAAACTTTTTCATGATAGTTATTCTCACTTTCATACAAAGATAACTTATTTGATAGTTTTATGTATCTTTGAATCATAAAACACTTCTATGCCACTATCACATTCCCAACGAATCAGGATATTCAACTCCACTCTGGCGACCATTCGCCAGGGATGGTACCTTTCCAACTCCGGTCAAAAGGTGGAACTTCCTTCAGCCCAAGAGGTTATGTCCGCGTCAAAGATGTACTCCCAGCCAGTGAGGGTACTGATAGACCCTATCGCGCCCGTCCGGACTGAGGTGCGGGTGGAGGACAGCGACTGTGTTCTCGCGGCAAAGCGGCTCATCGACGAGGGATACAATCCCGCGATGCTGAATCTGGCCGACCTCTATGTACCGGGCGGACTGGTGGAGTACGGCTCCGGGGCGCAGGAGGAGAATCTGTGCCGACGCAGCAACCTCATCCTCTCGCTCTACCAGTTCTCCAGGAACAGGATACGGCAATATCCCAACCTCGGCCTCGTGCCGAACGAGAACCAGTATCCGATGGACAAACGCTTCGGAGGAGTATATAGCGGCAAAGTCACTTTCTTCCGCGGACCAGAGGCGGAAGGCTATAAGTTCGATGACGTAACCTACAATATTCCTGTGATTTCCGTCGCGGCCATAAACGGTCCACGCATCGATAGGAACGGCCTTATGTTCCCCGAGGAGACGGATCTCACCTTGGACAAGATGCGCACCATCTTCCGGATCGGGAAAGCCAACTTCCATGACTCCCTGGTCCTCTCGGCGATGGGTTGCGGGGCCTTCGCCAATCCCCCGGCGCACATAGCCAAACTCTTCCACCAAGTCATCGAAGAGGATGAGTTCCGGAATATCTTCAAGCTGATCGATTTCGCGATCATCGATGGTTACCGTACCGGTCTCTCCCACAACCCAGAAGGCAATCTCCTTCCCTTCCAAAGGGAGTTTTCAACTATTTGATTATTGATTCATGTCAACAGGATTTATGAAACGCGTATTCTTGTCCGCTGTCGCCGTTTTGGCAGCTTTGAGCGCAGTCGCTAAAGTGCAGCTTACACCTCTATTCACCGACAATATGGTTTTCCAGCAAAATTGCCAAGCTCCCGTTTGGGGAAAGGCAGCCCCTGGAGTCGAGGTGAAAGTCACTCCTTCATGGAACAACAAGACTTACAGCGCCATCACCGATTCGGAAGGACGTTGGCAGGTCAGCGTCCCTACTCCCAAAGGAAGCTTCAAGAAATACACCCTGACCATCTCTGACGGTGATCCCATTGTACTGCATAACGTAGTTGTCGGAGAGGTATGGCTGGCGTCAGGACAATCGAACATGCAGATGCCGGTTGAAAGCTGGAGAGCCAAACGAGTCAATCAGGATGACATTAATAATGCCGCCCAATACGCCGATGTCCGGCTGCTTCAAGTATCAAGGGCCACTGGCATGATGGAGCATGACTATTTCAGTGCGGATTTCGACAAATGGGAAGAGTCTTCCCCAGAGACTGTTCGCAATTTCTCGGCGGCGGGATGGTATTTCGGACGCAGGCTTTTTGACGAGCTGAAAGTGCCTGTAGGAGTCATCCACAGCAGCTGGGGCGGAACGATAATCGAGGCTTGGATGAGTGAGGGTGCGATAAAGAGATTCCCTGAGACACTTAACCAGCTCGCCTTCGTGAAAAAGCTTTCCGACAATGAGGCCGAGCGTGAGAAAACTTACGAGGAAGAGATCGACGCCTTCTTTCAAAACGCTAAAAACCAAGATATTGGGCTAAACGGAGGTGTCGCTGTCTGGGCTCAACCACTCTTCAACGACAGCAGCTGGAAGACCATATCGCTCCCTTGCAAGGTTCAAGAGCTTTGGCCAGACAACAACGGTATCTTCTGGTTCCGCAAGGAAATTGACATACCATCCAGTTGGGAAGGGCATGATCTGACATTGAGCCTCGGTCCTGTCGACGATTTTGACGAGACTTATTGGAACGGAGAAATGGTGGGGTTCGGAAGGATATGGAACAAGGCTCGGGAATATTCCATCCCCGCACGCCTTGTCAAAGCCGGCAAAACCGTGCTCTGCATCAGGAACACAGACGACCATGGTGATGGAGGAATATATGGTGACAGTTCCCTTCTTTTCATTAAAGGACCTGACGGCGGCATAATCAGCCTGAACGGCGAATGGAAGGTCACACTGTCTGTTTCATTCAAGGATATACCCAAATCAGCCACAAGGGAGCCTAACATGGTCACGGTTCTTTATAATGCCATGATAAAGCCTCTAGCCCCATTCGCCATCAAAGGGGCTATATGGTACCAAGGTGAGTCCAATGCCGGCAAGGCTTATCGTTACCGTGACTTCATGAATGCCCTCATCCTCGACTGGAGGTCTCTCTGGGGATATGATTTCCCGTTCTATATCACTCAGTTAGCTAGTTACAAGCCCATCACGAGAGTGGCTGGAGACGATGACTGGGCAGAGCTTAGGGAAGCACAGACGATGTCAACCAAGGTGTTGGACAAGGTTGGCATGGCCTGCATAATCGACTTGGGTGAAGCCGAGGATGTCCATCCTGTCCGCAAGAAAGAGGTTGGTGAGCGTCTCGCCAATCTGGCTTTGGCCAACGATTATGGGAGAAAGATTGTTGCCAACGGACCTCGCTACGCTGGCTACACCCTCTGTGGGGATGCCATACGGGTGAGATTCACTGACGTTGCCGGTGGCCTTAAAGTGATTCCTTCAGGGAACTTCGCCTCAGACCGCTATGGTAAGGAAGGTGTTGATTCTGAGCTGGTTTCTAAAGCGGAATCCGGAGTTCTAACTGGATTCCAAATCGCAGGAGCTGACCGTGTCTGGCATTGGGCTGACGCCACCATCTCTGGAGACGAGGTGATTGTCTCATCCCCTATGGTCAGCTGTCCTCTCGCTGTCCGATACGCATGGGGTGCCAATCCGGTATGCAACCTGTTCAACAGCGAGGGCCTTCCAGCCTGGCCATTCCGCACTGACGACTGGGTTGGAATGACATATGGGAAACTCTGAGCCAATTATCTATTAGTGAATGCGTACTAAATTAAAGGCTCTCGTACTCATCACCGGCATATTGGCTGTGACCCTGCTGGCAAGCCAAGAAACACATGCCCGTGTGATCCATGTCAAAAGCGCTCGTGCCTTGAGGCGGGCATTCAATGATGCTGGCCAGGGAGATACCATCGTTTTGCGCAAAGGAACATACCGCCTGCGTCAAAAACTTGTTATCGAGGGGAAATCTGGCGTTGTGATCAAGGGAGAAGGTGCATGCCTGAGCGGGGGTATGCGCATTCCCTTATGGCGTCTCAGGCAAGCTAAAAGCCTGGATAAAGGCGTGTTGAGAGCGAATCTGAGGTGCTATCCGATAGGGGCTATATGCCCGAAAGGCGATCCCCATCTGACGGGACCGTCATGGTCTGAATTATTCGCTGATGGCGTGCCGATGCGTCTAAGTGAATGGCCCGACGAGGCTCCCCTGCCGCTTGATTCCGTCGTGACACCCGGAAGAGGTTATATCCGCCCTCCGGAAGGAGATGGCTTTGGAGTTATAGCGTTCCGGGAATACAGGCCGCTGGAGTGGAAAAATCCTGAGCTGGGATGGCTTTGGGGGTGTTTCCGCTTCGGATGGACCAGCGAGTTGACACCTATAAAGAGCATTGGCAGAGACAAGACCATAGAAGCGGGGAGCCTCACTAACTATGGATTCGGTCACAATCCGGGTGAGCGGTTCCAGCGTTGGAAGGTTTTGAACATTCCTGAAGAAGTGACCCTACCTGGCGAGTATTCCCTTGACGCTAATGGCAAAAAGACTTGGCTAAGACTCCCGGAAGGCACTGAAAGATTGGAGATAAGCATGTTGACGGAACCACTGGTCAGCCTTATTAACTGTTCCGGTGTGGTCATCTCCGGGCTGGAATTCACCTGCTCAAGAGGTGATGCCGTCCACATCAAAGCTTGCTCAGACACCCGATTGGTCAACTGTATCATTCATGGAATGGGGCACGTCGCAGCCTCGATTGATGGAATGAGCCGCTCATGCGGACTATCTGGTTGCGAGCTTTATGATCTCGGTGCCGGAGCTGTGGAACTAGCCGGAGGAGACCGGGTAAACATAGTCAGGGGCGATAACTATGTGGAGAACTGCCGCATCCACAATTTCAACCGCATCGAGATGCAGTATCGGGTGGGAGTCGTCATGAGCGGACTGGGCAACAGGATCTCCGGTTGTGAGTTCTACAATTCAGCCACCATGGCCATCCTGATGCTAGGCAACGATCAAACTGTCGAGTATTGCAATGTCCACCATGTTTGCCTGGATATTGAAGACAACGGCGCCCTCTACCATGGGCGGAACCCGGCTCAGAGAGGCAGCGTGATCAGGGGGAATTATTTCCACGACATCGAGGTTCCCTTCAACGTGAGGGCTTTATACCATGACGACGGCTCCGGGGCCGTAGAAGTTTACGGTAATATATTCCGGAATATCACTTCTCCTCCCGTTCAGATTGGTGGCGGAAGTGATATCCGTTATCACGACAACATATTCATGGATCTCCCCTGCGCGGCGGTCAAGACAGATGGACGACTGAAGACTTGGGGGGCAGACCGGCTTATAGCCCACCGTGATTCTGTTGCCCTTGTGGATGGTCCGGCGTTCAGGGCACATTATCCGGAATTCGCCTCATATTACGAGGGAGATCCGGCGGAGCCTCAGCGTAATGAATTCACACGCAATGTGTTCTATAAAGTGAAATGGGCTTTCGAGAAAGTGGTCTGGAGCGACCACATCTACAACAATGACATCGAGGGAAAAGCCAATTTCATATCCCGGATGAGTGATAATCTCATGACAGATGAGAACCCCGGTTTCTTGGACCCCACCTATCCTTTGGCCGGATTCGATGAGCATCCTTCATTGCTTGACGCCATCCCCGGTTTCATACTTCCGGATCTATCGAGGATTCCTCCCACATCCAGCGTGTCTGACGACGCCTACCGACCTCAATCCGCCGCCGGATTCACCGGCCAGATAGCCGGCGTCTCCGATGAGCTCCACACCCCGGCAGGCAGGACTCAATGATCATCTGATCAAGTATCTCCTCCTTTCTTCTTCCGGGAACTTCTCGATGGAGTAGCGGAGCATTGTCCTTGGCATGGAGCGGAAACGTGGCTCCAGATACTCAACAAGAGCCTGCTTATCCCTTTTACCGGCCTCCCTTAGAAGCCAGCCGACAGCTTTGTGAATCAAGTCGTGGGGATGGTTAAGAAGAATGTCAGAAATAGCGAACGTGTCATCCAGCTGACCGTTCCGTATAAAAGTCATTGTGCTGACAATCCCTATCCTCTTTTCCCAGATCGTTTCCCCATTCCTGGCGAGGTCATAAAGCAATGACCGGTCTTTGTCAAGAAGCCACACTCCCAGTAATGGATAGCAAGAAAGGTCCACTAGATCCCAATTATTGATCTTGCAGGTATGTGACAGGTAGAAATCAACGCATCTGTTCCGCGTCACCGCATCCCGCTTGGCGTGGGAGAATATCTCCACAAGGGCGAGCAGTCCAGCCAGCCTGACCTCATGATACTCGCTTCCAAGGCACTCCTCCAACTCGGGGAAACCGACTTCCCTCCAACACTCTTTCACCACCGCCCTCGTCATAGGAACCTTGATTCCCAGGAACTTATCCCCTTCTCCATACTGACCTTGCCCAGTCTTGAAAAACCGGGATAATCCCTCTACTTGAGAAGGATCCGCATGGGATAATATTCCATCAAGCAGTTTATTCAAGCCGATAAGCTTTAGAGAATTAATCCGTCATCTTGATGGTTGTGGTCCGGTTGACCGGGAGGGAGAAAGCGATCCCTTGAGCCGCCTGATTCAAGCCACCATCTTTGTAGATAGCCTTCAATACGGCGTCTTTTATGTCAGCCGGGACAAGGATTAAAAGGATTTCCTTATCTGGTTGGATGGTCAGGCCGAAGAACTCCTCAGCCTCCGGATTCGCGGTGCCGCGGCCACGGATGATCGTGCCACCTCTGGCTCCAGCCGCGCGAGCCAGCTCGACCACTTCCTGGGAGAATCCGGCGTTGACTATACAGACAACAAGCTCATATTTTACTTTCGAAGCCATAATTCATTCACTCCTTGACAGTTCGTTTATCATTCGCTAAAAAACCATAGACCAGGGTCCCGATGACACTTGTTAGACCCACCGTGATGGCGATTCCTTTATACTTTTTCCCTTTCTGGAAGTTTTCTTCCAATTCTTCCATGATCTTTGGAGCCTCGTCTTCTCTCACAACGCTCACAAGCAAGGTCTTAGGAGACTCTGTCCCGAGATAGGAAAGAATCAGATGAGTCGTACCCCTGGCCGCTGTCGTGAACTGAAGGTTAGCCTCATAAGACTGGAGGAGCCTGGTATAATATGCCGCTTTCTCGTCATGGACGACCGCCAGCAGCAATTCCAGCTTCACAGGTGCTATATTTCTTGTCTGGGACATATTACTCGAAGTAAATAATTTGATCATCACCGGCTTCCATTATCCGGCGGATAGCGATTGCGCTACGTCTCTTCACAGACATGACCGACTTGAAGCCTAGGCTCTGAATCGTGATGAGGGGGGTCATGGCAACCATGGCGACAACCCCAAAGGCGAAGTCAAGTACCGCACTCTCCCCTTGCATAGTGACGCACGCTCCTATAACCAACGGCAGGATGAAACTGGACGTGAGCGGACCGCTTGCCACTCCACCTGAGTCAAATGCGATCGCCGTATAAAGCCTTGGCACGAAAAAGGAGAGACCAAGAGAGACTAGGTAGCCAGGTATAAGGTAGTACAGCAGGGAGAACCCGAAGTGGGCCCTCAAAACTGACAATCCGATCGATATTCCCACACCTATTGAAAGTGCGAGCATCATCTGGGTCTTTGTCACCTCCCCGTTCGTGATCTCCTGTACTTGGGCGTTCAGGACGTGGACGGCTGGCTCAGCCATCACTACGACATTGCCTATGATGAAAGCGAATATAATGATGATCAGAGGATTATGTGCGGACATCTGGACACCGATCTTATAACCCAAGGGCATAAAAGCCATCTCAACGGCAGAGAGGAATATCGCGAGACCGACGAATGTGTACAAGATGCCGCAAATGATCTGCAACAGTTTGGCTTTGGGGAGTTTTAGGGCGATGAACTGAATGATGAAAAAGAACACCACCAGAAGCAGTAGCGAGTTCCCCACATCAAAAGCCTTCTCGCATAACACTGAGAATGTGTAATCTGAGAAGAATGACTCGAACGAATATGAGGGAACCGTGTAGGACAAATCACCTTTGGCGAAGAGCGAGAGGAACAGCACAGCGAGGATCGGTCCGACAGAGCACAGCGCGATAAGTCCGAAACTATTCTCGCTGGCTCCCCTGCCTCCCACTGTCAGAGCTATGCCCACTCCCAAAGCCATAATGAAGGGTACCGTGATCGGTCCTGTGGTCACACCACCTGAGTCAAAAGACAAGGCCAGAAGGGATCCCTTCCCGCTGTCGATAAGCAGGGCCGCCACACAGAACAAGGCCATGTACAAGTACAGCAAAAGCCCTGTGAGGTCGATATGGAAAATGATTTTCAATATACCCAGGAATAGGAGTAAGCCAACCCCAAGACCGACTGTCGCGATAAGCATCGTACCGTTCATCACGGTTCCCACCTGCTCGGCGAGTACTGAGAGGTCAGGCTCGGCGACAGTGATCAATACACCCATTCCGAAACCGACTGAGAGAAGGATTCCAAGCCGTTTTGAAGCTGTAAGCCCATGGCCCATATACTGTCCCATCGGGGTCATGGCCATGTCAGCTCCCAAGTTGAACAAGCCTATACCCAGCACCAAAAGGATGGCGGCGGCGATAAAAGAGACCAATTCAGAAGCCGTGATGTCCACCCATGGCGTCAATGCCAAGATCAGCACAATGACACTGACCGGCATCACTGAGACAAGTGACTCTTTTAGCTTTTCTGTTAGAGATTTCCAAAACTCCCTCAATGTGGACCGAGACTCTTTCATGTATATGCGAAGATACCTCAAATATAACACATAAACAACAGGCTACTTCTTCCCGTGAAGCTTAAAGCGCCTATTGTCGAATTTCCAGTTAATACCTGTGATCTTGTAATATAGCTTATGCAAAGGGCCACCGTTATATTTAGCTGGAACCCAGGAACTGGCAAAGTGGTGGATGGAATGAGTATTATCCGTGATATAGTACCGCGGACCATGCCAATAGCTTCTAGGATGGGCACAGAACCAGTCTACAGGGAGAAGGCATAATCTCGAAGGATCGGGATCGAATTCATCTGGAGATTTGATAAGCGTCCAGTAATAATACTTCCGAAGTACCTTTCCCACAGCTGCTGGCATTGGAACCATGTCCATCTCTCCATTATCCTTAATGAAGTTTCGCCCCTCATAATAGTCCAAAAGGGTTTTTATCCACACTGTGCCTTTCTCAGCGCCAAAAGCAGCCAACTCTGCACCTTCCGGGTGAGCTTCAATTCCCAGAAAATACGGGAGATGGAGGAACTCGTCAAATGACTTTATCACCTCCACATCGCTGTCAAGGTAAATGCCTCCATAATTGTATACAGCGTAAAACCGGATGTAGTCTGCCGCGAAAGCATATTTCTTCGCCTCGAAAGCCTGCTTGGTCCATGGGGTGGAATTAACATCGAAACGATTGGTATCCCATAGCATGATCTCATAATCCGGGAGATATTTTTTCCATGAGTCGATGCAATACTGTATCTTCTCGGGATAGGGATCCCCGCTGAGCCAGCATAGATGGATTAATTTTGGTATCATGGCACAATATTATTATTTGCGAGTAATTATTATTCAGCGTCATCCTCCCATGCCTGGGCAATATCCTCCTTCCAATTCCACCCTCGGCGGTCATATAATTCCGTCATTCTCTTGAGACGGGGAATGAAGGCGTCCAGATCTTTCGGACTCCCCCATTGTGATTCAGACAACGCTGCCAACCTCGGTAGCATCTCCCATTCCAATTTAGTGGAATCCGCCACCCACTCAGTCCATATACAAGCCTCAGAACCAATTATATTGCCTTTCTGATCCTCTGACAGTCCCTCCGGAACCATCTGAAAATCATAGACTCTGGATAAGCTTTCCCTTCCTTTGAGCTGATTGAACCTGGGATTGCTGAAATAATAGTGCTGGATCGGACAGACAATGGTAGGATGCCCCTGGGAAGCCGAACGGGTGACTGCAGCCGGCGAGGTCCAGGCGCACACCACGATATCCTTGTCAGGCGTTCCTTCAAGAACCTCATCCCATCCCATCATAGTCCTTCCATTCGATTCGATGAAATCCTTCATCTGGCCCATAAACCAGGTCTGGAGAAGTTCCTCCTTACTCTTTCCAGGAATGGCCTTTATGCCAATAGCCTTGATACGCGCCTGACAATCAGGACATGTCGCCCAACGATCCTTAGGGCACTCATCTCCTCCGATGTGAATATACTTGGACGGGAATATGTCCATTATCTCTTTCAGCACAGTCTTGGCGAAAACAAGGGCCGCATCTTTCCCGGGACACAGAACGTCTTCAAAAACGCCGAATCTCAGTGGTATCTCATAAGGCCCGCCGGTACATCCCAACTCCGGATATGAAGCCAGAGCCGCGAGCATGTGCCCCGGCATGTCAATCTCCGGGATGACATTGATCTGACGGTCAGCGGCATACTTCACGATACGCTCCATCTCCTCCCTGGTATAATAGCCCTCGACCGGTATATCATCATATTCGTCAGAGCCGGGCGCCTTGATGGTCCCGCTCCTTTTGGAACCAACCTCGATAAGTTTGGGATATCCAGGCACCGGGACTCTCCAACCCTGGTCCTCGGTAAGATGCCAATGGAAGACATTGATGCCGTGAAGTGCCATTATATCAATGAGTTCCTCCAAATAATCAACAGTAAAGAAATGACGGCCGACATCAACCAGGAAACCTCTGTATGAATACTCAGGAGCATCCTCGACCACGGCCGCCGGCAAAGCCGCACGGCCTTCGCCACCCATGGGCAGCGCCTTATAAAGGGTCTTCGCACCGTAAAGGACACCGGCAGGTCCCCCGCCGGTAATCTTTATGGCATCCTTCGAGCATTCGATGCGATAGCCCTCAGCGGGCAATGACGTATCCAGTAAAAGGATGATATTCCCTTTATTCTCGGATATTTCCGGCACTTTGCCTAATGCTTCCTCCAGATCGGAGGCGAGTAATCCAGCCACCGTTTCAAGCCCGTCAGTTGCATGGATAACAACCTTTCTCCCAAAAACAAAAGGATCCCCTTCCTTCATGTTGATCTCTTTTGGAAGAGGGCTGACAGAGAAATCCCCCATTTGAGGGTCTCCGCAGCAGGAGACTGCTAAAATGGCCGCCAACGTTAGTAGACGATAGTTTTTCATGAACCTCATTTATTCCCGATAAGACAGTCCAACATCCTCTGATCCGGCTCAGTCGATTTTCCGGAAAGGATTCCGAAGCCTCCTGGACCCTCACGGTAACACCAGACAGCCCTGGCGATACCGAGGGATTCGAAGGTTTCGTTCATATCCTTAAGCCAATTGTAGCGCTGAGTCTCATTAGAAGCTGATAGACAACCATATTCGCCACAATAAACCTGTATGCCATATTTTGCCGCCCGCTCAATAACCTGGCCGAACTCGGCGGCGAAACGCTCTTTGTCATATGTCTGGTCAATCCATTCCCTGGCAAGCTCCCGATCCCTATCTGTATTCTCTGAGAGATCTTCACCGCTGACCACTACGCCAGGATAATGGACTGGGCCCTCATATTCCTTCAAGTTCATCCAACTGGCTTGGTAATGAGTCAGAAGCATCGGGTTATAATAATGGAAACTCAGGATAATGTTCGGGTCTCCCTCCGGAAGGGCAAGCTGAGCCACAGTTTTGAAAGACTGCCACATATTGCTTCCAATGACTATCACCCTATCCTTCTCAAGCTCCCTGATGGCTGAATAACACTCCTTGACTATCTTGTTCCAATCCTCCGGGTCGTCAGCCACCGGCTCGTTCATGAGCTCGTAAGCCACCATCGAGACGCTGTAATCCTTCAACTCTCCTGATATCTTCCTCCAGCACTCGTAGAATGCTTCCTGGGCCGCCCTCTCAGTAAAAAGAGGCTTCACTGCCGCATTGAAATGATGTGAGCGGAGGATGTGAAGATCCACAACCGCTCTCAAACCATATTTCCCGCACAAATCCAATGCCCCGTGCAGGAGACCGAAGGCCTCCTCATCTTTGGATCCATCCTCGTGGAACATCTGCTCCTCATCAATGGGAATCCGGACATGGTCAAACCCCCATTCAGCTATCCTTTTGACATCATCTTCAACAAAATAGGCGGCTCGCGCTTCCCCACGGGCATTGCTCTGGGACAGCCAGTGCGCGATGTTCACTCCCCTATGTATCTGGAAGGGCTCCTGTTTCACGCAAGACAGGGCAACGGCGGCGATAAGAATAAGAAGGCTCCGTTTCATAAAACTTTGACACAATAAGTCTTATAAAGATAGCTAATTATTTTTTATCGCGAAAAAAAGAACTTACGATGAAACAAGCAGTAGATTCTTAGCTGATACCGATTAGAACGGCCTCTGCCTAGGCTGAGGAATCGGAGCGTTTGGAATCCTTCCAGGATCATTCGCCGCGCAGATCGCCAGCCATGCCACGATAGTCGCGTCCAGGGTCAAGTCTCCAATGGCAAGACGCTCATAGGTGTCCATTATCGTGTGGTATGTGCGACTGTATTCAAGCTCGTCCTGGATGAACTGATAAGCCGGAAGGCCAGCGCGCAGGAACGAGACATGGTCAGTCGAACCTGTATTCCTCGGCGAGAGATAATTGAAGCCAAGTGGCTCAATGTACTTCATCCATGCCTCGAAGAACGGGAAAGCACCGTCATTGTTCTCAAGATATATGCCCCTGAAGCGTCCGGAGCCGTTATCCATATTCAGGTAAAGGGCGAATTTGTCATAACCAGGAAGCTTCTTCTCGTCTTTGTAGAGGTATTTCTGCAAATAACCTCTCGAACCGAAGAGACCCTGCTCCTCACCACCCCAAAGAGCCAGACGGATGGTCCTCTTAGGCTTGATGCCCAACTGCTGGAGGATTCTCATAGCCTCGATCATGACAATGCATCCAGAGGCGTTGTCAGCGGCTCCAGTGCCTCCATGCCATGAATCAAGATGGGCTCCTATCAGCACTATCTCGTCCTTGATCTTAGGGTCAGTGCCGGGAATCTCGGCATAGACATTATGAACCTCCTGATCATCGGTGAACTTGTTGATCAACTCAAGCTCCATCTCGACTTTCTGTCCGCTCTCGATAAGACGGACCATACGGCCATGATCCTCGATGGGCATCGTGATCTCGGGAGTAGGTTCGGGATCACCGACCTTATATGAAGCTCCGGTGCCACCAGGGACATTGAACGTACCCCTGCCGGTCACAACGCACAACGGCTTCTCGCTCGCGAGAAGTTCGTTGGTCAGATTCTGGAGCTCCATATAGGACGCCCAGTCAAAGGCTTGACGGCGAGGACCTCCTCCCGGGGGCGGCCCCATAGGAGAAGATCCGCTCGCGAACTTGCGGTCACGGGCCAGTTCCTGAAGTTCCTCCTCGGTATAGCGGCTGGCAAGCGGCTTGAAATTCATTGTGTAGTTCTGGGTTGGGGCGCGGAGAACTATCTTCCCGGCGAGCTTGCCCCTATATTTCTCAATGTCCTCCTTAGACTGGACATCAAACACCACGCACTCCCCTTTCACAAGACCGTCCGTGCTTCCCGTCCATGCCTTGGGATTGACCGAGAAAGCGCAATAATATGGTGAGGTCATCGCTGCGTAGGTCTTGACGACATCCCAGCTGCCACGAGGGAACTCGGCAGCGAACTCTGCCCTTGGATTGGATAGGCCAAACTCATTAAGTTTCTCAATCACAAGAGTTTCCGCACGTCTTTTCTGTCTGGAGGCGGTAAGCCTGGAGCCAAGATAATCAGTCATGAAGCGGGAAATCTCTTCGATCTTGGAATTGTTCAAGCCCTCATTCTTGATTTTGTTCGCCAATTCAGGCGATTGGGAAACCTGAGCGCTCGCGAATCCGCCAACACAAAGCAATGTGACAGGCAGGATCAGGGATAGAATTCTTTTCATAATATGGAATTTGTTGGTTCGTTCTCAACGCGATAATAAGAATAATCATTCTATTATCAAACAAATCTGACAGGGTCTTATCAGATGATATTCAAGAAAAACGTTACAACAAAGGTGTTTATGATGTCCACGAACATCGCGCCTATTATCGGGACGATGATAAACGGATTCACGGCATAGCGATACTTGAAGCACACGGCAGACATATTGGCCATGGCGTTCGGGGTCGCGCCAAGCCCGAAACCACATAGACCGCTCACCAGGACAGCGGAGTCATAGTCTTTACCGAGGGTGCGGAAAGCCACTAGAGAGGCAAACAGGGCCATGAAGGCCACCTGGGCGAGCAATATGACGCAAAGTGGCAACGCCAGTCCGGCCAGTTCCCAAAGTTTTAACGAGGACATGGCGATCCCGAGGAAAAGAGAGAGGCAGATATCCCCTAGGGACACTATTTTCTCAAGCGCCAGGAATATCTCACCGTCAACGAATCCCTCCACGCAATTCCTGATCACGCAAGCGGCGATCAGCGCTCCGAAATAAGTCGGGAACGTTATACCCGTCAGAGCCAGCAGCTTGCTGAAACACATGCCCACGGCCATAGCCACAACAAGCATGTAGACCGCCTTCGAGTAGTCTCTGAATGATCTCTCGCCGGATTGCGGGCGCTCAATCTTGGACTCCGGTGACGCTTCGCTTCCTTCAAGTCCTTCCATGATATCCCTCGA
The DNA here is from genome assembly GCA_017557535.1 of Bacteroidales bacterium. Classification (GTDB taxonomy): domain Bacteria; phylum Bacteroidota; class Bacteroidia; order Bacteroidales; family UBA932; genus Cryptobacteroides. The sequence goes on along the minus strand of JAFYYM010000024.1, from coordinate 5,593 downwards.
ACCAGACTCCTCAGCCAGGTGCCGTCTCCTGATCAGTATCTCGGCGAGAGGGCCTCCGATCATCGAGCCTGCCACAAGTCCGAAAGTGGCGCAAGCCATTGTTATAGAGGAGGCTCCGGTAAGCCCCATACTCTCGAGAACGGGAGAGAAACCACCAGAAGTCCCATGCCCGCCGCTCATCGGGATCGATCCGGAGGCCATACCAAGCAGAGGATCAAGGCCCATGGCACAAGCCGCACCGACCGATATAAGGTTCTGCGAAATAATCAGGACTGCAACAAGGATCACCATCAGAACCAATGTCTTGCCTCCCGTCTTAAGGGCCTTGATATTTGACTGGAATCCCACAGAGGTGAAGAACAGGGTCATGCATATATCCTTGATCGTCCCGTCAAAGTCCAGCTCCAGACCAGCGAATGAATACAATGATAGAGTCAACAGCGAGATGAGTATCCCGCCGGAAACCGGGGCTGGGATGCAGAACCTCTTGAGGAACGGAATCTTACGGGTGAATAGCATTCCCAGGAGCAGGGCAATGACACCCACTCCCGCGGTTTGGTACATGTCTAATCCCACAGTCATTTGACACTATATGGCTTACCTACGAACAAATCGTCTATCTCGGCGAGTTCCTCCTCCGTGAAAGACAAGTTGGTCAGCGACTTGAGGTTATCCTCAATCTGCGCGACCGAGCTGGCTCCGATGATGACGGAAGTCACCCTGGGATCAGCCAATAACCATGAAAGGGACATTTGGGCGAGTGACTGTCCCCTCCTCTGAGCTATCCCATTCAGCTTATTGAGAGCGTGAAGCAAATCCGGAGTCAGTATCTCGGGTTTAAGGGAGGTGTTTCTGGCCATCCTCGAATCGGCCGGGACGCCATCCAGATACCTGCCGGTCAGAAGCCCCTGCTGAAGCGGGGAGAAAGATATGAATCCCGCACCCTCCTTTTTGGCCAGATCGATAAGTCCCTGGTCCTGAGGATTGCGGTCCATGATATTGTATCGGTCCTGATACAGCAAACAGGGAACATCATGATCAGAAAGATACTTATAAGCGATTTCCGCTTTCTCCGCAGGATAACGTGAGATACCGACATATAGGGCCTTTCCCTGCCGCACTATGTCCACAAGAGCCTGCATTGTCTCCTCGACAGGAGTGACGGGATCATGGCGATGTGAATAGAAAATGTCCACATAATCTAGCTTCATCCTCTTGAGGCTCTGGTCCAGACTGGCCATGAGATATTTACGTGAGCCCCAGTTCCCGTAGGGCCCCGGCCACATGTCGTAACCAGCCTTTGAACTGATGAACAGCTCGTCCCTATAGGGTTTGAACACGGTTTCCATCAGGCGCCCGAAATTCTCCTCGGCTGTACCATACTCCGGGCCGTAGTTGTTGGCCAGGTCAAAATGGCAGATCCCATGGTCAAAAGCATAGCATGCCATGGATTTGACATCCTCGAACGGTTTTCTCGAGCCGAAGTTGTGCCACAGACCAAGCGACAAAAGAGGCAATTGGATTCCGGAACGGCCGCATCTACGGTAAGGCATTGACTCATAGCGCTCTGGAGAAGCTGAATAGACAGGAGCTATCATAAGTGATTGGATTTGTCGTGAATATCGGAAAAATTTTTTAAATTTGTAACCCGTATTCAAATCAACACATTTTATGCAATACGGGTTCGACAACGGGAAATACCTCAAAATCCAATCTGAACACATCAAGGAACGTATCGCCGCATTCGGTGATAAACTCTACATGGAATTCGGCGGCAAATTATTCGATGATTATCACGCAAGCCGGGTGCTTCCTGGATTCGAGCCGGACAGCAAGCTGAAGATGCTCATGCAGATGAAAGACGATGCGGAGATCATCATCGTGATCAGCGCCGTCGACATCGAGAAAAACAAGGTCCGCAACGATCTCGGCATCACCTACGACGTCGATGTCCTCCGTCTCAGGGACGAGTTCCTGGAAAGGGATCTCCAGGTCAACAGCGTGGTTATCACCCATTTCAACGGCCAGGCCAGCGCTGAGGCTTACAGGAAGCGCTTGGAGAACATGGGCATCAAAGTCTACTACCATCACACGATCGAGGATTATCCCAATAATGTCGCTCTCATCGACTCAGACGAAGGTTTCGGCAGGAACGACTATGTCGAGACCACCAAGCCTCTTGTCGTGGTGACCGCGCCAGGACCCGGCAGCGGTAAGATGGCCGTCTGCCTCAGCCAGCTCTATCAGGAGAACAAGCGCGGGATCAAGGCCGGTTACGCCAAGTTCGAGACCTTCCCTATCTGGAACCTGCCCCTGAACCATCCCGTGAACCTCGCCTATGAGGCTGCCACAGCAGACCTTGAGGATGTGAACATGATCGATCCATTCCACCTCGAGGCATACGGCAAGACCGCCGTCAATTACAACCGCGATGTGGAGATATTCCCTGTGATGAACGCCTTGTTTGACGACATCTACGGTTTCTCCCCTTACAAGTCCCCTACTGACATGGGAGTCAATATGGTAGGCCATTGCATCTGCGACGATGAGGTGTGCCGCGAAGCTTCCCTACAGGAGATTATCAGGCGCTACTACACAGCGCTTTGCAATTTCGCTGATGGAAAAGCGACTGAGGCGGAGGTCAACAAGCTATCGCTTTTGATGAAAAAAGCCAAGATCACCACGGCGGACAGGAAGACCACAGTTGCGGCAAAAGAGAGAATGGATCGTTCAGGACTGGCCGCGGCTGCGATTGAGCTTAGCGACGGGACAATCCTGACCGGCGAGACCAGCTCGCTGCTCGGGCCCAGCGCCGCTCTCCTTCTCAATTCCCTGAAACATCTCGCGGGAATAGCCCACAATGTCAAGCTCATTCCCCAGACCATGATAGAGCCCATCCAGAAGACAAAAGTGACCTACCTCCATGGACGCAATCCCCGCCTGCACACGGATGAGGTCCTGGTTGCCATCTCAATGATGAGCCTTATTGATGAGAACTGCAAGATGGCCCTCGACCAACTTCCCAACCTGTCCGGAGCGCAGGTCCACTCGACCGTGATGCTAAGCGAGGTGGACCGCAAGACTTTCAATAAACTCGGCATCGGGCTCACCTGCGATCCCGTAAAGAAGATAAAGGAACCCAAGAGATAATATTAATCAACTGTAACTCAATAACAATGAAAGGTTTAAAGATCATGATGGCGACAGCTGTCGCCGCCCTTCTTGTCACCGGCTGCTGCGGCAAGAAAGAGACCAAGACTGTTTTCCCGAAGAAGCTTCCCATCGGTGTCCAGCTCTACAGCGTCAGGACTGATTTGGAAGCCGACTTCTATGGAACCCTCAAAAGGATCAGCGAGATGGGCATTCTCGGTGTCGAGTTCTACGGCGAGTACTACGGCAACTCCGTTGTCCAGGTCAAGCGCTGGTGCACTGAGTTGGGTCTTGTCCCCTTCTCCAACCATGTTCCATTTGACCAGATGATCAATGACATAGACAAGGTCATCGAAGAGAACACCATCCTCGGAGTCCAGTACATAGTGTTCCCGTACATGGATGACGCGAGCCATCCCGGAACAGACCCTGAGCAGTTCAAAGCCACTGTCGCCAAGATCGGCGAAGTCGGGGCGAAGGTCCGCGAGGCTGGTTTCCAGCTCCTGTACCACAACCACGACTTCGAGTTCGTGAAACTTCCAGACGGCAAGATCGGCTACGACGAGATATTCGCCAACAACAGCCGTGAGAACCTCCAGAATGAGTTGGACGCATGCTGGTGCGACTATGCCGGCTTCGACGTTTGCGAGACATTGAAGAAATACGGCAATGGCGGAGTCCCTATTCTCCACGCCAAAGATTACAAGCTTGAGGGCCACCTCAGCTCAGCTCCTTACGCCCTCATCGGTGTCAACACAGACAACTCCATGAAGGACGAGGGCGGCTGGTTCGAGTACAGGCCGATGGGCTCCGGACAAATGGATATGGAGAAAATCATCATCACCGCCATGGAGACTGGCGTTAAATGGCTCTGCATCGAGCAGGACGAGCCCAGCATGGGTCTTGACCGGCTCGGTGGTGTAGCGAAAAGTGTCGAATGGCTGAAAGAGCGCGACCTGATGTAGCTTATAGTATTGTGACTGACTGATTCATGGAAACCCTAACCAAACTGGGCGGCATCTTGCTGATGCTGTTCATTATCATCTTCTCAGTATTCCAATTCATAAAACACAGCGGGAAAAGGAAGTACTGCAAAGCGCTCTTCGAGAAAAGGGAGATTGAAGAAAGAACCCGTGAGATTCCTCTTGAGGGGAATATCATGGCCGCCTCGTATATCCTTACATATTCCACCACTTTCTCAACACCATCCATCGACTACTACATGGTCTATCTGTTGAAATGGTTCGCTGATGGCAAAACGGAGCTGAAAGATTCCCTTATCGCATTCACAGACTCGCCGGCACCTAAGGACAATGATGAGAAGGCTTATTACATGGTTTTCAGGAAAGCCTGCCAGGAAGACCTGGTTATCCATGAAGAGGATGATGTGAGAAGGGCATTCTACAACGACACACGACAGTTATATAGCCATACCGACCTACATGAAAAAGGTCGCAAATGGTTCGCGAAGCGGGGTTACGTCGAGAAGGATAAGGTGATCGTACCGCAGCTGAACGAAGCTGGAGCCGCTGAGGCCCGGAGAGTCATTTCCCTGAGGAATTACCTGACAGACATCGCATCCGGCCAAACCACAATCAAAGGTGACGACCCGCTTATGAAGGGATATGTAGCTTACGCTTACTTGTTCGAGATCGGCCAGAGATTCATCGACGCATTGTACAAAGTGCTTCCGGAAGACATTCTGCTCTACACGGAAAAAGCCGGCTTCCTTGCCAAAGCCGCCGCTGACGGAAGGTACGAGGCCGAGGATACGGACGATTAATCCACTCTACTTCTTTCCGAGTATATCCGCCCGCCAGGTGACCCCGATTTCGAGGTTATTCTTGCGGGCGGAATTGTCTCTGTAATAGACGGTATGAAGCCTGAGATTGTCTTTATGGAGCGGGAACCACTCCAGGCCCGCGCCGGCATAGAAATACTCAGTGCCGGGCGCTATCACAAGGTCATAGGCACGTCCCTTGGAATCGATATTGCCGGCATTGTTGAACTCATAGCCTGCCTTACTGCAGATGTTCCAGTTGCCTACGCTCCAAATAAATTTGGAGATGAAGGACATATCCGTCCCCAGGAATCCTTCCTGGCCAAAACCGGCTCGGTTCATCACGTCCAGATCGAGAAGCACATTCCCGAATGTCCAGCGGTTTCCGAGGGAGATATAGTTGACAGGTCTCTTGTCCTGATCCTCAACGACGTTTACGCTCCAGATGGTGTGCCACCAAGGAGCGAAACTTCCGCTCCAAGCGAGATTGTAGGCGTAGATGCTCTGGAAACCCAGTGACAAGGGCGAGTTACAGACCTGCGCGATCAGGCTCTGTCCGGGAATGAACTGGTAAGATGCCGACACACCGAATGTGAAGCACTGGTAGATGTTGCTGCAGAACTGGCTGTAGTAATACACATCGATCGGGGCCGCGTCATATTC
>JAFYYM010000023.1 GCA_017557535.1 Bacteroidales bacterium | reverse complement strand
CTCACCGAACGCTGGATCCTCCCAGGCTCCAACCGGGCAGAAAGCTCTCGGGATACATGCCTTGGCTGTCGAACTTGGATGCTCCGATTCCACAGTTTATTCCTTGATGCGTACGCCCCGCAAAGAGGATGGATCCTCCGAAGGTGGCGGAATCCTCCGGGATGCTATTGTTTCCCGTATCGGGCGACGGATTGTCTTCGATGTCGACAAGGCGCGTGAACTGGCCAAGCAAAGCCAACAGCGATGAGTCAGTACACGAACGTTCGATACAGCATCACCCTCAATGATGCGCAGCTCAATTATCTCTCGGACGAGCAGCAGGATATCCTCCGGATGAAGTGCCTCAATACCTTCATCCGGATGGCCGTCCTGGAGGAAACCAAGGTCTCCGGAAAGAACTATTCAGCTGTCCTACAACCCGGGCAATTTGTGGCCTCCAAGGTCGAACTTGCCCGACTGTGGGGCTGCGACCGGAAGAGGGCAACCCGCATCGTTCAGGAGTTCAACCAGCTTGGCATCCTGCGGTCCGAAGCATCCAACCGAACCACTGTCCACACGCTGATTTGTCTGTCGGCTTGGTTCACTAGTTGGGGAATGATAAGGAGCGGTTTCTTCGTCAGCAACCCCAAGGTCAAGCCGATCGTGAAACCGCCCCGAACCTCCAAGCGTGTCCCACCTGAAACAGTCGCCGATTCCTGCAGATTCGACGACCCGATGGACTGTATGACTGGAGAATCGACAGAATTGATCGTGGCCGTGTCGGTGGGATATCGAGATAACAGCCTATTGCAGCAAACTGCCGCCACCTCAAACGAGATGACGGCAGTTGCTTTATTACTAACAGTATAGTTATCGGATACTCATTGTCCTAAATACGCCTCAATTTTAGTCCGAGTCTCCGGAATAGACGGCCGCAGGTACTCTCCGAAGTCCACAATCACACCTTCCTTGTCAATCAGAATATAGAAAGGAATGCCACGTCCGAGGTGGAGAATCGGGTCAAGCCCAGCCCGCTGGGCATCGGTCAGGTGGTAATTCTCGATTCCGAGGGCGATGGAATCCAGATCATCGGCCCCGGAATCCAACCAGAAATTGACCACGCGGAGCGGCTTTCCTTTTTCATCAGCGGCCAGGCTTTGCTGGAAAGGCAGTTCCTGTCGTGATGCGGGGCACCAGGTGGCGCCGATTGTGACATAGACCACCATTTTTTCCTTCTGGGCAATCACCGACCTTAATAGCTTGAGCCCCTCGTTCTCCTTCATAATAATGGCCTGACCATCTCTGGGCTTATCAGCGTTCAGGATGGCTTCGGAAAGTGCCCGAGGGTTCTCCTGCCAGGCCTTCTTGAGAACATACCGGTCCCGGGTAGAGAGTTTCAGCAGCGGATATGTCACATTTTCATTGAAGTTTGCAAAGTACTCCTCAAAACGATCCACCTCATTTGCTTCCAGCAACTGATTATAGAAATGAGTGAGGAGCATCTGGCGTAGCATATTATTCTTAGTTGCCTGTTTCAAGAAATCGCCCTGAGCGTTATAATCATTGGCTAAACGAAGGACTTCTTTCCGGTCAAGGGAGCTGAATACCCACGTGGCAATATTGGAAGATAACTCAAACAGGTTGCCGCTCATGCAGTCCTCACTGAAGAGCGGCTCGGCATCTTTTACCTGGAAGTAGGCCAAGACATCTTCCTTTTGGAGATCTTTATACCCGAGCAGGCCTTGAATAAGCGCTGAATAGTAATCGGCCTCTATCTCTTTGCGGCAGAGCGCGATTAGTTCCGGACTTGGTTGAGCCTCGTGAATGAACTCATTCAAACGGGAAAGATGTGATCCCAACTTTTGCTTGATCGCAGCCACAAAAGCATCAGCATGCTCGTATTTCCGTAAAACAGGTTCCCCTCCCGAATCCAATTCCCACTCTGAAAACCCAGGCCAATCTCTAAGATAGCATCTCACGAAGAAGTCATTGAACTTATCGTTGTTCTCCGCACCCTCCCCAGAATACACCACCTTCCCCAAATCAGCAAAATCCAGTTCCACGTGAATGGAATCCCCTGGACAAATCATCAAATGGTCAATGTATGG
>JAFYYM010000022.1 GCA_017557535.1 Bacteroidales bacterium | reverse complement strand
CCTCCAGAATCGCTTCAGTCGAGTCGGAAGGACTGTCGGCAGGGTGGACTGTCCCCGGCGGGTAAATCCCTCCCATCGCAAGCGATGGGCCCCTCCCGCTCACCTGGCCACGGGCGGCCAGGCCCGGCGGGGGCAGTACACCCTGCCGACCTTCTGGCTCATCTGGCCACGAGCGGCTAGGCTCCGGCGGGGGCAGAACACCCTGCCGACTACCTGACAGGAGTGCTAGCGTGTCAGGGACGATACGGGTCTTTTCGGCGGCTCCAAAGACAAGCGCCACACCATCAATGGCCTCAAGTTCCTCACGCCGCAGCTGCGCATAGCAGCCAGTCACCACGATCTTCGCCTCAGGTGAGACCCTGTGAACCTTGCGGATCACGTTGCGGCATTTCTTCTCCGCCCGTTCAGTCACGGAGCAAGTGTTGATCAGGTATACATCTGCCTTCTCGTCCCACCGCGCTACCTCAAGACCGGCTGCCACGAAACCCCGCTCATAAGTCGAGGTCTCGGCATAGTTGAGCTTGCAACCGAGTGTGAGGAAGGCTATCTTCATATTCAGAAAGATTCGTTTAAGTCTTCAATAGTCTTGATTGTTTTTCCGGAAGTCGCTGTGACACTGGACCATGCGCAGACTCCACCCACGGGCGGGTTCTTCTTCGAGACCCTGACCTGAATGTACCAGAATTTAAGATCCGACATCTCGATGGCGTCGACTATCCTGGCGGCGACATTCTCAAGTAGATTGGAAGGTTTGGCCATCTCGGAGGCCACGATCTCATAAATCTTACTGTAGTCCGGAGTGTCCTTCAAGTCATCCGATTTCGCCGCTTTTTTGAAATTGCCCTTGCCCAAGAAATCTACAAGGAAGGTGTTCCCTTCCTTACGCTCACTTTCAAGGCAACCGTGGAAAGCATGGAACTCCATCCCGGTCAGCTCGATGGTCATTGTGCTGTCAATACGCATACTCTTGATAGTCAACTATTTCGCCAATAATAGGAATACGCAGGGTCTCTTGCCTATAGTAAAGTGGGCTGTCCGCCACCCTTTTATGGTCTTTGTGCGGATCGTCTCGTCTGGCTGGGTGATATTCGCGGCCACGCATAACCTTGTGTTTGGCTGCAGAACAGCAAGAAGGTCCGTCATCATTGAGTCATTGCGGTAAGGTGTCTCAATGAATATCTCGGTCTGTCCGAGCTGGGAAGAACGTCTCTCGAGCTCTTTGATGGCTTTCCGTCTCTCCTCCGGCTTTGCCGGAAGATAACCCTGGAACGCGAAACTCTGGCCGTTGAGCCCGGAGCCCATGAGAGCTAGCATGAGGGAAGATGGTCCGACCAGTGGAACCACTTGGATACCATGCTCATGGCAGATCGCGACAAGCGCCGCTCCAGGATCTGCTACGGCTGGCAGTCCTGCTTCGGAGATCAGACCCACATCGGTGGGGGAGCCGTCGGGGGCGTTGAACATCTCAAGAAGCGACTCCACCTCTTCCGGGCTGGTGTGCTCATTCAATTCCCTGAACTCAAGCTCACTTATGTGCCCCTTCAAACCTGCCGCTGACAGATAACGGCGGGCGGTGCGTGTCTCCTCGACAACATATCGCTTTATGCTCTTCAGGCGGTTCAGTACTGGGCCGGGGATTACCTCGGCCGGATCGCTGTCGCCCAACGGGGAAGGAATAAGATACAGAACGCCTCTTGCCATAGTCCCGCGAATATACTCAATTTCTGTCAGTCTTCCGAACGATCCTGACTATAGCTTTGTCGAGACTCTCGGAAGGTTCTATGATGTTGTAGTCCTTCCAGAACTCCGGGTCATAGTTCTCCAGGGCTTTTTCTGATAAGACCTCCCTGCCTCCGAAAGAGTCCTTCCGGGAGATCGGCTCAATGTCCCCTGAGTGGCGGTCAGTGGTGACAAGCTCACTCACAGCCGTGTATTCGCTCCTGAACAACCGTTTTTTCCAGTCGCACTTGAAACGCATCACGGATCTCACATAACTCACCCTTGAAATCCCTTCTGACAGGGAATAGTCGTACCTTATTGAGACCTGTGTCGGCGTGAACCTGAGGCCGGAGGGCTTACTGACAAGTATTGATTGCGTGACTTTATCCTTGTCACGCATGTCGTAGCTGAGCTCGAAACGGGTAAAAGCGAATGTCTCCCGATCTATGTAAATCACACCTTCATAGAGGGGATAGGGAGTGGCGTTTATGGGAATAAGATTAATGGCGAACTGTAGCCGGTCTCCGATTATGGCTGGCAGACCCATTTCCAGAGCGTAATTGGAGAGTTCATCTGCGGTGAGAAGGTCATCGTTCTTGACAATATCGAGAATAACCGCCTGGACGGGGCCTCCAACGACTTTCACAGACAGAGTGTCTCTCTTCGCGGAGCTCTCTATGATCCTGCTCTTGTCGACAGCTATCCTGTCGGCGTAGATTCCGCCCCTGAAATAAGAAGTCTTGTACATTCTCGAAACTGCTTCAGAGACGTAGACGTACCTGTTCTTCTTTTGGACAGTCTCCCTGTAGAAGCAGTCGAACAGCTCTGGTTGCTTCGGATAGTTGTCCTTGATTCTCGCTATCGCCCTCTCGAGAACACTGTAAGGGTCTGCTATGACTAGTGCCCCCTCGAGGGTCAGATCCCCTTTTGGCATCTTGACTTTCAGCGGGGTTCCGTCCTTAGGGAATACAACTCTCACTGTCTTATACCCTAAAAGTGAGAAATCAACAGTCTCTGGCTCAGTGGCTGATTTCAAGGTGAAGCCTCCGTCAGAGTTGGTGACAGTAGCGTATCTCAAGCCTGTGAATGAGACACCGACAAACTGCAACGGGCGTCCGGTCTCCGCGTCGACAACCGTGCCGCTCACACTGTAAGGTAGTTGAGACTGGTCAGTTTGGGCATATGCTAAGAAACTGACCAGCAAGAAGATGGGGAAAAATAGAGCTTTCAGTCTCATTGTTCGTCATTTATGGCAATATACGAAAAATCCTGGCTTTTTATTATATTTGAGGAAATATTACAAATATGAAGAGATTTTTCCTTATTCTTCTGGCGGTAGTTATCCCGTTCGCACAGGGGCTCTCCGCTGAGAAAGCGCCCAAGAAAGAAAAGGTTAAAAACGTCATCCTGATCATTGGTGACGGCATGGGTCTCGCCGCCGCGAGCTCTTGGATGGTTGATAACGCCTACGCCCCGACTTGTTTCGACAGGGCCCAGTTCGTCGGAATCAGCAAGACATATTCAGCCAACAGCAGGGTTACTGACTCTGCGGCATCGGGAACCGCTATGGCTTGTGGAGTAAAGACCAACAACAGCATGCTGGGACAGCGTGCGGACACCACCGATGTTCCAAGTATCGCTGTTCTCGCTAAAGAGAAAGGGCTTTCCACCGGAATAGTGGTGTCATCTCATGTTTGCGACGCCACCCCCTCGGCATTCTATGCCCATGTGCCCAAGAGGAGTATGAGCACTGAGATAATCGAGGGCATGCTCGAAGCCAGGCTGGATGTGGTTGTCGGTGGTGGAAGGAAGTATTTCACTGATACCGCGAGAGTCACGGAGAATATGATAGACAGGGCGCTCATGGAAGGTTTCACCTATGTCGCTACCCCTGAGGAGTTCTACCAGACAAAACAGACCCCGATCATCGGACTATTCGCGGAGGGTAGTTACCCCATGGCCATCGAGCGTGACACAGATTACTTGATGGATGCGGCGATGCATACTCTCGATATTCTCGATGACAACAAGAATGGCTTCTTCGCCATGATAGAAGGCTCACACATCGATCATGCCGCACACGCCAATAACGCCGAGCAATTGACCTTCGAGATGGAGGAATTTGACAAGATGGTTAATGCTGTCATGGACTACGCTGACACCCATAAGGGTACGCTGGTGGTGATCACCGCTGACCATGAGACCGGTGGCGTGACCCTCCTTCCCGGAAGCAAGGACTTCACCAAGGGCGACACCGGTATCGATGTCAAATTTTCGACAACTGGCCATTCAGGCAGTCCTGTGCCCATTTTTTCTTATGGAGCATCAGCCTGGAAGTTCGGCCAGGTGATGGAGAACACAGAGATATTCTCGAGGATCAAGTCTCTTTTGATAGACAAATAGCCTATTTCCCCTCAAAGGATGAAAGTATGGAAGCCAGGAGGATGTTTATATCCCCCTGGTTTTTCATTGTCTCGATTGGAAAGCCCAGACTGACGACCTTGTGTTTCCCGGAGTTGAAGAATACTCCCGCCGGGATGTCGGTGTCACCGTATTTCAGGAAGGTGGTGGCCAACTCCGAGGCCGGAGAGATTCCGTCGGGAGTCTCAACATTGTAAATTAACTTGTTTCTTTCCTTCCAGAATTCCATGGTAACGAGCTTACCCCTAAGGGGCAGAACGTTGTTTCGGACAGGGCGGATCGTACCGACCCTGGACGCATGGTTGCCTGCCCAATGGTAACCGAGAACGTTTTCGACAAATGCTTGGCTTTCAGCAGCTTCCGTCTGGTCAATCTGGATGGGGAAGACTTTATCCCACACGTCCGTGGCAATGTTGGCACCGGAGACTATGATGTTTCCGCCTGATTCGGAATAGTTCTTCAGACTATTCCTGATGGCCTTGGGGAATACTTGGTATTTGGTTGATGATTTGCCGTCGCCAGCCGGGGTGGTCACCTGCTTGCCGCAGATGAGATCCAACGCGAAGTCTTTGCTGGCTGTCACCGCTCCCTCCGCGAAAGCATCTGAGCTCGAGGAATGGAATATATATCCCGCCTGGATCATGGCCTTGCCATGGATGGATGTGAAATCGAAGGTGTTACCGGGAACAACCTGGCCGGCGAAGTCGCTGAATGAGCCTCCGAAACCGGGATTGTCATCGTTAACCCATGGAAGATCCCGGCGAATCTGGTACTGGTCGCCAATGTAGTTTATCTCCCTGATGTAGGGAACACCGGCGTCAAGCCCGTTCAGGAATCCGGCGTAGTCTGGTGTGTCGAACCAAGCTGGAGAGGATATCCTGGTGAAGTTATTGACTATCAGCACACTCTTCCCACTGCCATTCTCGGGAACCCCGACGCTCAAAACCTCTGAAGGGAAGCTGAAGCCTCCGTCATTGAACGCCACTAACCTGAAACTGTACAACTTTCCAGGCTCGATTGATATGTTGTATTCACATCTCCCGTCCTCGGTTGTGAAGTCCATGGGCTTACCGGCGTCGAAAGCTCCGTCGCCTATCCTTGTCTGGAGAATGAATCCAGTCGGTGCGGCGGTCGGCTCAAGCGGGTCCTCAGTCGCTTTCCAGCTCAATTGGACCACCGCCTCTTTACCGGGTTCGGGGACACCCTCTAAGACTGTGGCGAAAGAACTGACAGGAAGCGGCTGTACAGCGTATTCGTGGCCATATCTGGCACTAAGGTATTTCAGGATGCCCTTATAGGCGGCCCTGCTGACGGCGAACCGGAATGAAGGATCCAGTCCGTACTTCATGTCCTCAAAATTCTGGTGCGAGAGTATCTCCAGGAGCATTCCAGGCACGGTGGTAGTCCTTGATTCGCTATAGGACCTGTCCCAAAGCCCGCGGCGGGTCCATTTGTGGTTGTAGACTTTCCTGATGTCTTCCACTATCTGAGTCTGGACGAAGTCGGCCAGCATGCGACTTTGCCAGCGGCTCTCGCCGTTGGGAAGCTTGTCCTTGCCATCGCACAGCAAAGTGTAGATAGCTAATGTACCCACAATCGAGTCGTCGGGGAAGGTTCCGGCGTCGGAATGGAAGGCGAAAGACATGTCCACCGGGATCTTGAGCCCGTCCTTGACAGGGTTGGTCCTCGATCCTCCGGACATCCAATCAACCCAGGCGCCCCTCTCGGCGAAGTCGGCCGTGTAGTCGCCCTCGTGGAGATCCAGGAGAGTCGAGTCGGCACCTGCCCATTGCATCCAGTAGTATGCCCCTTCGGCGAATGAAGGAAGACCGGAAAGGGAATATTGGCCCGGATCCCCATCTTTAGGGCCTCTGGCTATTTTCCCCATTCCACCTCCGAACCTGACGGCATCTGCGGTCACGACTGTGTTCCCTCCAACCTCGTGGCCTTCCGGAACGCTGTTGTCCAACTCCACATAGCCTCCGGTTCCTTCGCCGAACTCGAAGGTCCCGAGATATATCCACGTCCCTCCTCCCATCTTCTGGTTCACGATGAACTCACTCTTGCCTCCTAGGTGATTGACAGTGTAATGAGCCGCTTTCGAGCTGTTGGGAAGAGATTTGTATGAGATATAAACCGAATAGTCTCCTCTCTCGGTGATTTCTGGAACCCATCTGGCCACAGAGTGGTCTGTGTTGCCCTCTGTCTTGCAGACGGCCTGCCTGGCGGTGCCTGCCCTGAATGGGTTGTCCCTGCCTGTGTATATGGCCTTGAAATCGGCGAAACCCGTGCCGGCATCATGCCAGGGGCCTTCCTCGGAGTAGAATCCGCAAGTCCTCACACCCTCTTGGCGTCCTTCTTTGAAAGCAGGGTCATTGTCAGCGACAATCTCATTAGGCTGTGGATCCCTCTCCCTGGGCGTGATCACATACGCCCCCGAGTTCTCGAGCATGGGCATCAGGAAGGGAATGACATAACTCTGTGTGTACATGTCCTCCACGGTCTGGAATAAGGGCGCCCTCTGCCATTTCCATCTGTCCGTGTTCTCGTCGTAGTACCTGCCATGGCTCTGCCAAAGAGCGATAACCCTTCCGGAAAGACCTTTGTCAAACTCCTTCTCACCCACCTTGGAGATGAAACGTCCATTGTTCCTCTTGTCCTTTGTCCTGAACATCGCGGACCTTGGTCTCCCGGAGTTGTCGATCTTGGGCATCGAATAGGATTCCAGCTTGTTATTCCCGATGTAGATATCACCGATGGAGGATTTAGACCAGTTATCCGGAAGCATGTCTTTCAAGACTTTGCGGAACCACCTCACATCCGAGTCCCTCCAGGGATAGTCACCGAAGGTGTTGGTGAGATAGAAGTCCAAGGACCCGTCCCTGCTGACTATTTTCTTGGCCTTGACCTGGCTGGTCACAGTGGTTCTTTCCTTGAGAAGTGTCTGCAAGGAATCCAAGACAGGCTTGAACTCTGTGACAGTCTGTGCTCCGAGCCAAAGAGGGGAAGAAATGGCAAGGAATAATATGAGGGCGGTTTTCCGGAACATGCTTGGTCTTTCAGCTTAGTCTCTTACTGGCCAGAATAACGATTATAACGAAGATGAAAGCGATTCCGAGACCGCTGGCATCCGCCAGGAAATCCCAGGCGTCCCCGCTGCGGTAGGTGGTGAGGGACTGCCCGACCTCAGTCGCTACCGCCATTAACGCTCCCGCCGCTAAAGCCGCCAGAGCAAGCAGGATAGCCTGCGACCTTCTCCTCGGCAACGAGGCGAATGACATGTAGGCGAGGAAAACGAACGGAAGGAACATGATGAAATGTACGACCTTGTCGGTCGGGATGCCGAAAATCCGCCTCTGAACATTCGGCAGACTATCAAAGTGGCCGAAGCAGCACCAGATAACTATTCCCAGGTAGACAAGGAACAGAAACAGGAATATGCGGTCACGTTTGCTCATCTGGAACTACTTGAGTATAAGCTCTCCGAAGAATTCCGGCCTGTGGAAGTCGGGCTTCGGTGTCCCCACAGGGTTCCAGCTCAGGAAATGGGGATGGGGAGTGAGGTCACCGCATTTGTAGAAATTGCCGCGCACACTGACAGGCATATTCTTGGGGTCGATACCGACTATCTCGAGCGGAATCAGCATCACTACCGTCCACCCGAAGATTTTCCCATTGATTTCCAACGGTTTCCGCTCAATAGAGCTATACCGTATCACGCTTCCCACAACATTGAGGTCGAGGGGTACCCTGTTCTCCCGTCCTGTGCCGTTGGCGGCGAGCAGGGAGCCGGCACATGTGAGCTCGAAGTTGTAGTAGGACCCGTCAAAGGGATTCGTGATGAAGAACTCGCAGCAACTGTCTTCCCAACTCCTCCCATTGTCTTCCATCTCAGTCGCCCTTATGTCAAGGCCCCTGACATGGAACATCACGGCGAAATGACTCTCGCTCCTCGCGATGGACCCATTGCAGTCCGGAGCATAGGGAACGTCCTTGGGCCAATTATTCTCGCACACGGCGAATTTGGCCGCTTTCTCCTCCATAGTGAGATCCAACTCCTGGAGACTCATTTTCTCTAGTCCCTCGATTACCGGGACTTTTATTCTCTTTATCGTTTTCATCATCAAAGAATATTACAATGCTTGCATGTCGTTCAACTTGCGGTAGTGTCCATCCAGGGCCAGCAGCTCCTCATGGGTGCCTCTCTCAACGATCCTTCCCTCATCCATAACGATTATCTCGTCGGCGTTCCTGATGGTGGAGAGCCTGTGGGCGATAGCCACAGTCGTCCTCGAGGACATCAGGCGATCCAAGGCCTCCTGAACGATCTTCTCGGACTCAGTGTCCAGTGAGGCCGTAGCCTCATCGAGGATGAGTATGGGTGGATTTTTCAATATGGCTCTGGCGATGCTTATCCTCTGCCTCTGTCCGCCGGACAGTTTCACGCCACGGTCACCGATAACGAATTGGTACCCGCCATCTTTCTCCATGATGAATTCATGGGCGTTGGCTATCTTGGCGGCTTCGATGACCTGATCCATCGTGGCATTCTCCACCCCGAAGGCTATGTTGTTGAATATGGTGTCGTTAAACAGGATAGACTCCTGGTTGACATTGCCGATCAGGTTTCTCAAATCCTTGATTCTAAGGTCCTTGACAGGAACGCCGTCAATCTTGATGGTTCCTGTGACAGGATCGTAAAACCTTGGGATGAGATCAACCATGGTGGTTTTTCCGGCACCGGAGGCTCCGACGATGGCGAGCATCTTACCCTTCGGGATATCCAGGGAAACATCGTCAAGGATCATCTTAGACCCGTCTGGATAGCGGAAACCAACGTGTTCGAAGGAGATCTTGTCGTTGAATCCGCTCAATGAGACCGGGGAAGCGGCTTCGGTGATATTGTTCTCCGCATCGAGTATCCTGTTGATCCTCTCCATCGACGCCATACCCTTAGGGATAGCGTAACTCGCTTTGGAAAAGTCCTTTATCGGATTGATGATGCTGTAGAGGATCACCATGTAGTAGATGAATATCGGGGCATCGATTATCGAATGGCCCTTGAGGATCAGGGTTCCTCCAAAGAAGAGGGCGATGGTGATCAGCACGGTGCCCAGGAACTCGCTCACGGGATGGGCTAAAGACTGCCTCATCGAGACCCGGCTGGTCTTCTTGCGCATTGCCTCTGTCACTCCCTCGAATCTGGAGGACATCTTCCTCTCAGCGATGAAGGCTTTGACCACTCGTAGACCTCCGAGGGTTTCCTCCACTTGGGACATCACGTCGCTCCACAAGTTTTGGACATCGAGTGACTTGCGTTTGAGATTCTTACCGATCACCCCCATTATCCAGATCATCAGTGGGGCGAAAAAGATGGTGAACGCGGTCATTTGCCAGCTGATGGCGATCAAGGCGATGAAGTAGATAAAGATGAGAATCGGATTCTTGATCAGCATCTCAAGCGAACCGGCCACAGAGTTTTCCACCTCCTGAACGTCTCCACTCATTCTAGCGATGATGTCACCTTTTTTCTCCTCTGAGAAGAACCCCAGCGGGAGGGCGAGGATCTTGTTGTATATCTCCATCCTGAGGCGTTTCACAACCCCTGTGCGAATAGGGATCATGACGGCTGAGGACCCGAAATAGCAGGCGGTCTTCAAAGCGGTCGTGACGATAAGGAAAAGGCACAGGAACAGCAGCACCTTGATCTCACCGTATTGGGCGATATTAATCTCAAGGAAATGGTAGAGGTTCTGCATTATGCTGTTCCCGATGTCCTTAAGGGGCTTGTGCCAGATCTCGTTCCACGGTGTGAAAACATAGGTCTTGTCCGTCATCCTGAACAGGATGCGGAGCATCGGCACGATCATGGCGAACGAGAAGATGTTGAACACCGCCGAAAGGATGTTCAGGACTACCGATCCCCAGAGGTATTTCTTGAAAGGCGCGATGTAACGCCTCATCATATTCATGAATCCTTTCATTGTCAGAGAGTTTTCTCCAGCCAGTGGAAAATGAGGAATATCCTCTTTTTGAATATGTTATAGTTGAGGCTGAGGGCATTGTCCTCGACCTTGTTGGTCTTCATGGTGATTCCGGATGTGAAGACCACGCAATCAACCCCGGCCCTTGAAAACACTCCCTGGTCGCCGATCTTCGAGAGGAACATCTCGGTGAAGCCATCGCTTCCGTAATAGTCGAACCCGAGATCCATGTGGAGGCCGTCGGTGTCGTTCGCCCTTGTAAGCTCATATCTGTGGCGGCCGTTGCTCAGCATTATGAGGTAATCTTTCCTGCCTCTTCGAAGAGGGGATAGGGTGCTTCCCAATATGTCCAAAACCACGGCGCAGCTGATTTTCGAGGGGGTGATGGTCTCTCCGCTAACAGGATCCTTCAGCTTTCCTTCCATAACCTCTCTCCAAAAAGCCTCCGCGCCTTGGGAGTTCCTTTCCCTGGCGTCAAACGCCACGAATATCATATTCTTACCATACGACCTGCCGAGCTCCTTCATCCGGGCGAACATGTCCGCCACACTGACCATGGCCACCACTCCGGAGGCATTGCTGTCGGCACCGGGGTACACGGTATCATCGATCATGCCATGGCTGTCATAATGAGCCGTCACCAGGACATACGATTCTTTCAACCCCGACCTTTTCCCGGGCATGAAGCCTATGATGTTGTGTCCGACTTTGTCACCGACTCCGAACGACATGCTCCATTTCCCGCTCATTTTCATCAGTCCCGCCTCCCTGAACTGCCGGGCGATCCAGAAAGCTGCCTCATTGGCCCCGGTCGACCCCGTAGCCCTGCCTCTGAAAAGTGTGTCGCACAAGAATTCGACCTTTCCTTGGAGTTTGTCTACCGAGATTATCCTCTCGGCATTCTTTCCGGATGGGATCATTTTTGGGGTGGAAGTCTGCGCCTGGAGGACCCCACAGGCGGCAAACAGGATTATATATGAGAAAAAAAGACGTGATTTCGTTTTCAAGGCACGATAAATGTTTATCTTTGCAACTGACAAAAATAGGAATTTTACCCCTTATTATAAAATAAATCGCAATGAAAAGGCTGGCTTTGTCCCTGATGCTCCTCCTGTCGCTGTTCCCGCTGTGCCGGGCTCAGTACGATAAGGACGTCTTCATGTTCAGGGGGCGCCAGGCGCTCTCCGAGGGCAGATACGCCGACGCCATCAGCCAATTCAACATCCTGGCCCGGTTGGACACGACTGATTGCTGGACATTCTTTTACCGGGGTATCTCAAAATATAACCTCGGTGACATCAGGGGAGCCCAGACCGATTTTGACACTTCGGTCCGCCTGAACCCGGTGTTCACTAACGGATATCATTTCCGGGCCATCACCCTGAGCCGCTCCGGCAAGTACGACGAGGCCTTGGCCGATCTGGACAGGGCGATGGAACTTCGACCTGGCTTGATTGGCCTGTATTTCAGCCGCGGCGTCACATATTTCCTCGCCCAGAGGTTCGAGAATGCCGTCAGTGATTTTGACCGCTACATCCGTAAGGAGCCTAAGGATCCCTCCGCTTACCTCAACAGGGGAGCCTCCTATCTCTTCCTGAGCGACACCACCAAGGCCTTGTCCGACTACAATAAGGCCATCCAGCTGGACCGTTTTGACCCTGAGGGATATATCCGCCGTGGCCGTGTCTTCGCTCTCCAGAAAAACTACAAAAGAGCCATTGAGGACATGAACAAGGCGATTTCGTTAGACACCACCAACACGTTCGCCTATTTCAACAGGGCTCTGATGTACTATGAGTCCAACGATTTCAACTCCGCTATGTCGGATCTCAACAAGGTTCTCCAAGAGGAACCGGGCAATGCCCTGACCCTCTACAACAGGAGCCTTATCAGTGCCCAGGTGGGCAATCTCGAGGACGCACTGGCGGATATGGACCATGTCATCAACATCAATCCTGACAACGTCCTGGCATATTACAACAGAGCTTCTTTCTTTGTCCAGATGGGTCGTTGGCTGGACGCCCTTGATGACTATGACAAGGCGATAGAGCTCTATCCCGACTTCGCCAAGGCTTACCTTAACCGCTCTTATGTAAAGAATATGCTCGGTCGGACAAAGTCCTCGAAACAAGACTACGACACGGCCCAGAGGAAGGTTCGGGAATACCGGGCAAAGACGGCCGTCGATGAGACGTCTTTCGCCGACACGACCAAGAAATACAGCTCCCTGATCGCCCTGGATGCCGATTTCGCCAAAAAGGGCTTCGACAACGAGCTGCTTCAGAACAGGGACATCAACATACGGCTCAAACCTTTGTACAAATTCAGCCTCTCAGCCCGCAAGGACAACCGCAACATCGCTTTGCGCAACAGATATGAGAACCTCTTGATAGACAAGTTCATATCTGATTCGCCGATCAATATGGCGATCTCCAATGCCGACTCGATTCCGACCCCGAGCTTCGCGCATGGAATCGACGCCTCGATCTACGGTGACTCGTACCTTGCCGCTGGAGACCCGAAGAGTCTGACGGAGGCTGACAGGCAGTTTATCCGAGGCCTTTACAGCGTGCAGTCCAAGCAGTTCTCGACCGCTCTCAACCAGTTCGACGCGGCGGTCAACGCAGACCCTGAAGGAAAGTACTCGGAGTATTACAAGGCTTTCTACTATCTCAACAGGGGAGTGCTGAGGGCCGAGATGATTGATTTCATATCGTCTATCGAGAACAGTGTCCAGACCCTCACCATGGATGACCAGGGCACTACCAGGGCCAGGGTGCGGGACCAGGTCAGCCGGACATACGACTATTCCGAGGCCATAGACGACATGCTCAGCGCAGACAAACTCCTTCCCGGGGTGCCATATATCTATTTCAATCTCGGCAATCTTTACTGCCTGTCGTCGAAATTTGTCGAGTCGGTTGACAACTACACCAAGGCGATCAGCGTCTTCCCTTATATGGGTGACGCTTACTACAACCGCGGCTTGGTGCTTATCTATCTGAAGGATAAGGAAAAAGGTTGTATAGACCTGTCCAGGGCGGGAGAACTTGGCGTGGGAGACGCCTATAGTGTCATCTCCAAATACTGCGAGGAGGAGAAGAACTGATGTTGAGGTTCATGAGCTTCTCCAGCGGGAGTAACGGTAATTGCTATTTCCTTCATGACGGGACGCATGGAATCATCATCGACGCTGGTGTCAGTCTCCGGAGACTCAAGAAATACTTGACACAGAGAGGGTTCAGTCTTGATTCTTTCCAGGCGATACTTGTGACCCATGACCATCTGGACCATATCCGCCACCTCGGCTCGTGGTGCAAGCATCTAAATAAACCTGTTTACGCCACGGCGGTGCTTCATGATGCCCTCATGTGGCACACTTTCACCAGGGACTGGATAGCCCCATGCCGGAGAATCCTCGAGGAGGGGAGCACGGTGCTGGATCTTGGCCGGGAAGTGGCCAGGGAGGATTGCCCGTCAGTGACACATTTCGTGGTTCCGCATGATGCGACCCAGACCGTAGGTTACCTGATTGAATGGCACGGGACCCGTTTCTTTCTCATGACCGACGCCGGAAGGGTCACTCCTGATGCTATTGAATATGCCTCCAGCGCTGATGCGGTGGTGTTTGAGTCCAATTATGACATGGGTATGTTGATTGGCGGCCCATATCCTCATGAACTCAAAATGAGGATATGCAGGGGAAACGGGCACCTGTCTAATGCTGAATGCGCGGAGGCGGTGCGGAAATTCTGGCATCCAGGGCTGAATAATCTGTTCCTTTGCCATTTGAGCGAGAACAACAACACTCCCACCCTCGCTTTTGAGGCTACCGCTTCGGCTTTACGCTCGATTGATGCCGGTGAAGGCCTCACCGCCAAGGACATCACTAACCTTCAGACCCTTCCCCGCACCACCCCCTCTCAGATATATACACTCTAGCCGCAATCCCCCTAAGGGGTCGAACCGCCGCTTCGCGGCCCCACCGCTCGCTTCGCAAAGCGAAGCTCCGGTCCCCCCTCTTAACGTGCCGAGGGTGGCAGTGGTTCGACTCTCCTTAGGGGATTTCGGCTAGGTACTAAATTTGCAGGGAAAGGGTGGCTTAATAATACGGAAGAGCATGAGACTTAACATTTTGGCGGCAGCCATCGTCGCGTTCACTATGTCAACAACAATCAGCGCCCAAAGTGTCTATGACTTCAAAGTGAAGGACATGGACGGAAAAGAGGTTTCCCTGTCTGAATATAAAGGGAAAGTCCTCCTAATTGTCAACACGGCTACAAATTGCGGATTCACACCTCAGTACGAGGAGCTTCAGGAGATGTATAATAAATACAAGGACAAGGGACTTGTGATCCTGGATTTCCCTTGCAATCAGTTCGGCGGCCAGGCCCCCGGAGACATCGCCAGCATTCATGAGTTCTGCACATCGAAGTACGAGACAACCTTCCCTCAGTTCGATAAGATCGATGTCAACGGCGAGAACGAGAGCCCTCTGTTCGCATTCCTGAAGTCAAAACAAGCCTTCAAGGGTTTCGGTAACGGAGAGCAGGCCAAGTTCATGGATGAGATGCTCAAGAAGATGGATCCCGATTATGCTTCCAAGCCTGACATCAAGTGGAATTTCACCAAATTCCTCGTGGACTCCAAGGGCAATGTGGTCGCCCGTTTTGAGCCCACTGTGAGCATGAACCTGGTTAGCACCATGGTCAGCTCAAAACTTTATTAATCAACTATTTCCTTGGTGTAAAAGTCCACCATCCACCTGATCGCCTCACGGCAGACAGGACAGAAAGAAGGATAGGTGTTGGTCTGCATCCTGCAATCAGGGAAACCTCTCCAGACACCTTTACTCTGATAGCCGCCGCCCTCGTACAGGTCGACGGCTATTTTTTTGTCGACCTTCTTCTTGCCTTTCCAGTCTATGTCCGTGTCGTTGCTGTCGAACATCTTTCCTTTAAGGCTTCTCCATTTGGAGTCGAAATCCTTCATGGTCGTGATATTCCTCTCCCATGGTTCCACATCGGGGTAGTAGTACTCGGAGTACTGGTCATCGTAGAAATACTCGTCAGCGAGCCCGGCGAAGCTATGTCCGAACTCATGGACTACCACCGGCCTGAAACCAGGGTGGTGGGCGGTGGTGAGGGTATAGGAATTGTATATTCCTCCGCCTCCGTAAGTGTCTGTGTTGGCGAGGATTATCAGATGCTCATATGGAATCCCGGCGAGCAGGTCGTGGAGATGGAAAAGATGGAGTGTGGTGAGGTAACGGTCAGAGTAAAAAGAGTCGAAATTGGATCCCACGGCGGTTTCCTTCCATATTCCTTCCCTGGGGACGCTGACACCGCTGTCCTTTGACGGCAGTTTGACGCAGACGAGGTTGAACCTGTCTTTCAGCTGTTTGTAAGGCTCATGAGCCCACATGCTCTCCATAGCCTCATAAGCGTCCGCCATGAAGGTGTCCATCTCATCTTCAGTGTAACCCTCAGCCACTATCGCCACGTCTATCCTCTCGTCACTCCTGAGGTCAGCGGAGAGGTCGTTTCCGCCCTTCCATATCCACTCATGTGGAGCCGGGTTCATGCCGACCGGCCTGATGAGGATGTCGTTTGGATCGATCTCGTGGGTGAATGAGCAACTTACGTCCCCGTTCTTGAAGTCGTACAATTGGATTTGGATGCTGGCTTTCTCAGTTGGCATCGGGGCGAGAAAGACGTTCTCAAAGGCTTTGCTGACTCTCGTCGCCTCCTCGGTGGACTGCCACTCCTGGAACAAAGTGGAGAAAGATGTCTTGTATACAACCTTATCGCCGACGCTCATGGTCAATTGGCCGTTCCCCTTGACGGGGACCTCGTCGAGGTTGACCCTTCTGCCAGCCCATCCTTCTATCGAGCAGATCTCGGCCAGGGTGATCTCCTGGGTGTTGGCGTTGCCGCTGAATATGTAGTTAAGGCGGAGTGTCTTGGAGAAGTCCAAGGGGGCTACTTCAGAATGACATGGGAGGGCGACAGCGACGAGAGCCATCGTCAGGATAAATAACTTTCTCATATTCAACTATTTCAGAAGTCTCTTGAAACCTTTGCCTATGCGCTCGACAGCCTCCATGAGCCTTTCCCTCTGGCAAGCCATGTTGATCCTCATGAATCCGTCACGGCCGTACATCTCTCCGCCGTTGATCCAGACTTTCTCGTTTTCGATCAGGCTTTTCTCTATCTCCATTGAAGGCATATTCAAGGCACTGACATCAACCCACGCCAGATATGTACCCTCAACCTTTGTGACAGGGAACATAGGCAGCTCGCGCTCGAAATAATCAAGCAGAGCCCGGTAATTGCCGTGGATGTATACCATGAGCTCCTTGATCCAATCCTCGCCCTCGTTGTAGGCTGCCTGGAGAGCATCTACCCCGAAGGGATTCAAATCACAGTGCTCCCAGACATTTATCACCTTCTCTATCAGCTTCTTCCAATCAGGGTTATTGGTGATGATGTTGGATATTCCAAGTCCGGCGATATTGAAGGACTTGCTGGGGGAGTTCATGGTGATGGTGTTGTCCTGGTCGATGAGTG
>JAFYYM010000021.1 GCA_017557535.1 Bacteroidales bacterium | reverse complement strand
CCTGATCCTGGGTGCGAGCATTGAACTGCTTGCAGAAGTCCATGATGTTCAGGCCCTTGGAACCAAGTGCAGGTCCTACCGGGGGCGCAGGATTCGCAGCTCCGCCCTTGATCTGGAGCTTGATGAATCCGGTTACTTCTTTTGCCATAGCTTGCTATTCTTTCGTTACTTGAGTAAAGCTGAGTTCGAGGAGGGTCTTCCTCCCGAAGATCACTACCACTACCTTGAGTTTGCTTCTGTCTTCGATGATTTCCTCGACCGTTCCGTTGAAACCGCTGAACGGTCCGTCGGTAATCTTGACAGAATCTCCTACTTCGTAGTTTACTTCCGTCTCAACCGGTCCGTTGGCGTTTTCATCCTGCTGTCCGAGGATCCTCCTTACCTCCTCATCGCGGAGGGGGATGGGAATCCTTTCTTTCTGGGACGATGATTTCACCGATCTGTTTTCAGTGAGGAAACCGGACATTCCGGGAATGCCGTTGCGGATGACATATTCAAGATCGGGATTGAGTTCCGCATGAATGAGCACGTAGCCCGGGAAAAGGAGTCTCTCGACTTCTTTCCGCTTGCCGTTCTTCGTGACGATCTCCTTCTTGACAGGGACGAGCACCTGGTCCACAACGGATTGCAGATCAGCGTGTCTTTCTATTTCCTTGACGAGGTATTCAGCGGCTTTCTTCTCTTTTGTTCCCGCGGTACGCAGAACGTACCATTTCTTGTCAGCCATAAGACTTTATCAAATTACAATGCGTAAATAAACTCCATCAGATGCTGGAAAGCGAAGTCCATCACGAAGACGACCACGGCGAGGATGAACGTCGCGACCAGGACCAGGACCGCAGAGTTCTGCAGCTTGCTCCAAGTCGGCCACGTCACCTTCTTGGTGAGTTCGACCCAAGACTCCTTCAGATAGTTTATGAACTTTCTCATCTTGTTTTTAATGGACACCGGAAAATTGGAAGCGGGAATCCGGATGTCTGTTAAACATTTACCAAATCGTAACCTTTGATATTCTTGGCAGGGGAAGCAGGATTCGAACCCACATCGACGGTTTTGGAGACCGCTGAACTACCCTTGTTCTATTCCCCTGTGGAAGTGAGGGCACACGTCTGCGCCCTCACTTTTTAATGGCATCCGAGCCGATGATTACTCGACGATCGCGATCACCTGTCCGGCACCGACGGTACGGCCGCCTTCACGGATAGCGAACTGGAGACCGTTGTTCATGGCCACCGGAGTGATGAGCTTCACGGTGATCTCCACGTTATCGCCAGGCATGACCATCTCGACACCTTCCGGGAGCTGGATTTCGCCAGTCACATCGAGGGTACGGATGAAGAACTGCGGACGATAGTGGTTGTGGAACGGAGTGTGCCGGCCGCCTTCGTCCTTCTTCAGGACGTAGATCTGAGCCTTGAACTCGGTGTGCGGAGTGATGGACTTCGGCTTCGCGACGACCTCACCACGCTTGACTTCCTTCTTGTCCACGCCACGGAGGAGGAGACCGACGTTGTCACCAGCCTCACCCTGAGGGAGGAGCTTGCGGAACATCTCGACACCGGTGACGACGGAGGTGCGGGGCTCATCGCCGAAACCGACGAGCTCGACCGGGTCGTTCACGTGGATGGTACCGGACTCGATACGGCCGGTAACCACGGCACCACGGCCGGTGATGGAGAAGATGTCCTCGATAGGCATCAGGAAGTCCTTGTCAACGAGACGCTCCGGCAGCGGAATGTACTCATCGACGGCATCCATGAGCTCCATAACCTTGTCT
>JAFYYM010000020.1 GCA_017557535.1 Bacteroidales bacterium | reverse complement strand
CAGTTCGAGCTCGAGCTCGTCCAGGTCGATGGGCTTCGCCGGATCCTCCTTGATGCGGAAGACGCACTTGTGGTCGAACATGAAGGCGACGCTGCCGCTGGTCTGGAGGGAGCCGCCGCACTTGGTGAAGTAGCTGCGGACGTTCGCGACGGTACGGGTGTTGTTGTCGGTCGCGGCCTCCACGAGGTAGGCGATGCCGAACGGGCCGAAGCCTTCGTAGATGATCTCCTTGAAGTCGCCGGACTTGGCCTCGGTGGCCTTCTTGATGGCGCGCTCGATGTTCTCCTTGGGCATCTGCTCGGACTTCGCTTCGGCGATGAGGGCGCGGAGGCGCGGGTTGCCGGTCACTTCGGCGCCGCCCTGCTTGACGGCGATGGTGATTTCCTTTCCGAGTTTGGTGAAGGTCTTGGCCATATGGCCCCAGCGCTTCATCTTGCGCTCCTTGCGGAATTCAAACGCTCTTCCCATAACTAGAATTCGATGCGGGTGATGTACTTGTCGATATCCATGGCCTCGGGAGCCTGGGGATACTGGTCCTTGATCTTCTTGTAGAAGGAGACGGCCTTGTCCTTGTCGCCCATTTCCTCTGCCACCAGTCCGGCCTTCAGGAGATAACCGGCGGAGAACATGTCGTTGGCGGTGTCGGCAGCCTTCTCATAGGCGGCGAGGGCACCCTTGTAGTCCTCGAGTCCTACGAGCGCGTCGCCGATACCGGCCTGGGCGCGGGAAAGGAGGATATTGTCCTTGCCGTCGTACTTCTTGAAGTACTCGATGGCCTTGTCGAACTGACCCAGTTGGAGGGCGCAGGCGCCGGCGTACAGGTACACGGACTCTCCGCCCCTGGTGCCGTACTTGGCGATGATGTCCTCGAAGCCGAGGTTGTTGTCGTCGCCGTTCAGTGCAAGCTCATAGTCGCCCTGGGCGAACTTCTGCTCGGCGCGGAACATCTCTTCCTGGGCTTCGGCCTTCTTGGGCTGGAGGACGAAACGGTTGTAGGCCAGGATGGCGAGGGCGATGAGGAGGATGGCCGCGACGCAGCCATAGATGATCTTTCCGTACTTCTGGAAGAAGATTTCGGATTTGGAAACGGCCTCAGCGATATTCTGCTGCCGGATTTCCTGCTCGGTAGGTTTGTTTGCCATATCTTGTCGTTTGTTTATAATTCTAAGTTGCCGGAGCCCCTTGGGGCATAACAGACTGCAAATTTAGTAAAAAAAATGTATATTTGCAATCAAGAACGCCTTTGCCATGCCCACTCTGAAGAAAATCGTCGTACAGGATTTCCGCAACATCGCTTTCCAGGAGCTGTCCTTCTCGCCCAACGTGAACTGCATCAGCGGCAACAACGGGGAAGGGAAGACCAACCTGGTGGATGCGGTGTATTATCTGTCGATGACCAAGAGTGCTTTTCCGGCCCCTGACCGCTACAACTGGCGTTACGGGACGGAAGGATTCAGCATCGGCGGCGTTTACCGGATGGACAACGGTCTGGAATCCCGCTTTTCGATCAAGGTGTCGGAAGGGGAGAAGAAGCTGGTCCGGGACGAAAAGCCCTATACCCGCATTTCCGAGCACATCGGCGTTCTCCCGGTGGTGATGGTATCCCCGGGCGACATCTCCCTGGTGAGCGAGTCGGGCGAGGAGCGCCGCCGTTTCGCGAACGGTGTCCTTTCCCAGATGGACCGGAACTATCTTGCCGCCGTCCAGACATACAACCGCCTCCTTGCCCAGCGCAACAAGATGCTCAAGGAAGGGAATATGGACTGGGACCTGATGGCGGTGTTCGATGCCCGGATGGCGGCCGCCGCACTTCCCGTGTTCGAAGCCCGCAAACGCCTTACGGAGGACCTGAGACCTGTCATCCAGTCCTATTACAAGCTTATTTCCGGAGGAGGAGAGGAAGTCTCCATCGACTATCGGTCGGATCTGGCCCAAGGCTCCCTGGAGGAGATTTTCCAGTCCCATCGCGAGCGGGACCTTGCCCTCCGCTTCACCACCGCCGGCATCCAGCGGGACGACTTCCTGTTCACGATGGACGGCCATCCGATCCGCCGCTGCGGTTCCCAGGGCCAGCAGAAATCCTTCCTCGTGTCCTTGAAATTCGCCCAGTATGAGATCATGCGGGAGAGCTACGGCTATGCCCCCATGCTGCTGCTGGACGACGTGTTCGACAAACTGGACATGGACCGGATCGGCAACCTCATCGGGATGGTGGCCGGGAGCGGTTTCGGCCAGATCTTCATCACCGATTCCAACAAGGTCCGCCTGAGCGGCATCGTGGACCGGATCACCGACGAAAGCGCGTATTTCAATACGGTGGGCGGCGTCTTCACCCAGGTCGAGTAATGGCAGAGCAGAAGAAACGCAGTTACTACATCCGCAGGAAAGAAGCCCTGTCGATGGAGGAGGTGGTCGACCAGTTCATCAAGTCGGCGAAGCTTGCGACGGGCCTGAATACCCAGCGCATCTTCACGGCGTGGGATGAATGCTCCGGCGCCGGCCCCTTCACGCTTAAGAAGTTCTTCCGCGGCGGGACCCTCTATATCACGGTCAATTCCTCCGTCGTCCGTAACCAGCTCTATTTTCAAAAAGAGGCGCTCATCGAGAAGATGAACGCCTGGCTTTCCGGAGACCGTCTTTTCACGGCCGATGACAGGTCGGAAGGTCCGGTCAGGGAACTTGTCCTCCGCTAGGGGATGACAATCTTGTAGGCCTTGTTTCCCTTGTTCGTGAGTTTCTCGTCGCGGAGCCACAGGTTGGCTTCCTTGAGACGCGCATAGGTAACCCCGTGCTCCAGGGCGAAATCCACCAGGCTGGGGATCGGGTAGTTCACCGTGATCACATCTTTGGGCTCCACGTAGGAATAGCGTTCCGACATCGGGATGTTGAAACCGAAGGCGGCCGGATTCTCGAAGAACATCTTCGCCGCCAGGATGCGGAACATGTAGCGGGAAGTCTCTTCCGGCAGCCAGAGTTCCAGCGCAGAGGTCTGTTTCTGGGTTTCCCGGCGGCGGGAGATGCCGCCCTGCCCGGCATTGTAGCTGGCCGCGACAGTCATCCAGTCCCCATATTTCCGGTATGCTTCTTTCAAGTACTTGCAGGCGGCGATGGTCTCCTTCTCGATGTTGAAGCGTTCGTCCACTTCCGTGTCCACTTGAAGCCCGTAGGACTGGGCAGTACCTTTCATGAACTGCCACAGACCGGCCGCTCCGGCAACGGATACCGCCTTCGGGTCCACGTTGCTCTCGATGGCCATCAGGTACTTCAGGTCTTCCGGGACCCCCTGCTGACGGAGGATGGGGACGACCATGGCGAAATACCGCTTGGAACGCTTGAGCATCAGCGTGGAATTGGAATGCATGTAGGTGAAGGAGATAAGTTCCTTGTCCAGCCTCTCCTGAAAATCGGTCCGGTCGAAGCGGATGGTGTCGCCTGCGAAGGCGATGTATTCGGGAACGGCGGGCGCATGGGGATGCTGGGTTTGCATCCACGCGGGCTGCGCATGGAGAAGGAGGGTGGCGGAGATTGCCAGGAAAAGGGTCAGGATGGCTTTTTTCATAAAGGTCAGGAGGGGCGGTTGCGTTGGTAAAGATACCGTTTGATACTGCCCTTGGGCGTGAGCTCGAAATCTTCCGGCATCAGTTCCAGATGGGCGATATGGGAGAAATTGGGGAAAAGGCGGTTCACCTCCATGATGCTGGCCTGCAAAAGCTCGTCCAGTTTTTTGACGGGAATGCCGTCCAGGTTCGCCTGCTTGTAGTCGGGATAGACGAGCCCCACCAGTTTCCCGTTGTCGTCGATCACCAGGGAATGGACGACATAGGGGACGTTGTTCAGGGCAGCTTCGATTTCCTCCGGATAGATGTTCTGGCCGTTGGCACCGAGGATCATGCACTTGGTGCGTCCGCGCAGGTACAGGTAGCCGTCGTTGTCCAGGATACCCACGTCGCCTGTGCGGAACCAGCCGTCCTTCGTAAAGACTTCGGCGGTCGCATCGGCATTCTTATAATAACCCGTGAACACGTTCAATCCTTTGACCTGAACCTCGCCGGGAATGAGGTGGGGGGCCTTGGAATCGATCCGGATCTCCATGTTCGGCGCCGTGGTTCCGCAGGAATACATCCGGCTGTTGAACCAGCGGGAATAGGAGATGATGGGAGCGCATTCCGTCATGCCGTAGCCCACCGTGAAGGGGAACTTGATCTTCCGGAGGGCGCGTTCCACTTCGGGATTCAGGGCGGCGCCGCCGATAATGACCTCTTCGAAGTCGCCCCCGAAGAAATCCATCATGGCCTTGCACATGTCGGTCTCCTTGGGAAGGGAACGGACAAGGGATTTGTAGATTTTCTCCACGATGAGGGGAACGGCGTATACGACGTTGGGACGGATGTCGGAGAAAGCCTCGGCGAGAACCTTGGGGCTCGGAGCCTTCGTGAGGAAATGGATGTGGCAGCCCATCACCATTTCGAAGAAGAACTCGAACATCATCCCGTACATGTGGGCGGAAGGAAGGATGACGACGACATTGGAAGTGTTGTCGATCATCGGAAGGTTCTCGTGCATGAAATACACGTTGGACCATACGGCCCGGTAGGGGATCATCACGCCCTTGGAGAAACCGGATGTGCCGGAGGTGTAGCTCAGGATGGCCAGTTCATCGGGCTGGTCCTCGTAATAGTTCAGGTCCTCCGGACGGATGCCGCGCGGATAGGCCTTCTTGTACATCTTTTCCAGATGCGCCCGGGCCGCCTCGGTGGTGCCCTCCTTCAGATGGAGGACCTGGTAGTCCTCGATCTGCAGGATGGCGGTGAGGCCGGGCATGTCCTCACCGTTCAAGCCGTCCCAGATGGCCCGCTCCACGAAGAGGATCTTCGCGTCTGAATGGTTCACCAGGTAATGGATATTTCCGGGCTTGAATTCGTGCAGAAGGGGCACGGGAACGGCGCCGTAGGTCATTGCGGCAAGGAAACACACGGCCCAGTGAGTCTGGTTCCGGGAACAGATGACGACCTTGTCGCCGGGATTGATACCATAATGTGCGTAGGCGAGATGCATCTTGGCGATGCTGCGGGCCAAATCGCTGTATTGCAGCGTCTCGCCCTTGTAGTTGGACAGGGCGGGACGCCTCCAGTTATTGCGGAAACTCTTCTCCAGGAGTTTGTTGACGGATTCGACTTTCAAGGATCCAAAAGATTTAGATTGCAAATATCGCGATTTCTGCGAAAATAACGAAATCGAATCCGCAAAAACCGTTCCGTAAAAATGCATATCAATGATTACTTTTTTTTGTATCTTTATAGCCGGAACCGGCGCGTTCCCCACTTAACCTGATAATACGAAAACTGTATCATATGAAATCGGACCATTTATTTCGAGCCCTGAGGACATTCCTTGTCTTCCTGGTCGGGGCTCTCGTGATGGCGTGCGGAGAGAATAATCCCGATGAACCGGGCCCTGGCCCCGGACCTGATCCGGAACCTCCCGTTCCGGTTCCGGAAACGGTTGTGGCCTTGGCCGAAGACACGACGGTAAAAGTGACGGAAACGGAACCTTCAGACAAGGAGGATCATGTCGCTTTTATCATTGAAGGGGAGGAAGAAAAGATAAAGGACATCCTTGCAGGAACGGTCCTCGTCCTGGACGAACAGATCGTCCTTGTAACTTCAGTCAAGAAGATGTCAGCCAAGTCTATGACGGTTGAGGGGCCGATCGGTGATCTGCGGTACGTTTTCCACGATACGTCATTCACGCTTCATCTGACCGGAACGGAGAATGACCATACGGATGAAACCTCAGGTGATTACTATCCGGTTTCAACCAAGGTTGCCTATGATGCCGTCCTTTGGTCAGAGGAAAAAGAATGGGATTTCTCGGATACGTGGATGAATAAGGAAACTGAAGACCAGAAACAGTCGTTGGACTATAATCTTCACACTGTTGTCGGATCATCCCTGTCGGCGGCGATCGATTTTGAATTTACGGAGGAAGTCAATGACATCTTTGACGGAATTTCGTTTGCCCGTGCTAAAGAATTCAATGTAACGGTTACATTCACGGGAGAGGTTCACAGTTCTGCCGACCTTACTATCAATTATAAGATTGACCAGGACCTTCATTTCCTGCTGAGCCATTACAAGGACCCCACGATTCTTCTCAAGCATGATTTCTTCAAGCCGAAGATTTTCATTTTCTTTATCGGCAAGGTGCCGGTCGTTGTCCATATTGGCTGTGACCTGTATGCCGAAATCGATCTTTCAGCCCATGGAGAGATGACTTATACCATGGGCGCGGAGGCAAGCCTGACCGGTATGCTGGGGTACAAGTATGATGGAAATACCGGAGAGAAAAAGAAAGTCAATCCAGGGCTTGTCCCCCATGTCGAGCGGCACGACCCCACCTTCAAGGGAAAAGGAGTCATCAGCCCGAAATTGTATGTATGGCCTCATGAGTATATCTGGTTCTCGTATTTGGTTGGTTGCTATGCTGACATCCGTCCCTATGGACGCGCGGACTTCGGTGTAGCGTTCAGCGAAGACCTGATTGAGGATTCCACCTCCGATTATCTCACGAATACGACTGACGTGTTTGTGGGTGCGGACTGGTCGGTAGGAATCAGTACTCCGCTCGATGTCCTGGCTCCCGGTATTTCCTATGAACTGGATTGGACGGAACTGGATAGCGGACATCTTTTCGAGACCCAGGTGGTCAGGAGCCCTGCCGGCCTGGTTTTGGAAGACTCGTCGAGCAGCGTCTATGAGGCTGGAAACTCTTATGACCTGTCCTTCAAGGTCCTGGCTGACTATTACGGGACCCTGGCCGGTTCGGCTTTCATTCCCATCGTTAAAATTGATATTCCGTCCCGGACTTACAACACCTATCGGATGGCTCAACCACTTACCGGCATTGCCAAGTATACCTGGACTCCTGAAGAACGTGGGGAGGAATTGATCGCGAGCGTGTACGATCTTGACGGAAATGTGGTTGGACGACTGCAGTTCCAGGCAGGAGTCGGAGAGACAACCCTATATGTGATTACTGGGGCAGCTCAATCCGTATCGTTTGACAGCGCGACGATACCGGTCGAGTACAAGTGTCCAGGTGACCCTGTATCTGTCGGTGTTGTCTATTCCAGCACGAATATCAATCCCGAAGTAGACAAAGAGGGATGCCTTGTCCAGCGCTCGGATCCGTATGCGACGAAGGTCGACATCCCGTTGACTGGATTGCAGGAAAATACGTTTTATTGTGTCCGGGCATTCATTGACATGGACGGGAATCTGTACTATGGCGATGTCGTCACTTTTACGACGAGTTTGTCGTCATATGGCGTCGATGACGTCCCCGGAGAGAATTATTGACTATGAAATTGCAGAATGCCATGATAAAAATACGTTGGGCTTTCCTGGGAGTACTTGCTCTCTCTGCTTGTGGCAGGGTTGAAGAACAGGGGGGAAGTGTTCGCCGGATAAAAGTGGATGCTTATTTTGAGGGGGATTCTCCCGATACCCGTGTTTCGCTTACCCCTGCGGCGAATTCTTTGGACCTGATAGCGGCTTGGCAGGAGAATGATGCCATCAAGGTTTATCTCAGTGACGGTGCCAATTATTCCGATGCCGGATATGAGCGGTTGGAAAGCATTTCGGATGACGGCAAAAGAGCACAGTTCCACTACTCGATACCTGCTGATTTCAATTCTTCCATCAGCACTTACCAGTTGTATTGCTTTTCGCTCCATTGTTATCCTGTCGTCAGTGACTGGGAACTGTATTGCAACGGTTCCATCACCCGGTCTCCTTTGTCCTCGTTCCATGCCCCTGTCTTCTTTGAGAGCGGGGTCACCGGGTCTGACACGTACGGATTCTTCAAGCATTATGGTGTCTACGAATTGCTCCATGTTTCGAATAATTCGGACAAGGCGATTTCTTTTTCTTTGCTGGGATTTTCCGCTGATAAGATTTGGTATCGTTCAAAAGGGGCCATCAAGGTTACATCCATGGAATTCGTGGTAGCTTCCGACGCAGCACGGACACCGGTCGATCAGAGTCCAGCCATTTCAATTCCGGGACATGGGTCTGATATAATCGTTTCCTGGTTCATACCTAATGGCAATTCCATAGCAGAGGCCATCCTTTACGCTGAAATTGACGGCGAGAATGTGCATACCGAGAATCATCTTTCCTCTCAGGTCGTTCCACAGACAGGTCACGCCTACCATATGTATGTGGTGTGGGATGGCAAGGAGTTACGCTTCGACAAAGCTTTCGAAGAAGGCGGCTCCGAAATCAGTGGCGGAGGATCCGGCTATGGCTCCGATAGTTCTGGAAATGTTTCCGGTACCGGACTGGGTTATGGCATGGATGATTCAGGGAACATAACCGGCGGCGGATCGGGCTACGGTTCGGACGGGTCGGGTGACATTAATGGTGGCGGTTCCGGATATGGTGCTGACGGATCGGGTAATCTTTCTGGTGGCGGCTCCGGATATTCGAATGCTAATTGAATGAATAATAAATATATAAAGAGTATGAAAACTAGATCTTTGCTTTTGTCCCTGGCTATGGCTACAGTGACAACCTCATGTACGGACAGGCTTTCCGAACAGTTGATGTGGGATGAGGGTGTGATGGCTACTATCCCCGGTTATGAAGAGGCTGATGGTACGAGGGTCGAATTTACCAACGGATTGAGTACTTTCTATTGGACCAATGGCGACTGTATCGGCGTCTGCCGCAGTTCTGCATCTTCCAACGGAACGGCGGCCTTTACCCTGCTCAAGGGCGGCGAGACGGTGGGAAACTTTATCAATGACTCCTTCTCCCTGCTTCCCGAAACGGATTATTACGCCTTCTATCCTTTTGCGACTGGAACTATGTCGACAGCTTTCCGGGTGAACATGGTGGGTCAGGTGCAGTCTGCGAACAATGATGTGAGCCACATCGGAAAATACAACTACATGTTCACGAAGTTCACGACGAACTCGGAAGGGAAGGCTTCGTTTACGTTTTCGAACATAGGTGCAGTCATCCAGCTCCATTTTACGGCGGAAAAAGAGGATACTTACAAGGTATTGAATGTTGCTTCCAGCGGCTCACCTTTTACTACCGTGGCCTCCTATAACCTTTCAGCCGGATCCTATACCGCAACCAGTACGAATGCTTCGTTCCGGGTATCATTTGGAGAAGAAGGCATGCATGTGCTGAAAAATGAAGTAGTGACAGTCACCTTTGTGGTTCTTCCCGATGATTTGAGCCAGAGTACATTGACCTTTACGGTTCGGAATACGGAAGGGACGGATGTGAAAGAGATGTCCTTCGCGGGATATGCTTTCAGCAGCGGAAAACTCTATCATTTCTATGAAGTTGACTCCAAGGGAAATCCTCCCTATGGCGGCTGTCCGGACAATAATCACCCGCATGCGATCGACCTGGGGCTTCCGAGTGGTATTCTTGTCTCCTGTATGGATCTTGGGGCAGAAACTCCCACTGAATGTGGATTTGGCTATTCCTGGGGTCAATCAGCTTTTGCCGAGAAAAGTAATTCCACTTGGGCAAATTACGAATTCATGGACGAAAGCTATAATTCCGAATGGGGAATTACAAAATACCAGGTTGAGGATAATCTGACCCAGGGAATATGGTATGACGACGAAACGTTCGTTGGAGATAATCGGACTACTCTCCTAATGGAAGATGATGCTGCGGCTGTCCATTGGGGCAACGGTTGGAGAATGCCTACTAAAGATGAGGGTGAAGAGATTTTCACTTATACAAAATGGCAGTATGAGAGAAATTATAATGGTACGGGAATATGGGGTATCATTTTATTTAAGAAAAAAGCGAGCAATAACTACACTCTTTGGGATCCGCATGTTTTCATCCAGCGATCAATCTCATATTCCGGCCCTAACCATGTCGTATTCTGGACTTCTTCCCTCAATCCTTCAGATACAAGATCTGCATTATGCAACGGTGCAAATCCGTATGGTACTGGTCCGCTTACAAAATATTCAGTTAGTCGTACTTCAAGAATCCCCATCCGTCCCGTTCGTTCCAAGTCTGAATAACTCCCTCTGTTGATCAAAGTCTCCTTTTTTGGAGGGGACCTTGAACGTAAAGAAGGCCTTGTAAAGGTTTTGTAGGGCCGACTCATTATCTGTTAACATGAAAACTGTATTATATGAAAACGGACCATTTGTTTAGAACTCTGAAAACAGTCCTCGTCTTCTTGGCAGGAATCTTCGTGATGGCCTGCGGGGAAGAGAAACCGGATAATCCCGAGCCGGGACCCGAGCCTGTGGCAACAGATAATTACCGGGCCTATACGGAAAAGAACGATCAGACCGATGTGAAAATGTCGGAAGAAACGATTTTTGTCAAGGATAAATTATCAGAAGACTTTGAATCTTATAATGCAAATACGGGAACCATAACATTTCGAAACAGTGAGCTGCTTAAGAATCAGGAGATAAAGGTCGGAGATATTCTTTATAGTACTGACCGGACGGAAAAAACCCCTAATGGGTACTGCCTTCGAGTTGTTTCCATCAAAGAGTCCGGTGGAATGGTTACCTATGAAACCGAACCGGCAACCGCGTTGGAGGCCATCGATTATCTGAATGAGTCAGGGGTATTGTCGGCTGGAAACTATAAGCCGGAAGATATCCGTGTGTTTGCTCTTCCTGACGACGATGGGGGAGCGGAGACCAGGGGCTTCAAATGGGACGATGCGAGTATTGAAATCAAAGGCGACAAAATGGAATTCCATTCAGACTGGGAATCGACTCGGTTTTCGTATATCCTGTTTGAAGATAAAGATCATTCCGACAACCTTAAGTCCTCGCTCAAGATTAAAGTAACCCTTGAACTTCAGCATGAATTGGATTCCGAAAAGTCCAATATCATGTTCGACTACGGAAAATTCGTTCTGTTTACGATGTTCAAGGTGGGGGTCAGTGCTAAATTTGAAATTGGAACGTCGCTCGCCCTGGAGGGTAATCAGGATTCCCTACTCTCCAAAGAACAGGAAAGAATTGCTAAGGAACGTTTGATAGGCAAGAAATTCAAGATAGCCGAAATTCCATTGAATTTCACTTGCTCAAAGGTCATTGTTGACCCCAAGTTCATCGTCTATGGAGAGTTTAAACTGGACCTTAGCGGAAAATTGGTATTAGAAGCAGGAATAAAAGATGGATATTATTCGCTCAATGTGGAGAATAAAGGCTATTTCATTCCTGAGTTCATAGAGTATTCTTACTTACGGAGAGTCACGCATTTCCATCCCTACATGCATATGGAAGGGACACTCGGGTTCACCGCGATGGCCGGATTCGGAGTGGGAATTAATTTTGAGATTCCTTCCTTTCCGGTTATTACGAGGGATGAAGGCAATATTGATAGCAAACTGACAGAGCCTTCCGCTATCGGTGTTTATTTCGGTGCAGAACTGACCGAAGATATCAATGTGGTCATGGAGGCTGATTTCTTTTCCGGGAATCGGGAATTCAGGATAGAAGGGAGGAATGGCGGACTGAATCTGACTGCGAGCATAGAAGGAAAAATAGGCTTAAGAAAAAAAGTATTTGCAGAACTCGACTGGACTTTCTGGGAAAACGAAATAATTGAATTGCCAGATTGGGACTGGAAAATCTATACATGGACACCAACGCCATATGACCTGACTGCTGACGTGAACAATGACGATGCGACGGTAGCCCTCTCCTGGAAGGTTCCGGACCGGAATGGCTTATTTAATACCAGTACGGTAAATATAGGCAACGCGAATTACGGAGAAGTCTTCCTTGCGCCTTTTGCCGCCAACTTGGAGGAACGCTTCATATCATATGGCCCGGCTCAGGATGGTACGTATTATTGGAATGTGACCACCCATGCGTTGGATGGCGGGGCGTTCCCCAGCGATACCTGCAGTTTTGTTATTGATGCATCGACTGTTACGACAGGGGAACCTATAATGGATGAAGGAATGATTTCTGTGCCGGTTGAGATTAATACGCTGAATCACATCCGGCAAAGAGGCGTTGTCTATTCGACCGTACGTGAAGAACCTTTGGCGGATGTTGACAAGGAGAGCCATTACGACGGAGAAGAAACCTCATTTGACCAAGTCCTTACAAATCTTCAGCCTTCCAAGACTTATTATGCCAGAGGATACGCTCTGATTTCTTATGATGGAGGATCGAAGTATATCTATGGCAATTCCGTTACTTTCAAAACGGGCACCAACCCTGATAATCCTTCCGAATTGACCCCTTGGCTCAGTATCGATCCGGATGTTATCGAGTTCGGAGAGGTTTACATTGGCAAAACCAAATCGGCTTCCTTGGAAATCAGGAATGACGGCGATGATGACCTGACGTACTGGATCGTCAGTCCGGACGATTCTCCTTTCTCTGCGTATCCGACAGAAATAAAGACTCTTGCCCCGGGAGACAGCCAGGAGGTTACTGTTTATTTCAGCCCTGATAAAACGGGTGAAGTTAGCGGTGCTTTTATTGTCAAATCCAACGACCCGAGGGGAGACGATTATTTCGTGGCTAAGGGAATTGGTTCAGAAGAGTATATTCCCATAACTGACATCGTTTTCGATCCGGATGAGGTAATACTAGGTCGTGGCGACTATTATTCGTTTAATATCAGAGTACTCCCGGATAATGCTACTGACAGGCAAACAGTCTACAATAATTATAGTTGGTATAAATATGATTATCAGTGGACCATCAGTGATGAGAGTGTCATTACTTCCGACTCGTGGAGAGAACACTTCCGTGCAGTCGGAGCTGGGACAGCTACCGTTTCGGCCAGATTATCCTATTGGAATCACAAAACGTATGAGACAGACTACTTCTATCCGACCTGCCATATTACTGTGGTGGTATATATCGATAAGCTGTATATCGTCGATGGAGATGAGGTCTGGGGGTATCTTTATAGACCTTGTCCAAAGAGTCTGATTGTGGGAGAATCACAGTCTTTCAAAGTCAAGTATGAACCGGAAGATGCAACTGAAACGGATCTTATCTGGAAAAGCGATGATCCTTCCATTGCTACGGTATCTGCCAATGGTGTCGTAAAGGCATATAAACCAGGCAAAACTACAATTCGATGTATGGTGGCGACGGAAGCCCGGGGACACATCGAGGTCGATTGGGATTTGGAAGTCGAGTATCCTTCCGGCTCTCATGAAGGATTCAATGGGGAATATTGGGATTAAAACGGAGGCCGTTATGAAAACAGGAAATCATATTATCATCGCTGCTTTTCTTTTGTTGTCGGTTTCGTGCCAGTTTCAGGAACTTGATGTGAATGAGTCCTTAATGACGTTTTATGCATCCGGAGAGACAAGTACCAGAACCCAGCTTGGAGGAGAGTCTTGGGGGCAAATGACTCGTGTTGACTGGAGCCCGTCCGAGGA
Source organism: Bacteroidales bacterium (assembly GCA_017557535.1). Taxonomy (GTDB): domain Bacteria; phylum Bacteroidota; class Bacteroidia; order Bacteroidales; family UBA932; genus Cryptobacteroides. The sequence continues at coordinate 7,428 of JAFYYM010000020.1, read as the reverse complement.
AATCTCCATTTATTGCAAAGGCATCCAGAATAAATTTGTCTCTACCAACACGGAAGTCGTCAGTGGAACGGTCGAGTTCGTGGGTACACTTCCGGTCAGGGATAGAGGGGACAATCCCTTCTGGGCAGTTTATCCGTATTCTGAGAATAACATTCTGGACGGAAGTTCCGTTGAGCTTACGCTTCCTTCTGAGCAGGAAGCGGTCTGCGGCAATGTCCAAAGGGGGTTGATGGCCAGTATGGCCCGCTCGCAAGACCGGAATCTGCATTTCCGCCATCTGTTCGGCACTATCCGGATCGGTGTCTATGAAAAAGACATCAAAAAAATAATATTTAAAGGGAATAACGGGGAACCGGTCGCCGGAAGAGTCCGTGCGACATTTGATGAAAATGATCTTCCCGTCATCACTCAAATCAACAGCTCCTCTCAGGAGATTGTCTTGCTCCCTCCCGACGGAGGGACATTCAATACAGAGGAATCGTACTTTGTTGTCTGTCTCCCGGGTGCCTTTGAAAAAGGATATACGATTGAGTTTTATCGGGATGATCTTGTTTCGATGAAGAAAATCGACACCCCCGTGAATCTTCCGAGGGCGGGTATGGTTCAGCTCTATGATTTGTATTCGGGAGGAATCATCAGCAGCGCGGAGTACAATGGAAAGACTTATTCCCTGCGGTATAAAACGCACCCGGAAACGTATCACTGGCCGGATAAAGGAATGGAGGTCAATTATTGGGTTACCATCGGTGATGAGGTAATCGATATTCCGGAAGTCTTTGAGGAGGATTTAGTCTCGAAAAGTCCGACCAGGATAGGTCCCGTTGTCGCCTTTGATGTGGAAAATGGCACTTTCTTTTTTGCCAGACCTCATTGGAACGCTTACGGAGATATGGTTAATGGGGTTGTTTACAAATACTCTTCTGCAGGCTTTGAGAAAAAGGAGATACCCATTGGTTACTACCCCTATTTCCGTTTTGACGAGGGGCAGAAACGGCTTGAATTGCATTCCTTTAGTTATTTGATGGACGATCAGTCCTGTTGGCATTACGCTTCATACCATGATTTCAATGACGAGTGGGTCAAGATTCAATACAATGAATCTTTGTCAGAATACGAATCATCAGGCTATTATGCAAAGACCGTCTCTGACATCATTCTCTTCTTTCACGAAGCGGATCCGGTAGATGGTCCTATGACGGCTGTCAATCTTGGCCTTTCCGTCAACTGGGGTGAATGTAATCTGGGGGCTGCAGCTCCGGAAAGGTTTGGATATTATTATGCGTGGGGTGAGACGGAACCCAAAAACGTTTATTCTTTGGACAATTACCAATTTTATGATGGAGAGTATTATGCCTGGAATAAACCACCCCGCTATGTGTATATGGACTATAGTTTCTGTGTTCCTGTCTTCACGAAATATAGTCATCGGGACCAAAAAGTTTCCCTGGATCCGGAGGATGATGCCGCCCACGTCCTCTTGGGAGGCGATTGGAGAATGCCGACCCCCGAGGAATGGCAGGAACTGATAGACAACTGTTCCTGGGAATGGACGACCGTAAATGGGGTTGCAGGACAGAGAGGAACGAGTTTGAAGAATGGAGAAAGCATTTTCTTGCCGGCAGCTTCTCTTCGCGTGGATGATCATTGGCAGATGGAGGATTATGATATTGTTCTATTTGAGTATTATTATGACCCGGGCTTTTATCCTTCTTCCTATACGGATCAGGAATGGAGGTCATCTTCCCGTAACAATATGTCATATCTAATCGGTTTTGATGGTTTTTCTTTCGATCGAGAAGGAGGTATGGGACTCAGATACGGTTATCGTTGGCGGGGAGTCCCCATCCGCCCCGTGTATGGCGGCTCGATTCCAATAGAGGAACTCCGTTTGAATGAAACCTATTTGGAAATGCTTCCCCGGGACACTACGCATCTTGAAGTGACTATTGTCCCTGTTAATGCAACAAACCAGGCGATAACCTGGTCCAGTTCGGACGATTCGGTCGTGCGTGTCACGCAGGCTGGAAAGGTTACGGCCGTTGCAGAAGGAACTGCCACCATAACGGTAACCGCTATGGACGGAGCTAAATCGGCCAAATGCCAGGTGGTGGTTAAATATGCGGATGCTCCGACCCTTGTTGATATGGGGCTTTCTGTAAAATGGGCCTCCTTCAATGTGGGGGCTTCCGCTCCGGAGGAGGTTGGAGATTATTACGCCTGGGGAGAAGTCAAACCGAAAGATGAATATAATGATCAATCTTATAAGTGGTATTTCGACGGTAATTGTAATAAAATGACTAAATACTGCAATAATTCCACTTATGGATACAACGGTTTTTCGGATAACAAGATGGTGTTGGATCCGGAGGATGACGTCGCCCATACGATTTATGGCGGGAAATGGCGGATGCCGACGGAAAAAGAGTTGATTGAACTTTGTGAAAATACATCCTATTCTTCTGCAACCCTGAATGGTGTAGCGGGGTATTGGGTAATCAGCAATATCAATGGGAATCGCATTTTCTTCCCATTCTCGGGTTATAAGTATTATGACGAAATCAGAGAGGAAGGAGATGGTTTTTATTGGTCATCATCCTTGAGTGTCGATTCTCCATTGGATGCAAACTATTTGAGTTTCTATTCTTATGTGACCTGGAATAGCATTTACCGTGAGCTGGGGCTTCCTGTCCGTGCCGTATACGGTGATCCTGCCCAGGGAGGCAATGAAGACATCACGCCCGGTGGTGAGATCAATATGTAATCAGGAGGAATCAACATGAGACGCTATATAAGTTCTTTTTCTTGGTTTTTGCTTTTCGCCGTCTGTGCCGGATGTCAGCTGCAGACAGAAAAGGATGTCATGTTCATCGATAACGGCATTTCGGAACGGCAGCCCCAAATGATTATCACGGCCTTCATGGAAGGTGGGAAAGAAACAAAGACGACACTCGGCAACCCGGGTAATGGCAATTATCGCCCGTATTGGGAAGAAAAAGATGAAATTGCCATTTATGATCTGGCGAACAATAGTGTCGGTCGCTTTGCGCTTCAATCAGGAGCCGGGTCCGATGAGGCTACTTTCATCGGAGTTGGATCCGGGACTGACTTGGTAGGCTTATACCCTTATTCAAGTATAACGGAGGATGGGTTATGGGATCAAGTGCTGACACTGGAACTGCCTTCTGTTCAACAGTATGCACAGGGGTCTTTTGGAAATGGGGCTTATCCCATGCTGGCGGTTGGCCAGTCTTCGGGACTCGTTTTCAAGAATCTTTGTGCAATCTTGCAACTCTCTGTTACGGGTACGGATTCGGTAGAGGCTATTCGCTTTATCGCGCATGATACCGCGATGTCCGTGAGTGGAAAAGGGACTGTTCGCATTGACTACGAGACTGAGCCCGAATTGGTGATGTCTGAAGAAGGCTCTGCTGAAGTGACTCTCCAGTGTGGAGGGGTGAACTTGAATCCGAATGAACCAACGGATTTCTTTCTGGTCATTCCTCCAGGGACCTATAAGGGCGGTTTTGATCTGGAAATTATTTCTGAATCTGGCAAGATGATCCGGAAAACTGATAACGATGTCACCTTCAAGCGTTCTCAATATCGGACGATTCCTTCGTTCGCTTTCACTCTGGATGTCGTGCCTGTCGCCGTACCCGAGCCGATCGATTTGGGACTTCCTTCCGGGATCAAATGGTCATCGTTCAACTTGGGCGCCAGCAAGCCGGAGGAGTATGGGGATTACTATGCCTGGGGTGAAACGGAACCGTATTATATCAGCTTGGAACCGTTGATCTGGAAGCCGGGTAAGGAGAATGGTTATTCCTGGTCATCATATAAATGGTGCATGGGGTCTGAGACCACGCTTACCAAATACTGTTCGAATGCGGAATATGGTTACAATGGTTTCACAGACAATAAAACCGTCTTGGATCCGGAAGATGATGCTGCCCATGTGAATCTCGGAGGTAACTGGCGTATGCCGACCAAGGAAGAGGAGAATGAATTGATTAATAATTGTACTTGGGAGTGGACATCAATCAATGGTGTTGAAGGTCGCAAAGGAACAGGTCCTAATGGGAACAGTATTTTCCTTCCTGCTGCAGGAAGCCTATACGCGACAGCCCATGCCGATGTTGGGGCTTATGGATTCAACTGGCCTTCTACCTCTTACGCCAGTACGCCTAAGTATGCGTGGTTCTTCAATTTCAATTCATCTTACGTTGATTGTGCGCATATTGTAGATCGCATATATGGGTTCTCCATCCGTCCTGTCTATGATGAGCGATCGGCAACCTCAATTGAAACACATACCCCTACTAACATCGGCCCTTGTTCGGTGGAGATTCCTTATACCATTTCAACCGATGAAGTCATTAATAATTTCGGTATTATTTATTCTACGAACATAACTGAACCGACAGCTGGGAATTATGGTGAAGGTGGATATTTTGCCCGTTATTCATCAGAAGCAGGCAGTTCAATGATCATCAGTGACCTAAAACCGAACATGACTTATTATGCCAGGATGTTTATTACTGTTGGTGAAGAAGATGGCCCGAAACTGTATGGGAATACCATCCAATTTACGACAAAGGACCTTTCCTATAGTACGGAGTATGTGGATATCGGTTTGTCAGTCAAATGGGCAACTTGTAATCTTGGATCATCATCTCCGAGCAATGTGGGCGGATATTACAGTTGGGGAGAAACCGTGCCCACCAGTCTAAGGACACAATATAAGTGGAGCGGGCCGGATGGTTTTACCAAATACAATGCGGATGACGGAAAGGTGACACTGGATGCTTCAGATGATGCGGCTTCCGTCAATTTGGGGGAGAAATGGAGGATGCCGACCAATGAAGAAATTACTGAACTTCGGAATAAATGCACTTGGGCTCAGGCGACAAGAAATGGCGTCCTCGGGAGCATAGTGACTGGGCCGAATGGGAAATCCATCTTCATCCCTATTTCGGAAGGTTTCACGGCATACTTCAATGCTGAGATTCTGTCTTCTTCATTGAGTACGTACACAAATGATGCGTATAAATATGTGTATGCCTTATCATATAACTATGGAGAAAACGCAGTATATTTCCTAAGAACTTTCCGGTACTGGGGTACTCCTGTCCGGCCAGTTTACGATGATTCTGGCACGAATCCGGAGATAAGAATACCCGAGCCAATCGACCTTGGCCTTCCTTCAGGACTCAAATGGGCATCTTTCAACTTAGGAGCAACTAAACCGGAAGAGTACGGCGACTATTATGCTTGGGGTGAGACTGAGCCATATTACAGCAGTTTGGACCCGTTGACGTGGAAGGAAGGGAAGGAGAATGGGTATTATTGGCCATCCTACAAATGGTGTATGGGCAATTGGCGTGCTCTGACCAAGTATTGCAGCAGTTCGACTTATGGTTATAATGGCTTTACTGATACAAAGACCGTTCTTGACCCGGAGGATGATGCTGCCCATGTCAATCTCGGCGACAAATGGCGTATACCGACGGACGCGGAGTGGACGGAGTTGAGGGAAAACTGTACTTGGACTTGGACCACACAGAACGGAGTGAACGGAAGACTGGTTACCGCCAGCAACGGTAACAGCATATTCCTTCCCGCTGCTGGCCGCAGGTGGCAAGGCGACCTCGACACTGTGGGTTCCTACGGCTACTACTGGTCTTCTTCCCTCAGTACGGACATCCCGTACATCGCGTGGGACGTGCGCTTCGATTCCGGTGCTGTAGACAGGAGCGATCTCAACCGTTGCATCGGGTCTTCGGTACGTCCCGTCTATGTTGAATAGCGAAAAGAATCATATTACCTGACCATATGCTTATGCAAACCGACAGAATCCTATTGCGCCCCTGGCTCGAGAGTGATGCCGGGGCACTGTACAAGTATGCAAGCGACCCGGAGGTGGGCCCCCGGGCCGGATGGCCGCCGCACAAAAGTGTGGAGGAGAGCCGGGAAATCATACGGACCGTGTTCAGCAATGACCATACATGGGCCATTGTGCTGAAGGAGACGGGGGAGGTAATCGGCTGCATCGGCTATTTCACCAGCGGAGAGAGCAATATCGGCATCGGCGAGAATGATGTCGAAGCGGGTTATTGGGTGGCACGGCCTTACTGGAACCAGGGGATCTGCACGGAGGCGTTGCACTTGATGATCGACCATTGCTTCATAGAAAAGGGGTATTCCATTATGTGGAGCGATTTCTTCGTGGACAATCCCGCTTCGGGGCGCGTCATGGAGAAATGCGGCTTCCATGATACGGGTGACATCAACTATTGCAGCCGCCTTCAGGTCGGCAGCGACCGCCCGGTGAAGGTCATGAAGCTGGAAAAGAAGGAAGATCTTCCGTGAACACGATTTGCTACATTCCCATGCTGGAGGGGCAGAGCGGGGAGGTAGGGAAGTGGGCGGAGGAGGCGTCCGCCCGCTTTGGCCTGCTTGTCGTTTTACTGCCGCAAGCGGATTGGAACAATGATCTGACCCCTTGGCCGGCCGGGCCCATCTTCAAGAAAGGGAAGTCTTTCGGGGGCGGGGCGAAAACCTATCTTCAGCGGCTTGAAACGGTGATTTTGTCGGATATCGAGGCACAAATGGGCCTGGTGAATCCGGAGCGTTGGATCATCGGTGTGTCTCTGTCGGGACTGTTTGCGGTTTGGGCAGCGGCGGCGAGCAGCCTGTTTACAAGAATAGCCGCCATCTCGGGATCGTTTTGGTATGAAGGGTTCACGGAGTGGCTGGAAGAAAGGCCTGACATGGGAGGACTGAAGAGTGCTTATCTTTCCCTCGGCAACAAAGAGGCCGATACGAAGAATCCGCACCTGAAAAGCATTGCCTCCCAAACGGAATCGGTCGTGAGAATCCTGCGCGAAAAAGGAGTTCCCACCCTGTTCGAATGGAACGACGGGTCGCATTTCGCGCCCGTCGTCCCTAGATTGGAAAAGGCTTTGAGAGCCCTTAGTCAGATTTAATTACTTTACCTTCGAATCGCAATACCAGCAGCGGAGGACACCGTTTTCGGTACGGCGGAACTTGTGCGGTGCGTGTTCGTTGTTGCAGATGCACTTGCGGTTGGGGCAGCGGAGTTCCGGGTCCACCACGGGCTCTTCGTCGGCGGGCATGCCGTGCTCCGGATCGTTTTTCCATTCCAACAACTTGACGATGAGCGCCTCACGCACGAACTTGCCGTTCTCCACCTGGCGGAAATAAGCAGCGCGCGGGTCGGCATCGACCTCGGTGAGGATCTCGTTCACACGCGGGAGGGGGTGCAGGACGGCCATCTTCTTCTTGGCAAGGGCCATGCGAGCTGCATCCAGCACGAAGCTGTCTTTCACACGGTCGAATTCGTCCTCGTCCAGGAAGCGCTCTTTCTGCACGCGGGTCATGTACAGCACGTCCAGTTCGCCCATCACT
>JAFYYM010000019.1 GCA_017557535.1 Bacteroidales bacterium | reverse complement strand
CTGAAAACCCCGTCAACCGCACGAATAGACATCACCCGGTGCGTTCAAGCCCCGAAAACCCCCTCAACCGCTCGCATAATTCGCTGCCTGTGCGGTTCACCCATCAAACCAGCCTCAACCGCACGAATAGACATCACCCGGTGCGTTCAAGCCCCTTAAACCACGTCAACCGCACGCATAATTCGCCGCCCTTGCGGTTCACCCGTCAAACCAGCCTCAACCGCACGAATAGACATCACCCGGTGCGTTCAAGCCCCGAAAACCCCATCAACCGCACCAGAAACCAGTAATTGGTGCGGTCAAGCCAAGCGAGCCGCAATTTTAGCTATATTTGTGGACAACAACTTAAAATGAAAAGCTTCATGTATTACCAGTTTTCACAACCAGAGATCAGGTTCCGGGAAGCTAAGCACTTCCTCCATCTCCACACTACCCCAATTGAAGATGATGTCATTTTCACCGACGAAAAGGATTTCATCTTGGTTAACAACATGATCGCAATCTCAGCACTTAGAACCGGCTGCAAGATTCTGGCATTTGCGATCATGTCCAATCATCTCCATTTTATCTTAGAAGGGGCGAATGCCGAATGCATGGCCTTTTTCGAAGACCTTTATGCGCAGTTATACAGGTTATTCCGCAGATATGGCAAAGGTGATCTTGTGAAAAGAATGCGCCCAGGACTCACGCCTATCACCACCCTCAAGCAACTTCGCGACGAGATTGTTTATGTCATCCGTAACCCTTTTGTTGTCAGACACGACGTGAATCCGTTTGCATACCGGTGGTGTTCCGGATTTCTTTATTTCAATCCAATGCTTGACAAGGGTGGAGTTTCAGCAGCTACCTTAAAAGGAAGAGCGTTAAGGGAATTCACCCGCTCCAGGTTGTTAGACAAGATAGATTCAAGAATACTCGTCAAAGAAGGCGTGGCGAATCCAGCGTCCTTTGTGGATTATGAGAGAGCAATGGAGTTTTTCGACAATTCCAGGCAATTCGTGATGTGGGTATTGAAAAATGTCGAAGGACAGGTGGAAACAGCTCTTAAATATGGCGAGATACCTAACTTGAATGATGAGGAGATGACGTCAATCACTTTCAAGATATGCAAAAGCGTATTCTTAGTATCTTCCCCCAAAGAACTTCCACTCGATAAAAAGAAACAACTCGCCCTTAAGTTGAAAAACGAATACTATGCTTCCAATAGTCAAATTGCCCGTTGCGCTAACCTGCAAGTATCCGTTGTTGACACAATGTTTCCTCTCTCCTCCCGAACCGCGAGAAAGATAAACCGCACGTAACACCATCTTTCAGTGCGGTTAAACCCATATTACCCCGTCAACCGCACGCAGAACTCGCTGCCTGTGCGGTCAAGCCCCGGAAACCCCGTCAACCGCACGCAGAACTCGCTGCCCGTGCGGTCAAGCCCCGGAAACCCCGTCAACCGCACGGGAAACCCTCGTCTGGTGCTGTCACGGCGGTTAAAGGGTCACCACGTCGTCAGCGATACGGATGGCGGCGGGACGGTGTGAGATGAAGACAATTGTCTTGGAGCCACCAAGACTTGAGTGGATATTATCAAGGAGATGTTCCTCGGTTTCGAGGTCAAGGGCTGAAGTCGCCTCGTCGAGGATCATGATACCGCCGGGGTGCAGGAGGGCCCTGGCGATGGCTATCCTCTGGCACTGTCCTTCAGAAAGGCCAGTGCCGCCCTCACCACAGATGGTTTCGAGGCCGTCAGGAAGGTCCAATACGAAGTCCGCGGCTGCAAGTCTCAGCGCGTCAACGATTTCCTGCTCAGTGGCCGAAGGGTTCACGAGCAGGAGGTTCTCCCGGATCGTGCCACTCAGAAGAGTGTTCCCCTGCGGGACGTAGGTGAAATTGCACCGGGTGTCGGCGTCCGCGACATGTGACTTCCCGTCACTTGAATACAATTGCACGCTACCGCCGGAGGGCCTCAGGAGGCCAAGCATCATCCTTGTCAGCGTGCTCTTCCCGACTCCTGTCGGACCCGCAAGTATCGTCAAGCTACCAGGAGCGAAGTCATGCGAGAAATGATCGATGACCGGCGAGTCCCTGCGGGAGTCCGGGTAGGAATATGTCACATCATTGATCCTTATACCCGGAGTGCCATCGAACATATAATCGCCCTTAAATACCTCTAACTGAAGGTCTTCCAATTCAAGAAGCCTCTCCACCGAGGTAAGAGACTTGATGAATGCCGGAATCTGATTGGCGAGATCCGCCACCGGTCTCTGAACCTGACCGACAAGTTGGAGGAAAGCGGTCATCATACCGTAAGTCACGGTACCGGACTTTATTCCAAACACTCCCCAGAGGAAGGCTGCGGTGTATCCTCCCATAAAGCCGAGACTCATGAATCCTCTTGCGACGGCATTGTAATTCAGCCTCGTGATAGTGTTCTTGACGAGCAGGTTCTGAACGTTACCAAGCTTAGACACGACATTTCCCACCCCGAAAAGAGTCAGCACCAGGACCCTGTTCTGGAGATTTTCCTGGATGATCTGCTGGACCTCGCTGTCCTCGGAGCGAATGACTGCGGTCAGCTGACGTAACTTCTTGAAATACAACTTCGAACACGCTACTGCCGTTATCATGAGTATCAACAGCACCCATAGCAGTGAAGGAGCCATGGAGAGAAGATAGGCAGCGGCGGCGAGGAACTGGAATAACGTGATCACGACCGAAGGAAAGCGCGAGCAGACCAAGTCTGAAAGTACCCTGACATCCTCCTCGAGGCGATTGACCGTGTCGCCCGATCTGAAGGACTCGCGTCCGTTCCACCTTGACCCCAGCACATGGGAGAAGAACCCCTGACGCATCTCATTCTGGGTCTTGGTGATATTATACGCTTCCCAATAATAGGAAGCCTGGGAGCATATGATCTGGACGAGGACAATCCCTATCATTATCCACACATGCTCCCACAGACTGACGTCAGCCACACCTGTGGCTATATCCACAAGGCGCTTACAGATCCAGACGAAGGATAAGGACGCCGCGATCCTCACGGCACCGAGGCAGACTGTGAGAAAGTCCCTACGAAGCGCGGGCTTCGCGAGACGCCACATTCCCTTCACGCATGTCTTGAAATCCTTCATACCTATATTATCACTCCTCGACTAATCCGGCCTCAATCCACTTGGCAGCTATCTTGGCCGCATCAGAGGCCGCCTTTTCCTCTGCCACATCATATTTGTCTGTCAAGAGCCTGGTAAGATCCTCGACGGTGAAATCCTTTCCCTCCACGCCCTGCCAGAGATAGGCGGCGGAGTCGTTCATCGTGATCATCTTGTTGAAATCGACCTGAGCGATCCCCTCTCCGATCACGACATACTGTCCCACTATCGAACGAAGCGTGAATCCTTCTTTGATCCTCATAGTATCACTCTTTTGTAAATAAACAAAATATATCTCCTGAATGGCCGTAGGAACCTCCATAAAGATCCTTTGCCAGGCTTTACGACCTTGCCGTTCTCCTTGTGGATCTCCTTAACCAGGCCGATCACGTCAGTGACAGAGCAACTCTCTGTGCCACAAATATTTCCGTCACCCATCAGGGTCAAACCATCACCATTAACGGCGAAAACCCTATGCATTATGTACCGCTCACCGACCTTGGCGAGGACAATATCCCCAACCTCAAGAGGCCTGGATGGAGAGGTGAGCACAACACTGTCCCTGTCTCCTTTTATGAAGGGAAGCATGCTTGCCCCTTTCGGGGTCATCTTCACATCCTTGCCTTCCCCGAGCAACGTCTCGATCCCACTCATGAAGAGATCCATGTCCACGATCTTACCCATTCCCCAGTACCTCTTTAGAGCACACAAGAGCCGCCTCGTCATCAGGCAGGCAGTCCATCATGTAACACGGAACCTTTTGAACCACAGAAGAAACCGTGTTGAATAGCCCATCAGCGATCGGCTTAAGGGCCCTTAGGCCGGAGGACGAGGAATACAACGAGGCGAATCCCTCCACCAAGCTCATGTGATGAATAGCGTCATGGGGAGCCCTGTTGATCCTGACCACCGCCCCGACAGGGTAATCGTCGTTGATATAACATGGAGTCTTACCGCTCCACGGAGTCCCGTATACTCTTGCTTCTCCTTCAATTATCCTGATGACAGGATTATCGTCATTCAGAAGCCATGCTCCTGGCACATTCTTCAGCCATAGACGGCTATGGGTGCTTTTCCCGGTACCGCTCTTGCCAAGGAACAGGAATCCCTTCCCCTCGCATACCGTGCAGGAAGCATGGATCTCTATCGTGTCCAGACCGGCCGTCTTGAAAGCATACATCAACATTAAGGCGTTATTGACGCAGAAGACCCTGCTGGAATCGGTCTTGAGGTACCCTTTTGAGAAATCGGAGGACACCTTCAACCAGCCGCAAACAGGCATCTCGGGCAAGGGTGCGAGCTCGAAAAGGTAGCCGCCTTCAATCGTGTGGATATCAATCCTTTGCTCACCTGGCTCCGGATTCGAGACATAAAGCTCACGTTTGTCCTGAATATCAAATTCAGGGACCAATTCAAGGCTGAACAATTCCTCTTCTGACCCATCAATAATAAAAGGTTCGTAATTGCCCAGAGCCTCCCAGATACGGTCCTCCCCATCCATAGACAACGAGAACACATGCCCGGCTACGCGATATGACTTTTTCTGGATCACCACATTCGCTTTAAACACACAAAGATAATAAGACTTGGGCAATGGATAAAATTTTTTAAATTCGCGTATATGTCGGAAGAACTGAACCTCGTCAAGGATCTGGCGGTCATCCTCATCTCCGCTGGCATATTCACAATCATCTCCAAGGCGCTCAAGCAGCCCCTTATCCTGGGCTACATCATCGCCGGTTTCCTGATAGGTCCCAACATCGGTTTCTTCCCTGGAATCAGCAGCCAAGAGACTGTAAGTCAATGGTCAGAGATCGGAATCATCTTCCTAATGTTCGGACTCGGCCTTGAGTTCAGCTTCAAGAAGCTCATGAAAGTCGGTTCCAGCGCTGTCGTGACGGGACTCGTCAAATTCGTGGGAGTGTTCATCATAGGTTTCGTGACAGCCCAGGCACTTGGTTGGACGGTTATGGAGAGCGTGTTTCTGGGAGGCCTGCTGTCCATGTCCTCCACAATGGTCGTGATCAAGTCCTATGATGATATGGGGCTGAAGGACAAGCCCTTCGCCGGCATGGTGTTCGGTACGCTCGTGGTCGAGGACCTCATAGCGATCCTCCTCATGGTCTTGCTCTCAACCATGGCCGTGTCCCAGTCATTCGCCGGGAAAGAGTTGATTCTCAACATAGTCAAGCTTGTCTTCTTCCTTCTGCTGTGGTTCCTCGTGGGAATATTCGTCATACCCACCATCCTCCAGAAAGCCAAACGCTTCATCAGCGAGGAAATCCTCCTGATCGTAAGCATCGGACTCTGTTTCCTGATGGTTTCCCTTGCGACAGCCGTAGGTTTCTCTTCAGCATTGGGCGCTTTCGTGATGGGTTCTATCCTTGCGGAAACAACTGAAAGTGAGCATATTGACAAGATAGTAGAGCCAATTAAGAATCTATTCGGAGCGATATTCTTCGTCTCCGTGGGAATGATGCTCTCCCCTGAGGCCATCGCCACCCACTGGGCTCTTATTCTCCTGATCGCCGTCATAGTCATAGTGACCCACATCCTGTTCGCCGGAGCGGGTATGATCATCACCGGCAACAACCTCTACAATTCGGTCCATACAGGATTCAGCCTCGCCCAATTAGGTGAGTTCGGCTTCATCCTCGCCGGTGTCGGATGCTCTCTCGGGGTGATGAGAGGCTTCATCTACCCCGTTATCATTGCGGTGTCCGTGATCACCACATTCACCACCCCCTACATGATAAAGCTGGCTGGTCCGAGCTATAATCTCCTACAGCGCAAACTGCCCAAAGTGTGGGTCGAGAGGCTTTCCTCCTCCAACGGAAGAGCCAAGAATACCGCCGCTGAGAACAGCGAGTGGAGAAAGCTTCTCACCGCATGGTTCACCAGGGTGCTTCTCTACGGCGTCGTTATTCTAGCGATATACATAGGCTCAAGGCTATACCTTCTCCCGCTCGTGGACAAGATCATGCCCGGAGCGAGCGAGTTCGCCCGTAAATGTGTATCCGCCGGCGTCACATTGGCTGCCATGGCCCCATTCCTGTTCGGCCTTGGTGTCCACTCCGGCTCAATCAGCAAGAGCGCTCCCAAACTGATCAAGGAAAAGCAAAGCAATATCTGGCCGATCATGGGTCTCGTGCTGGCGAGAGGGTTCCTCGCCATCAGTATCATCCTAGGAGTCCTATCCACATATTTCAATTTGGCAGGATGGACGATTCTGGCCATTATATTCGCTGGCATCGCCTTCATCATGATCGCCCGCAAATCCATCCACAAATACTCCGGCCTCGAGAAGAGGTTTCTCCAAAACTACAACGAGCGTGAGGAGAACGAGCGCCGGGCGAAACCTGTCAGCTCATCCGTACGGCAGAAACTCTCGACCTACGATGTCCGCACAGAAGCCTTCACCATTGCCTCAGAGTCCTCCTTTGCCGGATCTCGCCTTATGGATCTGCCAATCAGGGACCAGTCAGGGGCCAATATCATCAAGATCCAGAGAGGTTCGATGTCCTTTGTCGTCCCGTCCGCGGATGTGACCCTCTTCCCAGGAGACCGTCTTCTCGCCGTTGGCACGACCGAGCAGTTGGAGAAGCTGAGAAACCTCATATCAAACTCAGTGGAAGACACACCTGCTGAGAATGGTGACGATGGATTCGGAATAGAGCCGATGATCCTATCCCCTGACTCCTTCCTCACAGGGAAGTCGCTCAGGACTGCGGGATTACGCAAATACCAATGTATGGTGATAAGCGTCCTCCGGGGCGAGCAATTCATCACCAACCCAGAGCCGGACCTGGTGTTCCAGGCGGGCGACACGGTCTGGATCGCCGGCAATATCGCCAACATCGAGGCTGGCGCTGGAATCAAATAAGACAATATGGAACGAACTGACATATCCCCTAAGAGAATAAATGGATGGCTGGCCTTGAGCCCGCTGGCCGTTTTCCTCGCGACCTACCTGGTCACGTCCATCGTGTGCAGGGATTTTTACAAGGTGCCGGTGGCTTCGGCATTCCTGCTAGCCTCCATCTACGCCCTTCTGATCACCCCCGGTAAAGTCAATGAACGGATTGGTGTCTTCTCATCAGGAGCTGGTGACAAGAATGTCCTGTTGATGATCTGGATATTCATATTAGCAGGAGCGTTCGCCGCCTCTGCAAAAGCCATAGGGAGCGTGGAAGCGACTGTCAACCTGACACTTAGGATTCTCCCAGGGAAGTTCATCCTAGCTGGTCTGTTCCTCGCTGCCTGCTTCATCTCGATGTCAATCGGGACCAGCGTCGGCACCGTTGTGGCCCTCCTTCCGATAGCTTCGGGAATATCCTCCCAGGCCGGTATCGCTCTGCCCATGATCACGGCCCTGATTGTCGGTGGCGCCTTTTTCGGGGACAACCTCTCGTTCATCTCGGACACTACCATAGCCGCCACCACAACCCAGGGTTGTTCAATGGCGGATAAATTCAAGACGAATATCTGGATCGCCGGTCCCGCAGCCATAGTTGTCACGGCAATATACGTCGTGATCGGCCTCAATCTGAATATACACCCGCAGATCGGCTCCATCGACATTATCAAACTTGTCCCCTACCTATCTGTGATAGTCCTGGCCATCCTCGGGGTCAATGTGTTGTTGGTCCTGACCATCGGCCTGGCTTTATGCGCCTTGATTGGCTTTGCCGGAGGTATGAGTTGGACCGGATTCCTTGGGGACATCGGCAGCGGTATCGCTGGCATGAGTGACCTAATAATAGTCACATTGCTCGCTGGAGGAATGCTGGAGATCATCCGGCACAACGGAGGTATTGAATTCATAATCACCAGTCTGACAAAAGGGATTAAAGGTCGTCGGGGAGCCGAGTTCAGCATCGCCGGCCTTGTGGGATTATCCAATCTATGTACTGCCAACAACACGATAGCCATCCTGACCACGGGGCATATAGCCAAGAATATCTCTGAGCGTTTCGGCGTCGATCCCAGGAAGAGCGCCAGCATCATGGACACATTCTCTTGCGTGGTTCAGGGTGTCATACCGTACGGAGCCCAGCTTCTGATGGCCTCCAGCCTGGTAGGGATTCCTGCTACAGCCATCATCCCAAACCTGTACTATCCTTTTGTGCTACTGCTGACAGCGTGCCTGTCAATATTACTGCGCTTCCCAAGGAAGTATTCATAGAACAGAAATAATTGACCACTAATAACATAACACCTTGGAAAAGAAAAAGAGAATCGGCCTTCTGCCCCGAATCATCATCGCGATAGCGCTTGGAATCATCTTCGGGCTTTTCCTGCCCAAAAGCATTGTCCGGGTCTTCGTCACCTTCAACAGCATATTCAGCAACTTCCTCCAGTTCCTGATTCCGCTGATCATAATCGGTCTTGTCACCCCTGCCATCTCAGACATTGGCAAGGGAGCTGGAAAGCTCCTGCTCATCACCGTGATCATCGCCTACTGCGACACGGTGTTCGCCGGCCTTCTTTCCTACGGGACCAGCGTCACTGTATTCCCGAAACTTATAGGTGGCTCCACAGCAACCTCAGTGGCTGAATTCGAGAACCTTGACCCGTATTTCACAATCCAGATCCCGGCGATGGTCGACGTGATGGCGGCCCTTGTTTTCGCCTTCACCTTAGGACTAGGTATGGCATTCTTCGGCTCGCCGAGTCTAAAGAAATTCGCGGATGAGTTCAAGGACATCATAGTCAAGACGATAGAGGTGGTCATCATTCCCCTGCTGCCGGTGTATATTTTCGGCATTTTCCTGGGAATGACCCACACTGGGCAGGCCCTCCAGGTCATCAAGGTGTTCATTTCCATCATCGGGGTGATATTCATCCTTCACATATTCCTGCTGACACTCCAGTATTGCATAGCTGGAGGCATTGTCCGACAGAACCCGTTCAAGCTCCTCGGGAAAATGCTCCCGGCATATTTCACGGCTCTCGGCACATCATCCTCAGCGGCCACCATCCCTGTCACGCTTGAATGCACAAAGAAGAATGGTGTCAGCGACGAGATCGCTGGATTCACCATCCCTCTTTGCGCCACGATCCACCTGTCGGGTAGCTGCCTTAAGATCACCGCCTGCGCCGTCGCCCTCATGCTGATGCAAGGAATGGCCTTCGATTTCTGGATGTTCCTCGGCTTCATCATGATGCTCGGAGTGATGATGGTGGCGGCTCCAGGTGTGCCTGGGGGTGCGATAATGGCCGCCCTCGGAGTGCTGGCGACCATTCTCGGTTTCGGCGATCAGGAGCAGGCGCTGATGATCGCGCTGTATATCACGATGGACAATTTCGGAACCGCCTGCAACGTTACCGGAGACGGTGCCATCGCCCTTGTGATGGACAAGATATTCAGGAAGGGCTAGAAATCTCCCCCACCGAATCCGCCGGGGCCACCAAAGCCACCGCCAGGACCACCAAAGCCACCACCGGGACGTCCACCGCCGGGGCCGCCAGGGCCGAATCCGCCGGGACGTCCGCCAGGGCCCTGGGGACGGCTGTTCTTGAACTCCTCCCAGGACTTGTACTGATCTTCGGTGAGGATCTCCTTGAGTTCGGCCTCATAAGCCTCCCTGTTTGCCTCCATCTCCTTCATCTGATCGTCCATGGCCGCCTTATCGGCTTCCTTGGCTTTCTTCTTCAGTTCTTTCTTGGCTTTCTTCTTCGTCTTCTTGTCAACAGTGGCATTATCCTGGTTCTCCACCGGTGGTACGAATTCTTCAGGACGCTCGCCTCTGGGAGGACGACCCATTCCGGGACCGCCGGGACGGCCGCCCATCATCACATTGGGATACTTCTGGTTGAGTTCGAGAAGCTTGGCAGCCTGCGTTTCATCCAGTCCGAGCTGCTTGACCATACGGTCGGTGCGCATTTTGACCATCGTGGCCTCGTCTGGCCTCTCACCGCGCTGCCATCCGCCGAACTCCTGCGCGAAGGCGCAAACGGAGAGCAACATGGCCGCAGCCATGATTAATAATGATTTCTTCATGATATTGGATTTAAAATGGTTTTAAGGTCACATATATAAGACACAAAAAAGGTTCCGGGGTTTAACCCCGGAGCCTGTAAAAATATATTATTACTGGAAGATTACATTGTAGTTAGGAATCGAGTAAGCGATGTCCTCGAGGATGTTCCAAGCGTAGTAGGTGCTGAAGCGGTCGCTAGGCTGGTAGCGGAGGTCGTACAGCGGTCCTCCAAGCATGGACTCTCTCCATTGAGCTGTGATCAGAATCTTGATCCCGGCGCCGTAGCGCTTGAAGTCAAACCTGATCCTGAACTGGTTCGCCGCTCTCGGATCAGCCCATCCGTGAGGAGTGGGGATCGCGGTCATCGAGGTGTTGAACCATCCATAGGAGGTGTCATACGTGTCGATGTCGTAG
>JAFYYM010000018.1 GCA_017557535.1 Bacteroidales bacterium | reverse complement strand
GCACCGACGCTTCCCATGTTGTAGGCCTCTTCCAATAAATAGCGGCCGACCTCATAGTTTCCTTTTGCAAGGTACTCCAACCCATCATAGTACCATCGTTCCGGTTCGGTCTCGGATTCAGACCTCTTGTGCATGGCCGGATCATTCATCATGTGGAATGTCCTGCCATCACTTGGGAAGTGCCGGTCCCCTAGACCGGGATTGATTCCCAGGATTCGATTTACATCACTTATAATCATACGCTTTACGGTTTGTTTTCGCAAAGGTATGAGGTCAAAATCAAGGAGGCAAAAATCTTTTGTTAAAAAGTGTTAAAGGTTAATAAATAGTTATTTATAAGAATTATGTCGTTGATTTATAGTCAAATACAATCAAATTGTTTCATTAAATCATTAGCCGTTTCCTCCCATCAGACCGTCACTGCGAAATAAGCGTAGTTACCAACGCCGGTGGGAATGTCCTGCGGACTGCCGGTGACGGGGTTGTAGAGAATGAAGGCGGCCAGGTCCATGTGGCTATGATAGTTCTCTTTTCAGGAACGCGGTCAGTTGCTCCATGCCATACTGAGAACTCATGGTCGGGCAAACGGAGACGAGTTCCCATCCTTGCTTTCCCAACTTCTCGACTTCCTTCATCATACCGTCAACCCCGGAGGGAAGTGAGCATGAAAGGTGTTTGTATTCGTATTTTTTCATTTTCGCTTACTTCTTTCGGCGTTCAGGAGCGCCTTCATGTTGAATCCTGGGATTAATCTTTCCAAGGAGCATCACAAAAGGATGTATCTCCCCTTTTATCGGATAACGATTATTCTGCGGAACTATCCATCCACCAACAAATGACGGCTTATGAACGCGCACCTGACCATCCACGGTGTGAGGTTTCGAAACCGCATCAGCATACTCTTGCATGGTCTCCTTACAGAGTTCCGTCATTCTCTGGCCACGATAGTCCCATTTGGCAGCGCTACCCTTGGCGGTCACGAAATGAAGTCCGATCGGGATGACTCCTTTTGTGTATTCAATGTACTTTCTAGCATCGTTTTCCGAACTTTCAAGCTGCTTGCACATAAGTCCCCACCGGCCAATCATTCGATACTTCTTCGGTCCATAGCCAAGGCAGCACTCCGTACTCTTCATCTCAATAATGAAACTGTAGCCTTCATAAATGCACCAATAGTCGATGCGACCAGAAGTCTCATGATCGGACCTTTTAACCGGGAGTTCTGCCAAGACTAGTCCACGGCACAATCGATGGAGTGCAGGCAGGATCACAGAATCGAAGGACCTCTCGGTATACAGGTAGGGCGGGTCCTCTAGGTGGATGTCCGGCTGAAAAAACCGCATGGAATCCTTGGCAAATTCCTGAAAGATAGCTTCAATAAACTTAAGCGCCGTTTCCCGGTATTCTTTCTCCGCCACCTCTGTATGGACAAGCATTCTACCAGCAGTCACGTTTTTGGGCACAAAGTCAAGTGTCATATCTTTGGTATTTTGATAAACACGATTATCCAAAGATACGATAAAATCAATGAAAAGCAGAGGATTACTCATCCTTTCGACATAGACCTTTTGAGATGGTCGTGATACCGTTCAAGGAAATCACTTGAGAGAGAGTCCGGATGCTGAAGAAGAGCCTCCTCTTTAGCGAAGAGGCCGATGCCCTTTTCGTCACCATAAATCCAGTTGTTCCGAATCCACGCTCCAAGACCAAAATGCTCTTTCATCGCGAATACCGATCGTGATTGAGCCAGGGCGCTCTTTTTTTCTTCATCCGAGAGCATGGTGTCAAGTATCTTGAATGCCTCGCGGCCAGTAGAAGGAATCTTGTCCACCACCAAAGATGCTTTTGACTTCTTTGTTTTCATCGTTGGTCCGTTTTATCGTATTGCACCTATTCTTGCTCCTGCTCGTCCACTCCTTGTTCTTCCTGGGCCTTGCGGGCTTCGTCAAACTTGGCCTTCATGGTAGGATTGCCGCGGGTGAGCTTTTTGATCGTCAGATCTTCGGCCTTGTCGTTGGCCAGGCGAAGCTGGTTCTCGGAGCCCAGCAGTGCCTCGCGGATCTTCTGAAGGTGGGTGATGGACTTGTCAATCTCATCGATCGCGGTCTTGAACTTCTCGCTGGCGATGCGATAGTTGCGGCCAAAAGCGTCCTTGAAGCCCAGGAGCTGGTTCTCGAAGTTCGTGACGTCAATGCTCTGCTGGCGTGCAAGGGCGAGTTCCTTCTTGACACCGACAGTGTTCTTGGCGGCGTTGACCAGCAGGGTGATCATCGACGCGAAGAACTGCGGGCGGATGACGTACATCTTCGGGTAGCGGTAGGAAACGTCCACGATGCCACCGTTGTAAAGGTCGCTGTCCGGCTCCAGGAGCGAGACAAGCACGGCGTACTCGCAGCCCTTGGCAGTACGGTCTGCGTCAAGCTTCTTGAAGAAGTCCTCGTTCTTGTGCTTGGTGGCGGTCTCATCGGCCTCGTTTTTCATCTCGAACATGATGGAGATGTACTCCAGACCGTCCACGTAGTCGCGAAAGATGAAGTCCCCCTTGGTTCCGCCGGATGCGTCGTTATCCTTCTCGAAGTACGCGTCCGGGAACAAGGGCCGAAGGGTTCCGTTGAAGACGGTGCTACAATGAGCCTCAAGCGTCTCACCGACCATCTTCGTGGACATCTTAGCCTTCAGGTCCTTGTAGTAATCAACCTGCTCCTGGGCGACTTTTAGTTTGGACTCGTAGTCCTCGCGGATGCTCTTCTCCTGGAGAGCTGCTTCGGACTTGGCCAACTGGAGCTTCCCTTCCAGCTCGGCACGAAGGCCGGTCTCGCGGAGGGAGGCCTGGGAGGCTGCGACCTGAGCATTGGTGAGCAGCTTGGCGATTTCTGCATCTTTGGATTTGAGGCTCTGCTGGGCCTTCTGCTGTTCCTGGAGGACGGCAATCTGAATCTCGCTTTCTTTCCGGGCGAGCACAGCCTTCAGGTCAGCGATCTGTTTGTCCTTGTCAGCGATGGCGTTCCCGACGGCCAGTTTCTGCCGGTCACCCATAGCCGTAATCTGTTCCTTCAGGCGGGCGATTTCGCCATCCTTCTGGCTGATGGCCTGGTCCTTCTCGAAAAGCTCGGACTGGTGGGCCTTCTCGATGGTTGCGGCTTCGGCCTTCTGTTCGGCCTCGTGCTGATGATGGAGTTCGGCGATACGGCGTTCCACCTCGGCGTTGAATTCCGCGCCTTTTACCTGGGAAACGATGGCGGCATAGTTGGCATCGTCAACGGCGAAGACAGTCTTGCAGTGGGGGCAAATGATGTTTTTCATGGGCCTATAGTTTTAGGGTTACACTTATTGTTTAATTACAGTACAAAGATATGAGCGTGTTGTGCAATACACTTGCATAATAATTTTAATCTTCAACGTTTGCGATTCTGATGTACGGCAAACCAGGGCCGAGAATCACGTCGTCTTTCGAGTAAAGGACATCCCCCGGGGCAAGCTCAGAGGCAAGTTCGCTGACGGGCATTCCCCATTCTTCAGTGTCGGAGCATCCGCTGACACCACAACCACATTGCGGGGAGTCAAGACCTTCGTCAAAGATGATATCCCCCTTAGATACAGCCAATTCAACCTTCCCAGTGAAGGGAGAATAGCCATCAATCTCGACTGCCGCCGCACTGCAGTAGCCGGTGGGGATTATCATGATTACCTGATCGAGCTGTGACTCGGAAAGGTTCTGGAGGGAGAAGAGCAGGTCACGAAAAGTCTTCATATCATTTTGCTTAGTTACACAATTAAATACCGCCAAAAGGGCTTCTTCCCTAATGGCGGTACAAAGGTATGTCCTTATTGTGCGGCTTATTTGCACAATAGAAAAAAACTACCAACCTTAACGATTCCTAGCAATCCTATCCATCAAGTCTTGTAAAGTTAGACGTCCGCCCAAAGCACTATGAATCATCGAATGACAATTTGAGCACAAGGGAACCAGGTCTCGAACAGGATTGACAGTATAGTCACCGCCCCGTTCAGATATGGGCACCAGATGATGCACTTCAATGAAATCCTTTCCGATCTCGCCGTAAACCTCCTCGAAACACATCTTGCAAACTTGGCAACGGCATTTATTCTCAGGATCAAGGCTCTTGTAATAGTCAATACATTGAGTTCGGGCGTTCTTGTCACGTTCATACCGAATACCACGCACCTCGTATTCTCTTCCCTCGTGGATGGGGAGGTCTTCATCCGGGATGGGATAGTCCGCCTCGGGCGGGAGAAAAACTCCCATGTCAAGCCCATTCCGGTCAGCGAAATACCGGGCATACCCGACAACGGCCCTGAAACAGGTGTAACCCTGCTTCTGATTGATGAATTGTTCGTCCCGCTCCATCCTTCTTGCTAGGGCAAGAAGTTGGGAAAGGTCAAGTGTTTCCTCATACAGACCCACAAAACCATGTAGGAACCGGTCTTCAACCAGGGTTGGGACAAACTGCTCTGCCGCCTGCATAACTGCATTCAAGTCGGAGCCAGAGATTCTTTCCCTCGTCCTGAGGTACTTCCTGAACTCTTTCCTTCGAGCAAGCCTCTCTTCCGGAGTCATGGTTTATCGGCTTTTGATAATGATGTAATACAGGACGTCCTCGTTGTTTCGGAATACCATTACCTGGTCATCCAGGTTATCCAAGTCCACGTAGTGGAAGTAAGAATGATATCCTCCGCTGATGCCGTGGTCGGGCCGGATCTCCACCTTTCCGCCGTCCTCAGTTTCAATCCGGAGCCACCGGTGATGGTCAGCATCCTGTGAGGAGTGAGTTGGAGTGATGCCCAGCACGTTTTCGCAGAGTTCGTCGGTGTACGCATCCGCATCTGAGGCATTCTCCCAGTTATAATTGATGACGGAATTGTCCGAAAAAGCGTAGTTCTGGCATCGCCTTCTGGGCGAGTCCAATTGAAGGGTTAGGGTCTTGATGGAGAATCCAAAAAGGTCACGCATCTCTTTAATCAGATAGACAAGCATAAGGCTGGCGAGCGCACTGTTGACATACATGTCGCTGAAGGTGATGTCGACATTCTTGCCACACAGAAGCGAGCTCAGGGAGTCAATATCCTCTCGACGAAGCACGCTCTTTGCGATGACTTCAGAGAAATACTGCCCGACACGGAACCTCGAGGCAGTTGCTAGACCCTGACGAATAATCTCCGAAGACTGGACCGGATAAGAAGGAGCGTCGATCTCTGTCAGGACAGGGGCCTGGCTTTCGGCATAGAGCCGGCTGCAGGCATTCCCCCATTCTTCGGAGAAAGGGAGGACATCCTCGTGATCCGTGAAGTAATGCAGGACATGGGATGCGGAGCTTGATATCAGCGCAGTTTTCAAAGGGCCCATATCGGATACGAACTTCACCGTGCAGTCGGGGAACTTGTCCCTTAGGCCTAAATAGGGTATCCTATCGACCAGGGAGGAGTGGAGCTCGGGATGGTACTCGATTGCGATGGTTACCTTCACTCCCCTCTCGACGGCTTTCTTGATGAACCGTCCCATCTCGCTGTGGATACTGGTCCATTCTGACACAGCGCAGTCGCCGTTCAGGTCGGAGGCACAGAGGACGATGTCGGTGGTCTCCTGATTGGAAATGGCCCGGGCAACAATCGTCTTCAGGGGTTGGAAAACGACGCCAGCATCCGGATGGGTAGCTCGGATGGAAGCTGGGACCTCATTTGCACGCTCCTTCTGAAGGGTGAGCCATTCCATGGCGGCAGACTTCGACAGGAATGCAGAGAACCGGTAATTCTCGCGGTCGATGAGGCAGCGGGCGCATGCACCGCCATCCTCGTGGCAGCGACAGCTGTATTCGTGTAGCTTCCTCAGGGCGATGTTGAACACCGCCTGGCATTCAGTCGCATTGGTGAGATGGGTGGAGTAGCCACAGCCGCCCCTTGCCGTATCATAGATGAATAGCAAGAAGGCATCCGCCTCCTGCTTGATGCCGAATCCGATTTCCGTGGAATCGATGCCCAGGTACTCAACCAGGGCCCGCTTCAGAATCACGCCCAAGGAGTAGACCAGGGTCTTGTCCTTTACGAACCCGCTCGCTTGAGGATCCTCCTGGAATTTCAGGACGGAATAGCAGGTGTAATGCGTCCCGGTGAAGACGACATGCCGGGCGATGTCCTTCGGGTTTGCATCGCAAGGGTCCCCCCACAGGCGTTTGTGGCCGATGGCCAGTTCTGCCGGAGGGGCCTGGCTATACAGGTCCGTTTCCACGGCGGCTCGTCCACACCGCTTGCAGAAGGCGAATCCGAACCGATCTCCTCGGTTGTAATAGAGAATCTTACCCGTCTCCCCGCTGCCGGCAATCTGGCACATGTTGATCTCGGTATACTGCGACCAGTCAACCGTAAGGAGGATGGGCTGAATGTCGTAGTAACGCTTGTCTGTCTTCTCCTCACGGGTGCTGTTGGCATTCTGGTCGGTGCGGAACCCGACCGGCTCGAATGCCTGCGTAAAACCTTCGTGGTTCTCATCGATGATACCCCGGTATGGCGCTCCACACCTCGGGCAATGGCGGTTCTCGTCCAAGTCGTGCCGATACTCAATCATACCACAGTTGTCACAGCGGTAGATTGCCTTCGTCTGCGTATTTTCGTTGTAGGCGCCAAAGAGAAGCAGGCCAGCTGATCGATAGTTCTTCTCATTCACGACCACTGTCTGGCCAGGGGCGTATTCGTTGAGCGCCGTGTTGATTTCGCGAGATGCGGTAGCGCTGGCCCGGAGGTCCTGTATATCCCGGTAGACCTTGTTTAGCTCCTGTTCCAGGACAAGTTTTTCTGAAGCCTCCGCGTCTGCGACACGGGCTGTCAGTTGGTCCACCTTCTGATAGAGCCGGCGAAGCTGAGAGGCCTGCTTCAAATCCATGAAATCGAATGTAACTACGCCGGTCGGCATGCTGGCGTTCGGAATGAACTGCTGTTCGGACAGGAAATTCAGGAGATTCTCGCTCTTGACTTTTCGGATTTGGTTGGCAATGGCAAGCTGTCGTCGTACGTCGTCCTCATACTGGGAGAAAGCGTCTTCCAAATCAGCGATGATGCCATCATACCGCCTCTGGATACCAAGGATATCCTCCCTGGTACGATCGATAGAGAAAACGGCTCCCGATCCGAACGTCTGCTTGAAATGGGCCTTCGCCGCGTTGTTCCCTCCCATCACATCCAGGAATTCGATGAAAGAATTGCAGACGCTTCTCATAAAGTCGCCCACGGTGTACGTCGCATCGATACCCTGGCCGTTGTCGCATATGAACTTCCGGAAGAAGTAGGAATTGACATGACGCTGAGTGATGGTCCGGCTTGGGGCTACCGGGCTCATATGATTGGGCGTCTGAAGAGCCCACATGGGGTTGGCAAAGGCCTGCTGGCTGACGGGGGTGTTATTACACAGAGAGAAGGCCAGGGCTCTGCTCTGTCGGTTTCGTCCCGCACGTCCCGCACGCTGGAGGTAGTTTGCGGCCGTCGGAGGAATCGTATCCATGAGGACGATGTCGATGTCGCCGATATCGACACCCATCTCCATCGTCGTAGAGCACTGAAGAACGTTGATCCCGGGCTCGGGAAGCTTGAACGCCTCGGTGTACTCGCGGAGCCGAACGCGGGATTGTTGCGCAGAGTGCTCAGCTGCTATGTAGGAAGGCTCCTTACGGTAAACGTACTTGAAACGGTCCGTCCAGAAACCTCTCTCCTTGAGAATCTGGATAGCGCTGTCCTTCATGAGCCACCCTTCAACCTCCTCCCTCTCTCGAGGCATGACGGGCATCTCGATGGGTGCTCCAGTACAGCGGTACTTCTCGATGAGCCTTCCGGAGAGCTCTCCGGTAATCATCGGGCTAATCCCACGGAAGAGGGTATCAAGGAGCTTCCCGGACACGGGGCACTCCCAAGCCTTCACCGTTCTCCTCACCCTGGCGACCTTATTGTCCTCCCTTGCAGACAGGTCAAGGAAGTAACACCCGACATACTTGTGATCGGGGAAGAATACCGGATTGTCGTATCCTCTCCCGTCCGCGTCAACCTTCGTGAGGATTCTCTTGCCGGTCAATGTATCCCAGGCTGCCTGTAGGAGATGGGACACAAGGGCCTGCCGTTCCTTCAATTGGTCAAGTGTCTCAATCCCTAGTCCTGCACACAGAAGTATGACGATACGTGACTGGGCGGGTTTGATCTCACCACCGTCATTCTTTGCGACGGCCGGCCAGGATGCGAGCCCGAGCCGCTTGTCGTCTGAGGCCGTGAAGGGACGGCTGAGGTTCGCATCCCGAACGAAGGGCCTTTCTCCGTCCAGTAGTGGCTGGATATGGTTGTTCAGCCTGACGAAGAAATCGATCGTCAGCTTCAGAAAATCCCTCCAGTCGTTGTCTGTGACGCCTAGGCCATTTGCATCAGAGTAGTCCGCAAGCTCTTCCGGCATCCGGACATCAGACAGGGCAGGATAGGTCAGCGTGATGAGGCCCATCGTCTCCGCTCCGTTCTCGTACATCTGGCGCCGACCGATGAACTGCCGCATGAGGGCGGCTTTGTATGCAGCTGTGTCATCGGCCTTCCCATCAGTAAGGTGCTTATGAAGCGGCTGATCGTAAATGACATCGCCCAAGTCGTGCAGGGTCAGGGATTCTTCGTTCCTCTTTGCAGCGAGACCGGCCAGGAGGATGGATCGGATTTCGGCGGGGTATTTGTCTAATTCGTGGATATCTACGGTGGAACCCTGTCCGCCATCCCCCAACTGCGAGAGTTTCGCCATGGTGTTCGCCCGGCAGCAACGGCGCTCCACTTCGATGTTGAAGGTCTTGGCGGAGATTGCCGTACCTTGACGGCTGTCAGTAAAGGCGATGTACTTACCCCACGGTAGCCCGTCAGGTGCGCACTCTTTTAGGAAGACCGGTGAGACGGTCTGGTTGAGAAAGTCCAGCGGGACACGGAAGTGCTGTAAGTTGAGTTTCTTTCCGACCGCGAGCCGGCCGCAGTCCGGACACAACGGCTGTCCGCTGTCGGAGCGCACCTCGACCCAGTGACCGGATCGGTCGCGTGCCTCTTCCATATGGCTTCCGTCCTCTCCATGTGTGATGTCCATCGTGACGGCATTCCCTCTCGACGAAGGGATGAAATGCCTTTCTCGGTCATAAGGAATCATATAGAATTGTTCCGCCCGGACGGCGATGCCATCGGCGGCATCATCAACCAGGCTTTCGTCATCAAGCTCGAACGGGTCCTCCTGCTCGATCTCTTCTTCGATGGGTGATATGAGATGGGTGCCGGCTTCGCTCTGTCCGGAGAGGATGAAGCTGTTGCACCTCTTGCACTGAAGGATTTCCAGCAGAGGTTCGCCGCAATGGGGGCAGACAGACGCCTTGTAGGTGGTTAGGTGCCCGTAGAGTGTTTCCGAGGAGCCGGGGCAGGAAGGATTCCCGCATGCATACAGGCCATTGACGGTCCGCATGAAAAGGTGTGCTCGGAGAGAGAGGAGTGGATTGCCGTCGACGGAGATGTTACAGAGCCTGTCGAGAAGGCGCAAGGCTTCCAGGGTGAGCGAACGCTGGAACGGCTGCTGGGGGCAGAGGATGTTCCATATTTCACCGAGGGACATGCCGGAACGGACGTTGATCCGTCTGCGAAGCTCCAGCACCTTCTCGATAGAGGGTAAGTCATCCGACTTGATTCTTTCCGTGAGAGCGACGGGGTCAATGTCGGGGATTATGCGGTGGCCATCGATTACCTCGATCCGATCCTTGGGTTGCCCAGTAAGGTTGGATATGAATTCCTTGAGAGAATCCGCCCCGTCCTGGCCACTCATCGTCGCGCTCGTACAGGCGAAACGGACGTCCGATGCGGACACCTCGAACGCCTCAAGGATGCGCTTGATCTGGAGGGAGAGTTCCGCTGCTGCGGAGCCGGAATATGTGTGGGCCTCGTCAATGACGATCCAGCGCAGCTTTCCGGCGGATTCCTGGAGCATCTGCTGGTCTTTCTTCCGTACCAGGATATACTCCAGCATGCTGGGGTTGGTCAGGAGTATCTGGGGGCGGGTACCTTGGTGGCGGGCATCCCGTATTTCGTTTCGGGTCTGCACCTCGCACGGCAAGGCCTCCTGGTCGGCTCGATTTTCAGGAGTGCTGCCGTTATAAACGGCGAAGCGGAGGCCGTTGGGCTGGCAATACCCGGAAAGGCGCTGCTTCTGGTCTTCCATCAAGGCATTGAGCGGATAAAGGAAAAGGGCCTGGATAGCGTTTGTGTTCCCTTGGTCGCACAAGTCCCCGATGACAGGGTACATGAAGCACTCGGTCTTGCCGGATCCGGTTCCCGAGGTGACCACGATGGATTTTCCATCATGGAGAGCCTTCCAGCTTCTGGCCTGGTGCTCATAGGGGGCAAACCGGGACCCGATGCCGAGCCGGGCAACAACATCAGGATTGAGGGCGTTGCGCCAGGAGCCGTCCCTTGCCGTCTCCCAGCCGAACATGCTCTGGAAGACTGGCTCGGCAAGAAGAGGTTCACGGACGAAAAGGCGCTCAATCTGCCCGCGCATCGGGTGGTTTCCGGGAACCCACATGGACTCCAGGGCGAGACGTACGTTCTCTTCTGTCTCCTTGAATATGTTCTCGAATCTCATAATCTTACTGAGACAATTTGTTGTTAAGTTCTATAAGAAAAGCCTTGGGGCTGGTTTTCCGGCAGAAGATGATGCTGCGGCGTACCTCGTGCGACGCCTTGAAAAGGTCGAGTTCGTTTTTGAGATGGGCAGCGACGGCGTTTACGCGCTGGATGAGCCACCTTTCGTTCCGGGGCCTCCCAGGCTCGTCGAAACGGTCGAAGAAGGCGTTCACTTCGGGATCGTCAAGATTCTGGTTCTGCTCGACGAAGACTTCATCATGACTTTCAATATGGAGGCAGCGGCTCTTCCCGGCGATGCTTCCTGCTACCTCGCGCAGGATCGGCTCGTTGACTGTGCCGTAGATATCCAGGATGGATGTCGCATAGAGGTCCTTCAGCCAGAGGTCGAACTGCCCCAGGACATCCCCCATACAGACCATGAGTTTATTAGAGAACACATCGTCATCGCTGATATCGTACATAACTTCAGCGAGATCGTGTTGGCGACTGATCGCCCAGTCAACATACAAGGTCTTCAGGAAAGGAGAGTTCCAGTTGATGACGTTCTGGATTGTCATCATAAGGTGTTCGCTTTGTGGTCTGACCCAGTACCATTGGAACGCGAGATCGGTCCCCATCGAGAGGAGTTGTCCGGTCAGCGTATCCAAATCCTCCTCTCCCTTGCAATTCAGGAAGAGTTGGAAGGCCAGGGTCAGCAGTGCCCTTCCGTCGCGGGAAAGGCAGTAGAGTTCCAGGATCGAACTGGCTGGGATATCCTCTGCCTGAGACAGGTTGAACCATCCGACAATGCGGTTCCAGGTATCGCCTCCGAGTTTTCCCTCGTCAATTTCCTTCGAGATGCGGTCCATCGCCTCGCGCCTAGCGGCCATCCTTTCCTGTTGACTCGGGGCTTTCTCGGGGTCGATAAGTGCCGGCAGGATGCGTCCGCGTGTCCGACCGGTAGCGAGGATTTTCTTCCAGGATGCAACCTTCTCAGGAAGGACAAACCCATTATCCTCAGAGAAAGGAAGCGAGACTCGGGGCTCTGTAGGGTCGTCAAGATTGAAAAGTTTGAGAGCGTGGGGGTAACGAATCGGATTGTTCCACTCGTCCCGGATGGTGAGTTCCTTCTCAGAAACTTGATGGATACGATAGGGTGAGTCCTTGACAAGCAGGACCATTCTCCGGTGTGTGTCGATTTCAACATCAACCCGAAGAGAGGCAGCAAGGATACTTTTCGCAGTCTTGTCCAATAGCGTGCGGACCACCTCTCGGGAGTCGAACAAGGTCAGCAGGGATCCTTCATAAGGAATCCGGCGCAGCATGCGTCCGTCCTCGTAAACATACAGCTTGTCAGCTTCCCAGCGCAGTTCCCTGTGCGTGTTTCCGTATGAATAGCCCTTGATTCCCTGGCCGACAAGATGGTACTGGTACTTGTCCAGGTCGCCGTAAGGGACGATACTGGAGTCGAGGACGGGAACCCCATCGGCATCAAGGATGGAGAAGTCCTTGAAAGGAGCACGCAGGGTGAGCGTGAACTGGGCACGGGAATGGCCAGTAGGAACAAGCCGGAAATGGATTCTCCGGGGGTCGGTGCAAGAACTCTTCTCTATCTCCCAGGCGCCGCTGCTTTTCTTGACCCCTTCCTCACAGAAGACCCTTCCATGCGGCCAGGAGACCTTGATGGAGCAACAGTCCTTGTCGGCTTTCAGCGGTGTGACGGACAACTCCCCGACATTGAGGAACTTCACGGGTGTCACGAACACCCCGCCGCGGTCTTTAACTCTTGCCAAGATCTCTCCGTAGGACGGAATCGGAGACCAGGCACTCTCTCCTTTGCTGCGATACTCGACCTCGTTTTCCTTTACGGTTATGCCGGCGGAATCCCCGTCAGAGCACAGGGAAAGCCGCAACGACGCCGCATCGTAGACGGGCTCGATGATGTCCGGCAGATACAGCGGCGAGGAGGCTATTTCACTCCAGTAAAGCCGGGCATCGGCCCCGAAAACAATTTCTCCGTCTGCCCCGTGGACAGAGATCTTCCCCTGGAAGTCCTCGCGGATGAACACGCCCTTGTATGTCTTCCCTTCCCAGGTAAGGTCCTTCAGCTCAAACGATTCGTCATCCACGGTCCATCCTTCGGGAACAAGTAGAAGTGAAAGAGCAGATCCCATCTTGTTTCCCAAGAAGTACTTCCCGTCTTTGTCTCGATACAGAAGATGCGGAACCCCAAGGTCAAGGTCATCTGATAGAAGTGGATGCTGCCTGTCGTGGAGATACACGGAAACGACCTCTCCCTCATGGTAAGGATGCTTGCTCAGGACATTGTAACGGCAGAATCTGTTTTGGTAATCGAAGGTGTCGACAGCTCTGCCGTCCACTCGTACTTGGGCGGAGAAAAACGTCTCAGATGCGAGTTGCTGTACCAAAAGGAAGGCTTCAGGAAGTCGCTGCAATCCCCTTACGACGTACTTAGTCGTGAATGAGCCGCCGCGCTGGTCCACATCGAACTCCCAGTCGAGGGAGAAAGGACGCAGTAGGCGCTGAAAAACCCGTTCCTGGTGGGCAAGAGCCATAAGGGATCGGAACCAAGGATCCGTTTCATCCTTGCAATAAAAAGGCATGAGCCGGAACTGCCCCTTGTCGATGGCGTCAACGAGAGCGGCACTATATTCCCTGAGGCTTTGGCTGACCGTAGCCACCTTCCCCAACTGCAGATCCTCGAAATCGATGTGCCGGTGGACCAGCCCGCGGGTGAATCGGTCCCAGACGGAATTCTTCGCATTGAGGGTCACCAGCCGCATAGGAAGACCTCCCTGATAGAACATAGAGTCCAAATACTGGGTTGTATCTCCCTGGTAAAATTCGATTCCCAACCTTTTTGCTCCGCGTTTGGCTGCTTCGTAAAACGAATCGAAGTTGTTGTAGAAGGAGAGCGGTACTTTAGGGTCTTTTTTGAGTACGTCATATACGGCCTGGAGTTTATGGGGACCGTCGATATAGTCCCGCCTCCAGTACTCGGAGAAGAGGAGTGCACATTCCCTCTCTATGGTGCGGAATCCGGCTGCCCCATAGGGAGCTGTGGCCACTCGATAAATGGTCTCTTTCAACTCCTCGTATTCCTCGTCCGTCACTTTGAGCTTCCACAGGGGGATAGGAGCGCGAGTAAGATCGCGTTTCGTCAGTAGAGTGTCAAATAGGGACATAGCGTTAGGGGTTAATCTGGTTTTAGCTTCGTCACAAAGATATTTCATTATTGTGCAATATATTTGCACAATAAATTATTTTGACGTAAAATCAGATTTCTTCCAGCCCGAGTTCCTTGAGAAAACCGTTAAACTTCGCCCGCGCTTCGGAGAGCTGCATCTCGATTTCGACAAGCTGCTCGTGGTTTTTTGCCAAATCAATCTGCGCCTCCTCTTGTGCCAGGCTGACATAGCGTGTGATATTCAGGTTGTAGTCGTTCTCGACTATCTCTCGGAGACCTACACGACGGCTAAAACGGTCTTCTTCCTTCCGGTCCCGATAAGTCTCTATAATCTTATCGATATGGTCGGGCGAAAGGGTGTTCTGCTTCTTGTCCTTGTCATAGTGCTCAGCAGCATTGATGAAGAGAATATCGTCGCTCTTTCTACACTTCTTCAGCACGATGATACAGACAGGAATACCCGTCGAGTAAAACAGGTTGGCAGGCAAGCCGATGATGCAATCAATGTTGTCATCGGTGATGAGCTTTTTCCGGATAGTAGCCTCAGCACCGCCACGGAAGAGGACTCCGTGAGGAAGGATGATGGCCATGGTGCCGCAGCCGCTCAAGTAATGGAAGCCGTGCAGCAGAAAGGCGAAGTCGGCCGCACTCTTGGGCGCGACACCATAGTTTTGGAAACGGGGGTCTTTGGACGCTTCGTCATCCGGATCCCACTTGAGGCTGAAGGGAGGATTGGCTACCACAGCGTCGAAGGTTATAGGCTTCACGGGACCACTGTCCTTTAACACAGGCCAGTCATTCGTGAGGGTATCGCCGTGGAATATCTCGAACTCCGAGTCATGCAGGCCATGGAGAAGCATATTCATCCGAGCAAGGTTGAATGTAGTGACTTCCTTCTCTTGGCCATAAATCTTACCAATCTTTCCACCGTGCTGCTTCATCTGGTTATTGACATTAAGCAGCAACGAACCCGAGCCGCAAGCAAAGTCCAGTACATTCCGGAGTTCATTTTTGTGGCCGGTGGAAGGGTCCTGGCAATCAAGAGTCACGATTCGGGACAGGATAGTACTGACCTGCTGCGGAGTATAGAATTCGCCCGCTTTTTTCCCACTGCCAGCGGCAAACTTGCCGATAAGATACTCATACGCATCACCCAGGATATCTCCTTTCCCGTCAAATTCTATTAGTTTCTCTTCAAGCGTTGAGATGACATTGCACATCATCTTATTCCGTGAAGAACGATCCTTGCCAAGTTTCTCACTATCCAGGTTGATTTCGGAGAATAGTCCTCTAAATGCACCTTTGAAGGATTCCTCCTCAATATGACGGAAACTGTCCTTGAGATCTGTCAAGAGGTCATCATCCTGGGTGCGTGCCAATTCATAAATGGCGCTCCATAGGTATTGGGGCTTGATGATATAGTGTGTGCTTTTGAGCATCATATCCTCAAACTCGACCACATCTGCCTCATTCTCTGCATACCAGGAATAAAGGGGTTTGTCCGCAGGCAGGTCGCTTCCTAGTTCAAGGCGTGCCGCTGCTTCATATCGGGCGCTGATATAGCGGTAGAAGAGCAGCGACAGCATATAGTCGCGGAAATTGTCCGCAGTCATGGAGCCACGAAGCACGTCGGCCACATTCCAAAGGGCGCGGAACAGTTGCTCTTTCTCTTGCTTTGTCAGCGGGGTTTTCACCGTTGTTTCCATTGTTCTATCGTTGTTTTGTTTCTATTACTCGTTTCCATTCTCCCGAGCAATTCTCGCTTCGCTCCAGGAGCTGTTCAGGTTAGGAAGTACGAATTGATACTTCTCTACAAGATGGTTGAAAATAGCAGTCGCTAATTCTTTGTTGTCATCGTTCATCAAAGCAGGTGCAAACATCGACCCCTGGTGAGTGAGTACGTTTACCACACGGGAATAAAAATCGGCAAGATCCTCTTGGCTGAACGCCGTACGATCGTACGTCTCTCCCTTGTATTTGATACCTTCGAGAATGATGGCAAAATCACGATGGCCGAAAAACTCCTTAATCTTCTCCATAACGCTGCGCAGTACAGTGAAATGGAAAGTGTAGAGCCGGTCGGTTTCTATTGCTCTCTGAATTTCGCTCATCATCGCCACATTGTAATAGAACGGAGTGTTGTCGCTCATGCTTTTCAACACCAACTGGTCTTTTTGTTTATTGCGACTGAGATAATAACGTCCCAACTTCTTATCAGCTATCAGCCCATGGAGCATGGTATGGAAGAAGAGCGCATGGTGCGTTGATACCACGAACTTGATGCGGCGGAAATCTTCTTTCCCTGCCCTTTGTTCATCAATCTCCTGTTTAAGTTGCTGACGAATCGTCGTGTATAATTGCTGTGCAAAAGCGATTACATTGTTGTCATCGAGCGAGGACATCGGGTCGTCGATATAGATATATTCAATATCCTTATACGTATCGTTTCCCTTCAAAACCTGGTCAAGGATACAACGAAAAAAACACCACACAAAGAGCCGTTCTTCTCCCCGAGAAATTTTGATATTCTCAATATCTATTTCTTCATTCTCCATTTTCCCAGCAACGAGTTTGCGCTTCTTAATCTTTTTATTGAACACAACATAGTCGGGAATTTCGGCGTTCTCTTCGTCATAGTGGAACTTGAAATCGATATCTGTAAATATCTGTAGATACTTCCCTAAATCAACGCTAAAACTAGAACCCGCAAGGCCCTGGATTAGTGCTGCATTCTGGTTAATCAAAAGATGATGATCGGTGTTGTTTTCCAGGTCATTGTCCCAAGTGAAGAGATCTTCAGTGTATGCGTTGTAATAAAGCGTGTGCTGGGTAGCACCTTCACCGCGTCCGTAATGGGCAAAATCGTAGGAAAGGCGTGTTTTTCCTGTGCCGTTGTAAGCGAATACGAGGGCACAGTTGGTGAACTGGTCCCGGTCGTCCACTTCGAAGCCTCTTCTAAGGGCTTTTATGATAACTTCATTGTTGGCCATAGCGTCAAGTTACTTCGTGGGTTGTGGGAACAGTTGCTGCATAAGGCCTTTCTTGTGAGCTTTTAGTGCATCCAATTTATCGGATTCGGCCTGAATAGTATTATCCAACGAGGACAAGCAGAATGCAATCTTCTGCTGTTCATCAATGGATGGAGTAAGAACTGAAAGATTGAAGAATCCGCTTGTCGGGATATTCAGTAAGCCGTGATTCCTGGCTCCTTCCTGAGCAATCGACATCAGTTCTTTATCTAAGAGACCGGCATCAAAGTACTGATCCCAAAAATCAATTTCCCTCGAATCATTGCATTTGAAGCAGATGTACAATGTGGAGACCACTCCTTTGTCGTAAAGCCTGAGCGGTTTAATGGCGCCGAAGGGCCGGCCTTGGGAACTGCTTTTGTTGTAGGCGAATTCCCCTTTCTTCAGCAAAAAATAGCCAGTGACATCGGAAGCCGCAACTGATTTCTTGAAGAATTCCAACTGGCTAATAAGCCCGTACTGAGCGGAGATTGTCAGAACGTTCAGATTATTCTCCGCGTTTTTCCTGGTTATTCGGGAGAACACTTCACTCATCTTTTTCTCTTTCCACTCTCCGGAGAAGCCGGGGAAGCGGAGGCGTGGGGTGGTTTCTCCTGGCTGGGGGAAGAGTAGTTGCATAAGACCTTGCTTATGAGACCTTAATGCTTCCACTTTTCTCTTTTGTGCGGAAATCAAATCATCTTCGACTGCTAAACAATCAGCTATCTTTTTCTGTTCTGAAATCGAAGGTAGATAGATTGAACACTCTTTCAATTTTTCATAGAAAAAATATTGTCTAACACCTCCTTCTTGAACATTGACAACCATCCTATGGAATACGTCTGTGTGAAACCATTGCCAGAGGAAAGGATCATAGCAGGCATCTGATGTACGAAAAACCTCATATAAAGAGCTCACAATAACCTCTTTACCTAAGTCTTGGTAACCGATCGACCCCACATTTATTCTCGCAGGATTATACGCAAAAGACTTGGGAGGAACGACGATGTATTGACGACAGTCAATGTCTTTTAAATAACCGCCTCCGTCCTCAAACTGGTCACTTTGCGGATAGAAACCTACCTCATTTGAAATTGAGTATCTCTCGTAAGGTAGATTTTGGCTATTTTTCTTACCAGCCGGGAAAGTGATGTCCTTAAACTTTTTCTTCTCCCAGTCTCCCTTAAAGCCCGGGAAACGAAGTTGCGGTATGACTTTATTGTTTTCCATACATCCGAAATAGTCAATAGCTTAATTGATATACGCATTCAGCCCTTCGATAGCATTCCCGCTGGAAAGCAGGGCGAACAGCGGAGCCAGATCAGCAAGCAGACCTTCCTTGGCTGCCTTCCGCTGCTTCCAGTTCTCGATATGGCTCAACAACTCCCGCAGGACATCTTCGTCCAGGCGACGGAGTTTGGCCGTTTCGGCGACAAACCTTTCAAGCGCGGCAGCATCGATGCCGTATTCTCCTGCAAGGGCGGCAATCTGCTGATTGAAGCGCTTGTCCTTGTAAGCCTTATACCGCTCGCGGATCTCTGCCTCGCTCACTCCGCTTCCTTTATGAAGTTCCTCCTCGATAAAAGCTTTCAGATACTCGCGTTCGTTCATCAAATCCACACTGCTGGATAAGACCTCGAGAAGTTGCTCCTTAGTAATCTTAACCTTCTCGAAGTGAGTGTCCGTGTACTTCGCAAGCAACTTCATGATGTAGTCATAGTCCACCACGGCAGAGCTGAACAAGGAAAGCTCGAAGTCGGGTTCGTCATCGGGAACCTCCTTTGACTGGTGGATATTCTCGTTACGCCGGCGACGAGCAAGGTCTAAGTAAGCTGTACGGAACTGCTGCAGAGTATCTTCCGGCATGGCCGTTTCTATGGCAGCCTTCAGTTCTTCCGGCAGATCCACGTACTGATCCAATCTAATCGATAGACGCTGGACCTCCTTGAATGCATCGATAAAGTTGCTGGTATTCTCTCCCTGGGGGATGTTTATCACTTCCTCGGGTTTGCAATCCAGGCCCATGCCATTCATTACTGTCTGAAGCTGTGTGATGGCGTTCTTGTATTTTTCAACGACAGACTCCGCCGGTTCGACCAGCCAATACTCTTTGCCCTTGTCCTTGTCAAAACCGCTGAAGAGGACCATGGCATCATCCATTGCCGCCTCCAGGTCTCGGTAGCAAATGATATTTCCATAAGGCTTAGTGCCGTCCAGAATACGGTTGGTACGGCTGAAAGCCTGGATGAGCCCGTGCCACTTGAGATCTTTGGCCACGTAAAGGGTGTTCAGGAACTTGCTGTCAAAGCCTGTGAGCATCATCTCAACGACGATTACCACATCCAGTTTCTTGCTGTGCGGGTAGTCCTTGTTGGGATACTTCTGGTCCTTGACCCGCCCCTGAACGTCGCGATAGTATTCATCGAAGAGGTCCACGCTAAAGTTGGTATCGTACCTCTGATTGTACTCATCGATGATATGTTGCAAGGCCTCCCTGTTGCCCTCCGGATTATCCTTGTTGTCGGCTTCCTCCTGGGGGAGGTCTTCATCCGAGCTATTCCGCATGGGCGGGGTGAATACGGCCGTGATATTCAGCGGAACATAATCGGGATTCTCACTCTTCATCACCTCCTGCATATCCTTGAAGATCTGATAGAACATGATGGCATCAGGGATAGAAGGAGTAGCCAGAAGGGCATTGAACCGGCGTTTCGCCGTAAGGATATCGTGGTTGTCAAGGATATGCTTTACGATTTGGTACTTACTCAGCGGTTCGTTGATCGGAGTCCCATCCGCATTCGTATTCCCGTAATGCTCGACCTTGAAACGCAGAACGTTATTGTCCGTGATGGCGTTCGTTATGGTATACTGGTGAAGACATTTCTGGAAGACGTCCTCCGTGGTGACATACTCTGCCTGCTGGCCGTTCACACGCGTATAGCTGCTGTTCTCCTGGAAGATAGGAGTTCCCGTGAAGCCGAAGAGCTGAGCCTTGGGGAAGAAGTTCCTGATAGCAGCATGATTCTCCCCGAATTGGCTGCGGTGGCACTCATCGAAGATGAAGACGATACGTTTGTCCTTCAATCGTTCCAGACGCTGATAAAACCTGTTCTTATTGGACGGATCCAGAGCGATTCCCAATTTCTGGATAGTGGTAACGATCACCTTGTCGGCATAGTCGGTGCTCTCCAGGCGGCTGACCAAAGCTGCCGTGTTCACGTTCTGCTCCACGCATCCTTCCTGGAACTTGTTGAACTCGTCACGGGTCTGTTTGTCCAAGTCCTTTCGGTCGACGACAAACACGCACTTTTCAATGCTACTATCAAACTTGAGTAGAGTCGACGCTTTGAAACTGGTCAGTGTCTTGCCGCTGCCGGTGGTGTGCCAGATATAACCGTTCTGATTGCCTTCATCCACACAGTTCACGATGCTTTCGACGGCGTAGATCTGATAGGGGCGCATCACCAGAATCTTCTTCTCGGTTTCCACAAGCACCATGTATCGGCTGATAAGCCGGCCAAGAACCGTCTTCTGCAGCATCATATCCGAGAATTCGAACAACTGGGCAATCTTATGGTTGTCCGGATCGGCAGCGTGATACACCGGCAGATAGTTGTTCGTTGCATCGAAATGGAAATGCTCGTCGTTGTTATTTGCGAAGTACATCGTATCGCTGCCACCGTTGCTGACGATGAACAGTTGCATGAAGCACATCAGCGTGTTGGTATAGCCATTGCCACGGTCTTCCTTATAGCGGACAATCTGTTCCACCGCCTTCATGGGGGAAACACTGTGACGCTTCAACTCTATCTGCACCAAGGGCAAACCATTGATCAAGATGATGACATCGTAACGCTGGCGGCTGTTTGCTGTGTTGATGGTGAGCTGGTTCACCACCTCATAATCATTCTTGCACCAGTCCCGCAGGTTGACGAGACTGTAATCGAAGGTCGTGCCGTCGTTACGAACGAAGGTTTGCTTTTCGCGCAAGCGCTTTGACGCCGTGAACACGTCCGCGGTTATGTTCTCTTGCAAGAGCTTACGGAATTCATCGTCAGACAGAGAAACGAAATTGAGTCGTTCGAATTTCTGACGGAAGTTTTTCTCAAGCGCATCCAGGTCACGGATATCACTCCGATAGACATACTTCAGCTCCTGCATTTTTTCCAGGAACTGCTGCTCGAGTTGGGCTTCGCTTTGAATCATGTTTCTTTTTTTTCAGGGTACTGTGCAAAAATAAACCACTATTATGCAATCATTCTGCACAATTGTATTTTTCTAACATGTTTTTTGTCCGCTGCTTGATTATTTCCCGAAGTGAAACGGGGGATAAAACCTCGACATGATCGCCATAGGACATAATAAGCGATTCCAACTCCGGAGTCAGGAAAACTTGCAGCTGAACAATATGGTTTTCTCTATCCAGCTCGATTTGAGATGGATGTAGGGGTTTCGTGATGACGTATGGGTAACGTTTTTCTTCAAATTTCAGCACGACGGTCTCCGTCTTTCCCTCCCGGGGCACCGAAACGCCCACGACGTCCTCAAAATACTCTTCAAAGTCAAATTGAGTGTTGGGGATGTATTCCATGTGTACCGGCTCAATACGAACAATTCTATCCAGTGGAAGATTGGTCAGGACGTCTTTCTCGCGCTCGGTAATCCCGAACAGGAACCATCTGTTATTGTACTGCTTGAGGTAGTAAGGGTGCATGAAATGTACCATCTCCCCATTGAAGAAATGCCTGTATGTTATCTTGAGGACCTGCTTATTGACGATGTAGTTGTATAAGACCGAGAGATTCTCGATTCCCGTCAAGAAGGGGTTTTTCTCATAGCCGATAACTGGTGTCGTATTCTTCTTCCGGCCGAGCTTGTCCTCGAAGTTCGCGATGAACTCGCTGACCCAGTCGAAGCCCGCCACGCCGTTCAACCGGTTGAGCATGATGAGCGCTTCGTCCAACTTGTTTAGTTCCGATTCTGAAAAGTCCCTCTTGTTGATGGAGAAGTCTGGGTCCTCATATCTGTAATAACACCGGTGCCCTTCATAAAAGCGCCCTATTGGAGCATTCCACCCTTCAGGGCTTTCCATAAACGCGATGTCGCTGAAGATCGTGCGCCTTTTGACATGATACTCTACGTCATTGACAGGATCCTCCTTGGATACGTAGAACTCCTCCAGCGCCTTGTTGCAGGCTTCGATAAGGTCTTCAATATAGAACTTCCGATACCTGTTGGAAAAACAGGCATCAAGTGCTTGATACCTGATTATGGCATGTTTGTTTGTGGCCATCAGTCTATTATGCGGGTTTTCTAGAGCCAAAAATACGAAAAAAAGAGCGAATCGAGGCAAAAATAAGCATAATTGTGCAGGCGAAATGCATAATTAAATCATGGTGTTTATCTTTCACTAGAATTGGTGTATCTTTGTAAGAGTGACAACCCAAATGTAGTTGGGATTTAGACTTCACTCGACAATGGCGGACATTTATTCAGAAAAGGACCTTGCAACTGTAATCGTGGACGGAGAGATTAGAACCTCCGTCGTTTTGCGAGGTTCCGGAGTGAAATCCCTGGGGTGCGTTCAGGTTGTTCATGGCGACCTTGGTCTTAGTGACTCTGCCCTGGAGTCTTTGGGAGAGCTTAGAGAAATCCGGGGGGATTTCTGGCTCAGCCATCACACGATCACGCCTCGTCTGAGAAGTCTAGGGAAACTCCAGAAGGTCCGGGGAAATGCAAGCCTGGCGCACTGGATGTTCACTGACCTGGGAGAGCTTAGCGAAGTAGGGGGAAACCTCTCACTTCGGGATTCGGAAGTTTCTTCCCTGGGGAAACTCTCCTATGTTGGCGGCAATCTGTCGCTTCCGTCCACATTCAAGGATGATCCTGCTCTCTCTGGAATTACCGTAGGAGGGAAGACCACGTTCTGGAAGATGAAGAGAAAAGAGCAGACGGAGGTGATACCCGACAGTCTCTTGATCAAGTATGAAGTCCCTATCCCGGAATGGCCCCATTCATATATCTACGGCACTCAGGATCTTTTGTCCGCTCCCGCAGAGGCGCAATCCTTTTACCAGCGGTTTAGAGATGATTTCTTCAAGGGGATATATTTGGACCTGGAGGGGTATGAGAACTACGCCTTCGTTCTTCTTTACGATTTACAGGACAGGCTCCGTAAGACTCCAGATGCACTTTGCCGGGAATTAGAAGCGCTCGGTGCGTATTATCCCCAGACAAGGCCTTTTGCGGATGATGCCATAATGCACCTTCCCGGAGCGGCCGCGGCAGAAAGAACGAAGAAAAAACTCATTGAAGGCGGCAATTTCTCGGCTTATCATGTGCGACATTTCGAGGATGTCCAAAGAACCAGCCTCATTGATGCCGATATCGCGTTCAGAATGGCGCCGCGCAATCTCCTTACATCATTTGGGATCAACAATGCGGAAGAAATCAAGCCCTTCCTCTTCAAAAGGGTGAAGGAGGCAGAGAATCGGTTCGATGTTCCTTTCCTGGATATCTTTTTTGACCGCGGCCTCCCTTACAAGAGAATTGATGGGGCCTATCATCCTGATTACTACGAACAGTTCTTCAGCGACAAAGAGGCATATCAATTCTACAAAGGGCTTGATGACCAACATGTCAGCGGAGGGTACTTCTGGGCAAAGATCTTTCATGTTGTAGAGCACGCTGTCACGGAGTATCTATCCTCCCTATTTAGGCTGGCAGAAGATGATTACCGCGTGTCCGTCGGAATCCCGAAGATTGGGGAGGGATGGGTCAGCGAGACGGATCTTTACTACAAGGTCAAGACTCGATTCCCTGACCATGAAGTTGTCCAACACGGCCGGCCAAAATGG
The DNA here is from genome assembly GCA_017557535.1 of Bacteroidales bacterium. Lineage (GTDB taxonomy): Bacteria > Bacteroidota > Bacteroidia > Bacteroidales > UBA932 > Cryptobacteroides. Next base: position 2,113 of record JAFYYM010000018.1, on the reverse strand, counting down.
CTGGGGAGGCAACATCTGGACATCTTCTTTCCGGATGATAACGTTGCCATCGAGTATCAAGGACTGCAACACTACAAGCCTGTCTCAATCTTTGGTGGAGACGTCGGATTATCTGCCACGCAGGCGCGTGACAAACGAAAGGCGGTTTTATGCAAGAAGAATCATTGCAGACTGATTTACGTAGACGAGTCTCATTCGTTTGAAGAAGTCACAAAGATGATAGAGTCAGCCTTAAATCTGTGAAATGACTCTCGTAGATCTGGTATATAAGACATTGAAATGCCTCTATCAAAGGGATGGGGACAATAATCGATTCTATTCATCGTTTGATGTTTGGTGCTATCTGATGATTTTTTTCGAAGATGACTTTAGTCAGTTAGGCTATATCAAAGAAGATTTCACTCCCCAGAAAATGGATAATGAGGTTCATCGGCTTTTAGGCTGCTGTAATGGATATCGTTTTCGGATGCATCTATCTCCCGATGAAGATAAGACTCCCTATGGCGAATACTGGATTCCCAAATCATGATTTGGCTCCTCAAGTAACCATCAATATCTCCCAGAAATAATGATGCTTAATGAAGCCGAAATGATTAGAAAAAGGCATCTGGTAACAACTCTGGCCCCTGCCAGGACGCACCGACTACGGAGGTGCGGAACTCGCTCGGACGAATGATCCGAGCGTATCTTTTCCGGGGATTCTTGCGTTGATAATCCCCCGGAAAAGCAAGGTGCCGGGCGTGTCTATGTGTGCGACACATACACGCAGCGAAGCGTCCGGAAGTATGTGTGGTACACATACACACCTTGTCTTGGTTAAATTTGACCATTTAACATTCGTCTTAATGGCTCAAATTATTCAAAATGGCACTGAAAAAACCGAATAATTTCTTTCCGTAGTCAGAAATTTTCAGCGTTTATTTGGCATTTTTCAGGTTCTTGTTCCTTTATTGAATCAGTGAAATGCGGTAATTAAGAATTCACGAAATATACATTTCAATAATTCGTGAATTCAATATTTCACAAATTCGTGAATTAGAGATTTCGTGAATTCACGAAAAATGTTTTTGTATATTAAAGCGGGTTTCTTATTTTGGCTATCCGCAATCTATGGTTGGAAATAGGGTTAACGCCATGAGTGACCTATGTCCCAATGGACGGCGTACATGGCTTTCGTTTTCTCTGGAGGCAGGTTGAATTCTTTCAGAATTAGCTCATAAGCCTGGGGGTATTCCTCTATCCATTTTCCTACGGCCACTTCATAGGTCCCATCATCCATATGGTAGAACACACGGCCGCGTGGCTTGTCCTGGTAGGCACCGATGAAAGGGCCTTGGCCACCGTGTTGGTATCGTTGCTTGTAGAACTCCTTTTTCCAGACATCCTCGTGCATTTCAGAGCAGGTGATTCTCCCATCGGAGGCGTTGGCTTTGGTGTAATCACTCACCCGGTGGGAAATGACTCCGAACAGATGGTTCGTCGCTCGGTTGTACCAGAAGATACCAACCTTGGGTTCTCCGTCTTTTCCTCTGTTAGCCGCCATCTGTCCCATGACGGACTGCTCATCCTGCTTGGAATAGGATTCCAGGTGGACATGCTGGAGGGCGGTTTCCCTTGCCCCGATGGAGACGATTGTAACAACGTCGTCATCGAAGGAATAAATGATGACTTGACCGGGGGAGTATGTCCGTTGCCAGAGGCCGGAATAGTCCTTTTCGAGTTTTGTGGGGGAACCGAATCCCGTTTCGGGATGCGTTGCCGTGTCTTTCAGGATTGACTTGACCTTTTCCGCCACGTCGGGGGCGTCTGTCTTGAGAAGCCCGTACGACTCTTTCGCGCTCTTTGTCCAAAGCAGTTTCATAGGGCGTCGATGTCTATTTCTTCAACCTCGCCGCGAGTGATGTCCTCGAGGCCCGTATGGATGGAACTTGTCATTCTCTCAGATGCAAGGATGGCTTCCGTCCCTTTGATGGAGTTGTATTCTTCCAGAGAGATGAGCACGGCTCCGGTGTTGCCACGGTTGATGACGACGCAGTCCGAGTCAAAGATGACGGCGTCCAAATACCGTTTCATGTTCGTCCTGAAATCTGATACGCTGGTTGTTTTCATTTTT
>JAFYYM010000003.1 GCA_017557535.1 Bacteroidales bacterium | reverse complement strand
TCATCGAGTGGACCTTAGATGACATTCGAGAACTTTTGGAAAAACTTCAAGGAATGAAGTTCACCGTTCAACTCGACGACCAATCGATTGAGACGGTCAAAGGCATTCATAGCGAGTTCTTTGAAAACGAGAAGAAGCTCATTGAGGGGGCGCACCAGGAGATAGAGAAGACGCTGTCTAAGCATCGGGAAAAACTGAAGAGGATAAAGGACGGGGAGAGCGTCTGGCTCTCCTTCAAGGCATGGATTTGGGGTCTCATAACCATCGAGGCCATCTTGTTCCTGATGGGCATCGTCGTTTATTTTTGCACGAAGGCGAAGTTCACATAGGAGCATTCCCAGACGCCTCTTTCACTGATACCGTTATTTGGCCCCAAAAATTTGGATCGAAAGAAAAAACTCTGTAACTTTGAACCAGCAAAGAAAACGTATGAAAGAGGTCAGAGTTATTGAGCTTTTCGCGGGAGTCGGTGGATTCCGAGTTGGTCTTGACAGGGCGGACTCGGATTTCTTCAAGACTATCTGGGCAAACCAATGGGAACCAGCCACGAAGGTTCAACATGCCGCCATGGTCTATGAGAAGAATTTCGGTGTCGGCAGTGTCGTCAACGATGATATTAATCTAGTGAGGACCGAGGATATCCCCGACCACGATATGCTCGTGGGGGGATTTCCGTGTCAGGATTATTCCGTTGCCACAACACTAAGCAATTCCAAGGGCATTGAAGGGAAGAAGGGCGTCCTTTGGTGGTCCATTTATCGCATTCTCAAAGAAAAGGGGAACAACCGTCCGGAAGTCGTTTTCCTTGAGAATGTTGATCGCTTACTGCTCTCTCCTGCAAGTCAACGAGGGCGTGATTTTGCAATTATCCTTGAGTGCCTGAATGAGCTTGGGTATCTCGTTGAATGGCGAGTAATCAATGCGGCTGATTATTCGATGCCGCAAAAACGCCGCCGCACTTACATCGTGGGATACAAGAAAGATGGTGCAATAGGTCAGAGTTTTTCTAACCCGGATGAATGGGTGTTCCGTTCTGGAATCTTCGCCAAGGCCTTCCCTGTCCTCATTGAAGAAAACCTTCCCACGCTGCGTAAAATCAAGCTCTCCGAAAAGAAGAAGGATCGGCTGTTGGATATCACAAATGCCTTTAACAGCACGAATGCAGACCATCCGTTTGAAAATAGTGGTGTAATGGTGAACGGTGTCGCTTATTCAACATCAACCGTCCCCGTTTGTGACGACAAGCCGATGACGATTCGCGACATTATGGTGACGCCAGAAGAGGTCCCCGAAGAGTTTTATGTGCCCGAGGCGCAAATTGAACGTTGGAAATATTATAAGGGCACAAAGCGCGAACTTCGGACCAGGAAAGATGGGGGACAATACTTTTATACTGAAGGAGGCATGGAATTCCCGGATTCGATTGATAAGCCGTCCAGGACTATCATTACTTCTGAAGGAGGAAAGAGTCCTGACCGCTGTCGCCATGTCATTCAGGATCAGACCGGCCGCCTGCGCCGTTTGGTCCCCGTTGAGTTGGAGCGCCTGAATATGTTTCCAACCGACCATACCAAATTGGAGGGCGTGGACAACGGAAAGAGGGCTTTCCTTATGGGCAATGCGCTGGTATGTGGTATTATTACCAGGGTAGGTAAAGAACTTGAAGCCAGATTGAAAGGATAAATGAAATGCGAGGTGCTGAGCCCCGCATTTTTCTATTCGGCATTCTCAACAATTGCCTTGATGTAATCGTGGTTGAACCAATAGCAGTATTTCTTGGCTGTGCCTCCATGTGGATTAGCCGTGACATCGGCCGCATTCTTGGCCTTAGGACGCACATGGAACTTCCGGTGCTCGCTCTCTCGGTAGAAGTATTCTGGCGCAATGTGATTGTCCTTGACAGCATTTTTTATGTTTAGCCAATAACCGGCCGCTTCATCCAGGTCCTTCACCGGCATTGTCCAGAAGAACGCCTTCTGTAAACGAATCTGGTCGTCATCACCCTCCTGAAAAACGATGAATAGGAAGCGCCCTGTGAAGATGTCATAGAGCCGGGATTCATACCAATCGTTTTCCTGAAGAATATCGAAGTAGTTGATATTCTCGAAAGACATTGCTTCTGCAGGACGGCCATTCTTGTTGAGACGGATGGTCTTGATTACGATACCAGATTTGACAAATTCGTCGGATTTCGTAACATCCTCGCCGCGGGTTTCTCTCTCGGTTAGAATTTCGTTGGCTATAAGGAAATACTTGCTCTTAGCACCAGTTGTGGGCGCATGTAGCTCGGCCACCAGTTCATCATAGGTTTTGCCGTAATAGGGGGCAAACCGATCCAGGAGAATGTCTTCGAAACTCTTCTCACGTAGCTCTGATTCCTCAATCAGATTAGGCCTGTATCCACGTACTAAGGCAGATGTATTGTAAGTCCCCTGTCCTCCGGTTTTCTTTGCAAACTCCAAGATAGTTCGCATGTACTGCGTCTTCAGAGAAAAAGCGCGCTTTGGGGCAGGGATTTCAGCGTCTGTTCCATCTAAAAGGGTATAGGGGACATCAGCATCTCCCTTTTGTCCCTTTCTGCAGGCCCCTAAATAAGTGGTGTCTCCTTCAGATAATTCGTGGGCCTTTCCGACCTTGATTTTGGCAATAATCTTTTCGTAGTCCTGTTTCATAATAAGCAGATCCTTGTCTGGAATCTGCCACAGGACGTCATAGATAAATTTAAGCTGTTGAACAGGCACTCCGTCTTTATGAAGATAGAAAGGAATCAGCATAAAGGCACATTTCAAGAAAATGTGGGATTGCTCAAACGGAACGTTCTGGTCTTTTGTAAAGTCAATCATAGTACAGACCAAGCGCTCCTTTATTGCAAGAGTCTTATCCTTTAACTCTTTTAATGGTGTGACTTTCAACTCAAGGCCCGCTTCAGGGAAGTCTGCTTCTTGGCGACTATTGTTGTCGATGCCAAAGAAATAGACCTCGACCAATTGACCGAGCTGGCCTTTTCCCCGCTTGGGGTCAATGACATCAGGTGCCACGGCCTCTTCCAAAGACTTACCAAGGAGTTTCTTGCTAAACTCTAAGATAGACCATTTGTCGGTCTTGTCGTAATTGAAAACCATAAAGAAGGGATGCTTGGGCCAAAGTTAATCATTTTCATCTGATTCTGTGTAAATTTGCAGTGTAGCCCGTATCACAATGACACCCGAACAGCGTTTCAAATGTATGTCGCACAATCGAGCCAAGAATACTGGCCCGGAACGACTTCTGCGTCTTTGTCTGTGGCGTCAAGGTTTTCGCTACAGGGTTAACGATAAGCGCCTCCCAGGGAGGCCAGATATCGTACTGCCAAAGTATCGGACTGTTATCTTCGTACACGGCTGCTTCTGGCATGGCCACAAAGATTGTAAATATTATACGGTCCCCAAAACCAACACCGAGTTTTGGATGGCCAAGGTTGCCCGGAATCAGGAGCGGGATCAGGAAGTCTGGCGAAAGCTGGAGGCTAAAGGCTGGAGCGTGGTCATTGTCTGGGAGTGTCAGCTGAAAAAGGCGAACCTTGAAGGAACTATCAACCGAGTAGCCGGTGAGATCGTCCGGAACGGAGAAGCCTACCGGGTCGCCCAAGAAGAAAGAAAAAAAGCGCGAGAAGAGTATCGGCTGGAGAGAAGAGAGCGGAAGGAAAGAGAGCAATCCCTCTTGGAAGAGGTGAAATCCTTAGAAACCACAAGTGGGACTTCCTCCGGAAACAACCCGTGTTGGCAGGGATAAAGAAGGGGCCGTCAAAAGTATATGATAAAGAGATGATTACTGCCGAGGAGGACCTAAGTTTCAGGACATATTCTCCAATTCTGAACTATCGATACGATCGGTGGTTCCAGCAGGTTGAGTACAATGGACGGACTCTAAACGAAGACGAAAGGAAAGAGTTCGTTAAAGTCATTGATGAAACTGTCTCAACCTTTTCTTCTGGCCTCCCTATGCTCGTAGATGAGTTGAAAAGGTCAGATGGTCTTGAGGATGACTACCATAAGATCTGTCGCGCAATCTACTTTGTTTCATTATTCGTCGTGATGACGATGTGTGACTGCATGGTAGCGGGAAAGCATTTCATACTTGCCGAGAACGATTACGACAAGCGTTTCATGCGTGGGAAGATGAAAGTGATCTTGAACGAGGGCTTTAAGAAACTATACGGATATATTGAGAAGAATAAAAAGGAGTCAGAGTGGTTCCGGCTCCTTGACTATATGAAGTTTTTCCCTGAGGTTATCAACCGTCAGTATCAGGACTTGACCTTCCAATTGGAAAAGCAGTCAAAGATTTCGACTTGGTGGAGAGACGAACGCAATTATGAAACTCATATCGATTCGGAGAAACTATATGATTCGCGTATGGTGGAAATAGAGGAGAGTAAAGAAATGATGGAAACCCTTCGTCTTTATGATGCTCTATTGGCGGTTAACCATTTTTTATCAAACGCGCACGCTTGTCTCCGGAACTATCTCGTTGAGAAGTATCGAAGAGGTGAGATAAAAGTAGAGTAAAAAATGTACCAATCTCCACACACCTGTTAGAAGGTCTCGAAAAGGCGATTTTGATACACTTTTTGTCACACTAGAAACGAAAAATCCCTCACAGAGTGCTCTGTAAGGGATTTCGGCGGAGAGGACGAGATTGGGGGGAAAAGTCCAAAATATATTAAAATAGACTCGAATTTATTGATTTGTAATAGATTCGGGTCTTTTTGTGTTCTGAATCATCTCGTCCAATAGTAAAACGTATTATCTTAATTTGTAAGTAAAATTGTTAGTGGGTATTGCTTGGATAGGAATGAGAGCGGTTCAAAAGAACTTGTCATTTTCATAATCAACCGAATAATGGCTGATCAGCGCACATTGTAAAATATCTCCTGAGGGAACTGCGAGTTTAATGTCTGGTTCTTGACATGTTCGTATCGTCGAGAACTTATGTATTGGATTCCTCGTATTCTTCTCTTCTCCCTCATATTTGACGAAGAAAGTCCCTTTATCCTTAGTTTGAATAATATATAGGAACCCTGGGATCATTTCATCAACGCTTACACATTTGCATCCCATAAGCGAACCGGCGTAAATATATGATTCCAAATCTCGGTTCGGCAATCGCGTCATAAAATCAAAGTTAAAATACTTGTCCCCGCGGACAAAGACGAAACTTTCGGAGTCATCCCATCTGCCTTGCGGTAAAGCCTCTTGTTGAATAAGGGGGATTAGTTTGTCGCTTTGAAGCAACAAAGGCGGTCGTTTCTCTGTTAGCATTTCTCCTTCCCCGGTAATAAGCCATTCTGCAGAGACTCCAGGGCAGGCATAATACACCTTTTCAATATCAAGATATTCGCGTTTGTACCAAACATTCAAATTCTGATTAGAAATGCCAAGAATTCGGGCAAATTCGGCTTTTTTTCCACTGGCAAAATAAGATACCAGTTGGTCCAGTTGAGAACGGTTTGCCATTTTTATTCCTTTTTCTCAAAAAAAGTTTGACAAACAATAAATTTATTATACCTTTGCGGTATAAACATTTTGTTTGCTAAATAAATTGTATGTTTGTTTTTGAGGATTGCGGTAACAAATCCACACACAAAAGTAACATTTTTTGAGGAAATGCGCTTGAAGAAACATAACATTTCATATCGCCTAGACAACAGGCTCGACCGTAATGGCGAGAAGGCAATCATGATAGTCCTCACTTTTCGCGGGCGGCGTGTCTCTGTCTCTACGGGCGTGCGTGTGGCGCCGGAACTTTGGGACCAGAAAGCTATGCGCCCCAAAAAGACCGCGGTCAATCACGACAGGATGAACGCTATGGCCATCATCGCTGATATCACGTCCAAAGCCAACATCTTGGAGGATGTCTTCTCAAGCTTCCCTTCGCCCACGACAGAAGCGATCAGGACAGAATACCGCCGCCGCGTATTGCCCGAAACGGGTATGGCTCTCCTGACGCCGATCAGGCCAAAGACCATATTGGAGTGGATGGATGTTTTTGTCGCCGAGATGTCGGTGCTTCGCGAATGGACTGACGCGACTCGAGAAAAATTCGCGGCCTTGAAAAACCACATAGCTGCCGTCGATCCAGCGATGACCTTCGAAGACCTTGACGAGAGAGGGTTGACTCGTTTGCTGGGACATTTTCGGTCCATGATAATGTCCGACGGCTCCGTCGGCATGAAAAACTCCACCATAGCCAAGCAGTATGGTTACCTCGGTTGGTTCCTAAACTGGGCGACGAAAAAAGGGATCAACAGCAATATGGCATACAAAACCTTCGCGCCGGCCTTGAAGCAGACGCAGAAGAAGGTCATCTATCTGGACGACGATGAACTGGCCCGTCTCGAAGCTGCGGATCTTTCCGCGCCAAATCGTCGCCACCTCGTCAGGATTCGCGACATCTTCCTCTTCCAATGCTTTTCCGGGCTGCGCTACTCTGATGTCGCCCACCTGTGTTGGGCAGACATCAAGGACGATGTGATGACCGTCACGACGGTAAAAACAAATGACACCATCACCATCGAGTTGAATGCGCACACGCGTGCGATCATTGAAAAATACCGTCAGTACAACTTCCCCGGGGGGCGGGTCTTCCCTGCACCAACGAACCAGGAGGCCAACAGATATCTGAAGGAGCTCTGCCGCCTTGCTGGAATCAACGAATCTGTCACTGTCGTATCATATAAGGGCAAGGAGCGCATCGACGAGGTGCGCCCCAAGTACGACCTCATCGGGACCCACGCCGGCCGCCGTACCTTTATTGTTCACGCACTCTCCCTTGGCATCTCCCCCTACATCGTGACCCGCTGGACGGGACACTCATCACTCGCTGCAATGAAGCCGTATATGGACATTGTAGATTCTGCCAAGGCGGATGCCATGAAACTATTTGATTCTAAAACCAAATGATTACCAATTAATTAGATAGATATGAAAGGTATGAACAGTATCGCACCCCCTATGCCTACTCTGAGGAGCGCCGAGGAAATGGCGTTCTTCGAGATGAACGGCACACGCTACCTCGTGATGCCCCTCGGTCCCGCCCCGACCTTCCTCGAAGATGGTCGCAAGGCCTCCCAGATGTCCACCGTGCCGGCCCCGGCTCCCGCCAAGGATGCCGCAGCCGATGTCGCCCCGACTACTGATGACGGTTCCACTCCCAAGAAGTACGTCTACGGCCTCAAGGGCATTCAGGAGCTCTTCAACTGCAGTAAGTCTACGGCCTATAACATCAAACGTAGTGGCCGGATTGATGCTGCTATCAGCCAGATCGGCAACACCATCATTGTAGATGCCGAAAAAGCCTTGGCGCTTCTGAAAAAATAAACCCATCCTTTGGGGATGGGCTTTGAAACAACGACCAACGTCATTGATTTTCCGGAGTTTCCTGTTCCGTGCAAAGTTAGCACTTTTCCCGGAAAAATCAAAGACTGAGGGCAATAAAACCCTATATATGCAAAACAAGTACTTTGATTTTTCGCGTTCGCCCGAGGGGGAGTGTACCTTCAGGCGCCTGGATGGCAGGCCGACCTTCGGCGACCTGGTTATCCCTATCACGGACATGGAGACGCTGAGTTACCTTGATCCGCAGCAGCTCGGCCAGATTCTGATTGCCGGACGCGACTATGCTCAGGAGGGCCTCTGCGTCCTTCCGCCTTCTGCCGCAGAGGTGACTCCGCTTCTGATCAGAGTGATTTGCACTTCCGAGGCTGCCGTGGACCATCGCGTGACGGTCTCGACGGCCGGCAGGGCTGGCGCGAATGCCCGCTGGGGGAGCCGCACCGATGCCGAACTCGAACACATCGATCTGCCTGAGATTCTCATCCCGGCAGCGCTCTCGCTTCCGGCAATCCAGTCAGGAGGCGTAGAGATCGCTCCGAAGGAGTATCTCATGACCATTGAAGCGTTTCTGATCCGCGGCTATGAACCAGGACAATACCTGACGTTCTACTCCTACTATGGCCGGAACCACTGGCAGGATGGCACGGTTGATACCCCGGATGCGCGCCTGAACAGGGCGCTCCGTTGGGGCCAGCTCAACGGACCCCGCCGCTTTGATGCGGATCCGGCTGCGCATGTCCTCTTCTTGGAGCTCCTCAATGCGCTGCCCGCCAAGAAGAGGGTCTACCTGCTGGGCGACGGTGTCCAGGTGACCACTGACACCTCCGGCCATGTCTGTCTTCATGCTCCCCGAGAGATTCAGAAGGACATCAAGGACCTGACTAGGGCAAGGGCCGCACTGGACGCCTATCGCAAGGCCCACCATCTTGCCGGCGAAGGATGGGGTTTTGCCCCCGTTCCCTTCCGCATCAAGACGCGTAGATAGTGGCACCTGACCTCCATATCATCATCCATCCGCATGCGGCCGTATGCGTGTGTATGGCACGCTACTGCATCGTATGCGATAGAATGCGAAGGGATGCGGTCGCATGCGGTCGCATAGCATCGTATAGAGACGCATACCATCGCTTGCGGTGGAATTTATACGTATACGAACGGATGCAGTCGAATGTCGTTGCATGCGCTCCTATGCGATTCTATGCCTATACTACTACTATAGTTATATATCTAGTAGTAGTTATATGGTATGCGATGGCATACGAACGCATACGGTCGTATGCGACCATATCAAGATCCACAAGCAAACAATGAAAAAAAACAATAACAACAACGACGTATCCTGGGACGCGATTCCCTGGATGAGAAACAAAGAGCTGGAGATGAGCGTTCTCTCCAACCTCCTTAATGATGCCGACTGCTGGGAGCTGGCCGGCGAACTCAGAGTATCCGAGGACCTTTTTTCGGACCCGCTGAATGCCATCATCTACCGTGTTATGAGTGGCGTTCGCTCAAATAATGCACCTGTTGACTCGATAAGCGTCTTCGAAGCACTCAAAGGACAACAATCCAATGAAGTGATGATCCGTTTCGGAGACTTGATGATTCTGGCCCAGGACCAGGCTCATTTCCCGCACCACATCTACGCCCTAAGAGAATTGGCCACGCGACGTGCCATCTATCGGGTATGTGCCGATCTGCAAGCCAAAGCCCAGGACTATTCCTTTCCAGTCGAGGAGGCCCTGGAGGCTATGAATAGCGAAGTAGAACGTCTCACGGATACTGTTGGGACCAGGACATATGAGACCCTCCTGGAAGTCATCCGGAAGTCCATCGACGAAATCGCCCGTGTCAAATCCGGGGAGGAGCCAATGGGGCTGCTTTTGGGATATCCATCCCTCGACCGGCTCCTCCAGGGGCTTCAGACCCAAGAGATGGTCGTACTAGCAGCAAGGCCGTCTGTCGGCAAGAGTTTGTTCGCGCTCAACATAGGCCTAAACGTCGCACTCGCCGGTGGAAAGGTCGCCTATTTCACGCTTGAAATGAGCAATAGAGAGCAGGGGAAACGGTCAATTTCAAATCTGACCGGTGTAGACGGGAGCAGCCTCCGCGATGAGTCGGACTTGGGCGACATGTGGAAGATAATCGAGGCCCTGCGCGAAAGAATCGACCTTGACCGATTTTTCCTTGAGGAAACACCGGCACTCTCTGTCGCGGAATTTACCTCCAAAGCGCGGGTTCTCGTAAAAAAGGAGGGCGTGAGACTGATAATCATTGACTACCTACAGCTCATGACCGTCACCCCGCGAATGGCCGTCCGTGAGAACGAGGTCGCAGCCATCTCACGAGCCATCAAGGCGACGGCAAAGGCGCTCAAGATCCCGATCATCGCCCTATCCCAGCTCTCCCGTGACGTCGTGAAGAGGACGGGTGGCCTCGGCAAACCCCAGCTCAGCGACCTCCGCGAATCGGGAGCCATCGAGCAAGACGCCGACACGGTCATCTTCATCCACCGTCCGGATTTCACCGGCATGTCCGATAATCCGGAGGAGCGGAACAGAGCCACGATCATCCTCGCTAAGCACCGCAACGGCATATTGGGGGAGGTCGATTTCATCGCCGACACAAACCGCATGAGGTTCGTGGAGAAACAGGAGGACCTTCCACCGACTATCGAATACAGTTCATTCTAACGCATAAGACATGAGCAAATTATCTCAAGAATATCCCTTCCTCAAGCACCTTGACGACAAGACAGTCTTGATGAATTCACCTGTTTTCAAGCAGATGGACGCCAAGTGGGCCAAATTCATCAAAGAGCATCAGTCTGTCCCCGATGCCGTCTACACGGGCTATGTTGTCTGCTGTAGGGCGACGGATGCTTGTCCCATGGAGGTGGTTCCGCTGGTGATGGCGACGCTCAACCAAAACTGGCCGAGAATGATGTCCCGGTTCCGGACGAATGTGGCGCTTGTCTCTGAATCCTTCATGGCCGCCGTAAAAGACGCCGCCGATGTCTTCAGGAAGGATCCTGTCACGACATCGTCCTATCTCGCCGGCAAGACCTTCAGCGGGACCGTCCTGGTATCGTCGAAGCATCATACCGTCGGGTATAGCCTCGAATTCGACGAAAGGGGAGCGCTCATCGACTACGACATCCTTTGGCTGGACAAGTACGGGGGCGTTTGCGCTGTAATCTCACCTGAACTCCAGTTCATCTCCCGTTCCATTCTGTTTGACAACAAGAATGAGATGAAGTCGGCCCCGCTGTTCATAGAACACGGCCCTCTTCATGGTATGTCCGAGGGTATCGTCGACACCGTGAAGAATTTCCTGCTCTTTTGTCATTTCGCGGAAATCACCGACGATATAGTTGCCAGGCCCGGCAGCCGTCAGGCCCGGGAACAGGCCGGCTCGGGGGAGACCTGCATCAACGACACCCGCTACAACGTGAGGCGCCTCTCCGTCACCTACTTCAAGAACATTTGTCGAGACGAGAGCTTCCCGGTGAGGGGGCACTTCCGGATGCAGGCGTACGGTGCCGGGCGCACCCGCCGAAGGCTCATCTATGTCGATTCCTTCGTGAAGCACGGCTACCACCGTCGCGCCACGAAACTCACGGTGGGCGAATACGACAATGGAATTATAATTTAGTGATATAATGAATGCACGTGAGTTGGTGGCCCTTTTCTGCGGCCTTTTCATTGGCTTCATTGCCGGTTCCATCGGCTGGGCAGCTGCTGCGTACGCTGTCCTGACAATCAAGGATTGGATTCGCAAGAAAAAAGAAGGCAACTTCAGATTGGGCAAGAACATCAAGAAGGGCCCTGCTCCGAAACTCATCTCGCTGGATGATGATTAAACGATATATATTATGGCAAAAGCACAAGAACTGACTTCCATCAAACTCCTCGTAGAAGACGCGGAGCGACGGAACAACAACACGTCTGGGACGAATACCCATGATGTTGAGAGTGTTACCGAGGCGCAGGATGCCCATGCAGACTCGAACGCCCCGGACAGAGAGAACACTACCAAGGTAAAGGATGCTCCGGAGAAAGATTCCAAGAAGAAGAAACCAAGGCGTGGTAAGAATGAGACGAAAAATGAGTCGAAAGGCATTACGTCGAAGTCTCCCGCCGTTCGCCTGCTTGATGAGGAGAAAAGACTCATCAAAAGGCTTGAGGCCCACATCCTGCTTGAAACGGGCGCAACCGTCACCAATCACCAGCTCATCATGGACGCCGTCCGTGAATACGCCAAAAAGCATTATCCTGTTTTTCAATAGTTCAATCATGAAAACATTTACTTTCTTTACTCCGAAGGGAGGGTGCGGAAAGACCACTCTCATCCTTCTTCTTGCCGCCTATATAAGGTATTACCTCGGCAAGACCGTCAAGGTCATCGACTTCGAGGCCGACAAGTTCCCCCTCATGCGTTTTCGCGAGGATGATTTGGTTGCGTCCCACCAGGAGGGGACTCCGCTCCACAACTACCTCAAGGGTCGCCAGGTCCTCGAGCCCTATCCTATCGAGTGTGCTGGCAAGGAAATCAACAACTACAAGGCCGATGACGTTATTCAGCTTGCTCGCGCTGTCAACGAAGAGATCCGACAGGACGAATTTGACTACCTCCTCCTCGATTTTCCGGCCGGCTACTCCCGTTTCACCCCGGTGTCCTGTCTCGTCCACAACCACCTCCTGGACGGGGTGTATGTTCCTACATCCACGGAGCGTCAGGAGAGAATCGACTCCTTTCAGATTGGGCGCCACTTCCTGGAAGAAGGGCAGCCTTTCAAGATCGTGTGGAACCATCTGAAGAAGAAGTACATCGAGAACCCTTCCGTGCTAGATACGGCGGAACAGGAACTCCTTGGCTATGGCCTCCCGTGCTCCAAGGTGCGCATCAAAGACTTCAACAAGGCCACCGAGGACTCCAGCGTACGGTGCTTCGTGCGCAACACCCTCTGCTGGCCCGAGCGGTACGTCAAGATGGTCTGCCCGGAGCTCATCGACCTGTTCGAGGAGATCATCGCCTTCCTGGGGGACTAGAGCAGATGGAACACCTGCGGCAAATGAGATAAATCGGACATGTGTGAAATGTCTAACATATGTGATTGGTGTAGCATGTATGGAAAATGTACATGTGCTACATCTGTAACATGTGTGACACATATTGCATATGAAACACATGCCACAAATAGAACACCTATCCTACATATGATATGTGTAACAGTTGATGCAGTAACTGATAATAAGGACACATCGGGCATTGCGCTCGTCCGATCCTGCGGAGCCGCAGGAGTCGCCACCGGCGACGGACGGCACCAGCCCTTCCCGACGTGCCAGGAAGCCCCGGAGCTCGACGATGGCTGCGCCATTCGCAAGGCGAGCGTCCTCAGGACGCCGTCGGCTCCTGTCAAGAGAGGATATGGAATGTCCAATGCCGTATGCTGCATCAGTCCTCGCCCTGTTCGAACCATCCCGCTCGTCCAGGTCGTCTTCGACGAGCCCCCACCGGGGGCGGACGGCAGTCGGTTCGAGTCCACACCGTGGACGGTCGGGACCCTCGCAGCATACGAAAGGAGCAAGTTTACTTCATGTAATACGAAAACTCCGTTCTTCGTCTTCCATGAAGGTCGGGTTCGCGGCTCTCGCTCGCCGAACCCTAAACTTGCCTTCCGGCCCTGGCCGCTCGCGAGCTCGCAGCCTGATCGGGCGGAAGGGCGCACGGGAATCCGTCGGGGCCCCGGCTACGCCGCCCGCCGCATTCCTCCCACCGCACTGTAAACAAACAACCACCACCAAAATGGAAACTGATAAGAAGATACCCAACAAGGGCGGACGACCGCATCAAGACAATCCGCTGATGGATCCCACTCCGATTCGCTTCAGAGCGGAGGAACTGGCGTCCCTCAAGGCAAAGGCGAAGGCTGCCAATATGAACGTCTCGATGTTCGTCCGGAAAGCGATAACAAGAGCGAATGTAACGCCGGTCAACATAGAAGCCGTGAGGGAATACCGGATGTTAAGAGCGAATTTGGTGCGCATTGAAAACGACATAAATCAACTCACGAAGCGAGCCATTTTCGCCAAGAATAAAGAAGAAATCAGTGTGGTAATGGACGAACTTGCCCAATCAAAAGAGTTGATTGGACAGCTGAAACCAGCATTGGAAAAACTGAAAAACCAGATGAAAGGATGATAGCGAAACTCATTACCGGAAACGGATTCGGAGGCGCCGTCAGGTATTCGACGAAATATGGTAAGGACCCAGATGGGTCCCTGCACAAACTTCTCGCCGTAAGTGGCGTGACCTTCGATTTCGATGACAGCGGGGAACTTACAATCAACCCGAGGAAAGTCGGCTGGGACTTCCGCCAACAGACTCTTGGATACAGTCCTGACACCAAGAACTACCGACCCATCAAGAAACCAGTCTATCACTGGATTCTTTCCTGGAAGGAGGGAGAGAGGAAGATACCCCCAAAGGAGATGATAGATGTGGCCCAGGAATTCCTGAAACGGATCGGATTCACGAACACCCAGTATGTCATCTCCGTGCACTACGACCAGGACAACCAGCATCTCCATATCGTCGCCAACATCGTCAACAACGAAGGGAAGAGAATCGTAACCCAGGGCCTAATCGACAAGGCGCACGAGGTGGCCGCCGCCATCACGAAAGAGCGAGGATATGCCTGGGGAGAACCGGCAAGAAAAGAGACCGTCGAAAGCGCACACAAGCCCCATGAGAAGGTGAGGTACATCATCGAGCCGATCATCTTCGAGGCCGTCCGGACGAGCCTGACCGAGGATGAGCTGGTCTCCAAGCTGAAAGCTTCGCGCATCAACACCAGAATCCGCCACGCCGAAAACGGGAAACGAGGAGGCATTTCTTTCGCGTGCTGGTATAGGGGAGTGGAGCACACCTTCCGCGGATCCAGCGTGGACCGTAGGCTGTCGTACGGAAACATAATGATACAACTGCAGGAGAACCGTACCCGGGTAGAGCAGTCAATGCCTAAAGAGAAGATCCTGGGATTGTATCCGGCGGTGAAGGATGTCGGAAGTTTCGTCGAAGAGGCCTATCGGAAATACAAAGGGCTGGGCGTCGACCACCTGCGCCGGAAAGACATCAACGACACGATCACCACCCTCTACGGCAACCTCAGGAAGCACTACTCCGACCTGCGGATGCTGAAACTCGAAGAGCGCCTGGATTCAGAAAACATGAAGGACCTCCGCGCGATCGGCATAATTCTGATGGGAACATTCCCCGTCCTCGGCTTTGCCCTGGCACTCATGTCGTACATCATGGGATGGGTCTACGAGAAGGAGAGCATAGAAGAGAAAAGGCTGCTCCTTGAAAAGATCAATCTCTCGAAGAAGACCATCGACGAATTCAAGGCGATACGCGAGGAACTGAACCGGAGCCGGGAAATGAAAACGATGCTGAGATACAACGGCTTTGACATGAGCAGCCTGGACGTATTCGACAAACCGACCGACGAGATTATCGAGAAGGTGGACAAGAGACTGCTTCCGTACAAAGAGGAAATACGCCTAGCGGACGAGAAGGAGGCGCTCGCAAAAATGCCTCTGCCGGATGTAATACTGGTAACCAGGGAAAACTACGATTCCGTAAGGCTTCCGGAGGGATTTGAGCCTTATCGGTCTGGCAATTATATCGTTGTCAGGCAACAAGTCGTACCGGAGGAGGGACTTGTCGTATTCAAGGACAAGGGGAAATATGGAATCCTACCGAGGAGAATGTACGAACAGTACCAGGCCGACCTGAAAAAAATAAGAGAGAGACAGGAACGGTACAGAAAATGGGCAGGAAATGAGGTGAAACCGTCGCCGAAAAAGGGCAGAACAATCTAAGCCTCCTATACTTTCAAGGCGTTCTTGATCTTCTGGACGGTCTTTGTCGACAGACCGCACTCTCCCGCCACCTCCCGAATGGTGCGGCTGTCACGGAGCCGCCGAGCCGCCTTCGGGTATTTAGCGAGCAACTCTTCGTCAGACATCCTGGATCCAGCCGGACGACCGGGAGTGAAGGCGCCCTTCTCTAGAGCTACGCGACGGCCGGACTGCAGCCGGTCCACGATGGTGGTCCGCTCCAGTTCGGCGAAAGCTCCGAACATCGACACCATCGCCTTCACCGTGGCATCCGGCTTCCCGTCGACGATAGTGTTCAGGCCCTGGGCCTGGAAGTAGATGTTGACGCCGGCGGCCGTGAGTTCGTCCACGACCTCGAGCACCTGCTTCAGGCTGCGGCCCAGCCGGGACAGCTCCGTCACCAGGAGATGCTGCGCCCCGCCGTCCAGTAGGAACGCCCTGCAGGCGGCCAGCTGCTCGCGGTCTCTCTTCGCCCCGGAGGCCTTCTCCTCATAGACCGCGACGACCTCCAATCCGGCGGTCTCGGCGTACCTCTTCAGGTCCGCCACCTGGCGCGCCGTGCTCTGGCGTTCACCGGTGGAAGAGACGCGGGCGTAGATTACAGCCTTGTTCTCCATAAGAAACCTACTGCAATTCCTCTGTCTCGAACCGAAGCAAAATCTCTTGTTTGTAGAATCGGCTACAAGAGACCAATTGCTCAGCCCTTTCTGGGGTGGGTGCATCCACATCGACATAACGAACAATCTGGACGCGGTATGTCTTGAGTTTAGAGATGGTGTTTATAAGTTCGTTCTCGACTTGAGAGATAGAAGAGGCGTCAAACTCATCTAAACACACATTGGCTTGCTGATACTTGAACCCAGGACCTTGCCAGGCCTCGATTCTACCGTCCTCACGAAGAAGGAGTTCAACGATCTGATAAGGATTCTCCCGCCCAGGCCATTTCGGGCAGTGAACATAATTCTCCAAAAATATATGTTTGAGATCCTTGTCTTTCATCATGGTGCGGATCCTCTCCAGGCATTCTTCTTTTGCTGTCATACGTTTAATCTTTGATTTTCGTTACTACACAAATATAGTGTTTTCCGTTTATTCTTTCAAATTAAAAGTACAACAAAAAGGAGTTTATTCAACTTACAACAAAATGGGGTTCAGAAGAATCTCTGCACATATCCTCGCCGCCCGCGCCGTCGAGGCGGAGCCGGGCACCGACAAGACCGAACACCTCACCCTCGGCAACAACCCCGCGAAGGGTTTCACCGACGCGCGGGGCAAACCCACCGGCACGGTGACGCACTGCATTGTCATCGCGGACAACGTTCGGCACACCGGAGAACCAGAATAATGAACAACACTTTTTTGTTATAAATAATGTTGTTTTCGGGAAAACACAACACTATTTGTAGACAAAAAGTGTGTTTTTTGAAAAATAGTTTTGTTTCTAGTAATTATTTGCTATCTTCGTTGGTGAATTATATTATGGAAAAACAAATCATCAAATCCGCCGCAGAAGTGGCGAAGGCAGTTCAAGACGACATCGTCAGGACGAAAGGCATTACCCTGGCGGAAGCAGCTCGCAGAATTGGAAAGTCTCCCCAGAACTTCTACAACATGC
>JAFYYM010000139.1 GCA_017557535.1 Bacteroidales bacterium | reverse complement strand
TTTGTAACGTGACATGGTATGATGGTTTTCGTTGTTTCCTACGGCAAATTACCTATTACGCACGAGAGTCCGTGGTATACTATGGTAGAGTTCATGGTATACCCCATGGTATTTGTCGTTTTTCGGTAAAATGGTACTCTGATGTGGTACTCTGACGCGGAAATTCGGAAGAATAGGGCACGGAAATAACCCGTATCTGGCAGGTTGCTGCAACAGATGGTCCCCAATATTTTGGGTGGTGTATTTTGAGTTATACAATTTTTTACTAATTTTGTATTCCGTAAAATACACTGATATGGAAAAGCTCTTCGCTCTGCATGATTCGTATATGTCCCAGGTCCCCATGGAGTTCACCAGAAGCCTCATGGATCATATCAACTGGAACTCCCGACTCATCGGAATCAAGGGACCAAAGGGAGTCGGGAAGTCAACTCTCATGAAGCAGTATGTCCGCAAGAATTTCAAGGACGGCGACCGTCATGTCCTGTATTGTTCCGCGGACGCCGGTTATTTTGTTGAACACTCGCTCGTCGATACGGCGACCAGGTTTGTCCAGTCCGGAGGTACGCACCTGCTGATCGACGAGATACATAAGTATGACAACTGGAGCCGGGAACTGAAGGAGATCTATGACCTGTTCAGCAATCTGCATGTCGTGGTGAGTGGCTCGTCCTTGATCCAGTTCAACGACGGCCAGGCGGACCTTTCCCGCCGCCTCATAGGGTACGAGATGCCAGGTCTTTCCTTCAGGGAATACCTCTGGTTCGAGACGGGCATCAAGATAGAACCGGTTACGCTCGATCAACTGCTGGCGGATTCCGCAGGATTTTGCCTGGGAGTCATCCAAAAGATTCGGCCCCTGGAGCATTTCGGTAATTATCTGAAAGCAGGTTATTATCCGTTCTATTTCGAAGAGAAGGGCGTGTACCAGCAGAAGGTTCAGGCCGTGGTGAACTACATCATCGAGTCGGAACTGACCGCCTATAGGAACCTGGAGGTCGGGAATACCAGAAAAGTGAAGGCCCTTCTCCAGGTGCTCTCGCAGATAGTACCCTACCAGGTGGACATCGCAAAGATCTCTCGAAACATCGGTATCCAGCGACCGACTACGCTGAAATACATGAAGAATCTTGAGGAGGCGAAACTCATCAGGAGGTTGTTTACCAACTTGTTGACCACAAGTGACCTTCAGAAACCGGACAAGATCCTGCTTGACAATCCGAACCTGATCTATACCCTTTCATCCGTCAGACCGGAGATAGGTACCGTCCGTGAGAGTTACTTCTGCAGCCAGCTCGCCGGTGCAGGCCATAAGGTAGAATACGGAGGTCTGAAAACTGGAGATTTCAAGATTGACGGGAACCAAGTGATCGAAGTAGGCGGACCGGACAAGGGATTCAGCCAGGTAAAGGACGAGAAGGAGGGCTATGTTGCGGCCGATGGCATCGAGAGTGCCGTGTTTCGGAAGATTCCACTCTGGGCATTCGGATTCCTCTATTAGATTAGCTGTCCGGGTCATTTCTTGGCGAACTGCATGATCTCGTTGCACATCTTCTCTACATCCTGGTTGACCTTCACGAAGTTCTCATAGAGGATCCGCTCCTTCTGCTCCTTGGTCCCGAAAGTGTAGAACTTGGGAAGATCGGTGTAGTGCTTCTCCTCCTCATTGATCTCCTTCATGTCGAAATCCGTCTTGCAGAAGAACTTCGAGGTCTGGAATTCCTC
>JAFYYM010000017.1 GCA_017557535.1 Bacteroidales bacterium | reverse complement strand
TTGCGAGACACTGGACGCTTTAGTTTTATCCATCATCGAACAGTCTCCAAAATGGAAACCGGCAACCGCCAACGGTCATCCAGTGGAACAGTGCCTGATGATTCCGATTGAGTTCAGAATAAGGTAGTTATATATATAGACTCAAACTGTTTAACCGACAGCTAATTGGACTACTTTCTTCCGGCTGGTTACCGGAAATGATCAGGGAACGCAGGGATGTGCTCCCTGATTTCAAAGTCAACACCCAACAGTTCCAGGCCTAGATCTTCGATGAAGGCTTCGGCCTCAGAATGGTATTCCGGTGAGATGTATCGTTTGATTTGCTGGAATGTCGGATTCTGCGCAGTTCCGTTTAGTTCCAAGCGATCAAGAATCAGGTCAGCCAAATCCATGTGGCCGGAAGAGGGATCGCTACCGGCGGCTTTCTGTAGGTAGTCGCTGACGCTGATATTGGAATAGCCTGCCAGGTATTTGCGCCAGTAGTCATAGGTGTTCACGTTGGGATAGGCAACCACCTCTCTTCCGGACAGGGCATTCAGCTTCTCATCAAGGTTTGTCTTGTCTCCCGTTGCAAGCCATATGTATTCAGACAAAAAGCCCGCACAGATGACGGCGGTTTCCTCCGATTCCACAAGAGCAACCTCCCTTTCCGGATACCGCGAAAGCAAGTGCTCCCCGAAAAGGCATTGACTCAATGCCCAGTCTTCCCGGAGCAACCCCTTTCTTTTCATCAAGGTATGAATCCAGGTAACGGAGTAGTCGCTTGAATCGTCTTTGATTCGATGACCAGTGACGGGATCATATTTCATAACCTTCCCCGTTCGGCATCGTCCCTCCCTGTCAATCTGGAAGAATATCACATCGCCAGCCTTGGTCACTCCAAGCTGGTATTGCTCTACAAGACCTTCCACGACCATAGGGTCCAAGACAGACTCCAAGAACGAGGTGAAAGTACTTTTTCTCGGGTCAAAAGAGAGAGAACGGGTAACGTATTCGTAAGGGATGGTATCCGGAGTTTCCATGGTGAGTTTGGAGTTATTGTCCCGTTGTCCCATCTGGGACACGTGGGACACTGGGACAAGTTGGGACAGTATCGAGTTCCTTGAACAGGCGGCCGACCATAGATTTGCTGAGGCCCAGTTCGACTGCAACCTCGCGAATCGTTCTTCCTGCGGCCTTCAATGCGGCCACTTGCTGCTTGCGCTCCTCCCTATCCTCGAGAGAGAAAGCTCTCAGGTGTTCGCTTTCATGGGCATTGCCAATATAAGCGAATCGAAGGAAGCCATCGGTTTTGACGATTTCATAAAGGAGAACGTTATCTCCGCCGTACTGGATCTCGCAAGACCGTGCCTTGAGCTGCTTGACATACCTGAGCCTGGTGTCCCTACCCGACATGCCTATGGCGAACGCGCTGTCAAAGAAGTTGTACAGGCGCTTGCTCCCGGCCAGGTCGTTTGCGGTAATTGGCCGCGAAGGATCGCGCTTGGGAGTATGGGCGATAACGAGGAGTGACCAGCCTTTTTCTTTTTTCAAATTCGTCAGTTTCACCATGAAACTCCCGGCGTCAGAACCCTTCTCGGCCCCGTTGCATAAGTAGCTGAGATTGTCGATGATGATGATCCTGCTATGTCGTTGTTCGGCCGCTTTTG
>JAFYYM010000138.1 GCA_017557535.1 Bacteroidales bacterium | reverse complement strand
TCCCTCGACGAAAAGATCAAGGTCGTCGTCAAGGAGTTCGATCCCGGACAGAAGAGGATCGCCCTCGGTTACAAGCAGCTTACTCCTCACCCGTGGGACAACCTCGACCAGAACATCAAGGTTGGTGACACCGTTAAGGGTAAGGTGGTCCTCATCGCCGACTACGGCGCCTTCGTTGAGATCGAGCCCGGTGTCGAGGGTCTCATCCATGTGTCCGAGATGTCCTGGTCTCCCAGGCTTCACAGCGCACAGGAGTTCCTCAAGGTCGGAGACGAGGTCAGCGCACAGGTCCTTTCCATCGACCGTGAGAACAGGAAGATGTCCCTCGGTCTGAAGCAGCTCACTCCTAACCCTTGGGAGAGCATCCGCGACAAGTATCCTGTCGGTTCCGCCCACAAGGCGGTTGTCCGCAACATCACCAACTTCGGTGTCTTCGCTGAGCCTGAGGACGGAGTCGAGGGACTCATCCACATCAGCGACCTCAGCTGGAACAAGATCAAGCATCCTTCAGAGATGGTTTCCCCTGGAGACGAGATCGACGTTGTCATTCTCGACTTCGACGAGGCCAACCACAAGCTCAGCCTTGGTCACAAGCAGCTCACTCCTAATCCTTGGGATGAGATCGAGCGCAAGTACGCTGTCGGCTCAACTGTCGAAGGTACCATCGCTTCTCTCACCGACAAGGGCGCCAATGTCAAGCTCGAGGGTGATGACGAGGGCTTCGCTTTCAGCCGTGACCTCATCAAGGAGGATGGCAAGCAGGCTATCGTCGGTGAGACCCTTCCTTTCAAGGTGGTCGAGCTTCGCAGGAGCACCCGCAGGATCCTCCTTTCTCATGTGAGGACTTACAGCGAGGCTAAGGTGGCCCAGGTTACCGCTGAGGCTGACAACACCAAGAAGGCTGTCAAGAAGATCAACTCCAACTTGGAGAAGACCACTCTTGGAGACATCGATGCTCTTGCCGCCCTTAAGGAGAAACTTGAGAAAGGTGAGTAATTTATGGACTTCACTTTGACGGTTCTGGGCACGGCTTCGGCCAAGCCAACCGCCGGAAGACATCAGAGCGCCCAGGTACTTTCAGTGCATGGGCGCTCTTTCTTGATTGATTGCGGGGAAGATGTCCAGTCACGTCTTCAGGAATGCCATATATCACCGATGAAGATAGAGTCTATCTTCATCTCCCACATTCATGGGGACCATGTCTTCGGGCTTCCTGGGCTGTTGTCGACCATGGGAATGCTCTCCAGGGTGAAGCCTTTGACTATCTATGCTCCCGCCAATTTCGGTCCCCTCCTGAAGTTCTTCCTGTCGTATTATGGGGAGGGCATATCTTTCGAGATCAGGCATATTCCCTTAACCATGAGCGCCCCGGAGGTTGTCTATCAGACTAAGACATTGGCTGTGAGCGCCTTCCCGCTCAATCACGGGATTGAGACATTCGGATTCCTATTCCGGGAGAGGGATCCTCAGTTCAATGTGAGGAAGTGGAAGATTGATGAATATCGCCTATCGCTTTCTGAGATAGCGGCAGTCAAGAGGGGAGAGGATGTGGTACGTGAGAATCCTGACGGTTCATTCACGACTCTCCCTTTTGATGAGCTGGGTTATAAGCCTTTTGAGCCAAGGTCATACGCCTATTGCTCGGACACCGCTCCTTTTCCGGAGGAGGCTTCATGGGTTAAAGGGGTGGATATTCTATATCATGAGGCGACATATATGGAGGAACTCTCCGATATGGCAGAGGCCCGTCATCATTCCACCACTTTGCAGGCGGCTCGTTGCGCACTTGATGCCGGCGCCAGGAGACTGGTTGTCGGGCATTATTCTTCCAGGGGCAAGGATATATCCCTTTACGAGGCTGAGTGCCGCTCCATATTCCCTGAGACTTTCGCCGCCTCAGATCTCGACACCTTTGACGTTCCTCTAGTAAAGAATCAATAAATCAAAGGTTTCCCTCCAGAACCTCCGCTTCGCGGCCCCTCCCATCACTGCAGCGATGGGCCCCTCCCTCTTACGAGCCGAGGGTGGCTACGGGTTCTGGAGGGAATACCTTTGATTTTCAGTTAATGACGAAAAATAATTATATTTGTATGATATGAGACGGCTAATTATAACAGTGGTGGTTGGGCTCATGGCTGTGGTCGCGTCAGCGCAGTCGCCGATTGAGAACTATGTGGTGCAGTGGGCTCCGACAGCTGTGAAGGAAATGTACCGCAGCGGAGTGCCAGCGAGCATCACCCTGGCCCAGGGCATCCTGGAGTCCCGTTACGGCTTGTCAACACTGGCCGCTGACGGCAATAATCATTTTGGGATAAAATGCCATAAGGACTGGACCGGGAAGAAGCAGTACCACGACGATGACGCGAAGGGGGAGTGTTTCCGTGTGTATGACACGGCGGAGGAATCCTTCCGTGACCACTCGGATTTCCTGCGTTACCGCGATCGCTACAAATTCCTCTTTGACTTCGAAACAACAGACTATAAATCATGGGCTTATGGCCTTAAGAAAGCCGGTTATGCCACTGATCCAGGCTATCCTGGGAAGTTGATCAAATACATCGAGGATTACAAACTCTACGAGTATGACACCATGCCTCTGGCTGGTGTGGAAAACCTTCAGGAGAAGGCGGAGGCTGTAGAGGAAGCCATTGAGATCAAGGAGGGCAAAAAGGACAAAGAGGAGCCGAAGCAAGAGGCTAAGGCTGCCAAGAAGGCCTCTAAGTCGGCTCGTAAGGCCAAGCGTAAGGCAGCGGACGTCGAGGAGTTGACGGGTAAGATACCGGAGTCGCCTCTCGCCCTCGAGGAGCCTAAGCGGATTGACAAGAGCCAACTTGAGGAATTCAAGTTCTCGCTTTCCAGGGAGGCATATTCAAAGAACGGTGTCCCGTTCGTGACTTCGGTTGACGGAGAGAGCTATGCCTCGATCGCTTCCCGATATGGCCTGTTCCTTAAGGAGATATTGAAGTATAATGACTTGACAGCATCCCGTGAGCTGCCGCCAGGGACCGTAGTCTATCTTCAGGCCAAGAAGAAGCAGTCCCAGAAGGGGTTGGATAAGTTCATAGTTGAGGATGACTCCCAGTCTTTATGGGAAATCTGCCAGAGATTCGGTGTCAAGATGTCAAGTGTCCGCAAAATGAACGGCTTTGACGCCGGTTATCAGCCCAGTGAGGGTGATACCATTGTGCTGAGAGGCAATAGGAGGATCAAGAGATGAAAAAATGGGCTTTAGCTTTGATTATTGCCGCCCTGGCCGTTGTCGTGGCTGCGGGCGCCATCGGAGGAAGGTGGTACGGTGATAACCGTAAGCCTAATTTCTTGAAAGATACGGATCTGTTTATATATCCGGGAATGTCGGTCTCAAAGGTGGCTTTGTCTATTCCGGACAGTGTTGTAATGAGACGAAGGAGTCTCGAGAGGGTGATGTCATCTTTGTCCGACAGTGATATGAAGCCGGGGCATTACGTGATTGAGAAAGGAAAGCCCAGCGTTTATGTTCCCAGAATGTTGAAGGCCGGGTGGCAAACTCCTGTGAACCTTACCCTGTCCGGCACGATGAGACAGAAATCAGTTATAGCCAGGAAGATTTCCCGGCAGATGATGATGGACTCGACCACAGTGGCGGAAGCCCTTGAGGATAAGGAGCTTCTGTCATCATACGGCTTCTCCCCGGATGATGTGTTCTCCCTCTTCATTCCCGACACATATCAGGTCTATTGGACTGATTCCATGAAAGAGGTTCTGGACAAGCAGAAGGCCGCCTACGATGCCTTCTGGACAGCGGATAACTTGAGACTGGCCAGTGCACAGGGCTTGTCTCCTAAGGAAGTCTCCGTGGTCGCCTCAATTGTGAAGTCAGAGTCCAATCACGAGCCGGAATATCCCTCTATAGCAGGGGTTTACCTAAATCGCCTGCATCAGGGGATGAGGCTTCAGGCTGATCCTACCGTGGCCTTTTGTTTTGGATATACCCTTAACAGGATTCTTTACAAGCATCTGGAGGTTGACTCACCATACAACACCTATCTTCATGAGGGATTACCTCCAGGACCTATCTGCGTCCCGGACAAGGCCAGCCTGAACGCCGTGCTCAACCCGGACAGGCATGGCTACCTTTATTTCTGCGCCAGTGCCGCTATGGATGGCACCCATAAGTTCGCGTCTTCTCTTTCTGAGCATAATAGGAATGCCCGCGAGTTCCAGCGGGCTCTTGATCTTCGCCGATTCACAGGGAAATAGCTGATTTAAAGTGTTTTGAAGATGGAAGACAGGATCCAGCGATTATTTCCCCAGTTCGACGGAGACGGTCAAGCTCTTGTCAGGAAGGCCTATGAGGCCGCTGCGGAGGCTCTCTCGGGGAAGACCCGAGAGAATGGCCACCCTTTTTTGGAGCATCCGGAGAATGTGGCGTTGATCGCCACCGACGAGATAGGCTTGCCGGCTGAATGCGCCGCCGCGGTCTTCCTCCATGAGGCCATGAGAATCGGTAACCGCGACGAATCCCTTCTCCCGACCTTCCCCGTCGATGTAGTAAAGATGGTTGAGGGACTCAACAAGATATCGACAATCAAGCCCAAGGACACCAGGCTTGAGGCTGAGAACTATAAGAAACTGATTGTTCAATACTCGGCGGATCCCAGGGTCACGGTCCTGAAGATCGCTGACAGGCTTGAGGTCATGCGTAACCTGGATGTGTTTCCTAAAAGCTCCAGGGATAATAAGATTCTCGAGACTCTGATGCTTTACATACCTCTCGCTCACCAGCTTGGTCTCTACAACATCAAGCGGGAGATGGAGGACATTTATTTCCGATATACGGAACCTGTTGAGTATAGGGCTATCACTAATAAGCTCAAGGCTACGGAGAGGGATCGTGAGAGGCTTATGATGGAATTCATCCAGCCGCTGAAGAAAGAGCTTTCGGACGAGGGAATCAAGTATAAGCTTAAGATAAGGACCAAGGCGGCCTTCTCCATCTGGACGAAGATGCGTAAGCAAAAAGTTCCCTTCGAGGGTGTTTACGATGTTTTCGCCATCCGCTTTATCATTGATTGTGAGCCGGATCCGAAGATTGAGAAGGATCTCTGCTGGAAGGTGTTCTCATACGTCACAAAAGAGTATGAGCAGGATACGGGGCGTCTAAGGGATTGGATTACCAATCCCAAGCCCAACGGTTACGAGTCCTTGCACATCACGGTCAAGAACAGGCGTGGGGCATATATAGAAGTCCAGATACGCACCAAGAGGATGGATGAGGAGGCGGAAAATGGGCAGGCGGCTCACTGGTCCTACAAGGGTGTCAGGCACGAGGCTCAGATGGACAAATGGCTGACTTCAGTCAGATATGCTCTTGAGCATCCAAGCGAGGGTAATCCTGAGGATCTTCCGGAGCCCCCGTCCAAGGAGATATTCGTGTTCACTCCGACCGGGGAACTAAGGATTCTATCCACTGGCGCGACGGTGCTCGATTTCGCTTTCAATATCCACACCGGATTGGGGGTGCGTTGTACCGGGGCGAGAGTCAATGGGAAGGCTGTCTCCATACGTGAGAAACTCAAGACCGGCGATGTGGTGGAGATAATGTCCGGCAAAAACCAGAAGCCTTCTCCGGACTGGTTGAGCTTCGTTGTCACATCCAAGGCAAGGAGCAGGATCAAGAGGGAACTGGATGAGGAGGAATATAAGAAGGCTGCCGCTGGAAGGGAGCTTTTGGGTAGACGCTTAAAGAACTGGAAACTTGAGTTCCCGGATGACATGATTTCCGAGTATCTCAAGAAGATCAGATACAACACGCAGAACTCCTTCTATGCCGCTATCGCGGACTCGGTGCTGGATGTGAATGATGTCAAGAATTTCATCCAGGAGCATGACAAGATGGCCGCCCTTGCCGTTGACGCCGCGAAAGAGGCGGAAGCGGCCAGGATCAGCGCGAGGTCAGATGAGTGGGCAGGCAGGAATGCTTCTGACGACATACTTGTCCTGAACGCCAAGGACTTGAGAGGCCTTGACTACAAGATGGCCAAATGTTGCCATCCTGTCTTTGGGGATGATGTGTTCGGTTTCGTGACGAGGACGGAAGGTATTAAGATACATCGGATATCCTGCCCTAATGCGGCGAGATTGATCAGCACATATCCATATAGAATCCAGAAGGTACGGTGGGCTGAGACTCCTTCAGGAGGCAGTTTCCAGGGCACCCTTAAAGTCATCACCGGTGTTGAGCCTTCCGTGATAGGACGCATCACTGAGGTCGTGGGAAGTTTCAAGGCTTCTTTGCGGTCATTCAATGTCTCAGAGAACAACCGCAATGGCACGTATGAGATCACAATGAGGATCAGTGTACCATCCAATATGGAGCTTGATAAGGTGATATCCCAAATCAAGAACCTCAAGCACGTTATTAAGGTCAGCAGGGTCTAGTTTTTCCAGACTTTCAGATATTCCTGGAGAGCCCACATCTCATCGCGGTACTTTGCCGCCTGGCTGAAGTCGAGTTCCGCGGCGGAATGCTCCATTCGTCGTTTATCCTCAGCTATGGTCTTCTCTATCTGTTCCCTGCTCATAGAGCGTATGACGGGGTCTTGAAGCACCGCGGCGAGATCGGCCTTCACATATCCATCCACATAGGCCGTGTTACCCTCCCGTCTGGAATCGTGGCCAAGACCCACGGAGATGGAGCCTCTTCCAAGCTCACTGGGGTTGGGAATATAAGTCGGATCCGACACGGAGTCTTTGGCACTGACACGCCCGCTCGGGCCGTTTGCCACACGTGGATTGACTACCTTATCTGACGGGCCGTAAAGCTCGGAAGCGAGAATATTCCTCTTGACCTCCACCTGGGTCGGGGTAATCCCATGGATCTTGTTGTATTCCATCTGCTTAGTACGTCGGCGGTTGGTCTCCCGGATCGTCTCCTCCATAGAGTCGGTGACCGTATCCGCATACATTATCACAAGTCCATTCACATTTCTGGCCGCCCGGCCGGCGGTTTGCGTGAGAGCCCTACCTGAGCGCAGGAAACCCTCTTTGTCGGCATCGAGGATAGCCACAAGTGAGACTGTAGGAATATCCAGCCCCTCCCTGAGGAGGTTTACGCCCACCAGCACATCGAACAGGCCATTCTTGAAGTCCTCGATGATCTCGACTCTTTCCGAGGTGTCCACATCCGAGTGGATGTATCTGACCCTCACACCAATCCTGTCCAGATAGTCAGTCAACTCCTCTGCCATCCGCTTGGTGAGGGTAGTGACAAGGATTCGCTCGTCATTCTCCGCCCTCTTGCGAATCTCTTCCACGAGATCGTCCACCTGGTTTTTGGTCGGTCGCACCTCGATCGGGGGATCCAATAGCCCCGTTGGACGTACAACCTGCTCAACCACAAGTCCTTCCGACCGTTCTAGCTCATAGTCTGCCGGAGTGGCGCTGACATATATCTTTTGCCCGGTGATCGCATTGAACTCATCGAACTTCAAAGGTCTGTTGTCGGCCGCCGCCGGGAGTCTGAATCCGTATTCCACCAAGACGGATTTCCGCGAGTGGTCGCCCCCGTACATGGCTCTGATTTGCGGAATAGTGACGTGGCTCTCATCGATGAATGTGATGAAGTCGTTCGGGAAATAGTCAATCAGGCAGAAGGGTCTCTGACCTGGCGCCCGTCCGTCCAGATACCTGGAATAGTTCTCGATACCAGGACAGTATCCCATCTCCTTTATCATCTCTAGATCATTCTCGACTCTTTGCTGTAAGCGTTTGGCTTCCAAGCCTTTCCCGATCTCATTGAAATAGTCTACCTGGGCCTTGAGGTCGTCTTGGATCATGCTGACAGCCTTGATGCTCCGTTCCCTTGTCGTGACGAAATTGGTGGCGGGGAAGATAGGAACCTCATCCAGATCCTCTATTTTCGCTCCGGTAACGGGATCGATGAGAGAGAGGGAATCAACCTCGTCTCCGAAGAACTCTATCCTTACAGCCTCGTCAGATCCTCCCAGGAACACATCCACAGTGTCCCCGCGGACCCTGAATGTGCCTCTTTTGAAGTCCACCTCTGTCCGGCTGTAGTTGGCGTCCACGAGGTGGTAAAGGAGTCGTGTGAGCGAACGGGTCTCTCCTCTCTTCACTGTCACGGACTGGGCGTGGAAATCCTCCGGATTGCCGATGCCGTAAAGGCAGGAGACACTTGATACGACAATCACATCCCTCCTTCCTGACATCAGCGCTGAAGCCGCGCTGAGACGGAGTTTGTCAATCTGATCATTGATGCTGAGATCCTTCTCAATGTAGGTGTCCGTAGTCGGGAGATAGGCCTCGGGCTGGTAATAGTCGTAGTAGGAGACGAAATACTCCACAGCATTAGAGGGGAAGAAGCTTTTGAACTCGCCATACAGCTGGGCTGCCAGGGTTTTATTGTGGCTCAATACTAGAGCCGGCCTCTGTAACTTCTCGATGACGTTGGCCATCGTGAAGGTTTTCCCAGATCCGGTCACACCTAGGAGAGTGACATCACCGACTCCTTGGATGAGGGCGTCACAGAGTCCTTCAATGGCCTCCGGCTGGTCTCCGGAGGGTTTATATGGCGATTCAAGCCTGAATTTCATCTACCCATCTAAGATTTATTTGAATAGGAGCGGAGCGAACGTGTTGAGGTACAAGCGCCAATTCGCCCATGTGTGACCACCTTCCGACACGAAGAACGTGTGCTCTAGACCTTGCTCTGTCAAGGTCTTATCCAAAGTCTTGGAGCCTTCGAATAGGAAGTCTGAGCTACCGCAAGCGAGGAAGTACAGCTTGACTCCAGCCTTCTTCAAAGCGGCGGCTTGCTCAGGAGTGGAGCGTCCTGCGGCTGAGAGAGGGCATATATAGTCAAACAATTCCGGATATAGGTTCGAGGCGGAAATAGTGTGTCCTCCTCCCATCGAAAGCCCAGCGATTGCCCTTGAAGAAGGTTTGGGAATCACACGGAAATTCTTCTCGATGAATGGCACTATCTCGGTGCACAGGCTCTTCACATAAGCGTCGCGGTTTTCCTCGGAACGCCAGTTGATGGCTTTCTCGGGTATATTCAGGGTGCGGGCCGCCTGCTGTCCGGGATTGCCGTTAGGCATGACCACGATCATGGGCTCCGCCAATCCTTTCTCAATGAGGTTGTCGAGGATTTGGGCGGTCCTGCCCATTGAGATCCATGCTTCCTCATCTCCTCCGGCTCCATGCAGGAGATAAAGCACCGGGTACTTTTTCTTGGGGCTATTCTCATATCCGTAGGGCGTGTAGACAGTGAGTCTGCGGCTGTATCCAAGGATATCGCTTTGATACCAAGGATGACTCACAGTGCCGTGGGTCTTTGCCTCCACATAGTTCTCTGTCCGTGCTCCGGGTACTATGAGCATCGATAGATACCTTGTGCCGTCCCTTTGGACCAGGACATTCTGGGGGTCGTTTACGGCCACACCGTCCACGACGAAGTTGTAGGTGTAGATCTCAGGTTCCGGAAGGGGAATCTTCACAGACCAGACATTGTTCTCGCCACGAGTCATGTCTATGGTTCCGCCCCAAGGATTCGGCATCCATGAGCCGCTAAGCTTGACGACTGTCGCATAGTCGGCTTTAAGAGAGAAAGTCACGCTGTCTCCCTGGATGTCAGGGGAAACGATAGGTTTTTGGCCGCCTCTCGCGAAGTTGGAGAGTTCCTGGGCGCCAGAAGCCCAGGCGAATGCCAGGGCGAGCATGATAGTCATAAAAGTCCGTCTCATAATATTAAAGGTTTGTATTGTCTCTCATTCCGTGTCATCGTCATCGTCCATGCCATACTGGGCGGCGATGTCGAATTTGTCCCAAGCCTCCTCCATCTCGCGTCTCTCCTTCTTTGTGGGCCTTCCTGACCCACGGTCCCTTTTCAGGAAGAACGTCTCTACGGGAGCTCTCATTTTGTCCAGCTCTTCCTGGGGAGTGAGGTTGTCGGCGAAGTCAGGGACAAGCTTTGCCCCAAGACGATGGGGAGGGATTTGCCTCAATCTATACGAATACTGGATGATCCCCTTATGGACACTGATTGTATCACCGGGCTTCACCAGCCTGGAAGGCTTCACGTTGGAGCCGTCAATCTTGATTTTTCCGCCTTTGCAGGCCTCTGTCGCCTCTGTCCTGGTCTTGAATATCCTGAGTGCCCAGAGGACTTTGTCTATCCTGTCAGATTCAGTCATGGCGTCAATTCCAATTTCTTACATGAGTGTCAGGTGAGTCAGGCTGATCGGAAGAGCCCGTGTATGAGTCCGGGACATTCCGTTTCTCGGAAACAGCCTCAAGCAGGACCGTGCCTTCTCTTGTCGGAAGTAGCAAGAAATCATTGACTTCCGAGGGGACGAGTATTGAGTGCCCAGCCTTGAAGTCAACAGGACTGAACGCATCTGCTTCCGGACCAGGTTGTATTACCGCCTCGCCGGAGATGCAGTGATAGATGGCGAAATCCCCATGCTGCTCACTGAATATATGAAGCGGGTTAACCAGTTCCATCCTGGTCACTTTGAATCCGTCATCCCCGGAGGGAGGGGCAGGGGAGAAGCGCTTGAAATCAATCAGGTCAAAAGCCTCCTCAAGAAGGATGTCATCTCCGTCAGGGAGCCCAATTCCCCAGTTGTGTATGCTCAGGGTGAGCTCAGAGCACTCTCCGATCTCCACGATAGTCAATCCGGGACCAGCCGCGAACACTGTTCCTGGCCTGACAGGAATCATATCACCGACCTTGGGATGCACCTCATTGAGGATATCCTTGAGCGAGCCTTCCTGGCATCTCCGGTAGAAATCACCGGCGTCAACATTCCTCTTCAAGCCGAGATACAAGGTCGCTTCAGGTGATGCCTCTTGAATATACCATATAGAGGTCTTTCCAAGGGAGTCGTAACGCTCCTCGGCTATCTCGTCAGGCACATTCACTTGAAGCGGCTGCCAACCCGTGGTCTTTATGTCCTTCACCAAAATGGGAAATTGGAGACCGTAATACTCAAATGAGTCGTCTCCAACCACGCGCTCCAGATAAGTCCCCATCAGCTCGCTAAGCGAGTTGCCTCCAAACCATCCCTCGGCGATCATGGAATCCACGGAGCCGAGATCGGCGATATGATAGCTGATGGTGCCCCAAGGCGTCTGCGAACTATCCTCCAGGAATTTAAAAGGGTATAATTTCTTTTCGTTATTGTCCATATTCGTTTTCCTGACCTTCAAATATACAAAAAGTCATTCAACTTCGTCTGAAGGAACATACCAAAGAAAGGCATTGACCTTCCCGAAGCCGAGTCTGCGATAGATGGCGGCATATCTCGCCACTTGCGAACGGTATCTGGGATCTTTCAGCCCGAACTTATAGTCGATGATTGTCACGCTCCCATCCTTGACCACCACCCTGTCTGGCCTCCATTCCCGTCCATCAGAGTCTATCAAGGAGGTCTCATTCAGGATCTTGGCTCCTTTTTCAGGAAACCATTCCGGATGACTGGCGATCCTTCCGGCCAGCAAAGCCTCGATCTCTTTTTCCCGGGACGCTTCAAGTTCCCCCGCGATGACCGCCTGGCGCACTGAGGGGACAAGGTCAGAGGGAATCCGTACTCTAGAGAGGATGTCATGGAGAACTGTACCGTTGTGCCTGGCCAAAGAAGCCGCGGATCCTTCTTCTGTGAAAAAGTCCAACGCCTCGGAAGATATTCTCAAACGGCTCCTTTCACCGTCTTCATCTGATGACGATTCTGGATTAAGGGGGAAGGATGGGTAGCCCGAGGCCCTGGCGGTGACGAGGGACTCCAATCTGTCCAGTTTGGTGAAATCGTACATTTCCCCTTTCCGGAACACTAATGGACATCCCGATTGGGGATCTTGGCCCTTAAGGTATTCCAACAGGATCCCAGCCATGCTTCTCTCAGCGGAACAACCTATGTCAGAGATGATTGTCATTCCTTTTGAGGCCCTGGTGAGGGCGACATAATACAAGTTTATGTTGTCTATGTACTGGAGCAGACGGTCTTTCTGGTAATCCTCCTCGAACAAAGTCCCCTCGCTCTTGGAAGACAGCGTCACGTCAAACGCGGCTTTGCCCATTTTTTCCAGGGCGGTGCCTTTGACTTCCGGAACCGTCCAAGAGGAGCCTGGCCTGTACAAGCCGACTTTATCGGAATAAGGCAGGATCACATAAGGGAACTCCAGCCCCTTGGATTTATGGATGGTCATGACACGCACCGCCCCGGTGTCTGAAGGGGAACTGACTTTTGGATCCTCACCTTCTTCCCAAGACTTCAGGAATGAATCGAGAGAATTGCCGTTTGTCGCCACATGGTCTTGGACATAGTCCATGAAAGACTGGATATAAAGGGTCTCGCTATCGAACGATTCCCGGTCTTCCCCCGCCTTTAGGATCCTCACCAATCTCTCGCAGAGATCGGGAAGTGAGTGGTAGGAAAGTTCCCCGGCATCAAAGCCTGCCTCGCGTGCGAGGAATGACCCTATGGTGTCCTCCGGGTTCCTGACAGATGCGAGCAGCGACACGAGTTTCCTGACAGCGGGAGATGATTTAAGGCGGAGAGAGTCATCGGAGATGACATTATAGCCTTCGTCCATAAGCATAGACGCCACATGGGACCCCTCCGTATTGTTTCTCACAAGAATGGTTATGTCTCCAGGAAGCGCACCGGCTTTCATAACGTCCTTTATTGTCTTGAGAATATACTGGTCCTGATCCCCGTCATCACAGAATATCGCCTCCACAAGGCCTTCCGCGGTGTCTTTGGTCTTTGCCTCTTGGCGCTCGAACCTGTTGTCTTCCCGCTGGCCGTATATGGAGGAGACGGACAGCCCGGCTTCCTGTGATCCGTGTTTGTTGTCCAAGCGTCCGGCGGCATAGGCGAAGAAGTCGTTGTTGAATTCCACAAGCCCTCTGAGGCTCCTCCAGTTGCCTTTAAGACTTTCTTGTCCGGCTCTCGGGAATTGTTCGGCCACATCCTTGGCCATCAGTTTCCAGTCTGATCCTCTCCACCGGTAGATACTCTGCTTCACGTCTCCCACGAGGAGATTCTCAAATCCTTGTGAGTCGCTGTTGGCTATCAATGGCCTGAAGTTGTCCCATTGAACCCGGGATGTGTCTTGGAACTCATCGAGAAGGAAATGCTCGAAACGGGTCCCGAGCTTCTCGTATATGAAAGGTGCGTCAGCGCCATCGATTATATTCTTGAGGATGACATTCGAGTCATCGATACTCATCACGTTCTTCTCTTTCAGAAGGGTCTGGAACTCCGTCCGTAGCTCCGAGGCGATCCCGAGACCACCTATCTGCTTTATGAGGATACGGGCGGTACGGTAAGCTTTTGATCCTGTGTTGTAGACGGACAACAACCTCGCGACAGGAGGGGCCAAAGCGCTCTCCAGACCCGCATATTTTGGTTGGTCGTTCCTGTTGAACCATTTGCTGAAATCAGCGGCGTCTCTTTTAAACGTGTCGGTGAAATCCAGTATCTCGTCTCCGGGTTTCACCCCGGTGATTCTCGAGAGGTTTTTGCCTATGAATCCGCGAGAAGTGTCATTTGGGGATAACCCATTGTCAGAGAATGCTTTCTCCACTTCAGCCGCAGCGTCCCTCATGTCCTTCTCATAAACGGAGATCACGCTTCTCATCAAGATCCGCATGGAAGTCAGGCTTTCTTTAGAATAGGTCTGATCCTCATCTATACCGTTTTCCTCGATTACAGCCCTGTGCTCGTCTGACTTCAATCGGTTAGCCACATCATTGAGACTCTTCTCGAGTTTTGGCCTCTCGCCTTTCTCGAGCTGCTCCATCATGCTGTCGCTTAACCAGTTGAGCATGCCTTTGTCATCCTCGGTCAAGGAATCGAGTATCCTGTCGACAGTCTCGGCCACGAGGGATTTCTGATCCAGTTCGACCTGGTAAGACGCGAACTGGCCTATCTCTCTGGAAAAAGCTTTTAGGGTCTGCTGGAAAAAGCGGTCAATCGTGCTCACTGAGAAGGCGCTGTAGTCGTGGAGGATACGGAGGAGCAGATCGCCGGCTTTCCTCTTTAGTTCCTCAGCGGCGGGGAAGAGTGAGGGCACGAAATCACTTTTGTATGTAGACTTTTCCGGATCTGTCGCCAGGAGGTGCAGCTCCTTGAGTATCCGGCTTTTCATCTCATCCGTGGCCTTGTTAGTGAAGGTTACGGCCAAGATGCGCCTGTAGGCGACCGGGTCGCTGTCGGATAGCAGAAGCCTGATGTATGTCTTTGCCAGGCTATATGTTTTGCCGGATCCGGCTGAGGCTCTCAATATCTTTATCATGGTCTCACCTCCCGCAAATCATTTTGAAATCACACCAGGAACAAGTTTTTTCCTCGTCGGTCCTACGCCAAGGGACTGAGGTGTCTGTAAGCTCTCCCAAAACCTTGTGGAGTCTTTCCAAGACCTCCTCATTGAATTTGTCGCACATGGGCACGTTCCTGACCCCTTCTTTGAACAACACCGCCGGTTGGTAGATTGAGTTCACTACGACGCTCCCTTTGACATCAGGGTCATTCCTGGTGAGAATATCGTACAGGAATATCTGGAAAGCGATCCTCGGCCGTTTTTCATTATTTTCCCCGAACAGTTCCTCTGCCGTCCTGACGGCATTGTCGTCGTTGATGTCCACATCCTTATCCTCGACTTTTCCGGTCTTGTAATCCACAATCCTCACTTCCCCGGGAAGGAAACTATCCATCCTATCCACATAACCCACAAACTTGAATCCGTCAATCTCGCCGAAATACTGCCTCTCCAAGCCTATGATCCTGAATGAGTCCACTCCTAGTCTTTCCATCATCTCTTTGTCCCTCTCCAGGGTCTTGAGGACATATTGGAGGATGATACTCTCCAACACCAAGTTCCTTCCGGAGACCTCAAGGGAACGCAACTGCGTTATAATCAGGCTTCTGACCCTCCTTTTTATGTCATCCTTCCGCTTGAGCCATGAGGAAATATAATCCTTTGTGATCACCTTCAGCGCACGCGGGAAAGCCGCGTTACTTTCCCGGTCACTCATGTCATGGGACGGATCCATCGCCCCTTCTCCCATGTAGAGAGCCTGCATGGTGGAGTGGTAGATGTCTCCGAGCATCCCTGCGTCCAGGTCCTCGGCAACCTCATTCTCCTCCTTGAGCCCTTCCACCTTGGAGAAATAGAATTTCGCGGGGCAGTCGAGATAGTTCTTGAGGGAGGATGCGGAAAGGACAGTGTCCTTCACGATACGGACGTGCTCATTAGTTTTAGGGATAGCCCCGGCATCGCTGTGGGTCTTCGCGCCCGCTCTCGCGAGGCTTCTCTTGATCGGCAGGTTGTAGTGATACTCGAGCTGTTTGATGAATCTGCTCTCCTCACCATTCTTCAACCCCTCGGTCCTGGAGTCATACAGGAGTGTGACGGTCTCCGCCCTTTGGATCATACGGTAGAAATAATATGACCAGATGGCGTCCTGACGCTCATACGTGGGCAAACCGAACCCTTTCCGGAGCTCAGGGGGGATGAAAGAAGCGCTGGCGCCCCTTCTTGGGAACACTCCCTCGTTGCAAGAGAGTATGACCAGATGCTTGAAATCAAGGGCCCTGGTCTCGAGAGGCCCCATGATCTGTAGACCTTTGAGCGGCTCTCCGTTGAACGGGACTGACATTGGGGACAGCAGTTGGTCCAAAAGCCTGGAGAAGGTGGCCGGCAACACTTCCAGATCCTTGTCTACCAATTGGTTGATAGAGTTGTACGCTTTCTTGGCGAACTCCAGCTCAAAAGCCATGTCTGGATCAGCTGACATCAATGAAGCGAGCCCCTTGATCATATCCTTGAGATATCCGGCATAGCTCCTAGTCTGGGCCTTGGAGACGTGAGTATTATCCTTGACTATCGGTTTGAATATCAAATCCAGAAAGCTGGTGCCTGTCAGGTCTTCCTCCGGGATATAGTATTTGGCTTCTTTTTTCACCGTCTCCACTATCTCCTTTGTCTGTTGGTCTTCTGCCGTGATCCGCTTGAACAGGCCGGAGGAGAAAATCGCCCAGACGTGGCTATGATAGAAGTACCATTTCCCGTCTTTTGGCCGCAGACGGTTCTGCATGGCCGCGACCAGGCCCATGAAATCGAAGAACGCGCTTCCTTTCATAGGATACCCCATGGTCACGTTGATGTCTTTGATTTCTGGAGGTATAGAGTTCAGGACCGGAATAAGGAGGTTCTCGTCCGGGAGTATCACGGCGTAGGTGTCGTCTCTTAATATGGAAGGGAGAAGCTTTGCCTGCCCTGTCGAGGAAGGTACGCTTATGACCTCGATCTCAGGAGTGCTGACGCCTTGGTCATCAAGCTGGAAAGCTTGGCCGAAATCACTGATATTCCGGGACATGAAAAGCGAGGCGTTGTTTCTGGGATCCTTGAGGAGCCCGCCTTGGAAATCCCAGACGAAAGAACCTATCCCGGCATTTTTCATCTTGCGTGCCACGGTACGTTCGCACTCATTCAGGGCGTTCAATCCGACAAACACGAATTCCTTAACGTTGGGGAAAGACTTACTGAGCACATCGGTGACCGGCTCAGTCTCGAGTCTGTCTACCAGATTCCTGTAAGTCATTCCCTCATAAGACATTCCCTTGGAGGAAAGGACCGCCCTGAAGTTCTCATAGAGAGGGAGAAGGATATTCCAGACTTGCAGGAACCGCTCCTTCATATTCCCGCTTCCGTTACCCGAATCTCCGGCAGGAGTCCTGAAATGGCGTACAAAGCGCTCCATGGCGGCTTTCTGGGTCTCGGAGAGGTATGAGAATGAGTCCTGGATCTCCCGGAACTCCTTGACATTGGTAAAGAGCCGTTTGGGATCGACAAGATACTTGTCAACATCATCGAAGTCTCCCAGAATCACGTCGCCCCAGAAAATGAACTCGTCCAGGAGTTCGGCGGCGGGATTCAAAGCTTTGTAGCAGTCATACAGATCCAGCAGGAGGCTGATCCTATCGCTGGCTTGAGATCCTGAGATCTTATAAAAGAAGTCGTTGATGGTCAGTAACTCAGGAGCGATTATGGGCGAACCTGCGGCAGCCACAGCCTCGCCAAGGTATTTCTTGAAAAACACCTGGCTTCTACGGTTGGGGAATATGAGACATCTGGAGGAGATGTCCCCGGAGGCCATATAATGGTCAGCCACTTGTTTCAGAAAAGGTGTCATATCACTACTTCTTCATAAAGATAATCACAATCCTCGGTTTCGCAAAGATAAACTATGTTTGTGCCAAATCAGGGTACAGATATAATGGAAAATAGTTATTATATTTGTGAAACACTCTTTAATTATTGTCATGAAAAAGAAATTCAGATGTTTAGTATGCGGATACGTCCATGAGGGCGACACTCCGCCGGAGCGCTGCCCCCAGTGCAAGGCTCCCGCTAGCAAATTCGTTGAGATAAAGGATGATGGCGGCAAGCCTCAGTGGGCATGTGAGCATCATATTGGAGACGGCAAAGTAGAGGACCAGGAGATTATCCAGGGACTCAGGGAGCATTTCACGGGAGAGTGCTCCGAGGTCGGCATGTATCTGGCGATGAGCCGCCAGGCTGAGAGGGAAGGCTATCCTGAGATCGCTGAAGCTTTCAAGCGTTACGCTTTCGAGGAGGCCGATCACGCTTCAAAGTTCGCGGAGCTACTCGGCGAGGTCGTGTGGGACACCAAGACCAATCTTGAGAAACGCTACATGGCCGAGGCCGGAGCTTGTGAGGGCAAACTCACTATAGCCACCAGGGCGAAACAGCTCGGATATGACGCCATCCATGACACGGTTCATGAGATGGCCAAGGATGAGGCTCGTCACGGGGCTGGTTTCTATGGGCTTCTCAAGCGTTATTTCAAATGAGTATGATTAAAGGTCTTGTTTGCGCTCCTTTCACGGCTTTTGATGAGCTCGGGAATGTGGATTTGGGGAAAGTCGCCGATCAGGCGCGTTTTTACAAGAGCAATGGAGTCAGCGGAGTCTTCGCCTGTGGAACCACAGGCGAAGGTTCTTCGTTGACCATGCCGGAGAAAAAGTCCTTGTTCGAGGAATGGTCCAAGCAGCGTGACGGAGATTTCGCTGTGATCGGTTTCCTGGGAGGGACCAGTGTCGGTGATTGCGTTGAGTTGGCCCGTCACGCCCAAAGTGTCGGGTTGGACGCCGTCGCCATGACGGCTCCATATTACCAGAGGCCGGCTACGGTGAAAGATTTGGCGTTGACTATCGCCCAAGTGGCTTCATCCGTCCCTGATATGCCGTTCTTCTTCTATCACATCCCAATCTTGACTAAGGTGGCTTTCCCGATGATCCGCCTCCTCGAGGAGGTCGATTCCCTTGTCCCGAACTTCGCTGGCATCAAGTACACCGACGAGAACATGATGGACTACCAGCTATGTCTTGAGTTCAAGAACCGCAAGTATAGCATCATGTGGGGTAGGGATGAGATGCTTCTGGAGGCGTTGTCGATAGGCGCCGACACTTTCATCGGCAGCACTTATGGCTATATGGCTCCTTTGTATACAGCCATCACCAAGGCCTTCCAGGCTGGGGATATCAAGAAGGCCGCGGCTCTCCAATTCGAGTCGGTGCGTCTGATAACGCTGCTTGATAAATACGGCAGCGGGACCGGAAAGGCTTTCATGCGGGCCGCCGGTTTGGATCTTGGACCATGCCGAAGACCTCTCAACACCCTCGAAGGTGAGCGCTATCAGGCTTTCCTTCAGGAACTTCCCGCAACCAAGTTCGAGGAGTTCAAAAACAGGTTCTAGAATATGAGACATTTCTGGGCCCTTCTGGCGGTCCTGGGCATCCTGGTTTCCTGCTCGACAGGATCAGGTGTCCAGAAAGGTAATCTGACTCTCACGGAAGATATTGTCTGGACCGCCACGACTCTCCCTCCATCACCGTCTGACACGGCGGGGAATCTTGGTCTGGCGGGAGTATATTCAGGGATGATCGGGGATTGTCTGGTGGTCGCCGGAGGCGCCAATTTCCCCAACGGATTACCTTCTGAAGGAGGGCCTAAGGTCTGGTATTCTGATGTTTACACTTATGACCGGGACTCAGGCTGGCATTGCTGGCCCGGAGTCCTAGGAAAAGAGTCCGCTTATGGAGTGACGGTGCCTTACGACGGGGGCCTCTTGCTCATAGGCGGATGCCGTGCAGATGAGTGTCTCTCCGAGATCAGGACACTCCGCCTTGACTCTGAGGGGAAACCAACTGTTGAGGATTGGGGTTCACTGCCAATGCCTCTCTCGAATATGGCAGGTGGGCTTATCGGGTCCAAAGTCTATCTCGCTGGAGGAATCTCGACCATGGGTGGAGACCAGAAGGCGTTGGATGTATTCC
The DNA here is from genome assembly GCA_017557535.1 of Bacteroidales bacterium. Taxonomy (GTDB): domain Bacteria; phylum Bacteroidota; class Bacteroidia; order Bacteroidales; family UBA932; genus Cryptobacteroides. The sequence goes on along the minus strand of JAFYYM010000138.1, from coordinate 103,648 downwards.
TCTCACTAGACTTGAAATCGCGGGCCTGCAAACAGCTTCCTTGGCCTGATGCCCATCCGAGGGCTTTCGCCGTGGGGACGGTCCAAAGTGACGGGTTGGACAATTGCTTCTATCTTTTCAGCGGAAGGAATTATGAAGGGGACTCCCCATGGGAAGTCCTTCGTGATGGCTGGGCGTGGAATCCCCGTCTGGGTGAATGGAATCCGGTGAAAGGGGAGTTTCCTGTGATGGCCGGGAGCGCTGTTCCTTTCGGCACGAACCATATTGTCTTGGCTGGAGGAAGGAGCGAGGACCCCTCTGTGCCGGACAATGTTCTCAGGATTTACCATACGGTCACATCCTCAATGATGACGGTTCCTGTGGAGGATCATGTCATCCCCGTGACCACAAACACAATACGCTCGGGAAACAGTTTCGTGATCTGTAGCGGTGAGGTCGCTCCAGGAGTGCGCACTCCGGTGATATTAACCGGGAGCGTGGAAGGCCGTACCCGTCACATGGGTTGGGTCGACATCATGGTGATAATCCTTTATTTCGGCCTGCTGGCATGGATGGGAGTTTATTTCTCGAAAAGGCAGAAAAACACCGACGATTATTTCAAGGGAGGAGGCAGGATTCCATGGCCTATTGTGGGATTGAGTATATTCGGAACCACTCTCTCCGCCATAACATTCATGTCGATTCCGGCGAAGACTTACGCCACCGACTGGAGCTATCTCCTTTTCAACTTCGGGATTGTGCTGGTTGTCCCGATCATCACCCTTTTATTCATCCCTAAGTTCAGAAGTCTCGGCGTGACGACGGCCTATGAGTATCTGGAAAGGCGTTTCAGTCCATTTGTCAGGGTGCTCTGCAGTCTATCATTCATTCTCTATCAGGTAGGCCGTATGGGAGTTGTCCTCCTATTGCCGTCCATTGCCTTGAACGTCGTGACGGGTATGGACATATTCTTGTGCATCGCGGTTATGGGCATCCTGGCGTTGATTTACACCTATATGGGAGGCATTGAGGCGGTGGCATGGACGGACGCTCTTCAAGTGGTAGTCCTTCTGGGTGCCGCTTTGGCGGTTGTATTCAGCATAGCACACGCCACTCCCGGATCATTCCCGGCGTTGGTTTCGACTGCCGCTGCGGACGGCAAGTTCTCATTGGGTTCACTCAAGTTCGACTTGCGTCAGACCACGGTCTGGACGGTGTTGATAGCCACTGTTTTCACTAATATCACCACATATGGCACAGACCAGACGGTCGTCCAGAGATATCTCACCACCAGCACTGAGAAACAAGCTCGCAAGAGCGTGTACACCAACGCTTTCCTGAGTGTTCCCGCGACTCTTCTCTTTTTCTTCGTGGGTACCGCGATTTATGTGTTCTTCAAGGCTCGTCCATCGGAACTGAGTCTCGGGGTCACAGACCCGGACGCCATATTGCCGTGGTATGTGTCACTACATATCCCCACAGGTGCCCTCGGACTCGTTATCGCTGGTATTTTCGCGGCAGCGATGTCCACGATCAGCGCCTCGATGAACTCTGCGGCAACCGCATACATCACCGATATCCACTCCAAGATCAGCAGACCGGCAGCCTCATTGAAGACTGCGAAAACCGCCACATTGATCATAGGAATAGTGGGAATCGTGTTCGCCCTGGTGATGGCGACGTGGGATGTCAAATCCCTGTGGGATGAGTTCTCCAAAATACTTGGAATACTGCTTGGAGGCCTTGGAGGACTGTTTTTGCTGGGGTTCTTATGCCCGAAGGCAAATTCCACTGGAGCTATAGCGGGATTGCTGACAGGAATCCTCGTCCAATTGATTGTCACCCGCACACAGGCTGTCCACCTGCTGCTTTATTCGTCGGTTGGCTTCGTGACTTGCTTTGTCGTGGGTTTTATCGTCAGTTTGGTATTTCCTCGTCGTTAGAGTGTTTGTTTTGTTTTTCGTATATTCGCGTGATTGACTCTTAACTTGTATTCGATGGAAGCGAACGGCGATTCAATAAAATTATTCTATAATACAGAGCGGGAGAAACTGCAGATGCCCGAGTACGGCCGCAATATCCTGATCATGGTCGAGCAGCTCAGGACTATCCCTGACAAGGCCAAACGAAGCGAACAGGCCAGGGCCGTGGTGAAAGTGATGGAAACACTTAATCCTCAGGTTCATCAGCAAGAGAATTATGAGCAGAAACTCTGGGATCACCTCTACATGATCGCTGGTTATGACCTCGACATCGATTCTCCTTATCCCGCACCTCTCCCTGAGGCTAAAGCCGCCAGGCCATTGGTCATTCCATTGGATAAGTCCCCGGTCAGGGCTAATCATTACGGACGTAATATCGAGAGCATTATAGATCTTATCGCGGGTGAGCCTGAAGGTGATGTCAAGACTGCGATGATCCGCGCTCTGGCCATCTATATGAGACAGCAGTATCTGATCTGGAACAAGGACAGTGTCGCTGACGAGACGATTTTCGCCGATATCGAGAAGCTTTCCGACTACAGGATCAAAGTCCCGGAGGGATTGGAACTCACGAAATTATCACAAGACTCCAATTTCTCGCGTCCGGGGCTCAATCTTGGAATGAACGGGCAAAACCGCAAGGGCGGTAAGAAGAATAACCGCAAAAACAGGAAGTAACGATGCGCAGGCTCTGGAAGACGATGGATGATGACGACAAGGAGAGACTGGTTAAAGGAGCCGGTCTGCTTGTCGCCATTCTCACTGTTTTCACCCTCCTGGCAACCATCTCTTATGTGTTTACATGGAAGGTGGATCAGAGCGCCCTTGCCGCCCCTGTGTCAGATAAATCAGTGGAGATCAGCAATATCGCTGGTAAACTTGGCTACAAATGGGCCAACTTGCTCGTGCGTGAGTGGTTCGGGCTCGGGAGTCTTGCGTTGATTCTAATCATGTTCGCCGTCTCTGTCCGCCTGCTTCTCGGCAGGTGGCATTACTCGATGACCAGGACCATATTGCTCACTATCTCCGGGGCGCTTGTGGCCTCCTTCCTCCTCTCATTCATTTCTGATCTCGCGGGATGGGGAAATGTCTTCGGCGGTGGGCTTGGAGGCGAGTGTGGCGAGTCTGTCGTCAGTTGGTCCCGTAATCTTTTCGGTCCGGTCATAACGGTCGTGCTCCTTCTGCTGCTCTTAGCTTTGTGGCTATTCTTCGCCAGCGACAAGTTCCGCCTATGGCTGGACTCCCTGGGAGCATCTGAGCCTGTCACAGATCCCTCTCTGGCTACTGATGTGTCCGGGCAGCCGTCCGAGCCCGGCCGCGTCCATTCTCGCTCCGCTGCGGCTGAGTACGGCCTAAGCCCGGCGGCTGTCCGGCCCGCCCCGATCGTTAATCCCGTCCCGGGGAAGACGGCAGGCTCAGATCCTGCCACCCTCGGCACGGTAAGAGGGGGGACCGGAGCGTCGCGAGGCGACGCGAGCGGTGGGGCCGAGCGAAGCGAGGCATCTGAGCTGCCGTCTGCCCCCGGGACGGAGAGCAAAGATTCGAAGGATCCAGTCAAACAAGACAATACACTTGAGATTATCAAGGGCGAGGAACTCTCTACAGAGATCACCAAGGAGCTCGAACCGATCAATGTACGTGATGAGCTGCCTAGGTACGAGTTCCCCTCTCTTGAGCTTCTTGAGGAATATGCGACCGGACGTCACGAGGTCTCCGAGGAAGAACTCACAAGAAACAACAATAAGATCAGGGCGACTCTGGAGAATTACAGGATCCAGATCAATGATGTCAAGGCTATTGTGGGGCCGACTGTGACTCTCTACAAGGTCTATCCGGCTCCCGGGGTAAAGATCGCTGAGATCAAGAAGCTTCAGGAGGATATCGGCATGTATCTCCACGCCAGGGGAGTCCGTGTCGTGACACTGACCGACTCCGTGGGTATAGAGGTCGCCAATGACAAGCCGTCGATCGTGCCTATGCGGGCAGTCCTTAACGACGACTTGTTCAGGAACAGCAAGGCGGAGCTCCCGATAGCGATAGGATATACCATACATCAGAAAGTCAAGGTCTTTGACTTGGCCGATGCTCCGCACCTGCTGGTTGCTGGTGCCACAAAGCAGGGAAAGTCTGTTGGCCTGAATGCGATGGTCGCATCCTTGCTCTACTCCAAACATCCTTCTGAGCTGAAGTTTGTCTTCATTGACCCGAAGATGGTCGAGTTCTCCCACTATGGACGTCTTCTGCACCATTACCTCGCCGTCCTTCCTGCCAACGACGATAAGGAAGAGCTGGAGAATGCCATAGTCAAGAAGCCGGACAAGGCAGAGAAGGTGCTGAAGGCTCTTGTGGCCGAGATGGAGCAGCGCTATGAATTGCTTAGTAAGGCTTATGTGCCTAACATCAAGCAATATAACGAGAAATTCAAGGAACGTCATCTTCTCCCTACGGACGGTCACAGGTTCCTGCCCTATATTGTCACGATTGTCGATGAGTACGCCGACTTGACAATGTCCGTCGGAGGAGGCGGGGACGCCAAGGCCCAGGCCCGCAGCATATCCACGTCGATTATCCGTCTGGCTCAGAAAGGCCGCGCGGCGGGTATCCATATTGTCTTGGCTACCCAGAGGCCTTCTGTAGATGTGATCACCGGTCTCATCAAGGCCAATTTCCCCACCCGTATCGCCTTCAGGGTTATCTCCAGGATTGACTCTTCAACCATCTTGGATTCTCCGGGCGCCGAGAAGCTTATCGGAAGGGGAGATATGCTCTACTATGCCGGGGTCGAGATGGAGAGAGTCCAGTGTGCCCTTATTGACAGCGATGAGATAAACAAACTGACCGAGTTCATCGGTGAGCAGCAAGGTTATAAGAAGAGCTTCAACACCCCGTATTATCTCCCTGATGTCGAGGATTCCACAGAGGATGGCTCTGGAGGCCTGGTGGACATGAAGAATCTGGACGAGCGCTTCGAGGAGGCGGCGAAGATGATTGTGATCAACCAGAGGGGATCCACATCAGACCTGCAGAGACGTCTAGGCATGGGATATGCCAAGGCTGGCAGGGTCATGGACCAGCTCGAGGCCGCCGGAGTCGTCGGCCCTCAGTCCGGATCCAAACCTCGTGAGGTTCTGATCGGCAGTCTGGATGAGCTTGAGAAGGTCCTGGAGTCCTTCAGGAACCAATAATCTTTTTCTGGCACAACTTCTGCAATTCCCATGGTTATCATGAGAAAGAATATCATCATAGCGTTTGCCCTAATCTTTGCTTTCGTCTCTCCTTCAGGAGCGAAAAGCAAGACTCTGGCGTCTTTCATCGACAAGGTGTCATCCTCACTTGTCTCGTTTGAATATTCCTTCACGATGCGGACATCGAGATCAAGCGCCAAGATGACCGGCGCTGGTGATGTCCGTGTGCAGGATAACGCTTTTGTCCTGAACGGCAACGGATTGGAGGTCTGGTGTGACGGTAGTCTCAGATGGACTGTTGACAGAGTGGCCGAGGAGGCCTTGGTGGAGACAGTTGAGGAATCCGCTGACATCTACGCAACTAATCCGGCTCTCATGATCACGTCTGTCGACTCCGCTTTTGAGGAAGTGTCTTTCGAGGCTGGTAAGTTCCAGGGGAAAACCGTTGATGTCTCGACCCTTTCTCCGGTGAACAAAGGGAAGTACTCAATGGATATTAAAGAGCTCAAACTTTTCTTCAAGAGCGGGACCACGGTTCTCGTTGGAGCGGAGGTGAAGCTGAATGATGACTCTGTCTCCGAGTTCATTATCAATGACTTCACGTTCTCAGACAGGCTGGAAACGAAAGAGTCTTTCCGTTTTGACGAAAAGACCCTTGATGATTCTTATGTCGTTACCGACTTGAGATAGTCCTACTCCCCGTTTTTCGCATCTTTCACACAACGTACCGAGGCTCGGAAAGACTCTTTGTCTCCGTAACCGAGATAGATGTCATTATTGGCGACGTAGAGGTAGCGGTATAGGGCTATGTCTTCGGAGTTGTCCGAGGTCCAGAATGTCGCGTACTGGCTTGACCCCATGAACTTCATGTATCCCTCCTGGTCGATGGCATATCCTATCGGGATGGCGGAGAATTTCGCGGAATTGGTGATCTTCACTTCGGGCCAGAAAGTCCAAAGCTTCTGGCCATTGAAAGTGGCGTCCGCCATCAATGATCCGGCAACGTCAGAGAGTGTTTCTCCAGAAGCTCCGGTCATGGCCGCAAATTCCTTATCGGTCGGGAGACGCCAGCCCTCAGGACAAGCCGAGACAGCCTCGTTCCAGGTATAGAACCTTCCGACTATGGGGTCCATCGCCACGCTATTCTCATAAGAGACTCCGGAACCGGAATAATAAAGGTTGTTCTGCATCCAGACCTTATCTCCGGCGGTAGTCAAGTAATATACCCCATTATCCCTTTGATCCAACAGGCTTGAATCGGTCTGGTAACCGGCGCCTTTCAAGGAACCTTCAATGGAGGGATCCACAACAGTGAATTTCTTATATGAGGAAATACTTGAGTAATTTGCGGCGAAGGCCCCCACAGTGAGAGTGTAAACACCTGTCTCAAGGGGAACGGTCATAGTCCAAGAACCATCCCCGGGTCCACTCTCAGTTTTCACAGTGTCTCTGGATGAGTTCCAAGTGGAGTACCAGTAGTAACCGACATCGCCGGTTGGATTGACGGCTCCTTTGGGCGTGACTGTCAATTGTTCCCCGACCTTTACGAAAGAGGGGAAGGAGAACGAGACAGTTCCGTCGAGGTACGGGTCAGTCTCGGTGTCATCATCCTTTTTGTGACAAGAAGGAAGGATGGCGATTGAAGCCGCGGACAAAAGGAGTAATATGCTTTTAAATCTCATATGAGTCTTGACTTGAACATGCAAATATCGTATAAAATTCGCGAAAACAGTAGTCTTTCAGCAAAAACCAGTCCAAGTACACCGATAATTCTCCTGTAAATGCTTATAATTGCAATAATGAACCGGTTTTTGAATACTTTTTCCGTCATTCCGGCGCTGATCACGCTCTCGCTTTGCTGCCTGTCATGCGCTCCGGATAAGGGATATTGCCAACTCACGGGTTACGCCCAGGGAGGGACATATTCGGTGAAATTCAACCTCAAGGGTGTGAGAACGTCTCAAATGGAGATCCAGGCTTGTGTGGACTCCATCCTTACTTTGATTGACACAACCCTTTCCGGGTACAACAAAGGCTCGCAGTTGAGCCGTTTAAACGCTGGCGCCGCAGTGAGGCCAAATGCCTTGTTCAAGGAGATATTCGCTTTATCCAGGAAGTTCTATGACGAGACAGGAGGAGCCTTGGATGTGGCCGCGGCACCTCTTTTCGACATATGGGGCTTCGGTTTCACTTCCGACAAGCTCCCTTCCGCGGAAACAGTTGACAGTGTTTTGGCCGTCTGCGGTATGGACACGATAGGGGAGGACATGGAACCTCTTCGACCCGGAATACGCCCCAAGTTGAATTTCAACGCTATCGCCCAGGGATACACATCCGACAAGATAGCGGAGTACCTCCATTCCATCGGAGTTAAAGACATGTTGGTGGATATCGGGGAAATATATTGCGAAGGTTTGAACCAGAAGGGCTTGCCTTGGTCGATTGGTATCGATAGGCCATTTGACGGGAATATGACCCCCGGCGCCGACTTGGACGGAATATGGCGAGGAGACGGGAGTGGCTGTGGTGTGGTCACCTCCGGTAACTACCGCAAGTACTATGAGAAAGACGGTCGTAAGTATTCACATACAATAGACCCTCGTACGGGGTATCCTGTCAACCATAACCTCTTGAGCGCTACTATTGTGGCTCCCGACGCGACCACAGCCGACGCCTACGCCACATATTGCATGGTCATAGGGTTGGATGCCGCGAAGGAATTCATAGACTCAAAGGACGATGTGGAGGGATATCTTATCTACGATGATGAAGGAATTATGACCGAATGGGCATCTTCTGGCTTCAAACTTGCAGGGAAATAATACGGTTCTAAAGTAAGATGATGACTAATAGACCCATCGGTTTCCTCGTATGCCTGCCAGTGGTGATAGCTATTCTGGCGGGCTGCAGCACCATGAGCCGGACAGAGAAGCAGCTGGCCAGGGTGGACTCCTTTGATTCTCCGGATATTCCTGCCCCGGGAGCCGCTCCGATAAGACCCAGGGATTCTGGATTGGAGTATTCCAGGGATGTCCTCGTGATCAGCTATGACATCGAGATAGGGAAGGAGCCTCTCAAGAAGGCTATAAGAAAATACGGAGCGTCAATCATTTACGACTACAAGATCGGGAATGCCATAGCGATAAGGATTCCGGATCCCCAGAATCTCGAGGATGCCATAACTCATTTTGAGAAAGTGAAAGGTGTTCTCCAGGTTTCAAGAGACCGGGTCAATTATCTCGACCGTCGGGTTTCTCTTGATTTCTTGTAGGGAATAGGCTGACAGCTTGCGATACAGACAAGGCGGTTTCGGCATCGAAGCCGCCTGTTTTTGTCCTCCGGAGTGAATTCAGGTGGGCTCCGGTGCAGAGAGCCTCGCCCAAGTCTCTGGCGAAGGCTCGGATATAAGTGCCTTTGGAGCAGGCGATCCTGATAGTCGCAAGGGGCAAGTCCAGCCCCGAAGTGTCAGCTACGTTAATTCTCCCGTCAGGGCCTTTGGCGACAGTTCCATCGCTTGGCTGGGGCACTGCTGAACCTGGGCCGCATTGGTCGGTATCGTCGCTTGGCTGGGGCACCGCTGAATCTGGGCCGTACTCAGCCGCAGCGTAGCGAGGATGGACGCGGCCCAGGTTCAGCAGTGCCCCGGCCCTCGAAAATCCTCCCGGCTCAAAAGCCAGAAGTTCCAGGTCGTAAATGTTTATCTTCTGGACATGAAGAGTCTCTGCGACCGAATGGTCGAAACCCTCGATGACATCAGTCTTGGCTAATCCCTTATCCTTAAACTGTTTCCGTGCAAGCTCATATGCCCTCACCCCATCCACGGATTTTGCCGAGAACAAAGGAGCCACTTGCTCCTGCTCCCCGATGAACCGGGGAAGCGATTCACGCACTGTCTTCTCCGAGACATTGTCCACAGGATACAGTTTGTCTACAGCCTTCTCCAAATCGTATGAGGGAGTTGTGGCCCCGAATGAGATTCCGGCCACATATTCCTTCTCTTCTTTCTGGAGATTCTCCGCCAGGCGGCAGGCTTTCCCGACACATACGAGCAAGACCCCTGTCGCAAGCGGGTCCAATGTGCCGGCATGTCCGACTTTGAGGTTCTTCTTGCCGAAATGCTTGCAAGCCGCCCACTTGATCTTCCGGACCACATCGGCGGAAGTCCATCTGTAAGGTTTGTCGACCGGAATGATTATCCCGTCGGGGTAGTCATCAATGCTTCCCGACAAGGCTATTCCTGCCATCCTGGCATCAGCGATAAAAGCGCTTGTGTCCAAAACCACTAAATGTCGATTTTATCTCTCCTGCGCTGATGACGCCCCTCCTCAACTGGGGTCGAGAGCCATGTGTTGACGATGCGGGTCGCCATTTGGTAAGAGATGAACCGTGCGGGCAAGACCAGCACATTGGCGTCGTTGTGGGCTTTCACAAGCCGCCCGACCTCGCTGTTCCAGGCCAATCCGGCCCGGACTCCCTTGTGCTTGTTGAGGGTGATGGCCATCCCGTTGCCCGTACCGCAAAGGGCTATCCCCAGGTCAACCTCTTTCTTCTGGACAGCCTCCGCCAGGGCATGTGCATAGTCAGGATAGTCACAGCTGACCTCAGAGTAAGTACCGTAGTCGGCGACATCGTGACCTTTCTTTGTCAACAGCTCGGCGAGCCTGTTCTTGTACTCATAGCCGGCATGGTCTCCGGCAACTCCTATCTTCATGGTATAATGTTTAAAACAGTTTCTTCTTGCTCACTGTTGTGACGAACTCCTTCAGGTAGAAAGGCTCGAAATAGGCCACGTCCTTGAAATCACAACCCTTCAAGGCCTCTGTGGCCGGTCTCACCATACCCGAGGCTTTCGGGACTAGCCTCGCGAAAGAGGCGTTGGGATGGTTGATTGTTCCCTCGCACTTCTCCGCTCCGTCTCCCACGAAGAGAACCGGACCTTCGGCCAGCTGGTCATGGAAAGAATCCCCGGTCACGATAGCGGCGGTAGTAGGGGAGACCTGCTTGCCATCGGGCGTGAATACTCCGGTGTAGACCTCCATCCTTCGGGCGTCTATCATAGGCACGATATACTTGCAACCCTCAGGAACCAGTCCCTCGTCCATAGCTTGCCATACCAAGGTGTCCAAGGTGCCTACGGCAATCAGGGGTATTCCGGCCCCAAAGCAAAGACCCTTGGCGGTGGAGACTCCCACCCTCAACCCTGTGTAGGATCCTGGGCCCTCGCTGACAGCCACTGCGTCGCAATCGCTCACTCTCAGTTCTTTCTCCTTAAGCATATCGTTCACGAACACGGCTGTGAGAGAGGCATGTGCCCTCGGCTCGTCGCTAATCTTCTCGCAGATTATCTTCCCATCCTCGGCAATTGCCGTGGAGCATAGGGAAGTTGAAGTCTCGATCAGGATCAGTCTATTCATTATTCTTTTATTTACTTCTTGAATATCAATTCCTTGAGATAAGGGAATATAATATTTGCGATGTCCTTTATCGGACTGTATAGTATGGAACTCTTTATTGTATCCTCACGCACTAAAGGAATATTGGTGTTGATGGCGTCGAAAAGGAGGATTATGAGGCCGATGATCAGAACGGCTTTCAGGAGCGCGAAAAAGGCACCGAGGAGCTTGTTCAGCCATCCTAGCATGACCACCTTCATGAGTTTCTCAATCACTTTGCCGACCAAGTGAACCAACAACATAACGACCAAAAGGATGAGGGCGAAGGCGATCACATGGAGCAGAGCTGCAGGCAACTCAAAGAAAGAGACCAGCCAATCCCCGACGGATGCTGAGAATTTGAATGAGAGCCAAGCGCCGATAATCAACGCCAGAAGCGAGAACGCTTGGTTCACGAATCCTTTTGAGACTCCACGGATTATGGCCGGAACGAGGCAGCAGAGGATGATTATGTCGATTATGTTCACCTTGGTACTCTATTGATAAATAATAGGGAAATGCCTATCTTTGCAACTTCAGTAATCGGGGCGCCTTTTGGCCTCTCCGGTTGCAAAATTAGAAAGAAAAATATGACATTCAAAGAGTACAAAGGGCTAGATCTGGTTTCGACAGGAAATGAGATTCTCGACAGGTGGAGAAAGAATAATGCCTTCGAGAAATCATTGAAGGTGAGGGAGGGCGCTCCCGAGTTCATTTTCTTCGAGGGACCGCCGTCCGCTAACGGCAAACCGGGTATACATCACGTGATGGCCCGCTCGATCAAGGACGCGATTTGCCGTTACAAGACCCAGACTGGTTTTAAAGTCAACCGTCGGGCCGGATGGGACACCCATGGGCTTCCGGTCGAGATTGGTGTCGAGAAAAAGCTTGGGATACATAAAGAGGACATCGGTGACAAGATATCCGTTGAGGAATACAACAGGACTTGCCGTGAGGAGGTCATGAAGTACACCGCAGAGTGGGAGGAGATGACACAGAGAGTCGGTTATTGGGTGGACATGAATGATCCCTACATCACTTACGACAACCGTTACATCGAGACCCTTTGGTACCTGCTGAGGAACATCTATGATAAGGGATTGCTCTACAAGGGCTATTCTATCCAGCCATATTCGCCTTCTGACGGTACCGGCCTGAGTTCTCATGAGCTCAACCAACCCGGGTGCTACAAGGATGTGACCGACACGACAGCCACAGTGCAGTTTGAGGCTATCCGTGATGAGAAATCCGAAGCTCTTTATGCCGGCGTGGATGTTCCCGTGTATTTCCTGGCATGGACAACCACCCCTTGGACCCTTCCTTCCAACGTGGCTCTTTGCGTCGGACCGAGGTTTGATTATGTGCGGGTGCTGTCGTTCAACCCTTATACCGGATCCAAGGCTGTCTATGTGCTGGCTAAGGAACTTGTCGGAGCATGGTTCAACCCCAAGGCGGCAGAGATTCCGCTCGAGGACTACAAACCAGGAGACAAACTTGTCCCTTATAAAGTCCTTGACGGGACGATCAAGGGATCTGATCTTGTCGGGATCCGTTACAAACAGCTCATCCCTTGGTTCAAACCCGTTGATGAGGGTGAGGCTTTCAGGGTTATCTCAGGCGACTATGTCACAACCGAGGATGGTACCGGCATTGTCCATATCGCCCCTACCTTCGGTGCGGATGATAAGAAGGTTGCCGCCAATTTCGGTGTTCCCGGCATCATAATGATAGACAAGGATGGGAAGAGACAGGCCCAAGTGGACCATGAGGGACGGTTCTATCGCCTTGAAGACCTTGATCCTGAGTATGTCAAGACACATGTGGATCCTTCGTATGAAGAGTTCTCCGGACGATATGTCAAGAACGCTTTTGACGATAATATCCCCGCTGACGCACCTACTCTCGATGTCGACCTTTGCATGATGATGAAGCAGGATGGCAGGTGCTTCAAGATCCAGAAGCACACCCACAGCTATCCTCATTCATGGCGCACGGACAAGCCCGTCTTGTATTATCCTCTCGACGCCTGGTTCATCAAGACGACCGCGGTCAAGGATGAGATGGTGGCTTTGAACAAGACGATCACGTGGAAGCCTGAGTCTACCGGAACCGGACGTTTCGGCCAGTGGCTTGAGAACATTCAGGACTGGAACCTCAGCAGGAGTCGTTTCTGGGGAACCCCGCTGCCCATTTGGCGCACCGAGGATGGTAAAGAGGAGATCTGCATCGGTTCGGCGGCCGAATTATATGCCGAGATCGATAAAGCGGTAGAGGCTGGCGTCATGTCCTCCAACCCGTTGAAGGACAACGGCTTTGATCCTAAGGATATGAGCAAGGCTAACTATGACAAGATCGATCTTCACAGGCCTTATGTAGATAACATATTCCTTGTCAGTCCATCCGGTAAGAAGATGACAAGGGAGACGGACTTGATTGATGTCTGGTTCGATTCCGGGGCTATGCCTTATGCCCAGGAGGGATTGCGCAACCTTGCTTCCGACAAGTTCGGCTGCACATCCGACTTCATCGCCGAGGGTGTGGACCAGACACGTGGCTGGTTCTATACCCTGCACGCCATCCACACGATGGTCAGCGGCACACCGGCTTATAAGACAGTGATTTCCAACGGTCTTGTCCTTGACAAGAACGGCAACAAGATGAGCAAGCGTCTGGGCAACGCAGTCGATCCCTTCGTGGAACTCGACAAATATGGTGCGGACGCTCTCAGGTGGTATATGCTTACCAATGCGCAGCCTTGGGATAACTTGAAGTTTGATGAGGCTGGAGTCGACGAGGTCAGAAGGAAATTCTTCGGGACCTTGTACAACACATATTCATTCTTCGCCCTTTACGCCAATGTTGATGGTTTCGATCCTAAGGCGCCGAAGGTGGATTATTCAAATCGTCCTGAGATAGACAGGTGGATAATTTCCTCACTCAATTCCCTGAAGGGAAAAGTCAAGGACGCTTATGAGGATTATGACATAACTACCGCCGGCCGTCTCATCCAGGATTTCGTTTGCGACGATTTGAGCAACTGGTATGTCCGCCTTAACCGTAAGCGTTTCTGGGGCGGCGAGATGAATCAGGACAAGCTCTCGGCATATCAAACTTTGATGGAAGTTCTTGTGGATGTGGCGGTTATGTCTGCGCCAATTGCTCCTTTCTACATGGATCGCCTGTATTTGGACCTTGTTCCGGACGGGGAGGAGTCTGTCCATTATGTCCTCATGCCGGAGAAGGATCCGTCTGTCATCGACACGGACCTTGAGGAAAGGATGGCGTTGGCCCAGAAAGCCACCTCCATGGTTCTGGCTCTCCGCAGGAAGGTTTCCATCAAGGTGCGTCAGCCGTTGTCCAAGCTGGTCATCCCCGTCATCTCAGACAAGGTGCGCTCGCAGCTCGAGCAGGTCAAGGGAATAATACTTGGTGAGGTGAATGTCAAGGAGGCGGAGTTCATCTCCGACACCACCGGGATCATCACCAAGAAGATCAAGCCGAACTTCAAGACTCTCGGCAAGGTTTATGGCAAGCAGATGAAGGAGATCGCAGGGGCTTTCGCTTCTCTCGATCAGGCCACGATATCCGCCATACAAAACGCCCAGGCGGCTGGCTCTGAATATGTCTTGAACCTTCCTTCCGGAGATGTCACGCTTGGCCCGTCCGATTATGAGATTTCCTCCGAGGACATGCCCGGATGGCTTGTCGCCACAGAAGGTCCTCTCACGATAGCTCTTGATGTCCAAGTTACGGAAGAACTTAAAAAAGAAGGAGTTGCGAGAGAACTTATCAACAGGATCCAGAATTTGAGAAAAGACAGTGGATTCGATGTCACTGATAAGATAGAAGTTATTATATTTGCAGACGGAAACGTTCGCGACGAAGTCGAGTCCGCTCTCCGGATTTACAATGATTATGTCTCAGCCCAGACCCTGGCGCTCTCAATCGGGATCAGGAATAGGGAAGATGCCCCGAAGGAGGCTGTCGATGTCGAGTGGGATGAGGGAACTTTGAGGATGGTGCTGAGAAGAGTATACAACCTGATTTAGTTTATTGCAATGTCAGAGGATTTAAAAGAGAACGTGCAGACACCCGAGGTGGAGAAGACACGTTACAGCGATGAGGAACTAGCTGAGTTCAAGGTCATCATCAACGATAAGCTCGAGAAGGCAAGGATGGAATATAACACCCTTCGCAAGGTGATTATGCACAATGGGAGCAACGACATCGAGGACACGACCCCTTCCTTCAAGACGGTTGAGGACGACGGTGCGTATCAGCTTTCCAAGGAGGAGGCCAGTCAGCTCGCCCAAAGGCAGTATAAGTTCATCCAGAATCTTGAGGCTGCCCTTGTGCGGATTGAGAACAAGACTTATGGCGTGTGCCGTGTGACGGGTAAGTTGATCCCGAAAGAGAGGCTTCGTCTTGTGCCTCATGCCACCTTGACTGTTGAGGCCAAGGAAATGCTTGCCAAAAAAGGCCGCAACTAGTGAGTATCTCCAAAGGTAAAAGATTCCTTCTTCTGGGTGTTCTCCTTGTGGTGATTGACCAGATCATCAAGATCTTGGTGAAGACAAACATGGAGATCGGCCAGCATATCTATGTGATAGGCAATTGGTTCCAGATCCTTTTCATAGAGAATGAGGGCATGGCCTTTGGAATGAAGTTCGGTGGTGCTGTAGGTAAATTCCTGCTCTCGTTTTTCAGGATAGGGCTTTTCGCTGCCCTGTGCTGGTGGATAACTTCCCTTGTACGCAAATCCGTTGATGACAGCGGCGCCCAGGTTCTCCTGGAGGATGGTACACCAAAGGTACCGACGGGAGTGCTCTGGGGTCTCGTCCTGATAACCGCCGGTGCTTTCGGGAATATCATCGACAGTCTTTTCTACGGAATCATATTCAATTACGCCCCTTTCATGTTCGGGCGGGTCGTGGACATGTTCTATTTCCCGATCATTGACACGACATGGCCCTCATGGATGCCATTCGTCGGAGGTAATGAATTTTTATTCTTCGCCCCGGTATTCAATTTCGCCGACAGTTGCGTGACGGTGGGGGCCCTGTATATGATATTCTTCCAGTATAAGTTTTTCGCCAGAGGTGACGAGCCCGAGAAGGATAAGAAGGAAGTCAGGACGAAATAATTTTGGCGGGAAGGTTTTTATCTTTATCTTTGCCGCTGCAAAATATTGGAGGTGTGGCCGAGTGGTCGATGGCGGCAGTCTTGAAAACTGTTGAACGGCAACGTTCCGGGGGTTCGAATCCCTCCGCCTCCGCGTAAAAGCGTCTGCGTTCGCAGGCGCTTTTTTTATTACTTGTTTCGCGGATCAAGTACCTGGGGTGGAATGCGCACATAAAAAACCTTTTTGCGCGATTTGTTATATATATTGCTAACTTTGGGTTTGACAATGCTTATGAAATAGGAATTAGAATAATAACCACATATTTTCCCCTCCTATGAGCTATACAATAAAACTCCGGTCGACAATTCTCATCTTCTTTATTATTATAAGCGCCAATATCTCAGCAAGGCGATCCTCTATAATATGGCAGATTGGCATACAAGATAAATCCGCCGGAGAGTTCGCTCTGGCCCCTGACAAATATAAAGAGTATATAGATAACGACTTCGGCTGGGAAGACCGTTATTTCCTTATAGGTGAGTCCTCTGTTGAACATGATTTCCCGTATGTGTTGCCCGGGCCGGCAGACAAATGGAGTGGTTTCGAGGGTCTCTCCGTCGCCAGATCCTGTTTCCAGAATATCTATTTTGAGATTCTGAGAAAAGGAAAAGGTAGTTGGTCTTTGATTTTAGATTTCACTGAGATTCATCCGAAAACACCGCCGCTATTGAAGGTCGCGGTGAACGGGAAAGCATTCAAATACGCTTTACCGAAAGGTTTAAGCGAGGACGCCTTAACGACAGGTCTAGCCAACGGCAATCCACATTCTCTGGCAATTCCTCTAAACGATGAAGATATTCATCTAGGCCACAACGAGATCCAGATTTACAGCCTGGAGGGTGGCTGGGTCGTTTTTGATGACATACGTTTAGAAGGACCTTCCGGGACAAAGGTGGCTTCCTCTTTCCCGGACGTGTATGTCAAGAATGTGAGGCCGGCGTCTTATCTTAGCTTTGACGGGACATTTCAGCCGCTAATTGTGGAAATCGAGCATCTTAGAGGACGTCCTCTATTGAGCGTCTTTTTGGATGGCGAGGAATTATATTCCAAGCACTTGGAAAACGGGAGTTATGAGCTTGAGGTACCTATGCCAGCGGTCCGGGATTCTAAGATATCCTCTTATGAAGTGAAAGTGGACGGAAAGACAGTCCATAAAGGGAAGGTCACAAGAAGCCCTCAAGATCCTGTCACTCCCGCGGATTATATAGACACCCGGATGGGTACGGGCCGTTCTAGATGGATGCTCGCCCCAGGGCCATGGATGCCCTTTAGCATGGTTAAGCTAAGTCCTGATAATCAGAACCCGGGCTGGCAAAGCGGATACGATTCTGTCATTGAGAGTATTGGGACATTCAGCCATATCCACGAATGGACAATGGCAGGTTTGGGCACGATGCCCGTTACTGGTCCCTTGAAAACGATGGTCGGCGATCAATCTGAGCTAGCTGGCGGTCACATAGAAGGGTACCGTTCAAGAATCGACAAGTCGTCAGAGGTGGGGGACGTCGGTTATTATTCCGTCAAACTGACTGATTATGATATCCTAGCAGAGTTGACGGCCACTGACCGATGCTCTTTCCAACGTTACACTTATCCGGATTCAGAGCGAGGAAGGGTGATGATCGATCTTAAAATCCCTCCGGAATACGGTTATTCAATCAAATCCTGCCAGGTAGAGAAAACCGGTCCGCGAACTATTAAAGGGTTTTGCGATCAGGATTCCTCCCCCATAATGTGGGTAAAAGAGGCGGATCAGTATTTTACTATCTATTTCACTATTGAGTTTGACAGGGACATAGCCGGTTTCGCAGGGTGGTCTGACAAAGGCCTATGGTCTGGAGACATTTGTAGCATGGATAATCCTGAGGATTTCGGATGCTATGTGGAGTTCGCTCCCAAGAAAGAAAACGTGGTCCAAATGCGCATCGGACTGTCTTTCGTTGACGCGAAAGGGGCGGACAATAACCTTAGGGCTGAGATTTCCGAACCTTTCGGTTGGAATTTTGATGCCGTACGGTCCAACCAGAAAAAAGTGTGGAATGACATCTTGTCAAGAGTTCTGGTCAGTAGCGATGACCGGCGCGAGTTGAGACGTTTCTATACCAATTTATATCGTTCTTACTGCCGTAATACTTTCAGCGATGTTGACGGTCGGTGGACGGATCCTTCAGGGCGTACCCGTACCCTACCTGATTCTGATATGCGAGCCCTCGGCGGTGACGCTTTCTGGAACACATTCTGGAACCTTAATCAGGTATGGAACCTGCTGACACCAGAATGGAGCTCGCGCTGGGTCAAATCCCAGCTGGCCCTCTATGACGCCACAGGATGGCTAGGCAAAGGGCCTGCCGGAATGAAGCTTATCCCTATTATGGTTGGCGAGCATGAGATTCCACTTATGATAAGCGCATACCAGATGGGTATACGTGATTATGACATCGATAAAATGTTCGAGGCGGTTGTCAAAATGCAGACAACTCCAGCCGCGAAAGTCGGCCGCGGCTTCGCCGGGAACAAGGATTTAGTGTCTTATCAAAAATATCATTATGTCCCATACGATATCGGCATATTCTCCAATACAATGGAATATAGTTTTGATGACTGGACGGTGTCCCAGTTGGCTCTCAGCCTCGGTAAAAAGGAAGAGTATGAACTTTTCTCCGATCGTGGCACTTGGTGGAGAAACGCCGTGAATCGTGAGGATGGGTATTGCCATCTGAAAGACAGTTCAGGGGTATGGCTCCCGGACTTTGATCCTTTCAAAAGCGGGGCTTTCAATCAGTATGTCGAGGGTAGTGCATGGCAGCTCACTTTCTTTGTTCCGCAAGATGTCCCCGGCTTGGCTGAATGGATCGGCAAAGACCGCTTCATAGAGCGTTTGGAATGGGGGTTTAACGAGAGTTATAGATTCCGCTACTGCGCTCCCAGCGGGCGGCCTGAGGCATATCCTGTAGCGCACGGAAACCAGCAGTCAATGCACTTCGCTTTCTTATTTAATCACGTGGGCGAGGGTTGGAGAACCCAAAAATGGAGCAGGGCGATTTTAGACCGCTTCTATGGCTACGAGTCTTCCAACTGCTGGCTCGGAGACGAGGATCAAGGACAAATGAGCGCTTGGCTCGTCATGGCCTCCTTGGGGCTTTTCCAGACAGATGGAGGCTGCTCAGCCGAGCCGAGTTACGAGTTGGGCAGCCCATTCTTCAAGGAAGTGAAAATAAACCTGGGCGGTCGATACGGTCGTGGGGAACAATTTGTCATAAAGGCCCCTAACGCCTCCAGAAAGAATATTTATGTGAAAGAGGCCCGCTTAAACGGGAAAAAATTAGAGAGTTTCCTTATTCCAGCCTCTGAGATCCTCTCTGGAGGAGAGCTGGTAGTGGAAATGACAGACGAGCCTCGGTGATCAATGACCCCGAGAGCAAAGACTTGGTGGGAATCCTCTAAATGTAAAAATAAATATTGTTTTGCGGTTTTATGTAACCGGGGGGGGGGCAGATTGCGCATAATAAACCTTTTTTGCGCAATCTGTTATATATTTTGCTAACTTTGCAATTGACAATGCTTATGAAATAGGAATTAGAACAATAACCATCTAATCTCTTTAATCACTAATTTTTACTAAAGCGTCATGAAATCTATTTTCGAAAAGAGTCGCAAGGCGATTATTTCCGTGTTGGCTTGTGTCGCTTTGTTCATGTCAGGTGCCGCGTATGCGCAGGGGCCTGTCAAGGGCAAAGTAGTCGAACCGGATGGAACACCCGTCATCGGCGCATCCGTGCTCGTCCCTGGGACGACCAGAGGAACCGTCACCGATGTACAAGGTGAATTCCAGATCAACGTCGCGGCAGGGACGAATCTCGAGGTCTCCTGCATCGGCTATGCGACAAAGACTGTCACCGCCGCTGACGGAATGGCTGTCATCCTCGAGCAGGACTCAACCAACTTGGACGAGGTGGTCGTCGTCGGTTACGGTGTCCAGAAGAAGGTCAACCTGACCGGCGCCGTCTCGAGCGTAAGGGGTGAGGATCTTGCGTTCAAGAACGTGATGTCCACAGCCCAGTCCCTACAGGGTGTCGCCGCCGGTCTTACCGTAACCACCTCTTCTGGTGAGCCTGACAATGCCACCATGCGAGTCAGAGGTATCGGAACCCTCAACAACAATGATCCTCTCATCCTTATCGACGGTGTCGCCGGCTCAATGAGCGGTCTCGACCCCAACGACATCGAGAGCGTGTCTGTCCTTAAGGACGCCGCCTCGGCCGCCATCTACGGATCCCGAGCCGCTAACGGAGTTATCCTCATCACCACCAAGCATGGCAGGAGCAACGATTTAAAGGTCACTTACAAGGGTACGGTCTCCACGTCAAACATTATCACCACCCCTCATCTCGTGAATGCGTGGGAGTATCTGACGATGCGTAATGACGCCAACGCCAATGATACCCGTAAGTCTGACGGGACCCCCGGCGGTCACCTTTGGAGCGACCAGGAAATCCAGACCTGGAAGACTTCCACTGACCGTGACACCTACCCTAACTCCAATATAATTGAAGAGGTTCTCAAGCCCGCTACCGAAACCCAGCATTATCTTGGCATTCAGACCGGTACAGAGAAGTTCTCTACAAATACTTCCCTTAACTATACCTGGCGTGACGGTAATATGAAGAACATTGACTTCAGCCGTTATGGTATCCGTTCCAATAATAAGTATTACCTAAGTGACTGGGCATCCCTGAGCGCTGACATCTCCGTGAGGCGCCGCACATATGACACTCCTTATGGTAATGGCGTCGGACTTCAGGAATTATACCGTCAGGCCCCTATCTATGCCACAAAGTATTCTAATGGCGTCTGGGCCGGCAACTATTCCGGAACCCCTCACCCCCGCCACCTTATCGAGGATAATTACATGCCCCGCAAGCAGGAATGGAGTGAGATGATGGGCCGCTTCGCCCTCACTCTCTCTCCTGTCAAGGGCCTCAGTGTCGATTTCTCCTTCGCTCCGAAGTGGAACACCCATGATGCGAAGAATGTCACCACATATCCTACCCTGTACAACTACAAGACAGGTGAGGTTAACTGGTCTCCGACTAATCCCAACAGCATCTCCCAGACAAATGAGAGGGAGAAGGAGTACGACAGCAATATCCTGGCGAATTATAATGTCTCGCTAGGCAAGCATGACATCTCCGCCATGGCTGGTTGGCAGTATCTGACATACCACTATGATTATCTATATGGTTACCGCGATGGCAACATCTTCCCTCAGTTCCAGGAGATCAACGCATTCGATGTGACCAACCAGAAGGCTTCGGGTACCGCTAGCGAGTGGGCCCTTATGTCTTACTTTGGTCGTTTCAACTACGCTTATGCCACCAAGTACCTCTTCGAGGCCAATGTCCGTTACGACGGTTCCTCCCGTTTCGCCGAGGGTTACAGATGGGGCGTCTTCCCTTCATTCTCAGTGGGTTGGAGATTCTCTGAGGAAAGCTTCATGGATTGGGCTGACAGCTGGTTGAACAACGGTAAACTCCGTGTCTCCTATGGTCACCTCGGTAACCAGCAGGGTGTCGGCGCTTACGCTACCGCCCTTAACGTCAACACGACTTCTTACGCCGTGTTCGGCGGAGAACCGACAGCGGCATACTCTGTTTCTGAATACGCGACCCAGAACCTTACCTGGGAGAAGACCACTGACTTCAATGTCGGTATCGACCTCGCCCTGTTCAACAAACTCAACCTGTCCTTCGACATGTACAAGAAGACCACCAACGGCATCCTCATGGGCAAGGACATTCCATACATCATGGGTTACACCAACAGTCCTTACCAGAATGTCGGTGTAGTCGAGAACAAGGGATGGGACTTCACGGCTACCTGGTTTGACGTCAAGGGTGACTTCAGCTATCGCCTCACCGCCAACCTCGCCGATGTCCATAACAAGATCATCGACATGAACGGCAACCGCAGCATAGGCACACCTACAGCGAACCTCGAGGGCTATCCTATCGGCTCTCTTTACGGACTTGAGGCGGATGGTTTGTTCCCTTCCTGGGCTGAGGCTCAGGCGGCTCCTGCCCAGTGGGGTGTCCTCCAGGGTGGTGACATCAGGTACAAGGATCTGAACGGTGACGGAAAGGTCAATGATGAGGACCGTACCGTCATCGGTAACACCATCCCTCGTTACACCTACTCTCTCGACGCTCTCTTCCAGTGGAAGGGTTTCGACTTTGACCTGTTCTTCCAGGGCGTGGGCAAGCGTGATGGTTACATTGGCGGTTATTACCGTTACCCGTTCCAGAACGAGACCACTCCTATCAAGGAACATCTCGACTACTGGCAGGAAGGCACCAATGAGAATCCGAACGCGAAACTTCCTCGACTCTCAGTCAACCAGCAGACCAACAACCAGAAGGTCAGCACATTCTGGAGAAGGGACGCTTCCTATCTGCGTCTCAAGAGCATCCAGCTTGGCTACAGAATGCCTTCCAAGTGGTTCGACAAGAGCAATTTCATCAGCAGCTGCCGCCTCTTCGTGTCCGGCACCAATGTGTTCACCATCGACCATTATGGTATCAAGGGTATGGATCCTGAAGCTAATTTCTCCACGGAAAGCTCATATCCTATCAACCGTCAATGGACTTGCGGTGTTGAAGTCAGATTCTAATACATAATCGCGCAATATTATGAAACTCAGAAATATAATTATCGCATCGCTCGCGGTCCTGTCTTTGGCTTCATGTGAAGACATGATTGTCCGTAAGTCCCTGGTCCAGCCTTCAGCCGATACTTTCTTCACCAACGCCACTGAGATTGCCGGTGGTGTGAACGCGTGCTATGCCCAGGTGAACCTCTTCGTGGGAGGTTATGGAGACTTCGTCTATTCCTGGGATGGACTCACCGAAACCGTATGGCTTCGTGGAAATTCCGCTTCTGACGAGGTCCTCGGCGGAGCCATGGACTTCACCCACAACTATCCCAACACTGTCTGGAAGAACGCCTATGTCGGAATCGGTCGATGCAATCTTATGATAAGTAAGATGACAGGAGACGCCGACCTCGGCATGACTGAGAGGGAACTCAACCAGTATCTCGGTGAGGTGTATTTCCTCAGGGGTTACTATTACATGAACCTGGTCGCCAACTTTGGAGATGTCCCTTATACCGATGTGCCTGTCAACACTGTTGATGAAGCTCTCGATATTCCCCGTAGTCCAGCCGCACAGATTTGGCAGAACGTTTATTCCGACTTTGACAAGGCGGCTAACTACCTGAAGGGATCTTCCGTCAAGACCCTCGGCCGCGCGACTTGGGGTGCCGCCATGGCCTACAAGGCAAGGGCCGCTCTCTACTCCGGTGACTATGCAACCGCGAAGTCCACAGCCAAGGCCATTATGACTTCCGGCGAGTATTCTCTCTATCCTCAGTACGAGACCCTCTTCTCCGAGGATGTGATGCGCTCCGCTGACAACAAGGAGATGATCTTCGCATGGGATTACGACCTTAACGCCAACCGTACTCATCAGCTTCTCCTCTTTGGTGAGTCCCGTGCCGGAGGCGGCTGGTGCACTGTTGTTCCCACAGAGCATCTGCTCGACTCTTACGAGTGCACAGACGGTAAGTACATCGACGAGTCTCCTCTCTTCAACAAGGCGACCCGCTTTGACAACCGTGACCCTCGTCTCCACTATTCTTGCTATGTGCCTGGTGATATCCTCCACGATCTTTATTTTGACACACATATGGATAGCGTCCAGGTCTGGGATTACAGCGCGAAGGCTTATGTCACCAACAAAGACAGTTATTCCTTCACCCAGTATTGCTCATTCACCGGCTATCTTCCCAGGAAGTACATGGAGGCTGAGAAGTACGGAAAATCCAATAACAAGTGCCAGAATCCTTTCTATCTCTGCCGCTATGCTGAGGTCGTCCTGACTTATGCCGAGGCCTGCATCGAGACCAACGACCTGGAGGAGGGCCGCAAGGCCATCAACATGATCCGCCAGCGTCCGGATGTCATGATGCCGGAAGTCACTGCAACCACCCAGGCAGAGCTTCGCAAGGCGGTCCGCCATGAGCGCAAGATCGAGCTTGCGATGGAGAGCCTGCGTCTCAATGATATCCGTCGTTGGAAGAGTTCGGAGAAGGTTCTGAACGCACCTAAGTTGGGACGTCCTTTCAAGGGCGCTTGGACTGATTGGCCGGATGTCACGTTTGATGAGAACGGTGATCCTGTTTATAACTACAACAGCTATGTACCTCACCCGTCTAGCGACTACCGCATCATCCTGAACCAGAAGTTCAACCCTTCGCGCGACTACCTGTGGCCCATTCCTCAGAGAGAGCAGCTCCTTAACCCGAACCTCACTCAGAATCCCGGCTACTCAAGCGTCAACTAATCATCATTCAAGCGGAGGAAGAAGGGGAAACCTCTTCCTCCGCTTTTTATTTTTACATCGACCCATCCTTTTCCATGAACAGATCAGGCGCGTTCATAGTCCTCGCGTTGCTTGTCGTGTCGTGCACAGGTGGCAGTTTTCTTGTCGAAACTGAATCATTTGACAACAAGGGAGGATGGCTTTCCGACCATCAGGCTTTCGGAAAGATCCATTCATCCTATCTTCTCGCACACGGCAAGGGCACTCCGGTCGAGGATGCGACGACGACTCTTTCCGTCCGTTCTCCCGGCAGGTACCATGTCTATGCCAGTACCTACAACTGGACAGCTCCCTGGTATGAGGGAGAGGGCCCGGGAGCATTCCGGATTGCCGTCGACGGCAAGGTGCTTCCCGAGACCCTAGGCACGAAGGGTGACAGTTGGGGGTGGCAATACGCCGGATGCGTAGACCTGGATGAAAAGGCGACCCTCTCGCTGAAGGACCTCACGGGATTCGACGGACGAGTCGATGCCTTATATTTCACAAAGAAGCAGAGGGCGCCCTCAGGCGATTACCTGTCGCTCGACGGAAAGCGTCGGAAATGGACCGGCGTGGCCGGGACCCGGAATGAACCCAAGGCCGACCTGGTCGTAGTAGGAGGAGGCATCGCGGGATGCTCCACTGCACTGACAGCCGCAAGATATGGACTGAATGTCATCCTGATCGACAATCTGCCCTGGCTGGGCGGTAACGCACAGCTATTTACAGGTATCGGCGGCGTCGGTTTCAAGAACCTCTATCCCAAGTTGGGACGGCTCACCTGCGAGATGGTGGGTCTCGATCCTTCACAGAAGGATGTTGCTCTCAAGATGCACGGTTCCGATCCGACCGGTACCGGCGGGCTGCATAACGATGACGTGGCCTTCAGTGACGAATTGAGGCAGCCGGTGACGGATGAGCGCTCGTCGGACATCCTCGACACGGAGAGGAAATTAAGGGCGGCCGGCGAGGAAATCACCGACAGCAGGGAGCTGAAAGCACTCCGGGAGGAATACATCCGCAAGAACAGCGCAATCCGCAGGGAAAGGATCCTAAAGGAAGCCGGTGTCAGGGTGTATCAGAACATTCAGGTCTATAAGGTTCGTAAGAAGGGCTCCAGGATCAGCAGCGTCACCGGGAAAGACCTCGGCACTGGAGAGGAATATTCCTTCAGCGGCACGTTGTTCGCCGATTGCACCGGCGACGGGGCAGTCGGTTATATCGCCGGAGCGGATTTTGCCATCGGCCGTGAGGGCAAGGACTTCGCAAACGAGCCATCCGCGCCGGAAGTGCCGGACAAAAAGACGCAGGGATTGACTCTGTGGTGGTATTCTTTCCCCCGTGCCGATGCCGGGACTTTCCCTAAGCCTGATGAGATTCCGTGGGCGATCCAAGTTGATTCGGCCTATCACATTAATGGCACCGCCGGCGACTGGTGGTGGGAGACCGGACTGGAGATCGACAACGCCCTTGAGGCCGAACTCGTGAGGGACAACCTCCTTCGCGCAATCTACGGCAACTGGGCCTATCTCAAGAATTACGATCCTGATTATGCTCCTTATAGGCTCGACTATGTCCAGCACATCGGCATGAAAAGGGAGTCCAGGAGGCTCCTGGGCGATGTCATCCTGACAGAGTCGGACATCATGTCGAAAAAGGAGTACGAGGATGCAAGCTTCACGTCGACCTGGACCATAGACGTCCACACGGCCCGTCCGGACAACGCCGCAAGGTATCCGGGCTGGGAGTGGGTCACGACCTTCTCCAAAGACAGGGTGGACCGTTATCATGTCCCTTACCGTTGCCTCTATTCCAGGAACATCGACAATCTTTTCATCGGCGGCAGGTGCATGAGCGTGTCGCATCTGGCTCTCGGTACCGTAAGGGTGCAATTCACCCTCGGCATGGCCGGTGAAGTCACTGGCATGGCCGCCAAGATCTGCAAGGATCACGGCTCACTTCCCCGTTCCGTCTACACGGACTACCTTGACGAACTTAAAGACTGTATGACAACCGGAATTCCCGGAACGAAATAAACCACATGTTAATAATGAGAAGAACAATTGTATTCCTGGCAATCGCTGCGATGTCCGTTTCCTGCACAACGGGCGTGATGAAGAGCCCTGACAAAAGTGTCAGCGCCCGTCTTTTCGAAGAGGACGGAAAACTCTTCTATGAAGTGGGTTTCCGCGGCAGCACGGTCATCGAGAAATCCCGTCTGGGATTCGTCATCGACGGAAAGACGGTGGGCGAGGACGTGACCGTCAAGCTGGCCGAAGTCAGGAAGATCGACGAGCGATACGAAACCCGAGGTTTCCACAACATCGCGGTCAACAAGGCCGTCGAATATACCTATGACATAAAAGGACCCGGACTTGACTTCCAATGGCAGGCCCGCGTGTATGACGACGGCTTCGCCTTCCGCTACCTTTTCGATGAAGACCACACCCTCCACGTCGACAGGGAACTCACCACCTTCACTCTTCCCCGCAAGACTCCGGTCTGGTTCTTCGAGCGTGATTCTAACTATAAGCTGAAGACATACGCAGGCGAGTGGCTGAGGACGGTCACGGACAGCCTGTACTGCATATCCTCGCAAGGCCCTGTCCAAGGAGGCCTCATGACCTTCGAACTTCCCGGTGACCGATACATGCTTCTCACCGAATCGGCGCTCTACGACTACAGCGGGATGCGTCTGGAATGCATGGCGGACGGGTCGATGGTCACCAATTTCACTGAAGGTGACAAGGGTTTCGACATCAAGGGCGACGGCAAGACTCCATGGCGCACGATAATCCTTGCCGACGACCTCAACGAACTTGTCAACAGCGACCTTCCGACCAACCTCAACCCGGCTCCGGATCCCGAACTCTTCGCGGACATGAGCTATATCAAGCCGGGACGCAGCGTCTGGACCATCTGGTCGTCTTACAGGCGTCCCGAGTACCTGACCATCCCTTACGAGCGCCATTTCATCGACATCGCCCAGGAACTGGGCTATGAATACACGATCATCGACGATCCCTGGGAGACACGCTGGCCTGACAAATGGCAGACCCTCAAGGAACTCTGCAAATATGCCGCCGCCAGGAACGTCAAGGTCATTGTCTGGAAGCGCTGCAACGGCATCAATATTCCAGAAAACGACTATGCTGCGATCGACCACTATCTCGACTCCGTCAAGATGAGCGGTGCCGCGGGTGTCAAGGTCGATTACATGGACAGCGAGGCCAAGCAACTCATCGAATTCGAGGAGGCGGTGATGAGGAAGACAGCAGAGCACAAACTTATGATCGATTTCCACGGAATACAGTCTGCAACCGGCGAGTTCAGGACTTATCCCAACGAGATCACCCGTGAAGGCATCAGGGGCCTGGAGCTGAACACCATGAACCAGCCCATCCCCTCGAACCACAACGTCGCCCTGATCTTCACCCGCTGCGTGCTGAACAACAGCGACTATACCCCCATAGGATTCTCGAACCCCGGCAACACTACCTGGACCCACCAGCTTGCGACGGCATTCGCCTTTACGTCTCCCCTCACCGTAGTAGCCGAACAGGCGGACACCCTTGTCAACAACCCTATAATCAAGAAAGTCCATCCTTTCCTCAAAGCCTTGCCCACCCAGTGGGATGAGACGATCATCCTTCCGGGCAGCAGCATTGCTGACCGCGCCCTCATGGCACGCCGCTACGGCGAAGACTGGTACATCGTGATCCTGAACGGCAGGGAAGGCAAGCAGGTCAGCGTCAAGACCGACTTCCTCAAAGAAGGGAAATGGCTGCTGTCAGAGGTCAACGACGACCTGGCCGACGATGCGGATAAGAATATGATCGTATCCGAGAAGGCGATCTCCTCTGGAGACGAGATCGCCGTGACGCTCAAGGCTAACGGTGGATATCTGGCGAAGCTTACAAAAGAATAGTAATATGAAGAGAGTCCTCAACGCACTGGCTTTCGCTGCCATACTCGTGGCATGCCAGGGTAATCCCGATATAATGATTGAAGCCGAGAGTTTCGGCGAGAAGGGTGGTTGGGTCATTGACAACCAGTCAGATGTCACGATGGGTTCACCCTATCTTCTGGCCCATGGAATGGGTATCCCAGTTGCTGATGCCAAGACCGTTTTCGAGGTCGGCAAGGCAGGGGACTACCGCATTTGGGTGCGCACCCGTGACTGGGTGAAATCATTCGGCAAGGCAGGTTCTCCGGGACGCTTCGAGATTCTGCTAAACGGCAATGCTCTCAGTGCCACTTTCGGTACGGAATCGGCCGACTGGGATTGGCAGGACGGCGGTGTCGTTACCTTGGTCGAGGGTGAGAATGAGATCGCGCTGCACGATTTGACAGGATTCGAAGGTCGCTGCGATGTCATCTATCTGACCCGTGATCTCGAGGCCGTCGCGCCTGTCAATGACGTTCCAGCCCTTGATAAACTGCGCCATAAACTGCTGGGCATAGGAAAGCCTGAGGATGGCGGCACTTATGATCTTGTTGTCGTAGGCGGAGGTGTAGGAGGTATATGCTCGGCCGTCAGCGCAGCGCGTCTCGGATGCAAGGTTGCCTTGATTCAGAACCGTCCTTTGCTCGGAGGCAACAACAGCTCGGAGATCCGTGTCGGCATGACAGGTTTTGTCCGCCGTCCTCCCTATACTAACCTTGGTGCCATGATGGATGAGGTAGGAGGTGTCCAAAGCTATCTCTTAAGAGAGGCGAAGAACGATGGCGACACCGCCCGTTTGAAGGTTCTTCAGACCATTATGGACAAGTATCCCGAGAAAATGCAGTCAAATGCCGGACCGGCGGGGAACTATGAGGATGATAAGAAGATGAATCTTGTCAAGGGCGAGAAGAATATCACCTTATTTCTCAATACCGAGGTCATCAAGGCCAAAATGAGCGGGAACAAGATCAAGGCTGTTATAGGCAAAGATATTGAGACCGGCAAGGAAACCATATTCAAGGGCGCTCTATTCGCTGATTGCACCGGTGATGGTAATCTTGGCTTTATGGCCGGAGCCGACTTCAGGATGGGGCGTGAGAGCAAGGCCGAGACCGGCGAGCCTACAGCACCTGAGGTCGCCGACGATCTTACTATGGGCACATCCGTAATGTGGTATGCGGAAGCGAAGCCTGAGGAAAGCTCGTTCCCCGAGTGCCCATGGGCCATCCAGTTCAATGACAACACTTGCCAGCCTATGTTGAGGGGCAACTGGGACTGGGAATCTGGCCTCAACAACGATCAGATCACTGAGATCGAGTATATTCGTGACCATGCTCTCCGTGCCGTCTACGGCAATTGGTCCTATCTGAAGAACCACTATTCCGGAAAAGAAGAATATGCGGATAAAGCGCTTGAGTGGGTGGCTTACATCGGTGGAAAGCGTGAATCCCGCAGGCTTCTTGGCGATGTGATCCTCAAGGAGCAGGATGTTAGGGATCAGGTGGAATATGACGACGCTGTCGTAGCCACCACCTGGGGTATGGACCTGCATTATCCGAAACCTATCGAAGGAGTCGATGACGAGCCTTTCCTGGCCATCAGCATCAATGCCGGCCATCAGGAGTACTTTGTGCCTTACCGCTGCCTTTATTCCCGCAATATCGATAACCTGTTCATGGCGGGCCGTGACATCAGTGTGACCCACGTTGTCCTCGGTACGGTCAGGGTGTCCCGCACCATCGGGATGATGGGCGAGGTTGTTGGTTCCGCCGCCTCATTGTGCAAACAGCACAATACAACTCCTCGGGGAGTCTACGAGAGCTATCTCCCTGAACTTAAGGAACTTCTTCTTAAGGGAACAGGCAAGAAAGGCTTTGATATGCCATAAATCATAATCATCATCCCATGCACATTCTCTCTTTTTTTCTCACTCTGCTGCTTGTGGCCGGCCCTCAGTCGATCATCCCGAAACCGGTGGATTATACTACCGGGCAGGGGCAGCTTGTTTATTCCGACAACGTTCAGGTTAAAGTCAAGGTGGCCGACCGCAAGTTCATTCGTGAGACGAAGGATCTTCCTGAGTGGTCAAAAGAGGGAGCATACAGGCTGACAATCGGTAAGAAAGGGATTGAGATTGTCTCGGTCACTGAGACAGGAGCGTTCTATGCGCGTCAGGACCTCGCTCAGATGAGGGCCGTTTCCGATACGCTTCAGTATTGCGTCATCACCGATTGGCCCAGGTTCGGATACAGGGGCCTGATGCTTGACATATCCCGTAATTATGGTGACAAGGAGTGGATATTCAAGGAAATGGATGCGATGGCTCTTCTCAAGATGAATGTCCTTCATATTCATCTTGTGGATGGCGCCGGCTGGCGCGTCCAGATTGACAGTTACCCCGAGCTCACCCGCAAGACCGCTTGGCGG
The DNA here is from genome assembly GCA_017557535.1 of Bacteroidales bacterium. Taxonomy (GTDB): domain Bacteria; phylum Bacteroidota; class Bacteroidia; order Bacteroidales; family UBA932; genus Cryptobacteroides. The sequence goes on along the minus strand of JAFYYM010000138.1, from coordinate 73,098 downwards.
ATAGGGGAGACCTACGAGGAGTGGACCAAGTCAGGTGGACGCTATTCTGAGGAAGGGGCGCCGGGAGCGAGTGGGGGATACCTTACTAAGGAAGATTGTAGGGAAATAGTGGCGCGTGCCGCTGAACTCCATATGGAAGTCATACCCGAGATCGAGTTTCCCGGGCATAGCAATGAGGCTCTTGTCGCGTATCCTGAGCTAGCGTGCGAGGATGCCGCCGGCAACAAAGTCTTCAACAGCGACATGTGCCCGTCCAATCCCGCTACATACAAGTTCTTTGAGTCTGTGATCGATGAGGTGATCGAGCTTTTCCCCTCAAAAATGATTCATATCGGTGGTGACGAGGCTTCCCGGAGCGCATGGAAGAAATGTCCTCATTGCCAGGCCCTCATGAAGCAGGAAGGCTTCACGGATGTCGCCCAGCTGCAGGGTTATATGAACCACAGGATGGCTGAATACCTGAAAAGCAAAGGCCGGAGGCTTCTGGGCTGGGATGAGATCACGCATGGCGGCCTTCCTGATGATGCGGTGGTGATGTCGCGTGAGACGGAGGATGGCAAGAAGCCTATGCCTCATGGTCACGACATAATCCTTACCCCGGATACCCATTGCTATTTCAATTACCCTCAGGACGCTCCTTTTAAGGTTCCTGCCGCCTTCGCCACGTATTTGCCTCTGAAGGTCGCGTATGATTTCGACCCTATGGAGCCATGGGTCAAGCCCGAGGATCGTCATCATGTGCTCGGAGTTCAGTGCTGCCTGTGGACGGAATATTCCCCAGCAGGCGAGTATTCTGAATATTTGCTCTATCCCAGGGCCTTCGCCACGGCGGAAATCGGATGGTCCCCTCATGAGAGATGCTCTGACTATGCTGATTTCCGTGAGAGGGCGCTAGTGCTGTTGGACACCTTCAAGGGCATGGGATATGGCACATTTGACCTTGCCAATGAATATGGTGACCGTTATGAGGCGACTCATCCGGTAAGGCATCTCGCTGTCGGCAAGCCTGTCAAATACGCTGAAGGACACGGTTGGGATACATACTGGTATCCTTCGACCGGCGAGACAGCCCTCACAGACGGGCTCTTCGGCACATGGTCTTTCAAGGACCGTAGATGGCAGAGGTTCTATTGTGATATCGACGTTACAATTGACCTTGAGAAGGTTACGCCTATCCACTATATCGGCGCCACATTCCTTTCCCAGAGGATTCATTCAGTGGCTTTTCCCGTCAAGGTCGAGATGTTTGTCTCAAAAGACGGGAAGGACTTCGAGAAATGCGGTGAGTCTACTTACCGCATGAGGGATGAGGCCCAGGTGACTGGAGACTATATGGACTTCGGGGCTCCGGTCAATGTGGAGGCTCGGTACGTCAGATTCGTGGCTCACAGGGATCCAGCTCCAGGCCACTCCGCATTACAGATTGATGAGATTGTAGTTAATTAATATAATTATTCTATGAGAAGATTCGTGTTAGGGATGCTTGTGCTGGTGCTTTCTGCCGCGCAATTACCGGAAAAGAGCAACCATTACACCATCATGTGTCTCGGTGATTCGCTCACACAGGGAGGAGATACCTTCACCTCATATCACTATCCATTGTGGAAGATGCTGAACGAGACAGGGTACGACTTCGAATTCGTGGGCCCGAACGCCAGGACCTATGACGACATCGGGACTGTCCGCCATTGCGGTTTCGGCGGGAGAACAGCGGAATTCATCGCGGAGAACATTCGGAAATTCTACGGTGACAATCCGGCTGATATAGTGCTGCTTCATTCCGGGCACAATCATTTTATCGAAGAGAAGCCGGTCCCAGGCATTATCGAGGCCTACAAGACCATAATAAGCGAGATCGAGAGGATCAATCCTGACGTGAAGATTCTTGTGGCTCAGGTCATTGAGGTCGGAAAACTCCCTAAGTATTCATATATCCCTGACTTGAACAAGGCCATAGTCAAAATGGTCAAGAGTCTCAACGACAGCCATTTGATCCTTGTGGATGTCAAGCGAAACTATGATTGGAGGACCGGGTCTATAGCTGACAAGGTTCACACCACATATCAAGGGGCGGAGATTATTGCCAAGGAATGGTTCGAGGCGCTCAAGCCCATTATGGGCGCCCCTGTCCACAGCAATAAGAATTTCAACTTGACGCATGCCACATGGACTGAATCTGATTTCAACAATCCTCCCCGCGACGCCAGGATGCAGTGTTTCTTCCACTGGCAGAGCGGGCATGTCTCGAAAGAAGGCCTCACCAAAGACCTTGAGGCGCTTAAGGAAGCCGGATTCGGAGGCTTGACTCTGTTCAATGTCGCAGAGGGCATGTGCGATGGACCTATTGGTTATATGACCCCCGAGTGGTGGGACATGTACAGATACATGCAGAGGGAGTGCAAGCGTCTTGATCTCGAGATGGGTGTTGTTCAGGGAGCCGGTTGGGGCGTCTCCGGAGGCCCTTGGGTGACTCCTGACCTGGCCATGCAGGAAGTTGTGTGGACCGAGAAGATAGTCACAGGACGTAAGAAATTGGAACTCCAGTTGGAAATTCCTGTGCCAGCGCTTGGAATCGAGCGAGACATGCAGAAGGATCCCGAGCGTAATAAGCGTTATTTCGTGGACAGGGAGAAAGTCCGTGGATACTATAGGGATCTTGCCGTGTTCGCGTTCCCGACTCCGGCAGGTGAGTTGGCGGGAGAGCCGTATCACATCACGGACTGGTGGGGCAAGGTCGGTCTTCAGACATACAAACTGACGGAATATGTGCCTGACCACAGGGAGGCACCTGCAGGTGATGTGGTCAAGATGGAAGACATCATAGACATCACAGAGTTTATGGATGCCGACGGTGTACTCAGGTGGAAGGCGCCGAAGGGCAACTGGACCATCCTGCGTGTCGGATATCAGCCGATCGGTGTCCAGAACCATCCCGCACCGCCGGACGGTCGAGGCCTGGAGATTGACAAAATGAGCGCCAAGGCTGTTGAATTCTATTGGGACCACTCGATCACTAAAGATGTAGTTAATCCTGAGTCAAACATTTCCTTAGTGGAAATAGACAGTTATGAGGCCGGTCACCAGAACTGGACGAAGGGCTTTGAGAATGAGTTCAAGAAGGAGATGGGCTATGACATCAGGAAGTATCTTCCCGCCATCACTGGAAGGGTTCTTGACAGCACGGAGGCCACCGAGAGGTTCCTCTGGGACTATCGATTGGTCATCAACCATATGATTAACAACAACTTCTATGGCACGTTCTCAAGGAAATGCCATGAGAACGGTGTCAAGTTCTCTGTCGAGCCTTATGGATCAATGGGAAACACCAACGAGTTCACCATCGCTCATAATGCTGATGTGTATGTGGGAGAGTTCTGGGCTCGTAGAGCCACTGAAGTAAGCTCCAACAAACTCGCCTCATCGCTTGCCCATCTAGGTGGCAAGCCGGTTGTCGGGTCAGAGGCTTTCACCACCTCAGGCCGCGATGTGTTCGCCGTCTATCCCCGTGAGTTGAAGACTCAGGGCGATTATTTCTTCTGCCAGGGCGTGAACCAATTATGGCTCCATAGTTATGTCCATGACCCTTATGGGCTGAAGCCTGGTTTCACGCTCGGTTATTATGGCCCTTTGTTCAATAAGCAGAATACCTGGTGGGCAATGGCGAGGCCTTGGTCTGACTATGTCGCCAGATGCCAGTATATGCTTCAGCAGGGGACTCCGATGATCGATGTGCTCTACTTCATGGGTGAGGATGCGCCCGCGAGACCCAAAACCCGGGAGAAACTCAGACCTGAGGTTCCTATCGGATATGATTATGATTTCTGCGCCACGGAACTCCTCGATTCAATAGTTGTCAAGGATCACCGCCTGGTTATGCCCTCAGGGATGAGTTATTCAGTCATGGTGGTCAAGGATCTTGAATTCATGCGTCCCGTGATAGCGGAGAAGATAGAAGCTCTTATCGCGAAGGGTGCTAGGGTGTATATGACAAAGAAGAACTCCGGCTCACTTAAGGACTTCCTCCTGGAGAACGACATTCTTCCCGATTTTGAGATTGAGAACTTGACATTGAGGGAAAAGACGATGTACCCTGGCAATGGGATCGAGTATATCCACCGCAAAGGGGAGACCTCCGATGTTTATTTCGTAAGCAACCAGCAGGAGAATAATGAGGCTGTCTTTGATGCCATATTCAATGTGAAGGACTATATTCCCGAGTTCTGGGATGCTTCTGAAGGGAAGGTGTCAACTGTGGCCGATTACGAGAAGACACCTGATGGACGCATCAGGGTTAAGATGAATCTTGAGAGGGCCGGATCAGTGTTCGTCGTATTCCGCAGGCCATTCGAAGTTCCCTCCACCACTGTGCCCACTACAAAGAGCGCGAGTATGATCGACATCTCTGGCGACTGGACGATGACTCTCGTGGATGAGCAGATGTCCGGAAAGGCATTCGAGGTGCCGACCCTTTCCGATCTCAGCGAGTCTGACAACAAGGAATGGAAGTATTATTCCGGAGACATCGCTTATGAGAAGACCTTCAACATGCCCGCTATCGGAGCAGGGGAGAGATGTGTTCTTGACTTGGGCAGGGTTGAAGTTGCCGCGAAGGTGATCGTGAATGGCAAGGAGGTTGGCACACTGTGGAAATATCCATATTCCTTGGATGTGACTAAGTACCTGAATACGGGCTCCAACACTGTCCGCGTGGTAGTCGCCAATACATGGGTCAACGCCCTCGTGGGTGACAGCTATCTACCGGATGATGTCGAATGGACAACCAACACTTTGTCCACCGCTCCCGGCGTCTGCCTGGAGAAGATACCCGACTGGGTCGTGAACCACACGGCCCGTCCTTCCGCCAGAAAGACATTCATCTCCTGGAAGTGGGTCGATATTCAGAAATGGGAATTGCCCGCCTCCGGCCTTATCGGCCCTGTGCGATTGATAGTAAATAATTGATAATTAATAATTTGAGACATGAAGAAATTGTTCATCATCCTGGCAGTGGCGATGGCCGTGATGTCATGCCACAGGAAGCCTGAGTATGGATTCGTTGACGAGAGCAAGTACAAACTTGTTTGGGCCGATGAATTCGACTATCAGACCCGTGACCAGTTGCTGAAGAACTGGGACTCGGCGAATGGTCCTACCACTCACACACTCTGCAGCCGTTGGCCTGAGAATGTTGAAGTCGGCGACGGGACTGTCAAACTCGTGAATCATAAGGAAAGCCGTGGAGGCCAGGATTGGACTTCCGGCAGCATCTCAACGAAGCGTGATTTCAAGTACGGCTTTTTTGAATGCCGTTACAAGTATGCCGCCGCGACCGGTACCAACAACTCTTTCTGGCTGACGAGTCGCCCAGATGCTCCCGATCCTGTCGAGGGAAAGCGTTTTGAGATAGACATCAACGAAGGACATTATCCGCACGAGGTCACCACGACTATCCATAATTTGACAGATCAGCCTCATCAGTCTTTCCATGAGGGCTTCACTTACGATGATATTGACTTCTCTCAAGACTTCCATATCCTCGGTCTTGAATGGACTCCTGAGGAGTTTGTGTTCTTCCTTGACGGTAAGGAGATCAGGCGCTCCAAGAACGAGTTCTCATTCTCTCCCGCTCCCGTGTTTCTCAGCATGGCCATAATCAAGTGGGCCGGTGAAATCACCGACGCTATTGATGGCACCTACATGGAGGTCGACTACGTGAGGGTTTACGAAGCGAAGTGACATGAAGAGATTGTTTTTCATCCTGACTGTGGCGATGGCCGTTATGTCATGCCAAAAGAGGCCTGAGTATGGATTTGTGGACGAGAGCAAGTACAAACTTGTTTGGGCCGATGAATTCGACTATAAGACCCGTGACCAGTTGCTCCAGAACTGGAATTCGGCAAATGGCCCCACCACTCACACACTCTGCAGCCGCTGGCCTGAGAATGTTGAAGTCGGCGACGGGACTGTCCGCCTTGTGAACCATAAGGAAAGCCGTGGCGGCCAGGATTGGACTTCCGGCAGCATCTGGACGAAGCGTCTCTTCAAGTTCGGCTTTTTTGAATGCCGTTACAAATATGCCAATGCTACCGGCACCAACAACTCTTTCTGGCTGATGACTCTCCAGGATTCTCCCGCACCCACGGAAGGGAAACGTTTTGAGATTGACATCAACGAAGGACATTACCCGCATGAGGTCAACACGAACATTCACAATTGGACCGATCAGCCTCACCAGTCTTTCCATAAGGTCTTCACATACGAGGACATAGACTTTTCTCAAGATTTCCATATCCTCGGCCTTGAATGGACTCCTGAGGAGTTTGTGTTCTTCCTTGACGGAAGGGAGATCAGGCGCTCCAAGAACGAGTTCTCCTTCTCTCCAGCCAATTTGCTGCTCAGCATGGCCGTGCTCGCCTGGGCCGGAGAAGTCACAGACGCCATAGACGGCACCTACATGGAGGTCGACTACGTGAGGGTTTACGAAGCGAAGTAGGCAAATACTCTTCACTAAATGAAAATGAACATCCCCCTGATGGGCGCTCTGCTTGCTTTGTCGCTCATCGTCTGCCCGCTCCTTTATATTCATGTGGGCCCATCCCTTGACTCTACCCAGCTAGACACTCTCAAAATCCTGGGTATTATCGCCGGGTGCTCGGCCGCGTATTGCTTCATCGTGGGTGAGATCACCGGAAACAATTCGCAGATGGACAAGCTCTGGAGCCTGCTTCCTATCGCGTATACCTGGATTATAGCAGCTAAAGGTGGTTTCACCGCACGCCTTGTCGTGATGGCTGTCCTCGCCACGCTCTGGGGCGCCAGGCTCACCTTCAACTTCGCTCGTAAAGGCGCTTACAGGCTCAAGTTCTGGGAAGGGGCGGAGGACTACAGGTGGAGCATTGTAAGAAGCGGTCCAGCTTTCCGCAAGCGTTGGGCCTGGATGCTCTTCGACCTCCTTTTCATCTCCATCTACCAGAACGCTCTTGTGCTGATGATAACCTTCCCGGCCCTCGTCTCAATGGGCTCGGCGGCGTCGTTCGGCCTTGTGGACGCCATCGCGGCTGTCCTGATGCTGGCTTTCATCATCTACGAGACAATCGCTGATGAGCAGCAGTGGGACTTCCAGTCCCGCAAATGGGCGATGATAGGGGAGGGACGTCAATTAGAGGATCTTCCAGCCCCCTACAATAAAGGATTCAACACTACCGGCCTGTGGGGCCTGAGCCGCCATCCCAATTATCTCGCTGAGCAAGCGATATGGATATCATTCTATATCTTCTCGATCGGTGCCGGAATAGGAATATTCAATTGGAGTGTCATAGGGGCGCTTCTTCTGGTCGTCCTTTTCCTTGGAAGCTCAGCCCTCGGAGAGCAGATCAGTGGAAGCAAGTATCCTGAATATGCCACTTACCGGGCGAGTGTCTCCAGGTATTTCCCCTGGAAAGCGGCCCGTTAGCGTTTCTTATTAAGTTCCCTTGCCGCCTTCTTGAACGCCTTCCGCCATGCGGAATCGGCGCTGAGGCGAGCGTAGGCGGCGCTGGCCGCAAGCCTGGCGGCATCGACATCAGACTGATAGTGGAACCCGACGATAGTTCTGCTCTGCCCCATATCGTATCCGGTCTTCAGGATCTCATCCTGATGGGCGGGGTCAAGCGCTGCCAGCGTCAGCGCGGCGGTCCAGAATCGTATTGTGTGGCCCGAGGGATAGGAGGTGAAATCGTTCATATCCTCTTTCTCAGGAACAGGGGTGTGCTCTTCAAAGTGCTGGTAGGGACGCTGCCTGTGGTAATAATCTTTGGCGTATGTGATGGAAAGTCTCGCGGTGGTGTAAGTGCGGAAGACAAAATCCGCGAGAGCGGGGTACGCCTCAGGGTTCAGCTCCCTTTCCATGGCCGGAGAGAAACGTTTGAGGATATACCTGATTGACGTCTTGGCATCCTCTACGGCAATACGTCCTCGCTCAGTGTCCCGGAGCGCTTTGCCTTCCTCGTAGACAAGGCTGTCGGAGATGAACTTCCCGCTACCGAAGGCTGGAGGGTCAGGCAGAAACTTTGTCACCTCAGGCATTTGTTCCGCTGTGAGGAAATAATTAGCTTTCTCAACCTTGTTTGAAGACTGGGCAAGGCACGGAGCCGAGAATATGAGACTGGCGGCCAGAGCTATTAAAAGGAATCTCTTCATGGCTATTTAATTATTTGGAAGCCAAATACTTCCGGATAGGTTTATCATAGAATCCCATGCAGAAGAGGGCGAGAGTTAGGCTGACAGCCACTGTTAATAGAGCGACTGGCCAAGCCTCGGAGAATGTCTTTGAAACTCCGTTCCCATCGAAACCTATGTGATTGTAATACAAGTAGAAAACCGGGTAATGGACCATGTAAAGGGGATATGACAGGTCTCCAAGGAAGGCGCATACTTTTTTTGTTCCTTCGCTGTAAGAACTGTCGGATGCTCCCAGCCAAACCATGCAGGGGAATACCGCGATCACGCAGAATGCCTCGAAAAGCCCGTTCCTCCATGCCTGCCCGCCAATCGCGGGAAGCAGGGCGACCGCCAGGAGCATGATTGAGCAGAGAAGGAAAGACTTCCTCACCTTGACGGGCTTGAAGACTCTTGCCATCAACATTCCGGCTGTGTAGGGGAAAAGCATCCGTACAAGACCTCCCCAGAAGCCTCCGTCGATGAAAGACCAGCCCACCCCGAGGAATCCGTCATGGGCGGCGATCAAGGCCAGCAAGACTCCAGAGATGGCGCAGATGGCTGCCAGAGCCCATTTCGAAAGCCTTTTGAGCAGGATGGCGTAGAGAATATTCCCGATATATTCAAAGAAAAGTGACCATGAAGGGCCGTTGAGTGGGAACATCTCGCCATTGCCACGCACTTCTCTCGCCATTCCGGGAGCCGCCGGTATCATGAACATCGCGCAGAGCATAGCCAGCATCACCCAGCCAGTGCCGACCCGTGTCCCATCCCATTGGGCGCTCCCTTGGATGAGGAAAGTGACCGCACCGATGACCGCTCCCATGATGACCATTGGATGCAGCCTGATGAGACGACGCTTGAAGAAGCCTCCGGTGGTCATCTCGCCCCATCTCCCATCGTAGGCGTAGCCGATCACGAAACCGGAGAGGATGAAGAAGAAATCCACTGCCAGGTAGCCGTGTGGTACCGGGGTCTGGGGGAAAAGTTCGAATACATGGTAGACAATGACGATCAGGGCCGCGACTCCTCGCAGGCCGTCCAGGATGTCATAATGTGGTCTAGAATCACTGAGTAACACAGTCGCGAATATATGCATTAATTTTCTATCTTTGCAGCTTGATGACTCGTCAAAGTAGAATTATCAGAGAGGCCACGGAGGTTGATTTGGATGGGATTATGCCCGTCCTTGATGCCGCCAAGGGAATCATGCGCTCTGACGGGAATATGAACCAATGGTCTGACAACTATCCTTCACGGGAGGCCATCCTATCCGATATCCAAAGGAGAGGTGGCTTTGTCATCGAGGACGACGGCAGGATAACCGGGTATTTCGCCTTTCTTCCATCTCCGGAGTCCACATATAGCTATATCGAAGGGGGAAAGTGGGTGGATGATACAATGCCTTATCATGTGATACACCGGATCGCGAGCTATCCGGATGTCCATGGGGTTTTCTCAGACATCATGGAATTCTGCTTCTCAAAAGATCCTAATATCCGGATCGACACCCATAGGGACAATTCTATAATGCGCCACAATATCGCCAAACATGGGTTCACGTATTGTGGCATAATCTATCTGGCGTCAGGAGACGAGAGACTCGCCTTCCAGAAGATTCTTAATGATAGAAGTAAATGAATCTCAGTGGTTTGATAGTTGGAGTGGCCACTCTTTCCTGCTTTTGGGGCATCTATGAGATCATCTCCCGGGAGATGAGACTAAGGTTACTGGCGTTTTCTGTCTTTCTTTTGGGTGGAATCTCCATTATTCACGCCCAGGACTCGACAGATGTTTTCTCGCGGCATCTGCGTTTGAATGAGTCTATCGTCACCTGGTTGACAGGTGAGAGCAAATTAGGGGAGACATCCTCAGCCGTGAGCCTTCTGGATTTCAAGGAGCTGAGGTCGGTGGCCTCAGGCAACATCATAGATGCCATATCAAGGGAACCAGGTGTGAGTCAAGTCACTACGGGTTCTGGAATATCGAAGCCCGTCATCCGCGGCCTTGGGTATAATCGAGTCGTCGTTATCTCAGACGGCATTCGTCAGGAGGGACAGCAATGGGGCGATGAGCATGGAATCGAAGTCGACGCCAATGGGGTTCACAATGTTGAGATCATTAAAGGACCCGCGAGTCTGATGTACGGCTCTGATGCCATGGCTGGCGTTATCATATTCCATCCCGACCCGAATATGGCTCCCGGAACCTTCTCTGCCGGATTGTCAAGCGAATATCAAAGTAACAATGGCTTGGCCGCATATAGCGTCTCTCATGCCGGTAATTCCGGTGGCCTTATTTGGGATCTGCGTTTCAGTGACAAATATGCCCATTCGTACAGGAACGCTTCCGAGGGACTAGTCCCTGGCTCCCAATTCCGTGAGAGGGCTTTGACAGGAAAGCTGGCGACAAACCGCAAGTGGGGCTTCTCACGGTTGACTCTTGGATATTACCGTCTCATCCCCGGGATGATTGAAGGTTTTGAGGATGGGCTTTTGAGCGGGCCGACCGGTTATTCCGTTGAGCTCCCTTTCCAGCATGTCCATCACTACAAAGCCGCTTTGGACAACAGCATAAGAGTCGGAGAAGGCAGGGTGAAGGCTTTGGTGGGTATCCAGCAGAACCGTCGTCAGGAGTACGAGGAGGAAGAAGAGGCGGAGTTGGACTTCAAACTCAACACCTTGAATTACGATTTGAAGTATATTTCCGGGAATATTGACGGATGGATCTTATCCACCGGCTTGGGAGGAATGTTCCAGACAAGTGACAATCTCGGGGAGGAAGCCCTCATTCCCGCTTACAAACTGGTCGATGCCGGGCTTTTTGCCACGGCGTCTAAAGGGTTGGGGAAATTCCATTTCTCTGGTGGCCTCAGGGGCGACATAAGGCATCTTCACAGCATCGGCCTAGGAGATAAGTTCAAGGACTTCAGCCGTGATTTCAAGGGGTTTACAGGAAGTCTCGGGGCGGTTTACACTCCTTTCGGGAATATTAATGTCAGGGCTAATCTGGCTCGGGGGTTCAGGGCCCCAAACTTGAGCGAGTTGGCCTCCAATGGAGTTCACGAAGGCACATTGAGGTATGAGATCGGATCCTCCGCATTGAATCCGGAGTTCAGCCTTCAGACCGACTTCGGCGCTGACTGGACGACAGATCACTTCTTTATCACCATCGCCCTGTTCCGGAATAAGATAGACAATTACATCTATGCCCGCCGCACAGGTGATGTTCTCGAAGATAGGGATGTCTATGCCTATACATCTGGTAATGCTGTCCTTCGAGGTGCGGAAGCTTCAGTTGACTACCATCCCGTCCACAGCCTGCATATTGGTGCGTCATACTCATTTGTCAGGGGAACCTCCGATGAAGGTGACCTTCCCCTCATCCCGGCTCCCAGACTGGGTGCGGAGGTAAAATGGGAGATTACTCATAGCGGGAAGGTGTTGAATAACAGTTATATATCATTTAGGGTGGATCACCGTGAAGCACAAGATCATTTCCTGCCTGGCACCGAGACTTTAACTGAGGCGGTGACCCTTCTCGGAGCCTCGGCGGCAACTGACATAATGCGTAAGGGCAGACGGGTCGCGACAGTGAGCCTTATAGCCGACAACCTTACTGATGAAGTGTATTTCGATCACTTGAGCCGCTTGAAATATGTCGGGATCCATAATCCCGGCCGTAACATAACCCTCAAACTGGAAATCCCCATAATTTCTGATTGATGAGATTCTTATGGAAATAAATAACTATATTGGCGCATATTACTTTTCATGGATATGCGCCAATTCATTTTTTCCATCATGGCTTTCTCCCTGTTCGGCCTTTTCTCGTGCAAGGCTAATTATACCAATTTGGATGTCAATGGTTTCTCCGCGAGAATCGACACCCCTGATCCTGTGCGGCTGATAGATGTCAGGACTCCTGAGGAGTTCTCTGAGGGCCACCTCCGCGGAGCTGTCAACCATGACTGGTACGACTCTCTTTTTATTGATAAAGTTTCCTCCGCTTATGACAAGTCAGCTCCGCTGAACATTTATTGCCGTAGTGGCAGAAGAGCCTCTGAAGCCGCCGAAGCGTTGTCTAAGGCCGGTTTTGAGGTGTTCAACCTCACGGGCGGTTATTTGGCTTGGACAGAGGCTGGAAAGCCTGTCACCAAGTATGAGGTCGAACGCTTTCAGACTCCCGGAGGTAAAGTCGTGGAGCTAACCTTGATAAAACATGGCACCCTTGAGGTTAGCTATGACGGACTCTCCATCCAGTTCGATCCGGTCGGCGAGTATGGAAAGCTCACTGATTATTCGGCGGAGTTTCCTAAAGCCGACTATATATTCGTCACCCACGAGCATGGAGACCACCTGGATGAAGCGGCCATTTCGGCTCTGACTGGGGACAATACGGTGCTGTTCCTTAATGGTACGAGCCAAGGCAAGATCGGCAAGGGGGAGGTGCTGAGCAATGGAGATTCGAAGGAACTCGCGAAGGGTGTGAAAGTTGAGGTGGTTCCGGCATATAACACCACGCCTGGTCGAGAGAAATTCCATCCTAAGGGCAATGGCAACGGCTATGTGCTGACTCTGGATGGATTGAGGGTCTATGTGGCGGGTGACACTGAGGATGTGCCTGAGATGGCTGACCTTAAGGGTATTGATGTGGCTTTGCTGCCTGTCAACCAGCCTTATACCATGACAGTTGACCAGTGCGTGTCCGCCGCCCTCTCTTTTAAGCCTAAAGTGCTGATTCCCTATCATTTCGGCCAGACAGACATATCTTCGCTGCCTGCCCGTCTTCCCGGAATCGACGTCCGCTTACGAGATATGCGTTAGTCAAGGTTGTGCCGCTCTACCCAACTGGGGACATTCTCTTTTATGACATGAGCGGGGCTGCCTGCGATAGCTACATTTTCGACATTGAAACTCTTGTTAACTGTAGCGTTGGCCCCAATGGTAATATTATCCGCGATATGTATATCTCCAAATACTACCGCACTGGGTCCTATGTATACATTATCGCCCAATGTCGGCGCCTTTCCTCCTTTCGCGCCAATATTCACGCATGCATGTAACCTGCAGTTTGATCCGATTTTGGAATTAATATGCACAATGATTGTCCCATAATGAGGTAACGAGAGCCCTGGGCCAAATACATTAATCGGAATAGAATAGCCAAGTCTTAATCCTAATCTGAGTAATCTGTATTGATACCAATATTGTAATACGTTATTGTTGTTGGTATAATACTCGGCCTTTCTTAGAATACGCAGGTATCTGAGTCTTTTATTAGGGAGAATGACATTCTTGATCGCATGGATGAGGTCAACTTTTCCATCTGCCCAGTTCATTATTCTATCTTGTTTGAGATAGTGATACAAATCTTCTTTAGACTGAATCATACTTATTAGTTTGTACTAAGATAGTAATAATCATAAAAAAAGCACTTGCGTTTCCGTAAGTGCTTTAATAGAGGAGCTCCTCAAGTAGGACTTGAACCTACGACCCCCTGATTAACAGTCAGGTGCTCTAACCAACTGAGCTATTGAGGAAGGTTATGTCCCTTTCGGGATTGCAAAGGTACAACAAAAAGACATTTCTCCAAATTTTTTTGTATGTTTTTTTACGTATATTTGTATTTATAATCACTGCAAAGAGATGGACATTGACCTCTTTTCCAACATAGTCAAGGATTTGATTCTTGACAATGATGAAGTTACGTTGCCTGGATTGGGAACGTTCGTCTCTGAGTTGATGCCATCCACTTTCTCCGACAAGGGCTACACCATCAATCCACCGTATCGCCGTCTTTCTTTCCGTCAGCGATGGAAGGAGAATGACAGCCTCCTAGTGGACTTCTATTCCGAGACGAATGGGATTGAAAAGTCCCAGGCTGCCGACATAGTGGGGGAGTTTGTCTCCGGGCTCAAGGAAACCCTTCAGTCAAAGAAACTTATAGTACTTCCTGGACTTGGTCGTCTAAGGGCTACAAAGGAAAATGCCTTCTTCTTTATCGCTGATGAGGATCTTGACATATACCCTGGTGGTTTCGGTTTGGAACCGGTTTCCCTGAAGACTCATGAGGAGACTCCTGAGGAGGTTACGGCAGCGGTGAAGGAGCTTCAAGATGCCTTGTCCGAAGAAGAAGCCGTCAAGACCGTCGAGGCGGTCAAGGCTCCGAGGAAGAGAAGACCATGGCTTGTAGCCGTGATAGGTACAGTGGCGTCCGTGATCCTGTTTTTGGGATTATTCATGCTGCTGGCCAGAATCGCTCCGGATTTCATTGATAAGATTCTATATTCCGAAGAGGAGCTTAGGATCATTAATTATTGAAAATCAAATGTTTGAATTAATATATCCTGTGGATCCCGCCCCGTTGCTCCCGCTCCCGAGCTCAGATAAGCCAGGTTTGCGGCCGATGATTGGATCCGAGATGCTGCCGGTTGTGGAGGAGAACGGCCTCGTGATAGGGCAGTCTTCCAGGATGTTGGTTCATTCGGGACTCAAGTTGCTTCATCCTGTGGTGCATCTTCACATCCTGAACCGCTCTGGTGAGCTTTTCCTGCAGAAAAGATCCATGTCCAAAAAGCTTCTTCCAGGGAAGTGGGACACCGCTGTGGGTGGTCATGTGGACTATGGGGAGTTGCTTGAGGTCGCCTTGTACCGGGAAGCGTTTGAGGAGCTGTCTTTCAGCGCCTTCAATCCGGTATACCTGAAGACATATCTCTGGGAAAGCTCCACTGAGAAGGAGCTGGTGAATGTTTTCGCCACGGTAGGCGATTTTATGATCGATGTCACTAATGAGGAAGTGTCTGAGTGCCGTTATTGGTCCATGGAAGAGATTGTCTCCACATTGGGCAAAGGTGTTTTCACGCCCAATTTCGAGCATGAGTTCTCTATGATGAAGGAAACCATCCTGGCTCTTTTATGATGGGAACCGCTATCGATAAATTCATCAGGGATCAACTCTCGGTCTGGCCTTTGGCGGCCAAGAATTATCGTGACCTTAAGTCTGTCAAGACGAAGACTCTGAACGTTGGTGGCCTGGATGTGACTGTCCAATTCAATCCTTGCCGGAAAATCTCATCCGAAGCGGCCCTCGATCCGGCCTCCATCGCAGCCAGGCCGTGTTTCCTCTGTCCTGAGAATCGTCCCGCCGAGCAGTTTAACATAGACTTTGAGGGGCGAAAAGGGAAACGATACCGGATAACCTTGAACCCATACCCGATATTTTCCCGTCATCTTGTGATCTCCAGTTTTGAGCACATCCCGCAGTCTATCTGGAAAAGATATCAAGACATGTTGGATTTTGTCGCCCGGAACGAGGATCTCACGTGTTTTTACAATGGCCCGAAGTGCGGAGCCTCAGCTCCTGACCATCTCCATTTCCAGGCTTGCCCTAAAGGATACATGCCTTTGATGGCGAGAGCGGATCAGTTATTGGATTCTCCCGGTCCTCAGATCCGGTATCTGACCTCTGTCAAAGAGGCCAGGTTGTATCATTTAGAGGAATATGCCAACGGTATCTATATCCTCCGGGCCTCTACGGCGAAATCCATGACAAAGCTGTTTTATAGGCTCTTGGATTGCGCTCCTTTGAAGAAGGAAGATACGGAACCGAGGATCAACGTGATCTCTTGGCGTTCAGGGGGTGAGTACAGGTCTGTGGTCATATTCAGGGAGAAACACCGTTCCCACCATTACGAGTCGAAGGATTCTGACCACCTTTACATGAGTCCCGGCTGCGCTGATATGGGTGGCGTTTTCATCACCACCAGGAAGGAGGATTTTGAGAAGCTGGATTCCGGTTTGCTGGGCGAGATGATTTCGGAGATAACCTTGTCCGAGGAGGAAGATCAGGAGATCATCTGGAGGCTGACCAGGACTCAAGCCACCCTTGAGGTTGGAATAATGGCTGCGGAAGAGATTGAGTTTGAGATCATCTCCGATGGTGCCGGACCGCAGAAGGTCTTTTTCAAGGAAGGTAAGATCTCATACAACGGAGCGCTTTATGACGAACTCTTTTTCGAGGCGCAGACAGAGGCGAGGTTGTTCGCTGAGCCGTCCTTCATATTGTATGGAGTGACTATCGGGGTGGATTTCCACTGGGAGCGTAAGGTGACCCATAAATATGCCGGCACCTTGAAGTTCATAGTCGACGGTGGAAAGGTCGTCGCGGTGAATATCATTGGAATTGAGGATTATCTTTTAAGCGTTATCTCATCGGAGATGAAAGCCTCCGCGGGACTGGAATTCCTTAAGGCTCATGCGGTTATATCCCGTTCATGGGTGCTTGCCCAGATCGCTCGCAGAAAAAAGGATATGGATGCCCGTATCCCGGATGGTGAACTTGAGGCGATGAATAGTATTCCCGCCTTAGTGACCAAACTGGATTCGAAGCTGACTTCCTCACCATTAGATATTTCCGGACAGGACGGGGAGTATGTCAAATGGTTTGACCATGAGGATCACACCCGTTTTGATGTGTGCGCTGACGATCACTGCCAGCGTTATCAAGGGTTGACCATGGCAGTCGGTGAGACTGTGCGTAAGGTTATTGACCAGACATGGGGAATGGTGTTGACTTATGGCGGCGAGATTTGTGACGCCCGTTTCTCGAAATGTTGCGGAGGGCTCACGGAGCTTTTCAGCACATGCTGGGAAGACAAGGATTATCCTTATCTCCAATCACTTCCGGACACTCCTGAAGAGAAGGAGGGAGAGACCTCCTTTTGCGACACTTCCGACGAGACTATCCTCTCGCAGGTTCTAAATGACTATGACTTGGAGACCAAGGACTTCTACCGGTGGCGTACTGAGTATACAAGAGCGGAAGTCTCCGATCTGGTCCGCCGGCGTTCGGGGATTGACTTTGGGATGATCCGGGATCTGGTGCCGGTGGAGAGGGGTCCTTCCGGTCGCCTTAAAAGATTGCGGATTGAAGGTGATAAAAAAACGATGGTGATAGGGAAAGAACTGATAATCAGGAAGTGGCTTTCCGATTCCCATCTGAAGAGCTCCGCTTTCCAAGTGAAATGGGAAGGAGACAGGTTGATCCTTGATGGCTCCGGATGGGGCCACGGAGTGGGCCTTTGCCAGATCGGTGCCGCCGTTATGGGGGCGAAGGGCTATCACTTCGACGAGATATTAAGGCATTATTATCCAAGTTCCACAATAGAAAGATTATGAAAGCTGATGCGTCACCCTGGCGGTGGGTCCCGACATTGTATCTGATTGAAGGCCTGCCCTATGCGATAGTCAACACGATAGCGCTCGCCATTTTCAAGGATATGGGGGTGGACAACGGCACTCTCGGACCTTTGACCACCTTGATCAGCCTCCCTTGGTTAATAAAGCCTCTGTGGAGCCCATTCATGGACATATTCCGTAGCAAGAGGTGGTGGATTCTGCTGACTCAGTTCATGATGATGGCGACTTTGGCGGTGATCTCATTCTGCCTGCCTTTCTGCTCGATGTCGGTACTTCTGGCGCTATTTGTCATCGTGGCGTTCGCCTCAGCCACGCATGACATCTCCGCTGACGGCTATTATATGCTGGCCCTTGACAGGCAGCGCCAATCCTCATTCGTGGGTATCCGCAACACTTTCTATAGGGGCGGACTTGTTCTGGGTCAAGGACTTCTGGTGATGCTGGGAGGAGTTCTCCAAAAGCGTTCCGGTGACGTTCCCCGCTCGTGGGCGATAGTCATATTGATCTGCGCTGTGTTGCTGGCCTTGGTCGCGGTATACCACCTGTTCCTTCTCCCCAGGGTTGTTGAGGATAGGGATAAGCGTGAGGCCAGGTCATCCTCCGCTATCTGGGCTGAGTTCGGCGAGTCTTTCCGCTCTTTCTTCCTTAAGAAAGGAGTGTGGTGGGCGATTGCCTTCCTTCTTTTGTTCAGGCTACCTGAGGCCCTGTCGCTCAACCTGTTATATCCGTTCTTCAAGGACGGTGCTGAAGTCGGTGGCTTAGGGGCTGGAACGGAGATGTACGGTCTTGTCTATGGTACTTTCGGGGTTGTCGCTCTTCTTCTCGGTGGTATTCTTGGCGGTATTTATGCCTCAAAACGTGGCCTGAGGGCATCCATGTGGCCTATGGCTCTATCTCTTGCCCTTCCTTGCGCCGTCTACCTGTTGATGGCGATAGCGCATCCCACAAGTGTGTGGTCGATCGGTTCCCTGATTGTCCTTGACCAATTCGGTTACGGATTCGGCTTCACCGCCTACACTCTTTTCATGATGCGTTTTGTTGACGGACCGTTGAAAACGTCCCATTACGCCATCTGCACCGCTTTCATGTGGCTGTCCATGAAACTGCCGGCCCTCGTCGCAGGTTACCTCCAGCAGTGGCTCGGTTATGTGGGTTTCTTCACTCTTGTGATGATTTCTTGCCTGGGAACCTTTGCAGCGGTGATTATTGCCCGCTCAAAGATTCTTGGCGCGGATGATGAGCTTTTGAATAATTAACTTTGAATAATATGCGGACAAGACAATTGATCATCCTATCAGCCGCCTTTCTTCTGACATGTTGCGCCAGGGCATCCGGTAACGCCCCGGCATCAGTCAGCGCCACGGATTCCCCAGTGGTTAAAGTCGGGATAGAGGTGCTGGTATCCAGAGGGTTCGATGGCCTGGTCGGGAAAAGGGTGGGACTGGTCACCAACCCCAGTGGGGTCGACAGGAACCTGCGTTCCACGATTGACATCTTGAACGAAGCGCCTGAGGTGAATCTCAAGAAGCTCTTCGCCCCTGAGCATGGGGTTCGCGGCGACATTTACGCTGGTGGACGTGTCGAGGACGGGAAGGATCCTGTTACAGGACTGCCTGTGTATTCCCTCTACGGAGCGACTCGGAAACCCACGGCCGAGATGGTATCCGGGCTGGACGTGATCGTATATGACATTCAGGATATCGGTAGCCGCTCGTACACTTTCATCAGCACCTTGGGGCTGGTTATGCGGACATGCGCAGAGCAGGGTGTCGAGGTGATGGTGCTGGACAGGCCGAACCCCTTGGGAGGAAACAAGGTGGAAGGTTGTGTCGTCGAAGACGGTTTCCACTCCTTTGTCAGCGAGTTCAAGATTCCTTATATCTATGGCCTCACGGTTGGGGAATTGGCGACCCTCATTAATGAGGAAGGTCTCAATCGGGGTGAGAAAGGTGACCAGAAACCTCTCAAATGCGTACTTTCCGTAGTTCCGATGGAAGGATGGAGCAGGAATATGCTTTATGAGGATACCAAGCTTCCATGGGTGCTTCCTTCTCCGAATATTCCTTATCCTCAGTCGGCGATCAACTATCCTTCCGCAGGTATCGTAGGGGAGTTCCAGGGGTATCTCAATATCGGCATAGGATACACCCTGCCGTTCGGCGTTTTCGCCGCCGAATGGATTGACGCGGAAAAACTCAAGGCCAGGCTGGATAGTTATAATCTTCCCGGGATCGCTTTCCGGACTATTCATTTCAAGCCTTTCTCAGGAAGCTCACAAGGAAAGCTTATTCATGGGGTACAATATCATTACACTGATTTTGAGGCAGCTTGCTGCACCCTGACCCAGTTCTATGTGATGCAGGCGATAGGTGAATTATACCCTTCAAAAAACCCTTTTAAACTGTCTGGAGGCCGGAATGGGATGTTTGATAAAGTTTGTGGTACGGATTATGTAAGGACGACTTTTGAGAGACGTCTGAAAGTCGAGGACATCTCGGATTACTGGTCCAAGGATGTCGATAGTTTCAAGAGACTCTCCAGCAAGTACCTGATGTACGGTAACTACTAAAACTACTGCAATATGAAAAACATCCTTAATATAGCGATCGCATCGATAGTGGCACTTGCCATGGTCGCTGTTCCTGTAGATTCATTTTCTCAGAATAGGTCTTCTTCTTCCAGAAGTTCTTCCTCAGCCAGAAGTTCTTCAGCATCGTCAAGCACAAGGAGCTCGTCTTCTTCCGCTTCCAGCATGAGAAGTTCTTCCGGTTCCAGTATGAGAAGCTCTTCCGGTTCCAGTATGAGAAGCTCTTCCGGTTCGTCCCAGAGAAGCTCATCAGCTATCGCTCAGAGAAGCTCGGGCAGCTCATCAAGGAGTTCCGCCTCGGTTTCTCCTCAGAGAAGCTCCGGTAGCACCTCCAGAAGTTCCTCTTCTGCCTCTAGCTCTCGTAGCTCCCGGGTAGATAATGGTTCTTCCCAGAGAAGCTCTTCCGCAGCTACTCAGAGAAGCTCATCCGCTGTAACTCAGAGAAGTTCCGGTAGCACCTCCAGAAGTTCCTCATCCGCCTCGAGCTCCCGTGGCTCTCAGGTAGATAATGGTTCTTCCCAGAGAAGTTCTTCCGCGGCTACTCAGAGAAGCTCTTCCGCTGTTACTCAGAGAAGTTCCGGTAGCACTTCCAGAAGCTCCTCCTCCGCAACGAGCTCCCGTAGCTCCAGCCAGAGGGTTGCCCAGCCTATCGGATCCAGCTCTCGCAGCAACGCGGCTCGCAGCGCCGGTAACTCAACCAGGGAGCGTTCCCAGGCGGTTGTCGGTAATGCCACCCGCGGTGGACTCTCCAATTATGACAAAAACGCCTCCAGGGGCAATGATGTTATGAGGGAGAGCCGCAACGACTTCATGAGGATCGGCGATGACAGGAATGTTCACAGAATCCCTCCGAGGGAGCGTGACTTCATGCCTTACGACCGTCCGGGGCACTTCTGGGCCCATCATCCTCACTACTACGGCTACAGGGTCAATTATCTGCCGCCTCATTACAGGAGGCTGACCTATTGGGGCATCGACTACTGCTTCTATGACGGCATCTACTACAGGCCTTACGGCAGCTATTGGGTAGTTTGCAGACCTCCTTTCGGAGTGTGCATAGATCTGGCGATTTCCGATCTGATGTTCAGGAGCGTGCGCTTCGCGTACTATCACAACACCTACCGGCTCTATCGCGCCATTGATGCCAATAATAGGATCATTGACGAGCAGAATAGGATTATAGCCCAAAACAATGCCACCATCGCGGCACAGAACAGCACCTTCGCCCTGAATTCAACCAGGGCCAACAACGCTGCCACTCTCGCCGACAGGCTCGGCCTTGTCCAAAGCTACGCCTATGCCAACCAGCCGTATTACTATCAGGACGGTGTCTTCTACATCGTCAACTCCAATGGCCAGTATGAGGTCATCGTACCTCCGGCCGGAGCCCTTGTGGAAGAGCTTCCTGATGACTACGACACCATCACCCTGGACGGGGTCGACTACTATAAAGTCGACGACACTGTCTACAGGACAACCCTCGTGGAGGGCAAGCCCTATCTCGAGGTCCTCGGACAGATGTACGGTAAGCTCGCCCAGCAGTACAATTACTACTCCAACGGAGTGACTCTCAATAACCTCTATTAATTTGATGGATAAGCTTAAGGATTTATTCGAAAGCTATACCGGTCAAAAAGTGACAGATACGGAAGAGATTAATTCTTCCGGTAGTAACAGGAGATATTTCCGCCTTAAGGGCGGGAATATCTCCGTTATCGGTGTAGTGGGTACCAATGTCGAGGAGAACAACGCGTTTGTCAAACTCGGCCGGCATTTTATTGAGAAAGGGATCAGGGTCCCGAAGGTTTTATCTGTCTCTGAGGATGGGATGAGGTACATCCAGGAAGATCTTGGGGATGACCAGCTATATAAGCTTGTCTCTCATGGACGTGAAAGCGGGGAGTATAGCTCTTACGAGAGCATGCTCCTTTGCCGTACCATGGAGACCCTCCCGAAGATCCAATTCAAGGGTGCCCAAGGGCTAGACTGGTCCATCTGCTATCCTGAGCCTGCCTTCAATGAGCGGATGGTCATGTTCGACCTCAATTACTTCAAGTATTGTTTCCTGAAAGCAACTGGACTGGAGTTCAATGAAACGAGGTTGCAGGATGATCTGGAGAGGCTGAAGGAAGACCTTCTGAAGGATGAGGGATATGAGACCTTCATGTACCGGGATTTCCAGGCGAGGAATGTGATGGTCAAGGATGGGGAGCCATATTTCATCGACTTCCAAGGTGGAAGGCGAGGCCCGATCTACTATGATGTCGCCTCCTTCATATGGCAGGCCAGGTCCCGCTATCCGGAGAATCTCCGTAAGGAGATGGTTCAGACCTACTTGACCGCTTTGAAGGGATATACCCAGGTGGATGAGACGGTGTTCCATGAGAGATTGAGGCTTTTTGTCCTGTTCAGGACTCTCCAGGTTCTGGGAGCTTATGGATTCAGGGGATATTTCGAGAAAAAGCCACACTTCCTTGCCAGTGTGCCGTACGCTTTGAGCAACCTTCGTAAGCTCCTACAGAAGCCATTTGTCGAGTATCCTTATCTCAACGAGATATTGACCACACTTGCGACTATGCCTCAGTTTAACAATATAGCTGAGGATAAGCGGCTTGAAGTCAGGATATTCAGTTTCGCTTACAAGAAGGGGATTCCCGTGGATACCACTGGTAATGGGGGCGGTTTCGTCTTTGATTGCAGGGCTGTCAACAACCCCGGCAAATATGAGCACTATAGGCAGTTCACGGGGTTGGATCCCGAGGTGGTGAAGTTCCTGGAGGATGATGGCGGTATCACGAAGTTCCTCGACAATGTTTATTCTTTGGTTGACACTCATGTCAAACGCTTCATGGAGAGGAAGTTCACCCACATGCAGGTGTGTTTCGGATGCACCGGTGGACAGCATCGCTCTGTCTATTGCGCTGAGCGCCTGGCCAGGCACCTGTCCGATCGATACGACATAAAGATAACCGTCTCTCATCGTGAGTTGGACATAGAGCGGATACTGTGATGAGAGCTCTTGTTTTCGCCGCGGGACTGGGGACCCGACTAAAGCCTTTGACCGACACGATGCCGAAGGCCCTGGTTCCCGTCGGAGGAAAACCCCTTCTCTATCATGTCGTCGAGAAATTGAAATCCGCGGGAATAACAGATATAGTGATAAACATCCATCATTTTCCGGATTCAATAATCAATTATGTCCATAGCCAAGACGATTTCGGAATCAAGGTCACTTTCTCGGACGAGAGAGACCTCCTCAGGGAAACTGGAGGTGGTATCAGGCATGCCAGGAAGTCACTCGAGGGCGCTCCTTTCCTGATTCACAATGTGGACATACTTTCCGATCTTGATATTCCTTGGTTCATGTCACAATCCAGGCCTGACGCTCTTTCAACGATCCTGGTGAGTGACAGGGTCACAAAAAGGTATCTCCTTTTCGATGATGACATGAGGATGGTGGGATGGACAAATGTCGAGACGGGAGAGGTCCGTACTCCATATCACGGTCTGAACCCTGACAGTTTCAGGAAACTGGCCTTTTCTGGCGTGCATTTGATTTCTGATAGAATTTTCACTATATTTGATGAGGACGGTTGGGGAGAGAGATTCCCGATAATGGACTTCTACGTAAAAGAATGCGCCTCTCATCCTATTTATGGGGTTTTGCCTGAGCGTTTGCGTATGATGGATGTCGGGAAAATAGAGACACTGGATGAGGCTGAAGCATTCCTAATTAATCTCAAATAAAAAGCGTATGGCAAAAGGAAAATTCTGGTCCGAATTCAAGGAATTCGCGATGAAAGGCAATGTCATTGACATGGCTGTCGGTGTGGTCATCGGCGGCGCTTTCGGGAAGATTGTCACCTCCTTGGTGAGTGACATCATCATGCCCGCTGTGGGCGCTCTCTGTGGTGGCCTTAATTTCACAGACTGGAAATGGGTTATCAGCCAGGCTGTCATGAATGGGGAAGAGGTGGTGAAGCCCGAGGTGGCGATCACTTGGGGAAATTTCCTTCAGGTGATTTTCGATTTCATCATCATCGCCCTCTGCATCTTCCTTGTGATCAAGGGTATCAACAAGGCGAAGGCTTTGTCTGAGAAGAAAGAGGAAGCTCCCGCCGAGCCCGAGGCTCCCGCTCCCAAACCGGATGACGTGGTCCTCCTCGAGGAGATCCGCGACCTTCTCAAGCAGAAGAACTAGACTTAGCGTTATCTTTCATAGCCCTGACGACTTTATAGCCAGTCAGGGCTATTATTATGCTCATGAAAGGGCTGATGATATTGAAGAAGCAATAGGGGAGGTAGGTGATAGTGGGCACGCTCAGGATCGTGGCTTGGGTCATTCCGCAGCTGCTCCAGGGAAATAGAGGGGATGTGACTGTGGCGGAGTCCTCGACAGAGCGGCTTAGCAACCTGGACTCATATCCTTCTTTCTCGTATACATCCTTGAACACACTTGATGTCAAGATGATTGAAAGATATTGGTCTGAAACGATGCCATTAAGCGTGGTTCCGGTGACCACAGTCGATGCCACCAGGCTTCCACGGTGTTTCGAGAAGGGGAGTATCAACTCCGCGATATTCCGCAACATTCCACCGGCTTTCATGGCGGCTCCGAAGCACATGGCGCAGATGATGAGGTAGACCGTATTGAGCATTCCCACCATCCCTCGGGAGGTGACCAGTTCATTGACTTCCGGGTCTCCTGTTTCTAGTCCGACTGTGTCGTAGATGGTCTGGACCACGCCGGTGAACATGATTTTCCCTTCAGATCCACTTGCGACTCTTGATCCTATTTCCCGGATTATTTCCGGCTGGAAAATAACGGCTGTGATAGCTGCCAGTACAGTTGAAAGGCCCAAAACAGCCAAGGCTGGCATCTTCCTGGCTATCATCACAGCTGTCAGAATGGGGGTCACAAGCAGCCATGGGGTGAGGTTGAATCTTGATCCAAGGATTGCCGTGTATTTCCCTATGGTGTCCGCATCGGCCCCTGAGTGTGATAAACCTATGATAAGGAAGATAATCAGAGTGATGGTGATGGATGGGATCGTGGTGAAAAGCATGTATCGTATGTGCTCGAACAAAGGGACCTTGTTCATGGATGACGCCATGACCGTTGTGTCTGACAAAGGGGAAATCTTGTCCCCGAAATATGCCCCGGAGATGATCGCTCCAGCGACTAGACCCTCACTGAATCCTTCCGCCTTTCCGATGCCGAGCAGTGCGACACCTATGGTGGCGATGGTTGTCCAGGAACTGCCTATCATCAATGAAACCAGGGCGCAGATTACGCAGGCGGTCAGTAGGAAAACCTTAGGGCTGATTATCTTGACTCCGTAATAGATGAATGTCGGGACAATCCCACTCATGGTCCATGTTCCGGAGATGGCTCCTATGAGGAATAAGATGACTATTGCCGAGGTCACATCCCCTATATTACTTTTGATGGCATCCTCGAAATCTTTCCATGGCATCTTGAAAAGCCAGGAAGAAAGCCAGACGGCGATTCCCGCGCAAAGCAACAACGAGACCTGACTGGCACCCAAGATGGCATCACTGCCGAAAATGCTGATATCCAGGGCCAGAAGAATGACAAGTATGATTATAGGAATCAATGAGATGCCCAGTTTGGACATGGGTTTGCGGGTCATTTCGTCAAATTCGTTGTATTACAATACGCAATATAAAAAATTTTTTGTCATTTTTATGCAAGATTTCTCAATTCCGGGATTTATAGTGTAGAAGCTATGAAGAAAATTGATGGAAAGCTGATTGCGTTTTTCTCATTAATGCTGCTGGTAGCGCTTTCATCCTGCATGAAGGAGACTTCTTTGTTGGATGATCTAAGCAGGGATCAGTCAGCACAGGTGAGTGGCCTTCGGGATGATATCCAGTGGGCTAATGCCATCGTGACAGTGAGAAGATCCTATTCTGGAAGGAATTACTTCCAGTTGGAGGATGGCGTGACGCTTGAGCCCATTGACTGGGAGAATCCTTACAAGGAGGAAGTGAGGGCGTTGGTAGCTTACAAGGGCCTGGATCGGAAATCAGATTTCTGCACGAAAGCGATCACTGTCGAGCGGATTGATTCCATCGCCACAAGAGACGCGGCTTACATCGATGTTGAAGACGGCTTGTCAGGAGGCTCATCTTTACCGGTTTCCACGGTATCGACTGGCTTTGATTCCGTCTCGGAATTGCTCAATGCGAGCAGCCCGGTCGATGTCGTCACCAGCGATGGCATTCCTGATTGGATGACTTTCTCAGAGGACGGCTACTTGATGATTCATTTCGCCACCTTCTGGGGGGATGTCACCAGGCACTCTGTCAACCTCTACGCTTCACGGAAACATCCGGACCATTTGTATTTGGTCCATAAGGACAACGGGGATTTCCAGAGTTCGTGGAATGAGAGTTTGGTCGCTTTCAGGATTTGTCAGATGTACATGTCCAGAAAGGACGAGTACAAGGATCCCACATCAGTTGTTCTGCATTGGATGTCTTTCAGTGGGGAGAAAACGTTGAGGTTGAAGTATGGGAACAGGGCTGTTGAGAGATAGCGGATTGTCGGCGGAGGCTGAGAGGCAGCTCTTGGAGAGGGCCAGAAACGGAGACAGGATCGCGGTGAGAGAGATTTATGACCGCTTTTCGGGATATCTCGCCGCCACTTGTGCAAGGTTTCTCCCGGATCCACGGGACCAGAAGGATGTCCTTCAGGAAAGTTTTGTGAAGATTTTCACTTCCTTGGACAGCTTCGATTATAGAGGGGAAGGTTCGTTGAAGGCGTGGATGAGGCGAATACTGGTCAATGAGAGTCTCAAGACTCTCCGTAAGAGGCGAAGAAGCGTGCCGTTAGTGTTTGAGGATGAGGTGCGGGATGTGGTCGATGATGAGGAGATTGATCCGCCGGATATTGAGGCGGTACCGGCAGAGGTGATACACAAGATGATTCAAGGGCTTCCGGAAGGTTACAGGACAGTGTTCAACCTTTACGCCCTGGAAGACAAGAGCCACAGAGAGATCTCCGGCCTGTTGGGAATATCGGAAAGCACGTCTGCCTCGCAGCTGTACAGGGCCAGGATGATACTGGCGAGAATGATAAAGGAATATAAAGAAAAGGTCAAGATAAAACGATGAGCGAAGATTGGTTGAAAATAATCAAGGACAAGATGGAGTCCCACGAGGCTCCCGTTCCCGAAGGGGTATGGGAGAAGGTGGAGTCCTCTATCTTCCCCGCTAAGGAGCGTGGGCCGAGGTTTATGCCTTGGGTCTGGGCTTTCGCCGCCGCTGCCGCCTTGGCCTTGGGTGTCTTTGCCGGTCTGCGCCTGATTGACAGGGGCGCTGGGCATGGCACCGGTACGGATGACGAATGGATAGCGGAGAACCCGACCTCCCCCGACAATAACAATTCTTCTTCAGCTGACAATGGAGGAGGTCAGGTCTCTCCAAAAGTTTCTCCAGGGGTTTCTCCGAATGTTGTTCAGAAGAGAGAGCCGGTTCAGATCGTGCCTGCTCCAAAGGGTTCCTCTTTGGCTGTCGTGACGGATCAGGATGTTCCTGTTGAAGCCGTTGAGAATGTTGTGGAGTTCCCTGAGATCGAGATGGAGTTCCCTGAAATCGCGATGGTCATTCCAGACAGTGTGTTGGATCTCCCTGAAAGTGTCGTGAAGGTGCCTGCTATCACCAAGCGTGTGGATACCGGATTCAAGACGGATCATGACGGAGAGGATTGGTCTGATTATCTTTCCGTCACGTCTGATTATCCTGATAGTCGGCGTCTATCCGCGGGATTGTCACTATCCAGTGCCGCCCGTGGAGCTCAGGATGCGAACATGCTTGACACAAAGACCTTCTTCCATGGTGTCGCTGCTTCGTATTCCGATATCGCGACAAGGGACGCCTCTTCCATCTACACCCGGACGGTGTCTGTCCCTGTGTCTAAGAGTGAGGACCATAAGAGGCCTGTGAGGTTGGCGCTGTCACTGGATTTCCCTGTCACGGATGTTCTCTCTGTAGAGTCTGGACTGACCTACTCGATGTTACAGAGCGACTTTACCACGTCTTCCGGGACAAGATCCTCCCAAGAGACCCAGACGCTGGGATATCTTGGAATCCCTTTGAACCTTAAAGCCAATATCTGGAACAAGGATTGGTTCACGGTTTATGCCGCTGGTGGTGGGATGGTAGAGAAATGCGTTAACGCATCTTCCAAGACGGTTGTCACCCTGTCCGGTGAGAGTAGTGGAAGTCCGGTTAAGAACAAGTTCAGTGTCAAGCCGCTTATGTGGTCTTTAAACGCTTCTGCCGGATTGCAAGCAAATATCCCAGGATCGATGATGGGCTTGTATCTGGAGCCGGGTGTGAGTTACCATTTCGCAGGCAACACAAAGTACCACTCGATTTACACCGAGCATCCATTTGACTTTATCATGTCATTCGGATTGAGGTACTCTTTCAGATGATGATCCGTTCGATGAAAGGACTCTGATAGCAGTACGGAATCGTGGCTAATGAAGAGAGCGGCTTGGTTATCAACAAGTTCGCTTTCTTTCCTCTTGTTATGGAACCGGCCTCGTCAGAGATACCCATCGCATATGCGGAGTTGATGGTACAGGCGTTGAACGCCTGCTTAGGGGTAAGTCTCATCTTGATGCAACCAAGAGACATTACGAAACGCATGTCTCCGGAAGGGGAAGAGCCCGGATTGTAGTCTGACGCTAAAGCCACCCCCAAGCCTGCTTTTATGAAATCTTTCGCCCTCCCGTATGGCATGCCCAGGAAGAATGAAGATCCGGGGAGCATGGTGGGCATGGTCTCGGTCCCTTTGAGAGCCCTTATCTCGGCTTCGGTCGTCCGTTCAAGGTGGTCGACAGAAAGCGCACCGTGCGAGACTCCTACCTGGACACCGCCGGAGCAGGCAAGTTCATTGGCGTGGATTTTAGGGATAAGGCCGTGATTCTCACCTGCTTCCAGAATCCTTGCGGTCTCTTCCGGAGTGAAGAACCCTTCATCGCAGAAAACATCAACATAGTCTGCCAGTCCCTCGACGGCCACCGCCGGAATCATTTCCTCGCACACTAGGTCCACATATTCGCCCTGCCTTCCGGCAAACGCTCTTCCGACCGCATGCGCCCCGAGGAAGGTGGATTTGATGATGGCAGGAGAAGTCTCTTTGACTCGTTTGATGACACGCAGCATCTTGAGCTCATCATCGGTGGTGAGACCGTAGCCACTTTTTATCTCGATAGCTCCTGTGCCTTTGGCTATCATCTCGTTGACTCTCTCCATTGTCTGGAGATACAGGTCATCCTCGCTTGTTGCGTGGAGCAGGTCGGCGGAATTGAGGATGCCACCACCCCTGGCTGCGATTTCCTCATAGCTTAGGCCATTGATTTTGTCGATAAACTCCTGTTCCCTTGATCCAGCGTAACAAACATGGGTGTGGGAGTCGCAGAACATCGGCATGACCATTCCGCCGGAAGCGTCAATCACCTCGTCTGAAGGACCAGTCTCCGGGCAGTCGCCAGACTCTCCAAAGTCCATAATCCGTCCGTCCTTGATGACAATGAAGGCGTCTTTGATGGATATGACCTCGTCCATCATGGAGCCGACCTTTCGTGGAATTCCTTCGGGAACGATGCCTATCAGTTCGTGTATATTCTTGATTATCCTCATCTTATGAATTCGATTGACTTCATTATCAGGGGATGCATGTACTGGTCATTCTCAATGAAAGGAACACTTTGCCGGAACTCCTCGAATATTTTCTCGATGGGTCGCGATGACTTGATCCCTGTTTCCTTGTGTCTGAAATCAAGTGCCTGCGCGGCATTGAAGAGTTCTATGGCGAGCACCGTCTCGCAGTTTTCCACGACCCTGACAAGCTTGGTGGCGGAGTTGGATCCCATGCTGACATGGTCCTCCTGGCCTTGTGACGAGGGGATAGAATCAACTGAAGCGGGCCAGCAAAGGCCTTTGTTCTGGCTGACAATCGATGCGGCTGTATATTGCGGGATCATGAATCCGCTGTTAAGGCCCGGATTGGCCACGAGAAACTTCGGGAGTCCCCTCTGTCCTGAGATCAAGCGGAAAATTCTCCTCTCCGATATGTTGGCGAGCTCGGACATCGCTATAGCGAGGGTGTCCATGGGGATTGCGATAGGTTCTCCGTGGAAATTACCCGCTGAGATGATCATATCTTCATCTGGGAATATGTTGGGGTTGTCCGTGGCCGAATTGATCTCATTCTCAATGACCGACTCCACATAGCGGCAGTTATCTTTGACAGCTCCATGGACCTGCGGAATGCAGCGGAAGGAATACGGGTCCTGGACATGCTCTTTCGGGCGGCTCATCAGCTCGCTTCCCTCAAGCAGTCGGACGAATCTTTCGGCGGTGTCAATCTGTCCCCTGTGGGGTCTGAGGACGTGTGTCAGAGGAAGGAACGGTTCAATCCGGCCGTCGTAGGCTTCCAGGGACATGGCTCCGATTTTGTCGGCCCATTCCGACAGCCTGTGGCATTGGATCAGGCACCAGATCGCATGTGCGCTCATGAATTGGGTTCCGTTCAGGAGGGCCAGGCCTTCCTTTGACTGCAAGGTTATAGGCTCCCATCCCATCTCCTTCCAGACCTCTTCGCTAGGTCTGACTTCGCCTTTGTACAGGACCTCCCCAAGACCCAGGAGCGGCAGGCTGAGGTGGGCCAGGGGAGCCAGGTCTCCTGACGCTCCCAAAGACCCCTGCTGGTACACAACAGGCAGGATGTCGTTGTTGAACATGTCCAGAAGCCGCTGGACAGTAATGATTTGCGCTCCAGAATGGCCGTATGAGAGGGACTGGGCCTTGAGGAGCAGCATAAGCTTGACAATCTCAGGCCTCACTGTCTCTCCCGTACCGCATGCATGACTCACTACAAGGTTGTATTGGAGTAGGGAAAGCTGGTCTGAGGGGATCGTGACATTGTAAAGCGATCCGAAGCCGGTAGTTATCCCATATACAGGACGGCTGATATCCTCCATCTTGCCGTCAAGGTAGGAGCGGCATTTCTCAATAGCGATCCTGGCTTCTGGGCCGAGTTCAAGCTTCTCACGGTTGTAAAGGATTTCTTTAAGCCTCTGAAGGCTGAGATGATCTTTCGAGATGATGTGCGTCATTATTCTTCCAAAGCTTTAGTGATCAAAGAGTCATCTGTCAAGTTCGGAATTGTGACTTCAAGGCCCGGGGTTCGGCCCATTTCTCTTATTATGGCGCTTCTGGCGCCCTCGTTTCTCGCCCAGGAGCGGCGGGCGATGCCGTTAGTGACATCCCAGAACAGCATTTGGCGTATGTGGCGGGCGGAATCGGGGGAACCGTCTATGACCATCCCGAAACCTCCGTTTATCACCTCGCCCCAACCGACACCTCCACCGTTGTGGATGGAGACCCAGGTCGCTCCACGGAACGAGTCGCCGATCACGTTCTGGATTGCCATGTCGGCGGTGAACCGGGATCCGTCGTAAATGTTGGATGTCTCGCGGAATGGGGAATCCGTTCCTGAGACATCATGGTGATCGCGGCCGAGGACTATGGGCGCTGAGATCTCGCCGTTGGCTATCGCATCGTTTAAAGCGAGGGCGATATTCGTCCTGCCCTCCCGGTCGGCGTAAAGAATCCTGGCTTGGGAGCCTACGACGAGGTTGTTGCGTCCGGCCTCCTCGATCCAGTGGATATTGTCCCTAAGCTGCCCCTGGATCTCCTCAGGGGCTGTCTCCGCCTCTTCTGAAAGCACTTTGACGGCCAGTTGGTCCGTCTTTGCCAGATCCTCGGGATCCTCGCTCATGCAGACCCAGCGGAAGGGGCCGAAACCGTAGTCGAAATACAAGGGTCCCATGATGTCTTGGACATAGGATGGATAGCGGAACGATCCGTCAGGTCCCATCACATCGGCGCCAGCCCTGGATGACTCCAAGAGGAAGGCGTTACCGTAGTCAAAGAAATACATCCCCTTGTCAGACAACTTGTTGATGGCGGCCACCTGCCTCCGGAGGGACTCCCTGACAGCTTTTTTGAACTTCTCCGGCTCCTCTGCCATCATACGTTTGGACTCTTCAAGAGTCAATCCGACTGGGTAATAGCCACCAGCCCATGGATTGTGGAGCGAAGTCTGGTCGGAGCCGAGATCGACTCGGATTTGCTCGGCGGCGAGCCTTTCCCATAAGTCCACAACATTGCCAACATAAGCGAGGGACACCGTTTCCTTGCCTGAGGCGGCTTCCTTTATCCTTGGGATGAGTTCATCCAGATCCTCGTGCAACTCATCCACCCAGCCCTGGTCAAAACGCTTGCGGGCGGCCAGCGGGTTAATTTCGGCTGTGACGCTCACGACTCCG
Source organism: Bacteroidales bacterium (assembly GCA_017557535.1). Classification (GTDB taxonomy): domain Bacteria; phylum Bacteroidota; class Bacteroidia; order Bacteroidales; family UBA932; genus Cryptobacteroides. The sequence continues at coordinate 40,744 of JAFYYM010000138.1, read as the reverse complement.
GCGATATTGCCGGCTTTAGGTTGGGCGCCGGACATGCCTCCCAGGCCGGCCGTAACGAAGAGCAATCCTTTCATGTTCTCGTTCGTGCTGGGTATATTCCTGGCTTTCAGTTGTTTCCGGGCAGCGTTCATGACTGTGATCGTCGTGCCGTGAACAATGCCTTGAGGGCCAATGTACATGTACGAGCCGGCTGTCATCTGTCCGTACTGCGAGACGCCCATGGCGTTGAATCTCTCCCAGTCGTCCTGGCTGGAGTAGTTCGGGATGACCATCCCGTTTGTCACCACGACCCTCGGTGCGTCCTTATGGCTGGGGAACAGCCCCATAGGGTGCCCGGAATACATGGCGAGAGTCTGCTCGTCGGTCATCGTGGCGAGGTAGCGCATGGTGAGCCTGTATTGCGCCCAGTTCTGGAATATGGCTCCGTTCCCGCCATAAATTATAAGCTCGTGAGGGTGCTGCGCAACCCTCGGATCCAGGTTGTTCTGGATCATTGCCATGATAGCCGCCGCCTGGCGGGACTTCGCCGGATATTCGTCTATCGGCCGGGCGTACATGTCATACGAGGGGCGGAAGCGGTACATATATATGCGCCCGTAGTCCTTTAACTCCTTGACGAACTCAGGAGCCAGTTCCGCATGGAATCTCTCCGGAAAATACCTCAGGGCGTTCTTGAGCGCTAGTTCCTTCTGCTCCTTTGAGAGGATGTCTTTCCGCTTCGGTGCGTGGTTGATCTCCCTGTCGTAAGGTTTCGGATCGGGAAGCCTGTCTTGAGGGATTCCGGCAAGTATCTCTTCCTGAAACTTATCCATTTATCTTTCCGTTGACTATTTCCAAAATCTCACTCTCCTCCCTGATCGCTTTTGCCGCGATCTCCTCAGCCTCAGCAATCAACTCGGAGGCTTTAACTTGGTCTTTCAGCCCGACAGCATTGATCTTGACGTTGAGGCAGGCTCCGAGGACCGCGCTCCTTGCGGCCAGCGCCCCGACCCCTGCGTCTGACACTGAATTCGGATTGCCTTCGGAGGCCATGGCCCTTGCTATCTCGAAGGCTTTGAATGAAGCCTTCATCGTGCGCAGAGGTACCTGGGAGGCGAAAAGCGTGGCCTCCTCAATGGCTTGAGCCCTGGCAGCTTTCTCCTCTTCGGTACCCTTCGGGAGGCCGAATGCGGCCATTATCTTGTCGAAAGCGGCGGTGTCCTCGTCCACGAGTCCGACGAGTTCGCTCATGATCGCCTGGCCTTTCTCGGCCCAGTCCGAGAACTCCTTCCAGCGATCGTCCCAGCCCCTCTTGTGGGCTGATAGGTTGGCAACCATTGTCCCCAGAGCGGCTCCGAGAGCGCCCATATAGGCGGATATGGAGCCTCCTCCCGGGGCGGGTGACTCGGAGGCTGTCTCGGCGGCGAAACTTTTCAGGCTCATCCTGACAAGCCTCTCTTTCTCAGCCACTTCCTCAGGATCCGCCATAAGGTACTCGATGACTTTCTCCCTCGGATTGAAAGGCTGGAGGTCGTCGAGGCTCATTGACTTGACAGCTATTTTCATGATCTCATCGTCGGAGATGCCAAGGGACCTTTTTTGTTTTTCCAGATAATACTTTCCGGCATCCATCAGGACACTCTTCGGTACCAGGCCGACAATTTCCGTCCCGGTCACTTTAAGGCCTCTCGCCGCGGCAGCCCTGCAAACCTCCTCATAGGCAATGTGGAGCGGGGTGGCGGCGATGTCTGTGATGTTCATCGACACCTGTGCGATCCCGTATTCATCTATGTACCAGCCTATCGCCTTGCAGCCTTTGAGGGTGCCGGGGATCCAGATCTGGTTCCCGTCGGCGTCTTTGAGGAGCTTTCCTGTCAGGGAGCCTCCCTCACGGGCCTTGCGGCCTTTCTCCCTGACATCGAACGCCACGGCCATCGCCCTGCGGGTCGAGGTGGTGTTGAGGTTGAAGTTGACCGCGACAAGGAAGTTCCTGGCTCCCACATTGATGGCTCCGCAGCGGGCCACCGTGTCATTAAACTCCGATGGACTGAAATCAGGCCGTCGGGCGGGATCGGCAATCTTCTCCGGCAGGGCCTCATATTCGCCAGCCCTGCAGACAGCAAGATTTTTCCTCTCCGGTTTGAAAGCGGCGGCCTCGTAGCAGTAGCAGGGGATTCCCAATTCTTTGAATATCCTCTCGGCCAGTCCCCTGGCGAGTACCGCACACTCCTCGAGGCTTATCCCCGAGACCGGCACAAGCGGCAGCACGTCGCACCCGCCTGAGCGGGGATGCGCTCCGTGATGCTTTCGCATGTCTATCACCTCAGCTGACTTCCTTACTCCTTGGAATGCGCCCTCCAGAACAGCCTCAGGCTGCCCGACGAAAGTCACGACCGTCCGGTTTGTCGCCTCGCCCGGATCCACATCCAGGACTTTCACACCTTCTACAGAACCTATCGCCTTCACTATCTGGTCGATAACCCCCTTGTCACGTCCCTCGCTGAAGTTTGGCACGCATTCGATGATTTGTCTCATGTTGTAATTTATAGTGTTATAGATGGTTATTTATCAAATGAACATATAAACCAGGACGATGGTCCAGTGTGCCACAATGGCCGCCACAAGCCCTCCGATCGTGTGAGAGAGGATAGCCTTTCCGGTGAGCTCCCTATAGCCAAGGGAGTCGAGCATGGCGGTGTGTGTGCTGAGGAAACCGCTCCAGCACATTCCGATGGCCGTGAAGACCGCGATGGCGTTACTGTCAATCCAGCCCTGTGCCAGGAAATTGGGAACAAGGCTTAGCGCGGCGCCAACGGCCCCCAGCGCGGTGATCGGGAAAGCGATTTGATGAGGGTCATTGAATCCGAATATCGCTTTGAAGAACCAATCAATCTTGTTGGCGAGCCAAGGGAGAAGCTCAGTTCCCTGATAAGCCACCCCTGTGTATGCGCCGGCGGAATCAGGGCCGAATGAAAGCATCATAACCAGAGTCGAGATTATCAGGACTCCCGGAATAATGGCGAGCCCCACTTCAACTCCGTTCTTACCACCGTCCAGAAGCGCGTTCAGAGTGCGGAGAAACGCGCCTTTTTCCTCGACATGTTCAGGTTCGGCGTTCAATGCGACCAACTCCTCGTCGCTGACCACGTCCTCCACCTTATAGGCCGGGTAAGCTTTGATGACGAAATGCTGCATCAGCCTCGTGGTGACTATGCAGCCGACGAAAGCCCCGAACAATCCTACTAGCGGCTCGAAGAAATAGCCCTGACTGATCATGAATATAATGACTATCAACCCCATACCGAAGGCGGTGCCGAAATTGGTCAGGGATATGTATTGGTATTTCTTGAAATAGCTGGCGAATCTTTTGTCCTTAGATAGGGTGATGATGGCGGGATTATCCGACAGGAAAGTCATTATCGCTCCAAGGGAAGCCACACCAGGAAGGTTGAAGAGAGGTTTCATTAACGGCCTGAGTAGTTTCTCAATCAGGTCAACCACACCGAACTCCACGAATAATTTCCCGAGCGCACCGGTGATCACGCATATTCCCATGAGGTAAAACACGGTGTTGAGCAATAGGTCGTGAGCCGTGCGCATGATTGTGTTGAGCATGTTGGCTGCTCCCATGACGACACCCATGTAGGTGAATAGCCCCACGACAATGGCGAGGCACACGAGGGCCGAAACAGTGCGGTTCTTTTTCATATCCTTATAAGTACTCTATCTCGAAATCGTAATCCCATTGGCTGAAATAAAGGTTACCTCCTTCCCACTCGACCTCTCCTTTCTGAAAATCCACAGTGTCGCTTCTGGGGTACCTCTTGGCGGGGGAGAATTCCCGGCCGTAATCACTGTTGACAATCAGCCTGTAGGGCTCTATGCCACCGAGAAAGAAATAGCCCCCGTAAGAGGTCACTCCAAAGCTCTGGTCCACAGGCACCCATCCGAAGCCCTCGAAATACAGCTTCCCCCAATCGTGGAGGTTCTTTGATCCGGGATGCATCATCAAGCCGCTTTCCCATCGAGCTGGTATTCCCTTGTAACGGCACATGGTAAGGAGCAGCAGGGTCTTCATGCCGCAGTCTCCGTGGCCTTCGGAAAGGACGTATTCGGGAATATTCTCCATAGTCGAGTACTCCCTCGCGGACGCCCAGGGGATGTTCTCGTCTATCCAGGTGAAGAAGGCCTTTGCCTGCAGGTAGGGATTGTCGATACCGGCGGAGAGGGAATCGGCCACAGCCTTGATCCTGTCGGTGAATATGATATGCTTCTCCCGCTCGGAGGTGTATTCCTTGTATTCTTCGGATGTGGTATCGTAAGGCATCACCAGAGAGGGTTCTATCGGATGCCATTCCCCGTAAGATGTGTACTCGAACACCTCGTAGAAGGTCACGTCTTTGTACCTGTTGGTCTTTGCCTCCATATAAAGGCTGCTGTGCGGGCACGACGGATCGGAAAAGGTAATCTTTTCCATCGGATATGCCACGCTGTCCACTCCTGCCTCGATGAATTTGATGTCGGTCTGTCTGGGAACGTCCGCCCTTGGGTATGGCAGCCAGCACCTCAGGGTCTTGCCAGGTCTTAGGGTATTAACCGGAACCGTCAAAGAAAAGCGTACCCTCATCCTCTTCGGAATCGCAAGGTATTGTTCCGCGGCAGGGGCAGTTGTCCCCGGGACGTACTCAGCCGCAGCGGAGCGAGAATGGATGCGGCCAGGGGATAACTGCCCTGCCGACAGTTTCAACGACACTTGTTCCTTTATGGCCGGAATTGTCACGGCGTCTATCTCTTCGTGACCTCCGGACGGCTGACCATCAATCAGCTCCTTCTTGGCTTTCATCTCCGGCACCAGCCTGAACAGGTTAGGAGCGGCGTTGCGGAAATACATGGTGCGCTTGCCGATGACCATCGACTCCAACTTGCCCGACTCAGTCCAGGCATCGATTTGGGCGTCAGTGACATAAGGGTCATATTTCCTGATATAATCCTTCACTTCCTCACGGGTCCTGCAGAAATCGGTTGCAAGCCTTTGGCTGAGATCCCTGTCCCATGAGTATTTTTGTCTGATATGTCTCGGTAGCCAGATGTTAGCTGCCAAGGCAATCGCCACCATGGTCCAAAGGATTATCTCGCTTTTTTTCATCTTAGCCATAAACGTATGGATTAAATGCCGAACTGTCCTAGAGGTTTAATCCCGATTCCAGGCCGGTCCGGAAGGGTGATCTTGCCCTTCTCGACTATCATTCCTTCGAATAAGTCGTTGCTTATCAACAGGTTCCCGTCAAGATCGGCGAAATCCACAACGGGGGAGAGTTGGGCGGCCGCAGACACTGCGCAGGAAGTCTCCGTCATGCATCCGATCATGACTCTCATTCCCTCAGCCCTGGCGTAGTTGGCCATCTTCCAGGCCTCCCGCATGCCTGTGCACTTCATCAGCTTGATGTTGATCCCGGAATACGCTCCCTTGATGGACGGGATGTCTTTAAGCCTCTGGATCGCCTCGTCGGCGAAAACCGGGAGAGGACTATTCTCGGTGATCCAGGCATTGTCGTCGAGTGCCTCCTTGGGCATCGGTTGCTCAACCATGACAACGCCGTGCTCCGCGAGCCAATGGATCATCTCCAAGGCTTGCTTCTTGTCTTTCCAGCCTTGATTGGCATCCACCGCGATCGGAAGGTCAGTAATCTCCCTGATGGTCTCGATCATCTCTTTGTCATTGTCCAGCCCGACCTTGACTTTCAGGATGTTGAACTTGTCCGCGCACTCCTTGGTTTTCTCCCTGACAACATCGGGCGTGTCAATCCCTATCGTGAAGGTCGTGTCCGGCGCCTTTGCCGGATCCAGTCCCCAGATCCTGTACCAGGGCTGTCCCAGCAGTTTCCCGACCAAGTCATGCAATGCGATATCCACAGCCGCCTTAGCGGCGGTGTCTCCTTCGCTCAGTCCGTCAACATAGGTAAGTATGTCGTCAACCTGGAACGGATCCTTGAACCTCTCCAGATCGACTTTCCTTAAGAATGAAGAGACGCTCTCGACCGTCTGACCCAGATAGGGAGGCATCGACGCTTCCCCATAGCCTGTGAATCCGTCATATTCGATCTTAACCTGCACGTCAGGAGTTGTGTTCCTAGAATATGAGGCGACAGTGAATGTGTGACGGAGCTGGAGCTCGTAAGGCTCAAAGCTCAATTTCATTTTAGCCAGGCCGGAGGGGTTGACATGGTAGCCTTGCACTGTGGCGCCGACGGTTCTTTTCTTGGCTTCCTCTATGCCGTAGGACACGGCGGAGCCAACCGCCGCTCCGGCTATCGCGGAACCGGCGGTCTTTATGAATTCCCTGCGGTTGAAGGGCATAACCTTAAAGTGTATCGAGCCAAGCCTTCATCTCGGGAGTCTTCGCGTAAGCGGAGCGGAACAAAGCAAGCTGATTGCGGGTACGGACGAGGTTGTGCTCCGGGTATTTGATCTTGTAATATGTGTCTCCGTTGATGTAGTCCGCGAAGAAACGGACAGCCTGCATGAACGGGAACAGGCAGGCGGCATAAGGCAGATTATCCTTCTCGATCGGGGTCAGGAATGACTTGGTACCTCTGATGTAACCTCTTGAGAAAGCCTTGAATATGTCCATGTCGAAGTCCACCTTGTCCAGTTCAGGGGAGTCCTCGGCGACAGGGTTGGCGGCATAACGGAGGAAATCACCGAAATCAGAGAACACATAGCTTGGCATCAAGGTGTCCAGGTCGATAACGCAGAGCACGTTGCCATCCTCGTCGAACATCATGTTGTTAACCTTGGTGTCGCAGTGGCAGATTCTCTTGGGAAGAAGTCCCTCCCTGTGTAATCTCTCCGCCTTGCACATCTCCACTCCGTGTGCGTCAAGTTCCTCAAGAATCTTGTGGAGCTCTCCATCTTTCGGATCGGTGGCGAGCCTTCCAGCTTTGTCGTCACGGACGGCCTCAACCAGTTGGCGAAGCCTCAGCTCCATGTTGTGGAAGTCAGGAATAGTCTCTCCGAGGGTGTCCGGGATGTCGGCGAGCATGGCCTCGAAATGGCCGAAAGCCTCTCCGGCATATTCAGAGTACTCGGGATTGACTGTCTCGTAAGTCTTGGCGCCGTCAATGAACACGGATATTCTCCAGAACTTCCCATCCACCTCGATGTAAGTCTTGGGGCTGTCCTTCAAAGGGATGAATCTCAGCACCTTCCTGTCGATGTCAGTCTCTCCGGCAGCTTCCAGCTTACGGCGTATATGCCTTGTGGCAGCCTCGATGTTATTTTGGAGCAGTTCCACGTCGGTGAAGATGGCGTTGTTTATCCTTTGCAGGACATAATCCGGCGTGTCGCCTTCTGTCGTGACTTTGTAGGTGTCATTAATCAATCCGTTCCCAAGCGGGGCAATCTCTTTGACCTCACCTTCAATGGCGAAGTGTTCCACGATCTTTTTCAGGTCTTCCATCATATCATGTTTTAGTGTTTGACTTATTATCTTTCAAAAATAACAATTATTCACGAAATTAGCAGGTGTTATGGAAAAGAAAAGATATGTCATTCTTGACGCTCTTCGCGGTTTCGCCATATTGGGAATATGTCTGGCCAACTTTCCGGAGTTCTCCTTGTGGACATTCTCGGATCCGGCAGGCTGGACCGTGACCGACAAGGTTACAAGGGCAATCCAGACATTCCTTGTGGACGGGAAGTTCTACACCCTTTTCTCCCTGTTGTTCGGGATGGGTTTCAGCATCCAGCTCGAGAACGCTGGACAAAAGACGAGGACTTTTTATCGCCGTATGATCGTTCTTTTCCTGATCGGTCTGTGCCACTTGCTTTTCCTCTGGAGCGGTGACATACTGATGCTATATGCGGCCATGGGGATGCTCCTGCCCCTTTTCAAGCGCCTGACCACCAAGGGGATACTCATTTCTGGAGGGTTATTCCTCACGCTTCCTGTCCTATGCGAGGCTCTGATCGGCACGAGGCTCTCGGATCCTTTGGAGGCTGAGCAGTGGAGGATCTGCGCCCTCTACGGGATCACAGAGGCGAATTTCGGCACATGGCTGGCGGACATCACCGGGTATAAAGGTATGCTTCAGTTCCTGCATCAAGGGGCTGTGGAGCGAATGTGGGAGTTCGTGTCAAGCTACAGGTTCTTCAAGGTATTGGGCCTGTTCCTGATAGGGTACGCCGCTGGTAGGGAAAAAATGTTCGCGGATCTGGAGAAGTTCCGGAAACTATTGAAGAACATATTGTTGTATGGTTTTCTTCTGGGTATACCTGTTGGCGTTCTATACACTTGGAACTCGATGTCAGGGGAGCCTCTTGGACCTGTCGCCCAAAGCGTGTTCTATCTTTTGAGCGTATATCCGATGGGTTTCGCTTACGCCGCTCTTTTCAGTCTTCTGTTCATGCGGCGTCCGGAAGGGAAGGGCTGGCTTCTTCTCGCGAAGCCGGGCAAGGTCGCCTGCACCAACTATCTGATGCAGTCTGTTCTTGGTGTTATCATTTTTTACGGTATCGGTTTCGGTCTCGGAGGCAAGGTGGATTTGCTCGGAACAGAGGCTATCGCTCTTGGGGTTTATGCTCTTGAGATAGTGGTCAGTTCATTGTGGATCAATTATTTCCGTTATGGTCCCGTGGAATGGGTTTGGAGAATGATGACCTACGGCAAGAAATTGCCGTTGAGAAGAGCCTCAAATCAAGAAGTATGATTTTCGTATATTTGTGACAGTTTATTCATAAAAACTTCAGATAGATTGAGAGCTGTAATCCAAAGAGTGTCATCCGCTTCCGTCACCATCGACGGAAAGGTTCGTTCGTCAATCGGCCTTGGCCTTGTGATTCTCCTCGGAGTCGGCCACGAGGACGGGCCGGAGGATATCGACTGGCTGGTTAAGAAGACAGCTGCCCTGAGGATATTCCCCGATGAGGATGGAGTGATGAACCGGAGCCTCGTGGAAGTCGGGGGTGAAGCATTGGTGGTCAGCCAGTTCACATTGATGGCATCTACGAAGAAAGGCAATAGACCATCGTACATCAAAGCAGCCGGTCATGAGTTGGCGGTTCCTCTTTACGAGGCTTTCTGCGCATCTTTATCTGAGACTATCGGCCGGCCTGTCGGTACCGGAGAGTTCGGAGCCGACATGAAGGTGGCCCTTGTGAATGACGGCCCTGTCACGATCTGCATAGACACGAAGAATAAGGAATAGTCCTTTGAAGCGGATCATCTTCCATATTGATGTGAACTCGGCATTCCTAAGCTGGACGGCTGTCAAGATGGTCCAGGAAGGCCATCCCGACATACGTCTGGTACCTTCGGTGGTGTCCGGGGACCCGAATGACAGGCGAAGCATCATATCCGCAGCCTCGATCCCGGCGAAGAAGATCGGGATCAAGACCGCCCAGCCGCTTTCAATGGCCATGCGTGTTTGCCCTACACTTGTCGTGGTCGGTGGAGATTGGGAGTGGTACAAGAGATGCTCAGATGGTTTCATTGAGATTTGCCGGAGCTATTCCCCGGTCCTCCAGCAGTTTTCAATTGATGAGTGCTTCATCGACATGAGCTTCCGGTGTTATGGGAAGGATCCGGTCGAGGTTGCTACACAACTTAAGGACGAGGTTAAAACCAAACTTGGTTTCACGGTCAATGTCGGAGTGGGCTCGAATAAGTTACTCGCGAAGATGGCTTCCGATTTTGAGAAACCGGATAAGGTCCATACCCTATGGGAGAGCGAGGTTCAGGAGAAAATGTGGCCTCTGGGCGTCAGGGATCTTCTATGGGTCGGAAAAAAGACTGAGGAGAAGCTGTTGTCTTATGGGATACGGACTATCGGGGATCTGGCTAATCTTGGGGTTGAGTCTCTCTCCAGATTAGTAGGGAAGAAGTTCGCTTTCCAGCTCCATGAGAACGCGAATGGTCGGGACAACTCTCCAGTTGACACGGAAACAGCTGAGGCTAAGAGCTATAGCGCTGAGAGGACATTCTCCAAGGACCTTTCCGAGTTGAAGGATATCGACCGGGCTTTGTTCAACGTGGCATGTGTGGTCGCCCACAGGATCAGGCGTGACAGTTTCAGGGCGTCAACAGTCTCCATGTTCATCAAATACAAAGACTTCTCCGTGGCTCAGAAGCAATGTCAGGTGCCCCAACCGACAGACATCACAGCTGTGATTTTGAACGAAGCCAGGAGGATGCTCTCTGAGGTCTGGGACGGGGTCACTCCCATCCGGCAAGTCGGGCTTGGAGTCTCGAAGCTGACCCATGAGAGCTATGAACAGATGTCCCTTTTCGAGGATCCTAAGCTTGAATATTACCGTGAGTGGGACAGGCAATATGACGAGCGCAGGGCAAAGGCTGAGGATGCTCGCTTGTTAGCTTACGAGCGGAAGAAGAAAACGGCTCAAGAATAATATTTCTACAATATCCGTAAGGCGATGGCGGCGCAGGCCTCGGCATCGGCAAGGGCATGATGATGACTGGTCAGGTCGTAATCGCATGCGGCCGCGACAGTCGGAAGACGGTGGTTCGGAAGACTGTAGCCGAAATGTCTCCTGGACGCCCATAGGGTATCATAAAACTCATAATCAGGATAATCCATCTGGTAGACTTGGAATACGGCCTTGAGGCAGCCCTCATCGAACCGGGCGTTGTGGGCGACTAGAGGAAGTCCTTCAATCAGAGGCTCTATCTTCTCCCAGACGTAGGGGAAAACAGGTGCGTCATCGGTGTCCTCGGAGCATAGTCCGTGGACCCTCATGCAGAACCATTGGTAATAATCCGGCTCCGGGTGGATGAGGCTGTAGAAACGGTCGATTATCTTTCCGCCTCGCACCACCACTATACCCACACTGCAGACGCTTGAGGGGCACTCGTTCGCTGTCTCGAAATCTATAGCCGCGAAATCTGTCATATCAGAGTGATGGAATGACAGCTCTCGGGAATATATTTTCCGAGGAGATCCTCGGTCTTGATCTTGACGAAACAAGTGGCCGTGCCGTCAGTGCAGGCGAACATCTCGCTTTGGGCGATGTTCCTGTCCATCACAAGATGAACACTTGAACACTCCGGCAGGATGGCACTCAGGATGGTTGTGGCGCCGACTAACACACCAGTCAGGTCCAGCAGTTTGTCAGCGGGTGCGAAAGAGACCCTCGGAATCCCGAGTGCGCCGCAGAACTCTCTGGTTATGAATGGTTTGTCATCAGAAGTGACATAGAGATAGAACTCTGTCTGCTGGCGGTTGCAGAGGAACACAGTCTTGACGATCCTCACCCCGATCTTCTCATCGATATGCTGGCAATCCTCCATCGTGATCCCGGGATCCGTGTCTACTCTCTCGAATTTGATTCCCAGCGCTTCGAAAGCCTCGTAGACTTTGCGCTGCAACTCAGAAGAGAACTCCTCAGGAGGTGTCGTTATGATCTCGCTTACTTTGAACATATTCCAAATCTATCGCTTTGGCAGTGGTTCCCCCTCGCAAATAGCCTTGATGTAGCGTTTGACGACGCTGTGGGCTGGTGAGGGCATGGAACCGTGGTCGTAGCCGTCAAACTCGTACAGGAACACGTCCTCATTTCCGACAAGCTTCATCATACGCCAGAAATAAGCCTGCTCCTCATACCGGCCAAAAAGCTCCAGTTCCCTGTCTCCGGACAGGACAAGCATCGGCATGGGTAGTTTCCTGGCGTGGAATATAGGCGCGTTCTCATCGGCGATCACTTGCAAAGGACCGATTCCCATTCCTTTGCGCACATTGTAGTGTGTCATTTTCTGCGCGCTGTATGGGAACGCTCCAGCGATCCGGTCCGCATCGATTCCGTATTTCTCGAGCCAATGCTTGTCAAGTACTATCATATCAATGAGGTATCCTCCGGCTGAGTGACCGGCGACGAATATTTTGTCCGGGTCTCCGCCTCTTTTCATGACTTCCTTGAAAGCCCATGCAACCGCAGCCGCGGCGTCGTCGATTATCTCCTTGACATCGGCTTTCGGGAGGAGCCTGTAGTTGACGCCTATTATCCCTATACCGGATTCCTTAAGTCCCGCGGGAATCTCTTTCTGACCTCCCTCAAGACCTCCTCCGTGGAACCAGACTACAGTTGGAAATCCTTTGATATCAGAAGGATAGTAGAAGTCAAGAACACAACGGGAGGAGGCGTATTCACCGGCCTCAGCATGGTAAGGAATCCCGCTCTCAATCTTATAGGCGCTCTGTGCTGACAGAACAAGGCTACAAAGCAGGGATATAACAGCTAAAACGCTCTTTTTCATTTATTTCTCTTGTATTTGTTTACCGGTGCAGTGTTCGATTGAGAGCTCAAGCAAGGCTGCCCGGTGGGCGCTGTGGCGCATCTCTTCCTCTAGGAGGTCAATTCCCGGGAAATACTTTCCGCCGAACTTGCGGAGTTTCTCCTCATGAGTCTCAGGGTCAGTAACTTCCCGTAATCTACCGAAGCAGATTACACTCTTTACGTGGAACCACCAGTCGCCTGGTTCCTTCTCCGGCTCGGCGAGAGCCGTGAAGCAAGCCTTGTCGCAGGCTCTCAAAGAATCGATCTTATGCCCTTCCTTTGCGCTATGGAAATATAACTTCCCATCCTCATGATAGAAGTTGATGGGGATGGTGTATGGATATCCTCCATCTCCTATGACGGAAAGAAAGCCCCTATAGGCTTTGTCGAGGATTTCACGGCACTCCTGATCGGGAAGTTGCTGCTTGGAGCGGCGCATTGGCCGGAACACATTCTCTGGATAACTCATTGTACTTCGGTCAATTCTCCTGTCACAGAATCGATTATAAAGCCGCGAACTGTCACGTCCGAGGGTATCAGCGGGTGATTAACGATTGTTCCGACCGTTTTGCGGACAGATTCCTCGGTGTCGTGGAAACCTTCCAGCCACTCGTCAAGGTCAATATCCTGGCGGGACAATTCTCCCTCAGGAATCCCTCTTTTGAGCATCTCTTCCTTGAAATGATGGAAACTCATGTGGCATGCTCCGCATGTGGTGTGAGCCACCACCATGATCTCCTCGACACCAAGCTCATATACGGCCACGATTAGGCTGCGCATGACCGAGTCCCAAGGCGAGGGAATTACCGCTCCGGCGTTCTTGATTATCTTGGCGTCGCCGTTCTCGAGGCCCAGAGCTTCCTGCAATAGAACGGAAAGTCTTGTGTCCATGCAACTTAGGACCGCCAGCTTCTTATTGGGGTATTTGTCTGTAATATGCTTCTCGTAGCCTTTTGAGGCAACGAACTCGCGGTTGTACGCTAGAACTTGATCGATGTTACTCATATATTCACAAATATAACTATTAATCCAGTCTTGCCGCAAGCATCGCCTCACAACCTTCGAGAATATCCTGAAAAGTGGTCTCGAAGTCGCCTGTGTACCACGGATCAGCGACATCCCGGCTTCTTCCGGTGTAGGACATCAGAAGATGGATCTTGCCTTCAGGGTCAGATGGGATTATGTGTCTGATAAGTCGCAGGTTAGATGCGTCCATGCAGATGATACGGTCGAATCTGGCGTAATCGGAATAAGTGATCTTCCTAGCCCTTTTGGAATTGTCGAAAGGAACTCCGTGCTGTGTTAGGCATCGCTTCGCTGGGGGATAGATCGGGTTGCCTGTCTCCTCGTCCGAAACTGCGGCGGACTCGATATAATATTCATTGCCAAGTCCTCTGGACTTCACCAATACCTTCAATATGAATTCCGCCATCGCGCTGCGGCATATATTGCCGTGGCAGATAAACAAAACCCTTGTCATCTCGCACTCCTCGTGTTTATCTTCTTGCCCTCCTTGCTCCAGGTGTAGACCCAGGAACCATTCCTGGAAATGAAGGTGTCCCCAGCCACTCCGGTCACATCTCCGACAGAGGAGTAACTCATTGTCTTGTAACGCTTTCCTTCGGAGTCGTAGAGATAGATCCAGCTGCCGTTACGTGACACGAAGAAGGTTGAACTGTAGCCTTTTACCTCTCCGACAGAGCTGACGCTCAGGGTTTTGTAACGGTGGCCCGACTCGTCGTACATGTACACCCAACTGCCGTTGGTCTCGACACTGGATATCTTGTGTGCGCCTGAAACCATCGCCAGTGCCAGTGCCAGAATAGTCATTATCTTCTCCATACCCTGATGATTCTTGCAAAAATCGTGGCACTTCGCCATGCTTCAAATGGACCTTGTTTGGACCTTCTAGTTTGAGGGCAAAGAGATATATTTGTCCCCGTTCGAAATAATTCCACAATTAATCCGTTATTAAGACTATGATCAGGAAAATCATTCTTTTATTGGCTTCCTTGGCGCTTCCGTCAGCCGCCCTCTTGGCAGACAGTCGTCCAAGCGACGATAAGGACGTGGCCGTCCGACAGTTTTTCAATAAGACCGACCTCCAATGGAACAACCTCAAAGGAGACGTGCTGAGTACCCATACCGTGAACCTGGGTTTCAGGAAGGCTTACGGTGAGTGGGAGTTAGGTGGAGCTCCGGTGAACAGTCATGAAGGGGAGGAGTATGTCATCTACGGTTCGTCAGGGAACCGCTTGCTCAAGATGTTGTGGGGCTACAACGATCCTCAGTACGCACTCTTGTATAATTACGGGGCCGACGGGAAACTGTCTTCTGTTGACACTTATAACTTCAGGCACAATTATGTCGATTACAAACCTCATGGACAAATCAGCGAGTTGGATGCGATCTGGATCGCGGAACTGATCGATCATAAGAACATCGCCAGGAAAAACTACAGGGGCGGGTACTTGAAACACTCCGTTTATGAATACGATGGGAACGGGCGGCTGAAATCGATAATCACAAGGCCGGACGACGATCCCCAGGCCGGGGGAGCCAGGGACATATTCCGTTACGAAGCGGACGGATCATATACGATGGTCCGCTATGATGAGAACGGTACCGAGGAAATGCGGTTCCAGGGTTCTTCCGACGGACGTAAGGAATCCAGGAAGACTCAATATATCGTCGCTTACATAGAAAGGGATAAGGATGGACGGATGACCGGTGTCGGAGGCGGTGGCGGAGGAAGCAACGGATATGCCACCCAACGGAACCATTACGTTTACAATGAACACGGTGACCTGCTGATTGTCACGGAGGACGCGAGGCTGGTCGATCGCGACAAGGACTTGCCATGGTTGGAGTCGCAGACGGATCTCGGAGCGTTCACGTATTATGAATATGAATATGATTCAAAGGGGAATTGGGTCACGAGGAAGACTTACGTGCACTACTCGATGAACAAAGAAATAAATTTGAAGAAATGGGAAGAGAGGACAATCTTGTATTCGGGTGATATAGGCAAAAGCGGAGAAGAGTACATGGCGGCTTGCAAGAGTGAGATTGATGTCTATCAGTCCCGTATGGAAGAGGCGGCGGCCAAGGCCGCGGCCAATGCCGCCGAAGATGAACGGTTGAAGGCCGAGCATCCTTATGTGAAGTATGACGGGGATCTTGCCGACGACATACTTCAGGAGGTTTTGCCGAAACTGCCCAAGGTATCTGCACTGAAGGCTTTGTCCTCCGGTGCGGAGGGAACCGTTTCGATCAAACTGACAATCAATCGTAATGGTCATTTGTCGGCCAAGGCTGCGGAGGATTATTCAAACAGGAGTGACAGGGCCCAGCTTATCGTGAAAGAAGCGGTAAAAGCTGCCGAGGGTTTGTCAGGAAGTCCTAAATGGACTCCCGGGTACGCAGGTGTGACATATAGCGTTGATTTCCACTATTACATTGGAGGGAAAGTTGTTGTGGAAGATTCGGGATATGAGGTTAGATAATTGCCTTCAGGCCTCTATCAGAAATTGTGTTTACATTTTTTGTTATTACAGGCGTTGTTTAATAATTTTGCCATAGCGACAGTTCCGTTTGTGGCTCATGACTAAACATATCTCGATTTTTCTAGGCCTTGTCGCCGTTCTTATGCTCCTGTCCTCTTGCAGGGAGGAGGTTCCCCAGGAGCTTCGGATGCCCCAGGTGACGGGCTGGGAGGCGGTGCCGGGGATCCGGTCGGCAATGCTGCAGGCGTCTTTCGACCGGGGCGACAATATGACTGCGTGTGGGTTTAAGGTCTGGCCTGCTTCATCGGGAACAGAAATAAGTATAGGCACTTTGCCAGGGCAGGAGATATCTGCCGAGGTTTCGGAACTCGAGCCGGACACAGAGTACTCATGGACTGTCTATTACACCAATGGACTGGATGTCGTCGAGACCCCCGTCTTGACTTTCAGGACAAAACCTCAGCCTCAAGTCAAACCAGACCCTCCGACAGGTCAGGAGGACCCTGGTACTGACCCTGTGGATATCCCCGATGTCGATCCCGATCCGACCCTCTGGGAGTATATAGTCAGTAAATACGACATGGATGCTGACGGGGTGATGAGTGATGAGGAACTGCTGGAGATACAGGAACTTCAAATCTCGGATTTGCCGGTGGATTCCCTTGCCGGGCTTGAGGCTCTTGTGAACCTGAGGACGCTCGGGATGGGTGGTCATTATCTTAAGCGGATCGACCTCTCAGCCAACAAGAATCTCGAGCTGCTGTACGCAGGGAGGGAGGCTCTGCTCGAGGAATTCTACCTTGATAATCCAAAACTCGGGTACCTTTATCTGATCGAGTGCAAGGTGCTGAAGGCCTTGGATTTTTCAAGATGTCCCGAGATCACGATGCTGGAACTATATAATAACCAATCTCTTGAGAGCATAGACCTGAGCAAGAACCGGAAACTGGAGGTTTTCCGTCTGACCGGATCGAAAGTCAAGGAGCTTGATCTCTCGAACTGCAGACGGATCCAGCAGCTCTCTTCCGAGGATAATCCTCTCCTTGAGAAAGTCATCCTCCACAAGGAAGCGGCTCCCGAAGTTCTCTCTGTAGAGAGTCACACGAAAATCGTTTACCAATAGTTGATTGAAGCAAAACAATGAAACAAGATAATCCTGAATATTCATTCCTGCGTTTTGAGGTAGAGCGTAAGTGGGGAAGGAGGCTTTCCACATCTGCGGATTTCGCTGCCTTGTCGGAAGCGATGGACGAGCGGGTCTCCCCATCTACTTTGAAGCGTTTCTGGGGCTATGTAGGGGATATGCCGGACCCCCGGACCTCGACCCTTGATTCCCTGGCGAGATATGCCGGTTTCCTGGATTTCAAGGCTTTCCGTGAGAATCTGGCCGCTTCAGGCAGACTCTCTTCCCTTTATTTCCACGCGGAGCATGTCGAGGCAGGGGCGCTTTCCCGGGGAGATGTGTTGGTGATAGGATGGCGCCCGGACCGCCAGGTGACCATAACCTATGAGGGCAATTCCGTATTCAAGGTCATTGAAAGCGAGAATTCCCTTCTCCGTGAAGGGGATGTGTTCGAGACGGCGAGCATAATGAAGGGCTATCCGCTGGCTTTGTCTGGAATAATCAGGAACGGGGTGAAGACTGACCCTTATGTGGCCGGTCTTGATGGAGGGATCGCTTTCATTCGTAAGGATAAATGATGGTGAGGTCGTCGGGATATTTCAAGGAGATCGGGGACGCGTTTTCGAGGATGCCCTCCAGCGAGGAACTGGAGCTCATCTATGAGTCGCCTTCCGGTCATTCCGCCCTTTATAAGGGGCGTCTCGGAGACAGGATTGTGGTTCTGAAATGCTTGAAGCCTGAGTTCCGAGGAGACGGCACGAGGGAGGCGATTCTTCGTCACGAATATGAGATAGCCCATCCCCTGAAACATCCTGGAGTGTGTGATTACCTGTCTTGGATACATCACAGGGAACTTGGAGAGTGCATTGTTCTCGAATGGATTGATGGTCGTACTCTGGAAGACCTGGTCAAAGCCGGGGCATTGGACAGGAAATCGGCTTTTCGGATTATTCTCCAACTTTGTGACGCAGTCTCATACATACACCGGAAACAAGTGTTACACAATGACTTGAAACCGGAGAACATTATGGTGGCTAGGGAAGGGTCGGTCGTGAAAGTGATAGATTTCAGCCTCGCTGACTCTTCCTCTATGGCAGGAGGGCACCTTCCTGCCGGAACCGAAGGTTACGCCGCTCCCGAGGTGGCTTCGGGAGGGGAGGCGACGATCCGTTCTGATATATTCTCCCTGGGAAGAATAATCTCAGAGATATTGCCTTCCAGGAAAGACGTGTCCGATAAATGCATGAAGGATGACCCTTTAGAAAGGTATGCCTTAGTCGAGGAGGTGAAGGCGGCGCTGGAGTCCCGGCGAAGGTCTTGGTGGAAGATACTGCTTTCTTCCGCGGTTCTTTTGGGGGCTGTTCTGATGCTTTTATGGCTCCCCGGTAGAGGGCGACGTGACGAGGATTCCGGTATGTTCCGCAAGGCGGTGTCTTTGGTGAGGGACTCGGCTTCGCCAACACCGTCACTTGATGCCTCCGGCTACCTTTTCACCGATACTTTGGATTGCTTCAACGGCAAATTTATTGTCACCTGCGCCCAAGGGGAAGGCATAATGGACGAAGACGGCACCCTTCTGCTGGAGCCGGTGTGGAGTGATATTGAGTTCCTGTCACCGGATGTGGCCTTGTTGTCAAGGAACGGGTTGAGTTACCTCAGCTCCTCGGAAGGGAGGATCTTCGCTGAGGGAACAGACAGGGAAGCCTTGGCTGCTAGTTTCCAGGATTCTTACGAGAGGATGCTTTTCGAGGATATGCGGCGCTGGGATGAGGTTTTGGACAATCTCGACTCTCTATGCTGGTCCTGCATTTCCAGGGATGGGAATGGTGGTTCTGCCCCATTATTCGAGCGGTTGAAGGAAAGCCTCCATTCAGTCTCCGGGAATATGACAGGCAGCCAATCCCAAAGGCTGGGCGAGATAGAGGAGAGGTTTGAATTCCATAAGGGAAGATGAGGAGACTCTGGCTCATAATATTGCTCTCGCAGCTTCCGGTCCTGCTTTTCGGCCAGGATATCCGGAAGATAAAGGAGGATCCCTCATTCCTTTGGGGAGAGGGTACAGGCAAGGATTATGAGTCTATGCAAGCCTCCGCGGTGGACGCTTTGATACAGAAACTATCCTCCACCGACTTGATCGACCTGCCGCAAGGTCGGGAGTTGGCGGTGTGGAAAACGTACCGCGGCGACATCATAGCGGCATCGGATGTTGTCTGGGATTCTGGTACGGCCTTGAGATTCATCGCCTGGAAAGAGGTGGAAAAGATATTCGCGAGGAGGAAAAACCTTGCTTCCGGATTGTACTCAAGGGCTTCCAAGGCGTTCTCCGAAGGAAGGCTCGGAGAGGCCGCCGCTTGCGCGGACTGGGCGATGACGCTTTTGGAAGTCCTTCCAAATGACAGGAATGCCAGATCGTCCGTGATGTCACTGAAGAACAATCTTTCAAAAACCTCGGTGGCTGAAGTGCCGGGACTATCCTATGTTGGTAGGGAAGTGGAAGGAATCCGTAGCGCTTTGGGACTTAAGAATCCTTCCACAAGGATGACGACATCCAAGGTAGCCTCACCATCGGCCAGGCTTGTTGAACGGCGGGAAACACTGCCGGCTGAAAGCCATGTCGCTCAGTCATCCCGTCCCCATATCCCGGTACTGGAGACTCTTCCAGTCATTGCTGAAAATAATTGTGTATCAAATGCTTCTTCAGGATTATCTCTAGTAAGGGAATATGCCTCGACGCCAAAGATGACAGAGTCCAGGATGCCTTCAAAAGAGCCCTCCGGCTATGACTGTTTCATTACCGTCAGGGCCGCTTTCATACCATCTTATGAGACAGGTGCCTCGTTCGGGATAAAGAAAGGCAGGTTTGGAGGTTACCTGTCTTATATGAGTAGTTTCGCGTGTGTCAAGGAGGATTACAGTTGCTCTTACGAGGGCCTCACGGATTTCGGATATATCTGGGCAACGGGACAGGAAAAGTATTCCCGTTTCAGCGTCTCCAGTGGAGTCCTGGTCGGAATAACCGGAAACTTGTCATGCTATGCAGGGGCAGGTTACGGAAGTGTCGGATGTTTCTGGGAGGATGTCTCTGGCCAATGGGCAAGGGTGAGGGAAAAGTCTTTCAAGGGTCTCAACATAGAGTCTGGTCTCGTTTGGGCTCCCGGAAGGGTAGTCCTGACTGCCGGTTTATCCTCCGTGTCTTTCTCTACTATCAGCCCGGTAATAGGACTTGGTATCACCCTATAGACTATTCCTTGTGAGGAAGTCGACGAAAGCTTCATTTACCCGCTGATTCCCGCCGGGAGTGGGATAAAATCCGGTGAAGTACCAGTCGCCGTGATGGTCGGGGCAGGCCTCATGCAGGCCTTCGATTGACTGGAAGACCAACTCAACCGGGGCCACCATCCCCACAGGGCGTAGCATATGGGTTATCTCGTCGTTTATCTCCTTGACAGAGAAAGGTTTATAGACCTCCCTCACTATGTTGGACATCTTTTCCTTTGGTTTGGACAATTCCTCCTTGCATGCGTGGAGAATATCGTCCAGCTTAGCGAACTCTCCGCTTTTCTTCCAAAGCTCCATCGTGGCTCTGAACGCGCAGAACTCCTCCAAACGTGGCATATCTATTCCGTAATAGTCGGGATAACGCACCTGCGGTGATGAGCTGACCATCACGATTTTCTTGGGGCTCAACCTGTCCAGGATCTTCAATATGCTGTCTTTCAATGTGGTACCTCTCACGATACTGTCGTCGATTATCACGAGGTTGTCTTCCCCGGGCCTCAGGCTGCCGTAGGTGATGTCGTAGACGTGAGAGGCAAGGTCGTCCCTCGATCCGGCCTCAGTGATGAAGGTACGCAACTTAATATCTTTCCAGGCAACTTTCTCGCTCCTGACATCCATCCCCCTGCGGCGGAAACCTTCCACAAGGCCGTAGAAGGCCACTTCCGCAGTGTTCGGGATGAAGGAGAACACAGTGTTCTCCACGTCTCCTCCGATGGCCTCGAATACAGGGTCCACGAGCAGTTCCCCGAGTTTCTTCCTCTCCCGGTATATGTCCCGGTCGGAGCCGCGGCTGAAATAAATCCTCTCGAAAGAGCATTTGAAATCGCCCCTCTGTTCGAAGACTTGCCTCAAGGCGCATTCCCCGTTTTTCCTGACGACAATCGCATGGCCGGCAGGAAGCTCACGCACATCCTCGCACTGGAGGTTGAAGACTGTCTGGAGAACGGGTCGCTCACTCGCGAGCGCCACCACTTCGTCGTCCTGGTAATAGAACGCCGGCCGGATGCCCCAGGGATCCCGTATCGCGAACATCTCGCCGCTGCCGGTAAGCCCGGACATGACATAGCCTCCATCATATCCTGAAAGGGTTGTGTTGAGGACATTCTCGATTATGAGGTTGTCTTCGATGTAGTTTGTTATGTCAAGGCCTGTCAGCCCCATGGACGTGGCGATGTCGTAGACGCGCTCCACTTCCATGTCCAGGCGATGCCCCATCCTCTCGAGGGTGATGTAAGTGTCGCTGTAGACCCTGGGAGACTGCCCCTGTCCCACCATGTCCTCGAATATCTCCTCGAGGTTCGTGATGTTGAAATTGCCGCAGAGGCAGAGATTCCTCGCACGCCAGTTATTCCGTCTCAGGAAGGGATGAACGTATGAGATGCCGCTTTTGCCTGTGGTAGAGTAACGCAGGTGACCCATATACAGTTGCCCCTTGAAACTGTCGCCCACACGGCTGAAAATCTCGGTGATCGCCTCTTTCCCCTCTGCTCTCTCCCTGAACATATACTCGGTTCCGGGAGGTGCGTCAAGATCGACGCAGGCTATCCCCGCACCTTCCTGGCCCCGGTTATGCTCCTTCTCCATCATCAGGTAAAGCTTGTCGAGCCCATACCTGTCGGTGCCGTATTTCTCTAGATAGTATTCCAGTGGTTTGAGTAGGCGCACCAACGCCACTCCGCACTCGTGCTTAAGCTCTTCCATATCAGTCAGCGCAGGCTTTGATGAAATCCATGAATAGTGGATGCGGTTTTAAGACGGTGGATGAATATTCGGGATGGAACTGAGTACCTATGAACCACTTATGGTCTGATATCTCAACTATTTCCACAAGGTCGCTAATGGTGTTGACACCGACGCATCTCATCCCTGCGGACTCGAATTCCTCTTTGTATTTGTTGTTGAATTCGTATCGGTGGCGGTGACGCTCCCTGGTGACTGACTGTTGGCCGTACGCCTCCCACGCCCTGCTGCCTTCAACTATGCCGCATTCGTATTCGCCTAGCCTCATAGTACCTCCCATCTGGGTGACCTTCTTCTGCTCCTCCATAAGGTCTATGACGTTGCAGGAGGTATCGCTGTCCATCTCGGTGCTGTTCGCGTCCTGGTGGCCGAGGACGTTTCTGGCGAACTCGATCACCATCATCTGCATCCCCAGGCAAATCCCGAAAGCGGGAAGATTATGGGTCCTGGCATATTCGACAGCGATGATTTTCCCGTCGATGCCACGTCTCCCGAAACCGGGGCAGATGACGATGCCATCCATCCCCGCCAACTTCTCATCCACATTTTCCGGGTCGATGAACTCGCTGTTGATGAAAGTAGTCTCGACTTTACGGTCGTGATAGACACCCGCATGTGCCAGGCTCTCTCGAATACTCTTGTATGCGTCCTGAAGGTCGTATTTGCCGACAAGGCCGATATTAACCATTTTGACAGCCTTCTCCCGTCTCTCCAGGTAGTCCTTCCATTTCCCGAGTGCGGGAGGTGGGCCTGGCTCGATTCCCATTTTCTTCAGGCAGATGGCGTCAAGACCTTGGTTCAGCATATTGACCGGGACCTGGTAGATGGAAGGAAGATCCTGGCTCTGAATGACGGCCTCCACATCCACATTGCAGAAATGGGCCACCTTTGCCCTCAAATCGTCACTCAGGTTGTGCTCGGTACGGAGGATAAGGATCTCCGGCTGTATTCCCAGGCCCTGAAGCTGCTTGACGCTTGTCTGAGTGGGCTTGGTCTTGAGTTCCCCGGCCGCTGCCAGGAAGGGCACGTATGTCAGATGGATGTTGATGGCGTCCTTCCCCAACTCCCATCTGAGCTGGCGGATGGCCTCCAGGAACGGTTGGCTCTCGATGTCACCAATCGTGCCTCCGATCTCAGTTATGACGAAGTCCAAGGGCTCCTTGGAGGCGTTGAGGCGGATCCTCCTTTTGATTTCGTCGGTGATATGCGGTACCACCTGGATAGTCTTGCCCAGATAATCACCCCTCCTCTCACCGTCGATGACGCTCTGGTAGATGCGCCCGGTGGTGACACTGTTATCACGGGTTGTCCGGATTCCGGTGAACCGTTCGTAGTGTCCAAGGTCCAGGTCGGTCTCCTGACCGTCCGCCGTGACATAGCATTCCCCGTGCTCGTAAGGGTTCAATGTCCCCGGGTCAATGTTGATGTAAGGGTCGAATTTCTGGATAGTGATCTTGTATCCGCGGGCCTGGAGAAGTTTTCCGAGAGAGGCGCTGATGATCCCCTTTCCGAGAGAAGAGGCCACGCCACCCGTGATGAAGATATATTTCGTGCTCATACTCCGAAAAATACCTATTTTTCAAACTATCTCAATAACTTTTTTTGACTTAATCGATTTAGCGTTTCATGTCCCGTGGTTTTTGCCAGTTGGGGAAATTTGATTAAATTTGCCCGATTTGGCAATCAAATATTTTAATAAGCTATGAAATTAAAAATCGTTGTCTTGGCCAAGCAGGTGCCTGACACTAGGAATGTCGGCAAAGATGCGATGACAGCCGAAGGTACCGTCAACCGCGCTGCCCTGCCCGCCATATTCAATCCGGATGACCTACTTGCTCTAGAGCAGGCACTCCGTCTCAAGGAACAGAATCCAGGATCGACTGTGGGCGTTCTCACGATGGGACCGCCCCGTGCCGGTGAAATCATACGTCAGGGGTTGTACAGGGGAGCTGACACTGGTTGGCTGCTGACCGACAGGCTTTTCGCCGGGGCTGACACCCTCGCCACCTCATACGCCTTGGCTACCGCCATAAAGAAGATAGGAGATGTCGACCTCGTGATCGGTGGTCGCCAGGCCATCGATGGCGACACCGCCCAGGTAGGTCCCCAGGTCGCCCAGAAACTTGGGCTGAACCAGGTGACTTATGCCGAGGAAATCAAGGTTGAGGACGGTGTGGCCACGGTGCGTCGTCATATTGATGGTGGAGCGGAGACTGTGAGAGTCCCGCTTCCCGCCCTTATCACTGTAAACGGAAGCGCCGCTCCTTGCCGTCCGCAGAACACCAAGCTTGTGATGAAGTACAAGAGGGCCTCTTGCCCGATGGAACGTCCCGCTGAGGTGCCTTACGCTGATCTTTATGAGGAGCGTCCTTACTTGACTCTCAACCAGTGGAGCGTTGCTGATGTGGATGGGGATCCGGGCCAGTGCGGTCTCGCTGGTTCTCCGACCAAAGTGAAGAGCGTCCAGAACATCGTGTTCCAGGCCAAGGAGTGCAAGCATCTTACCGCATCCGATGCGGACATCGAGGGAATGATCAAGGAATTGTTGGATGAGAAGATAATCGGATAGAGACATGAACAATGTATTTGTATATTGCGAGATAGAGGGGACGACCGTTATGGAGGTCTCCCAGGAGTTGCTCACCAAAGGCCGTAAGCTCGCTGATGAGCTCGGCGTACAGCTGCACGCTGTTGTCGCCGGTACCGGAATAAAAGGCAAGGTTGAGGATCAGATCCTGCCATACGGCGTTGACAAACTCTATGTTTTTGACGGAAAAGGTTTGTTCCCCTACACTTCCGCTCCCCACACCGACATCCTTGTGGAACTCTTCAAGAGGGAGCAGCCTCAGATCTGCCTTATGGGCGCTACCGTCATCGGACGCGACCTGGGTCCGAGGGTTTCCTCATCCCTTACCAGTGGCCTCACCGCCGACTGCACACAACTTGAGATAGGTCCTTACACCGACGCCAAGTCCGGAAAGACCTACGAGAACCTTCTATATCAGATCCGTCCTGCCTTCGGTGGCAATATTGTCGCCACCATCGTCAATCCGGATCACCGTCCGCAGATGGCGACCGTCCGTTCCGGAGTCATGAAGAAAGCTATTTACGACGGAAAGGCCGCTGGAGAGGTCGTCTTTCCCGATGTCAATGAATTTGTTTCTCCTGAGGCCTATGTCGTTGAGGTCCTTGACCACCATGTCGAGCAGGCCAAGCACAATCTGAAGGGAGCTTCCATCGTTGTCTCCGGAGGTTACGGAATGGGCAGCAAGGAAGGCTTCGATATGCTATTCGAGCTCGCGAAGGTGCTTCATGCGGAGGTCGGCGCCAGCCGCGCCGCCGTGGATGCCGGTTTCTGCGACCATGACCGTCAGATCGGCCAGACTGGTGTGACCGTACATCCGAAGGTCTACATCGCCTGCGGTATCAGCGGTCAGATCCAGCACATCGCCGGGATGCAGGACAGCGGCATCATCATCAGCATCAACACTGATCCGGATGCCCCGATCAACAGGATAGCGGACTATGTGATCACCGGCCCGGTTGAGGAGGTCGTGCCTAAACTCATCAAGTATTACAAGCAGAACAGCAAATAAGGAGGAAAAGCAATGGCTAATTACTATACAGACCATCCTGAGATCGGATTCCATCTGAATCATCCATTGATGCGCCGTGTCGCTGAGCTCAAGGAGCGTTGGTATACCGAGAAGGAGAAATATGAGGAAGCCCCGGTAGATCACGAGGACTGCATTGAGAATTACCGCCGTCTCCTGGAAATCGCCGGAGACATAGCGGCAAATACCATAGCCCCTAATTCTGAGGATGTTGACCTTGAGGGCCCGCATCTTGAGAACGGCAGGATGATTTATGCTTCCAAGACTGTTGAGAATATGGAGGCTGTCCGCCTTGCCGGGCTTTGGGGTGTGACCATGCCCCGCCGTTATGGCGGACTTAACGCTCCCGAGACCATATTCAGCATGGCAAGTGAGATCATCTCTGCCGCGGACTCCAGCTTCCAGAACATCTGGAGTCTTCAGAGCTGCGCCGAGACCCTTTACGAGTTCGGTAGCGAGGAGCAGAGGCAGAAGTTCATCCCTCGTGTCTGTGCGGGTGAGACCATGTCAATGGACCTCACTGAGCCTGATGCCGGTTCTGACCTTCAGAGTGTTATGCTCAAGGCTACCTGGAGCGAGGAGCAGGGTTGCTGGCTTCTGAACGGTGTCAAGAGGTTCATCACCAACGGAGATTCCAACATCCACCTTGTCCTTGCCCGTAGCGAGGAGGGGACTAAGGATGGCCGCGGACTGTCAATGTTCATTTACGACAAGCGCCAGGGCGGGGTCAACGTCCGTCACATCGAGCACAAGCTCGGAATCCACGGATCACCGACTTGCGAGCTGACATACAAGGATGCCCGCGCTGAGCTCTGCGGCGAGAGGAGGCTTGGCCTTATCAAGTATGTCATGGCCCTCATGAACGGAGCCCGTCTGGGCATCGGCGCCCAGAGTGTCGGACTCAGCCAGGAAGCTTACAACGAGGCTGTGGCCTACGCTGCTGAGCGTGCCCAGTTCGGTCAGAAAATCAATAAGTTCCCCGGTGTCTACGACATGCTTTCCCGCATGAAGGCGAAGCTTGACGCCAGCCGTTCCTTGCTTTACCAGACTTCGATGTACGTCGACATCTACAAGGCCCTTGAGGACATCCAGCGCGAACGCAAGCTTGAGGCTGACGAGAGGGCAGAGATGAAGACCTACAGCCGTCTGGCAGACGCATTCACTCCTCTCTGCAAGGGTATGGCTTCCGAATATGCCAACCAGAACGCCTACGACGCCATCTCTGTCCACGGTGGTTCGGGTTTCATCATGGAGTACAAGAGCCAGAGGCTTTACCGCGACGCCCGCATATTCTCTATATACGAGGGTACGACTCAGCTTCAGGTTGTGGCCGCCATCCGCTACATCACTAACGGGACATATCTGGGTATCATCAACGAGATGTTGGGCGAAGAAGTTCTGTCTGAGCTGGTTCCGTTCAAGGAGAAGATTGCCGGGTGCGCTGGGATCCTGTCTGATTGCATTACAAAGGTTCGTGAGGCTGGAGACCCAGAACTGCAGGATTTCCTGGCCCGAAGGCTCTACGATATGACCGGCGAGATCGTGATGTCTCTGCTCCTTATGCGTGACGCCACCCTCGCTCCCGACATGTTCCTGGGGTCCGCCAAGGTCTATTGCCAGATGGCATGCGAGACCGTGGCCGGCAAGAGCTCATACATCCTCAACTTCGACAAGGAGACCCTTCCCGCATTCCGCGCTGTCGAGGAGTAGAGATGGAACTTTATGAATATGCCGCGCCGGGCCTGATGGCCGGCAAGAAAGTATTATATGTACATGGATTCGCGTCGAGCGGACAGACTGGTAGCGTACACACGCTCCGGCTGCTCCTGCCCGACGCGGCCGTTATAGCCCCCGACCTTCCGGTGGAGCCGGATGAGGCCATGGCACTACTCCGGGACGTGGTGAATAATGAGAAACCTGACCTCATTATCGGCACCTCAATGGGAGGAATGTATACCGAGATGTTGTACGGGATTGACAGGATCATTGTCAATCCGGCATTCCAGCTCGCTGACACCATACTCAAGAATAACGGACTGGGACGCAGGGAGTTCCATAATATTCGCGCGGATGGAGAGACTTCATTTCTCGTGACGAAGACTCTTCTGGAGCATTTCCGGGAGGTCTCTTCCCATTGTTTCGAGAAAGCGGGAGAGGATCGGGCGAGAGTGTTCGGGTTGTTCGGCACAAGGGACAATATGGTACACACCTTCGACCTTTTCCACGACCATTATCCTCAAGCGATCCGTTTCGACGGTGAGCATCACTTAAATGATTCGGTGATAGTCCATTCCCTCCTGCCAGTGATCAGGTGGATTGACGACCGCCAGAATGGGGTGTCAAGGCCGGTGATATCCATTTCATTAAGCGACAAACTGGTGAATCATTCCAGCGGGATGCGAGGGGCTGTAGAGACCCTGTGCCGGAGTTATGATGTCCACATCCTTTCCTCTGTTGACTATAACTGTCCCGGGAAATGTGAGGAAGTGTTCCATTGGTGTGAGTCAAATCTCGGAGTCCCTGTCTGGAACCGGGTAGGGATTTGTAATCACAAAGGTCTGGTACTCGCGGATTATCTGATTGATGCGGAACCGGAACTAAATGGCGGGCAGGACTTTATGGGTACACTCGTCCATTTTGGCTCCGATGACTTCAAGACTTGGGAAGACGTCCTCACCTTCTTCTCCCGCCTCGGCGGCCAGTAATGGATTGTCATCCTGAGCACAGCGAAGGATCTTCGCCCTCCCTTTGGCGAGGCGGCACGCCCCTCACTAGACGTCGCCCGGACTACTCGCATCGGCCGGGCTGGCGGCTTCGCTAACTCGGGCCTGCCGGCCCTCAGACAGACGCTCCGCTTCTCGCCGCCCGGCTCTCGCTCCCTACGTCCGTTCTCCTAAGTTCGCTTCGGGCCGTCCGCCTCGCCGTCTCAGTCAACGGCAAGACTTTCGTTTTCTTAAAATAACGTTATTTAGTCATCATCATGTCAAGGACAAATTGTTCTTGGCTTCTTGAATATTTATGTATCCTTCCTTGCCATTTTTATGAAGGAGAGCAAGGAGATGTCCACCATTGAGGAGTTTAATTGGTTTGTCTTTGGCGAACTCGTAGGAATCGTGACCATAGTCAGAAGTCGTAATCAGGATACCGGTATTGGCTCCCTCGTTGATGACTGTTCCGTATAGATCTCTGACGGCCGAGACGCCAACAGTATTTGTGTAACGCTTGGCTTGGATAACAATCTTTCCGCCACGAAGAGGATCGGGGTCAAATACAATGGCATCTACACCACCATCGCGGCTGGCCTGAGTAACGCGCACCTCTCCACCATTACTGGCGAATTCCATCTCAAAAAGCTCACGTACCAGGTGCTCAAAGTCTTCCCAGTCCATTGAAGCCAGATTGGTCCCAGAGTTCATCTGGACATCTTTGCCCTGAATAAAACGCCTGTCGTTTTTGTTGAAGGTTAAGACTGGTTGAACTGGAGAAATATCAATTAGACGTGCAGCAGAGACACCTTTGAGAGCCTTGAAGCATATCTTTGGGTCAACATTGGTCAAATCGACCTGCATGAACTTCTCTTTAGCCACCTGCAGCGACAGGATGCATCTTCTCTCCTTTAACCCATTGGCCTTATTGATTGCAGAGACAAAACCATTGAACACAACTGATTTAATTTCATCGGCTCTTTTGGACACACACAGTTCATATATCGAGCGCAGGCAAATGGAGTAAATGAGATTCTCATACATCTTAATGATGGTTGCCTCTGGCAGCATTGTCTCCTTGATAGTATTGTCTCTCTGGACATACTTGTACTCTTTCACCCAGGAAAGATCATCCCTGCTAGGAAGCTCATACTCAATAAGGGCTATCTCGTTCTCACATTGCACAGTAGCTTGGTTTGAGAAAATGCCATGGTAATCAGATGAGTGAAGGATATCAGTGAAGAAAGTGTCAATTTCTTTTGCCTTGGAATTGAGAGCTTTGGCATTATTGACCCCATCAGCTAGAAGCACCGAAAGGAACTCATTTCTAGTTTTAAGTTGCTCATTGTTGCAAAAACAAACCACGGAATCCTTTATTGGCTTTAATGAGAAGTATCGCTTGATATTTCGCTCATCTTCTTTGATTGCGCCATACTTTCCTTCGTGATTAAGCCAAAAAGTCATTGATTTTCCGGAAGACGCTCGAACCTCTACCCTTATTGGATCTTGTACTAACTGATAATTATTAATCACTGTCAACAATTTGTCAAAATTCAGATTTTCATCTGCTACGTATGCGTGAAGATAACCTGTGACTTCATCTTCAGGATCATCTTTGTTATCCGTGCCATTGATTTCAACGAGACCTAGTTTCTTGAAGGCTTGAGTCCTCTTTTCTTCCTCCTCTTTATATTTGCGCTCATATTCCTCACGGAGTCTTTTCTCTTCTTCATCCTTTCTTATCTTCTCAAGACGAGCTTGCTCCGCAGTCTGTTCACGCTCTATCTTCTTTTGGGCCTTTCTTTCACGGAGAGCAGCCATCTTGGCAACCATTTCAGGATCAGGCTCTTTGTTTGTCTTAGAATTGTTTTTCATACGCTCCCAGAATTCGCGGTTATGCTTTTTCCAGGCCGGTTCTTCTTGGGGAGGATGCGGTTGTATCTCTTCATTCTGTTTTATCTTCTTTACACTCAACATTAGAATCGCAATTACTGCAATTGAGAGAATAACAAAGAATGCTGTAATGGAAAACATATCTCAAACAGTTTTTTGATAAACAAAAGTAAAGATTTATATAAAATTATAAAAGAGCATGGATACGAGGATAGAAATGGATCAAACATGCTATGTGAATTCTGCTATCTGGGCATTGGTATCACGTGCTATCTTTTTTGCATAAAACCGGTCTTTTTATGTGACGAACGCTGGCTATTCTTTGTGCGGGGAATCTTGCCTGGTAAGGAAGTCCTTTAGATACAAGTGCTTAAGCGATATGCTGGTTTCGAAAATGAGACCAGCACATCGCTTTAGAGGATGATTGTCAGATGGTTCTGTAACAGGACCCTTTCTCTCAGTAATCTAGTCGGCGGGGAAAGTGATCCCAGCCTGGCGGCGGATCTCGTCCATCACCTTTGCCACAGCTAGAGAATTGTCCAATGAATTGTTCCTGGACTCGAGGCTCCCGTTCTCGATTATGTCGATAAATTCCTTGAACTCACAGAGATATTCATCCGGGTCGCAGGGGACCGTGATGTCTTCTCTCGCCGGGCCGCTTGAGCGGCCTGATGTCGGCGCGCCTCTCGGGATGAGCTCCACCTGGCGGGTAATGTGGATTTGGTCCAAGGATATGATTCCTTTGTCACAAGAAAACTCGGTGCGTAGCCTGGAATCGGCGATCTTGGAATAGACAGCGCTGGCGGTCATCCCCTCATATTCGAACAGCACTGATCCCTGGAGATCGACAGGACACATCCCTCTAGTGGTAGGAACGTTGACAGTCAACACATTGGCTTTGATCCCACTGGGCATCCCGAACAATGTGATCATTGGATAGATGGGATAGATCCCTATGTCTGTCAATGCTCCTCCGGAACGGTCCGGGTTGAACGAGCTCGGGACAGGAGAGTCTTCCTCTCCCGAAAGGATACGTTTCAACAGGTCGTATTTGGATGAGTATTGGCAAAACACCCCGGAGTAGTTCCTGACGAGCCCCATCCGCCCAAGTCTCTCTTGGACCATCCTGAAGTTGGGACTGAGGGTTGAGATCATCGCCTCCATCAGCGCGACACCGTTCTTTTTGGCGGCCTGGATCATGTTCTCCACTTCTTTGGCATTGGAAGCCAACGGTTTCTCGCAGATGACATGCTTACCCATGTTCATGCAACGGATAGCTAAGTCGTGATGGGTGTGGTTGGGGGTGCCGATGTAGATCGCGTCAATCGATGGATCCGAGGCCATCTCGTCTATGTCGGTGAATGTTTTTGGGATACTGTGACTGGCTGCGAAGGACTCGGCCTTATCCATCGAGCGAGAGCAGATCGCGGCAGCCTCAAAACGGGGTTCCATCACGGCCCCTTTGAGCACCCAGTCACTTATGCGTCCGGTGCCTACGATACCGAATCTTGTCTTTTTCATTTCAG
Organism: Bacteroidales bacterium; assembly: GCA_017557535.1. Taxonomy (GTDB): domain Bacteria; phylum Bacteroidota; class Bacteroidia; order Bacteroidales; family UBA932; genus Cryptobacteroides. The sequence goes on along the minus strand of JAFYYM010000138.1, from coordinate 9,091 downwards.
CGCCCCTCTCTCCTCAAGATAGTCCTCGATCATCGAAACGGCATTGGGCTTCGAGGCTTCATTTATAGTCAAGAACTCCCGCCCGTATCTCACGTAAGTCTCTCTCGCTTTTCCGGTCAATGAAGGCTCGATAAGTATGAGACCCTGGATCTTATGTCCTAACCGTGTCGTGGCTTTGACAATTTCGTTGCCGCATGATGAATCGCTGATTATGAACACCATGTCGTCCATGATTATCTTCTCTTTGCGAAGTCGTTTCACCAGGGACTCCGCATCTTTTTCGCTGCCCCGGAAGCCGCTTGTGTAGCCAATGACACCTTTAGGGACAAGTGACTTGATCAAATTCTCCGGCCATTCGGTCTTCAGTGGTTCATGGAAGAAAACCACCAGAGGCAAAGCTCCGAGGGAATCGGGATAATTCCCGTTCCCGTCAGCGGGCTTGAAGACCTTTCCGAATACTTTCTCTCCGCCGACATAATAGCTCATTTCCTCCACGATGATCTTTGATCCTGTGGGAGATATGACCCTTCCTCTTGGGCCGTTGTTCTTCATTTGGTTAAAGCCCACCAAGCCGAAAATGACGAGGAGAATAACCGATGCGATTGAGATAATTACCCTTTTCATGGAATCAAAAATAAGTCTTTTTGTCGAATAATTCTTAAATTAGCGAATTAAATACAGTTTTTATGAAAAAGATAATCTTAATCGTCACTATGGCGACGGTGTTTTGTTCAGGCCTTTTCGCACAAACTAAAATTAACTTCAACGAGGATGCTGATTTCTCAATAGGGAAGGGCGTTTTTTCCGCTGAACCCATCAGCTATGTCGCATTCGGCGACCATAACATCATTAAAGCGGACGCTGATTTTGAGACCAATAAGGGCAAGGCTCTCACGGAGTTCTTCATTAACTTGATAGAAATGAGGATACGTCCCTACGAGACAGGTATGTTCACGCTCGGAGTTGATTTCGATTGGGATTATTATCGCCTCAGGGACACTTACTTCTGGCAGCCAGATGCGTCAAAGGAGAAGGTCTCCATCTCTTCTATGGAAAACTCCGGTTTCAAGAGGATCAAGAAATCTCGTCTCTCAGTGAGGACCCTGTCTGTCCCTATCGCATTTGAGCAGGACTTCGACAAGTTCACTTTCCGTGTCGGTGTCGCTGGGGAGTATAACCTCCCTGCTGTGAGCAGGTTCAAGGGGCAGAGCCGTGATGACTCCATTGTCAAGGAATGGAAGAGTGGGGAGCATTTCTCCGATCAGATCAAGACCAAGACCTTCACTTATAACGTCTTCGGCGCACTTTCATACGGCGGGATAGGCTTCTATGTGAAGTATTGTCCTTTGACTCAGTTCGAGGAAGGTTATGGCCCTCAGTTCAAATCCGTAACCTTCGGAATCATCAGCGGACTTGGAATGTAAAGATTCGTTCTGATGAATCCCATCTCACGTCTCTCCGAGAGGAATCAGCTTCTGGTGCTCAGCGTGGTCACCGGACTCGTGGTGGGTCTGGCCGCTGTCATCTTGAAGACTCTGATCAGTCTCATCCAGAGAGGTTTGGGAAACGTGTTTGGGGATTTATGGGACGGTGCTTTGTACTTCATTGTGTTGCCGGGAGTGGGAATGCTTCTGGCAATGCTTTTTTGCCGTTACCTGTTGAAGGACAATATAGGTCACGGGGTCACGAAGGCTCTTCAGGCGGTTTCCAGGCATGAATCGAGAATAAAACCTCACAACACTTGGTCCTCTATTGTCGCCAGCTCGGTCACGATCGGGTTTGGAGGTTCCGTGGGTGCTGAGGCCCCAATCGTATATACCGGAGCGGCGATCGGATCCAATTTCGCGCGCAAGGCGGGAATGTCGTACAGGAGCATGACCATCCTTCTAGGTTGTGGAGCCGCCGCCGCTGTGGCGGGAATATTCAAGGCTCCACTGGCCGGAGTACTGTTCGTTCTGGAGATACTCTTGTTCAATATCTCCATGAACTCTATGATGCCTTTGCTGCTTTCCACGGTCTCGGCAACAGTCGTCTCATACGTATTCCTGGGGAAAAGCACTCCCTTCGAATGCGCCTTGACTCCTTTCAATCTGGCGAATATCCCCTTCTACCTTATTCTTGGGGTTTTCTGCGGAGGTTGTTCGATTTACTTCATAAGGACCACGCTATGGCTTGAGGACAAGATCAGGAAGATGAGCGACACTTACCTCCGATGGGGACTATGCGCTCTCGGTCTTGGTCTTCTGATATTCCTCTTCCCGCAACTGTATGGAGAGGGTTATGATTCGCTTGGTGTCCTTCTTAACGGGAAGGAGCTTTCGCTGGATGGGCAGACACCTCTGGATTTCCTGTCCAGGAGCCCCTGGTCGGTTCCGGTGTTTTTCCTGCTAATCCTGCTGCTGAAGGTCTTCTCAATGACTTTGACCAACGCTGGAGGGGGAGTTGGCGGTACTTTCGGTCCGACTCTTTTCGTCGGGGCTATCGCTGGTTTCGTGGTGGCGAGGACTCTGAACCTTCTTTTGTCAGGTACCTCGCTGTCTGTTCCAGAGCAGAATTTCGTGTTGGTCGGTATGGCTGGCCTGATGGCAGGGGTGATGCAGGCTCCGATGACTGCCATCTTCTTGATCGCGGAGATCTCAGGAGGCTACGAATTGTTCCTCCCATTGATTCTGACTGCCACTATAGCTTTCGGCACGACCAGACTTGTCGAGAAGTATTCCATCTACACCAAGCGTATCGCCCAGAGAGGGGAGTTGCTCACTCATGACAGCGACCAGGCTGTCCTTACGCTCCTTAAGGTCAATGATGTGATAGAGAACGACTTCTCTCCGATCAAGATTGATGACACCCTCGGAAAACTGGTGGAAGTGGTATCGGAATCTTCAAGGAATGTCTTCCCAGTGGTTGACTCAAAAGGCCGTTTCCAAGGATATGTGTCGCTTGAGGACATCAGGAAGGATATGTTCAGGGCCGGGGAATATGACACACTGCATGTCTTCAATTTCATGCGCAGCGCCGTGGAGTATGTTTATGATGATGAGAGTATGGATTCGGTGATGAGGAAGTTCGAGACCACTTCCGCATGGAATCTGCCCGTTGTCAGGCGCTCGGATAGGGCATATATTGGTTTTGTCTCCAAGTCGAAGATATTCTCGGCATACAGGGATGAGTTAAGGATGTTCTCTCAGGATTAGATATGAAATCGCTTTATATTAAAGAGATAGCCCGCAAGCTCTCTGTCAAGGACTGGCAGGTTGAGAATTGTATAGGCCTTTTCGAAGAAGGGGCGACTATCCCTTTCATCAGCCGCTACCGCAAGGAGAAGACCGGTGGTTTGGACGATATGGCTGTAGCTGAAATCAAGCATTGGAGTGATGTTTTCTCCGAGATGGATAAGCGCAAGGCCGGGATCCTGGCCACTATCGAGGAACAAGGTAAACTGACTCCAGAGCTCAAGTCCCAGATTGAGAACTGCTTGGTCTCCAGTGAATTGGAGGATCTTTATCTTCCATATCGCCCTAAACGCCGTACCAGGGCCACTGTCGCTAAAGAAAAAGGATTGGAACCTTTGGCGGATAAGATGTGGAACCTTCAGGTCTCGGATCCCGAGTCGGAGGCCCGGAAATACTTGAACGATAATGTGGTGGATGTCCAGGATGCTCTTTCCGGGGCAAGGGATATACTTGCTGAGCGGTTCTCTGAGTCCGCTAAGATCCGTGATTCGTTGCGCCAGATATTCAGGACACGTCGTGTGGAGTCCAAAGCCACCAAATCCGCCGCGACGGACCCTGAGGCTTCCAAATACAGAGCGTATTTCAATTTCTCCATGCCTCTTCAGAGAATCCCATCCCATAACCTATTGGCGATCTTGAGGGCGGAGAAGGAAGGCTTCCTGTCGGTTGGATTAGACGCTGATCCAGAGAAGTGTGGCAAGAAGATCTATTATGATTTCTGCCAGGAGAAGAGATATCCCGGCCCGAAGCTGGCGGAACAGATTCGGGAAGCCGTGGACGACTCATTCAAGCGTCTTCTTGAGCCGTCTATCTCCAATGAAGTCCTAAAGGAGGCTAAAGAGAAGGCGGACATAGAGTCTATCGCGGTTTTCGGGGAGAATTTGACGCAATTGCTCTTGTCTCCTCCAGTTGGACAGAAAAGGACCATGGCGATAGACCCTGGTTTCCGGAATGGTTGCAAGATAGCATGTCTTGACGAGCATGGCAACCTGCTGTATCACTCCATCATCTATCCGCATCCGCCGCAGAGCGAGAAGATCAAGTCTATAATGGCTGTCTCGGATATGATTGAGCGGTACGGCATCGAGGTCATTGCCATCGGCAACGGAACGGCGTCCAGGGAGACGGAGGACTTTGTGAAAAAGGTCGGGATTCCCGATAATGTGAAAGTCTATACAGTCAGTGAGGATGGGGCGTCGATCTATTCCGCCTCGGAGGTCGCGCGTAAGGAATTCCCAGATGAGGATGTGACTGTCAGGGGAGCTGTCTCTATCGGCCGGCGGCTTATGGATCCTTTGGCTGAGCTGGTGAAAATCGATCCCAAGTCCTTGGGAATAGGGCAGTATCAACATGATGTGGATCAGAATCTCCTGAGAGAGAAACTGGATAACACTGTGGCGATTTGTGTGAATAGTGTAGGTGTGAACCTCAATACCGCCAGCCCATATCTCTTGAGCTATGTTTCCGGAATCGGTCCCGCTCTCGCAACCAACATCGTGTCGTACAGAAACTCTGAGGGGGGCTTCTCATCCAGGGAGCAGCTGCATGATGTTCCGAAGCTGGGCCCCAAGGCATTCGAGCAATGTGCCGGCTTCCTCAGGATACATGGTGCCGCGAATCCCTTGGACAACTCAGCTGTCCATCCCGAGTGCTATCATATAGTCTCTAAAATGGCGGCAGATCTTGGGGTTTCCTCCAAGGAACTAGTTGGTAATGAGGCACTGATAAAGAAGATAGATCCTTCTAAGTATGTGGAAGGGGAGTTTGGTCTACCCACTATAAATGACATCTTGAAGGAGCTATCCAAGCCAGGGCTTGATCCCAGACAGGAGGCTCAGGAATTCAGTTTCGCCGACGATATACATGAGATAGAAGACCTTAAGGCGGGGATGGAACTTCCTGGAATAGTGACAAATGTGACCGCCTTCGGTGCCTTCGTTGATATTGGTATCCACGAGAATGGTCTCATTCATGTCTCCCAGATGCGTGGAGAGAAGCTTAAGCTTCATCAGAAAGTGCAGGTGAGCGTACTGTCAGTGGATCTCGATCGGAATAGGATTTCCTTACGACTGCTGAAGCAATAATCAGAGGGTTTGCCTTCGCTCACGACAAGTGATCCGTTGAGCCACACCATCTTTACGGCCCCCTTCATACGGCACCCCTCATAAGGGGACCAACCGCATTTATACGCTGGTGTCCCAACGGTGAATTCCTCATCGGGGTCAATGACGACTATGTCAGCGAATAATCCTGGCTTCAAATAGCCTCGTCCGACTATCCCGAATATATCCGCCACTTTCTCGGAGAATGCTGATGCTATCCTTTGAAGAGGGATCCCATGCTCCCGCGCTATTGTCAAGACCGCGGGAAGGGATTGTTGGATTGTAGGCAATCCGGAAGGACACTCCAGATAGGGTTTGAGCTTCTCTTCCCTCAAGTGAGGAGCATGGTCGGATCCGATAGTGTCGATTGTGCCATCTGCCAGAGCCTCGATCAAGGCGTCCTTGTCGGACGCTGATTTGACAGCCGGATTGCATTTCAGCATCCCGGCCATTCTGGGATAATCCTTCTCGCTGAACCACAGATAGTTTGCGGAAGTCTCGGCGGTAATCTCAGGGTTGGCCTTCTTGGCTTCCCTGATCATTGAGACTTCTTCTTTTGTTGATACATGAAGAATATGCAGACGTGTCCCGTACTTGACTGCCAGCTCAATGGCTTTAGCGGTGGACTTCACACAAGCCTCCCTGCTCCTGATGAGGGGATGGGCTTCAAAGGGGATAGCGTCTCCGTATTCTTCCCTGGCTTTGTCCAGATTCCTTCTTATAATACCCTCGTCTTCGCTGTGGATGAGGATTGTCTTTCCCTTGATTTTGAACAGGTCTTCCAGGACACTGTCCTTGTCCACCAGCATGTTACCTGTGGAGGAGCCCATGAACACCTTGATTCCACCGAACATGTCACCCTTACCGCAGTCGATATATTCCCGTATCATGGCGGCATTGGAGTTTGTCGCTCCGATGTGGAACCCGAAGTTGGCGGAAGAAGTCTCGCTGGCTCTGCCGAGCTTCCACTCAATTGCCTCAATCGAAGTTGCCTGGGGGATGGTGTTGGGCATGTCTATGAATGAGGTGATACCTCCGAGGACAGCCGCGAATGATTCGCTTCCAATGTCCGCTTTCCTGGTCATTCCTGGCTCCCGGAAATGGACATGGGCATCTATTCCTCCGGCCATGACCAGGCATCCTTTCATGTCAATAACCTCAGCGCCAGGAATATTGGGCGTTTCCTTCCAGATCCCGGAGATAAGTTCACCCTCTATGCCGAGAGTCCCCTTGGATACGGAGGCTCCCGTCACTATCTCGGCGTTTTTCAGGAGGGTGATCGGCATCACTATCCTTTACTATGGAACTTTCTGAATCTTAATTTGATAACGCCCCAGAACGCTTCCCCGAAAATACCGCTGCTCATCTTGGAGGTTCCCAACTTGCGGTTCACGAATATTATCGGCACCTCAGTCACCTTGAATCCGAGCCTATAGGCTGTGTATTTCATCTCGATCTGGAACCCGTAGCCTTTCATCCGGATATCATCCAAGTCAATAGCCTCCAGGCACTGACGGCTGTAGCATTTGAATCCTGCTGTGCAGTCATGGACTTTCATGCCGAGGACGAATCTGACATATTTCGAGGCGTAATAGGACATCAGGATCCTGCCGATCGGCCAGTTGACGACGCTGATCCCGTCGCAGTAGCGTGAACCTACAGCGACTCCACCACATTCGGCACAGGCCGCATGAAGTTTTGGTAGATCATCGGGATTGTGGGAAAAATCCGCGTCCATCTCGAAAGTGAAGTCGTATCCATTCTCGAGGGACCACTTGAAACCCGTGATGTATGCTGTCCCTAGTCCTTGTTTCCCGGTGCGCTCGATGATATGAAGCCTTTCCGGGAACTCGTTCATTAATGATTTGACAATGGAGGCTGTCCCGTCAGGGGATCCATCATCGATGACCAGTATATGATACTCGCCATCGAGGGTGAACACTTTCCTGATGATCGCTTCGATGTTCTCTTTCTCATTATAGGTCGGGATGATTACAACTTTCTTGTCCATACGGCTTATCTGGTTTTCATCGTTCCACAAATATATTAATCTTTGGCGATATTTTCTTATTTTTGTCTTTACCAACATAAGTTTTATCATGCGAAGAATAGACTGCTTTATCCCATATGTCAGCGAAGGACAGATTGCTGAGACCATGAATAATCTCAAAGCGGAGAATGAGGTGTCGAGGGTCATTCCCATCGACGCCGCGTCTTTCAAGAGCACCGCTTCCATGCGTCTCATGGCATCGAAAGTTGAGGCTCCTTTTGTCATGCTTTACACGAAGACGACCGTGTTGAGTTTAGGAAAATACTCCCTGGAGCGTTTCCTCTCGGTCGCCGAGGACACTTCCGCCTCGATGGTTTATTCTGATCATATCAAGGAAATATCAGGGGAGAGAACCTTCGCTCCTGTCATCGATTGCCAAAAAGGAGCATTGCGGGATGACTTCGACTTCGGTTCCGTGATGATATTCAGGGCGTCTGCTTTCCGGGAGGCCGTGGAGAGGATGAGAGATGACTTCCTGTATGCGGGATTGTACGACCTTCGTCTCAAGGTCTCCCAGAAGGGGAGTCTGGTACATATAAGTGAATACCTTTATTATGAAATAGAGACTGACACCCGTAAATCTGGTGATAAGCTGTTCGACTATGTTGATCCAAAGAACCGGTCGGTTCAGATTGAGATGGAGAAAGCCTGCACCAACCATCTCAAGGATATCGGTGGATATCTTGAACCTGAGTTCGAGCCGGTCGATCTCGATGTCCAGGGTTTCGAATATGAGGCGTCAGTAGTGATCCCTTGTAAGAATAGGGTAAGGACCATCGGAGACGCCTTGGCTTCCGCCCTTGGGCAAAAGACGTCATTTAAATACAATGTGATAGTCGTTGACGATAACTCCACGGACGGGACAGTAGAGGTGATAAAGAGTTTCCTGAGTGATCCTAAACTCATTTATATAGCCCAAGACAAGTCTTATCATGCGATAGGAGGGAATTGGAACGCAGCCATCCATCATCCCCAATGCGGGAAATTCGCGATCCAGCTCGACTCGGATGATGTGTATTACGATGAAAACACAGTCCAGAAGTTCGTGGATGCGTTTTATGCGCAGAAATGCGCCATGGTGGTGGGAACTTATCGGATAACGGATTTCAACATGAACACCATCCCTCCGGGTATTATCGACCACAAAGAGTGGACTCCTGAGAATGGCCGCAACAATGCCCTCAGGATTAATGGGCTGGGCGCTCCCAGGGGGTTCTTTGTGCCGATGTTGAGAAGAATCAACTTCCCTGTGACCAAATATGGTGAGGATTATGCGGTCGGTTTGAGAGTATCCAGGGAGTATCAGATCGGCAGGATATATGATGTCGTTTACAATTGCAGGCGGTGGGATGATAATTCAGACGCTTCGCTTGATATTGTTAAGGTTAATACTAACAACTTGTATAAAGATAGTTTACGAACATATGAGCTTCTGGCGAGGATTTCCATGAATGAAAGAAAACTAAATAAAACTTAAAAATTCATTAAAATTTTTTGCCAGTTTAAAAATTCTTTCTATATTTGCAGTCCCGTTCGCAAGTCGAATGGGATTTTTTGACGAGTTCATTGACAAGGTTGAAAGATTAGTACAAGCAAGTACCGAGATTAAAATTAATCGAGAGCGTTAATTCCTTATAAGGAAGCGTTGCCGGGTCAAGCTAAGATTTATAGTGTATATACAAAGAAGAGTTTGATCCTGGCTCAGG
>JAFYYM010000137.1 GCA_017557535.1 Bacteroidales bacterium | reverse complement strand
TTACATCGGCTTCCCGGTCTGGTGGTACACGGCCCCGACCATCATCAACACCTTCATCGAAGCCTATGGCTTTGAAGGCAAGACAGTCATCTTCTTCGCCACCTCCGGTGGCAGTACCATCGACAAGGCCAACAAGGACTTTGCAGCTGCCTATCCCAAGATCAACTGGAAAGCCGGCAAGACGCTGAACGGTGCTTCCAAAGCTGAAATCAAGGCCTGGGTGGAAGGGCTTAAGTAGTTGGTAAATTCGGGTTTATCGGTATAACAATATGAGGAACTCTTCGAAAAAAGGATGTGGCTGCCTGTTGGGAGCAATCGTGCTGATTGGCATCATTGGGGCCATCATGATGTATATCCGCAAACCCAAGTGGCACGACGAATACGGTCAGAGATTCCAAGATATCGCCTATGGTAGCCGTCAGCACAACACTTACGACCTCTATCTCCCTGATGATGCGGGAAAGAACGACACCCTGGCCCTCATCCTGTATGTTCACGGCGGTTCCTGGCTGGGCGGTGATAAGAAGGATCATCGTGGAGACTGTCATACCTGGGTGCAGAAGGGCTATGCCACCGCAACCATGAACTATAGCCTTTTAAGCGAAGAAGGGGTATCGCTGCTGACCATGTACGACGAGATTGATGCCTGCATTCGTCATGTCGTCAGTTATGCTTCCGAAAAGGGTGCTCATATCTGCCAGATGGCTATTGCCGGCACATCGGCTGGCGGACATCTTGCCATGATGTACGCGTACCATCATTCGCATCCCCTGCCCCTGCGTTTCGAGGCCATCAAGGTCGGGCCTGCGGACTTCCGCGTCCTGTTCCCATATGATGAGAAGACGAAGCCGGAAGATGTGGAAAGCACCGTTTTTAGTTGTATTGGCAAGCATTTGAATGCCAGCGAGTATTCAAAGGAACTGCTCGACAGCATTAAACTGTCGGCTTCACCCGTCAATTATATCGACGATTCGACAGCACTGCCCGCCATCTTTGCATACGGCGAGAAAGACTGGCTTGTTGTCCCTGAGCATTACCTTGCTCTTAAGGCGAAATATGATAGCCTCGGCAGGCCATACGACTTGATAACCTTTCCCAACTCAGGTCATACCCTGATGGGAGACAAGGATTGCTCCGAACGTTACGAGAAAACCCTAAGCGCATATTGTAAAGAGTATTTTGGATACTGATATTTCTCACATAACGCTTATGAGAACAGCAGGAGTCAAATTAATTCCTTTGCAACCCGAGGACCGGGAGCAGTTCATCCTGGACAACCAGCGGGCGTTCAAGTACGGCGCCCAGCAGGAGTTCGGGATGCGGGACGAGCGCTGTGAAGAAGGCGAGGAAGTGATTTCCCGCAAGACCATCGAGCGTTCCATCGACGGCGAGAATGCCGAGACCTATCGGATCGTCCTGGACGGACAGAAGGTCGGCGGCGTTGTGCTTCAGGTCGACAAGGAAGCGGCGAAGGGCGACCTTGAACTGCTGTTCGTCCTTCCGGAGTGCCACAGCAAAGGCATCGGCCAGGCCACTTGGAAGGCCGTGGAAGCGAGGCATCCGGAAATCCGCGTCTGGGAGACCATCACCCCTTACTTCGAGAAGCGGAACATCCACTTCTACGTGAACCGTTGCGGTTTCCATATCGTCGAGTTCTGGAACAAGCATCAGCACGGGCCCGCCGTTCCGGAAGAGGAGGAAGGTAACTGGAGTATGGATGACGAGATGTTCGTATTCCGGAAAGAAATCAAGAATGAATAACGTTCCATAGTCTATTTCGCAATGAATATTCTCATCATAGGCCTCGGTGTCATCGGGACAACCTACGGCTATCTGTTCCAGAAAGCCGGTCATACCGTCGAGCATTATCTCCGCCTCGGGAGCCCTAAGGCGGGCATCCGGCAGTTGAAGGTGGATTTGCTGGACGGGAGGAAAGACAGCAAAGGCATCGCGAAAACGGATGTCTATCAGGTCAATCCTTGCTCCGGGAAGCAATATGATTTCATCTTTGTCAGCGTTCCTTCCGGAGGAATCGCTGGCGTCGTCCAATCACTGGATGCCGAGGGCATCTCCGGAACCATCCTCCTCTGCTGCGGCATCTGGGAGGACAGGGCCTATGTCGATGGACTCCTGCAAGGACGCGACTTCATCCTGGGCTACCCCGTTGCCGGAGGCAATATCGCATACGGAAAGCTCAGTTGCTGCGTCTTCGACCATTTCATGTTGGAACGGGAAGAGCGCTCCCGGATTCCGGACTATGCGCAACTGCTGTCTCTCTTTGCCAGTTGCGACGTAAAGACCGAGCAACCCTATGATATGCTGGAATGGATCTGGCTCCACATGGCCATCAATGCGGCCGTAGTCTCCGTGGCCGGGAAATACGGCAGCATCGACGATACCGCCGGCTCTGCCGAAGCCCTGATGAACTCCAGCGCTAAACTGGCCGAGGCGGTCCGGGCCATACGCGAGACCTCCGGCATCGTAGCGGCGCGAGGCGTAGACCTGCGGCATTACCGCAATGAACTATGGGCATACAAACTGCCCACCTTCCTGTCCGCGCCGATGATGAAGCGGGTGTTCAGGAACAACATCCTGACGAGAAAGATCATGACCCTTCACGGCAACGTGAACGACCTGCTCTTTGTCTGCAAAAGCCTGTATGAAACCGGACAGTCTTCCGGAATCAAAGCGCCCGTCTTTTACTCTGCCTTTCAGTCGATTCCCACTCGCAGGTCTGAATAAATCGGAATCAACTGAAAGTGAATGACAACGAAAGCTACCTCCAGTGCTTCAGCTGAGAGAGGTGGCTGTCGTACAGGGCCCTCCTCTCTGCCACGGGTTGGTTGTCGGGATTGGGCATGTGCTGGACCAGGAAATCCAAAAGGGCGTCCTTGCTCTCATAGGCAAACTTGCCGTCAGCGTAGCACCATTTGCAATAATCCTCGTTGAAAGAACCGTCGGATTCACGGCTAATCATCGCGTCATCGGACAGCGGCATACCGCAACACTGGCAATAAAGGGTCTGCGGCGAGCCCAAAAGGGTGTTGATCGATACGCCGAATTCGTGGGACAGGACCTTGAGCAGTTCGGGGTTGGGCTGCGTCATCCCGGTTTCCCATCGGCTGATGGCCTGCCTGGTGACATTGATGCGCTGAGCCATTTGTTCCTGCGTCAGGTTGTTCTTTTCGCGCAGGTTCCGTAAGATATCCTTGACTTCCATTTCCGTTGTTATTTGGTTGACGGTGCAAAGTTACGACAAGCTAGAATGCCTGTCAAGAAACATGTTGTTGCTTTTTTTGATGCATTGAGCGGTCGCTTCCAAGCGGCCTGGCCGAACCGTTAGATTCAGATGCCAACGGTGCATATTGCCGATAATGCGTAATTTACACGGCTAAGAATTCAGAAGGTGTACTTCCCGTGACCTTCTTGAACAGCCGGCTGAAGTGATGGGGATATTCGAAGCCCAGCAGGTCGGCCACTTCGCCAACGCTTAGCCCTTTCATCAGGAGGTTCTTGGCCTGGTCAATTACGAAACTGTGGATGTAGCCGATGGCTGTGCCGCCTGTTGCCTGGTGAATCAGATCGCCAAAGTAACGTGCAGAATAGGCCAACTCACCGGCGCAATATGAAACGGTGGGAAGGCCCTTTTCATGTTGAAGCCCTTGGGTGAAATAATCGACAAGCAAGCGGTGGAAGCGTTTGAGGATGTCACTTTCTCCGCTTTCTTTATGGGAGAGCTGGCGCAGATAGATTCGCTGGCAGTATTCCAGAATTAACTGAATATAGCCGGTGAGGATACTCCTGAGGGCAGGTGAATCCTGGTTCTCCTGCATTTCTTTCCGCATAGTAACCAGGAGTAAAGAGAGCCGCTCGTATTCGGCAGATTCCATTCTGAGCCAGTCCGTATCAAAGTAGGAGAAAAAATGGTATCCTTCCATTTTCCCTTCGAGTGGGGAGCCTTTCAACAATTCCGGGGACCAGAGCAAGGCCCATCCGTTGATGTAAAGGGGCGTTCCGTTGTCTTCTCCTCCGCCTATCTGTCCGGGGGCTACGGCAATGATGGAACTGTCTCCCACGATAATGGATTTAGTGCCATAGGACAGATATTTAGGGAATTGCTGCTGAATGAAAAGGCAGTAAACACCATAGTTGTTGAGACTGTTCCGGAATGGAGAAACCTCGTCGTAGCTGATGAGCGCCAGCTGGGGATGCAGGATGGGAGCGCCAACATATTCGGCGTACACATTGGGATTATCGACCTTCAGAATCTTCTTCATAACCCTGCAAAGATAGCAAAATCTGCGAAATTGGTATAAAGTCAGCGAAAATTGAAACAAAAAGTTGTAGGGCTAGCCGTACCTTTGCATCGTAATAACAATCGATATGAAACGAATGACTACAATGCTTCTTGCCTGCCTCGCTTCCATAGCCCTTCTCTCCTGCGAGAAGATTGAGCCGGTTGAGATTCCTCAGCCCCAGAAGGAAGAGGAGAAGCAGCCGGAAAACAACAATAACAACTCCAATAACAACGATCAAACTACCACAATGGTTATGAACATCACCGCCGGTGGAAAGACCATTACCGCCACGCTGGCCGACAATGCCACCGCCAAAGAACTTGCCGAGAAACTGAAAGCCGGTTCCGTTACCGTCCAGATGAAGGCCAACGGATTCGAGCACTACGGTCCGCTGGGGTTTTCGCTGACCAGCCACAACGAGCAAATTACGGCTGTCTCCGGAGACATTATGCTCTACAACAGCAACAACATCTGTGTATTCTATGGCAACAACAGTTGGTCCTACACACCGTTGGGGAAGGTGGACGGCCTCTCTGCAGAAGAACTGAAAACATTTTTCGGCACGGGCGATATCTCAGTCACATATTCACTGAAACAATAGTACGTTATGAAAAAGATACTCATCGCCCTTGCGGGCATCGCCCTGCTGGCATCCTGCTGCAATAACAAAAACGCAAACGATATGAACCTGACTCAAAAATGGGACAAGACGTTCCCGAAATCCGACCTTGTGGAGCATTCCAAGGTCACTTTTCACAACCACTACGGTATAACGCTGGTGGCCGATATGTATGTCCCGAAGGGCGCGACGGGCAAACTTCCAGCCATCGCAGTCTCCGGCCCTTTCGGTGCCGTGAAGGAGCAGACCAGCGGCATCTATGCCCAGCACATGGCCGAGCGGGGCTTCCTTACCATCGCTTTTGACCCGTCTTTCACCGGCGAGAGCGGGGGCGAGCCGCGCAGGATGGCTTCCCCGGACATCAATACCGAGGACTTTATGGCAGCGGTGGACTTCCTGTCTGTGCATGAGAATGTCGATCCCGAGCGTATCGGCATCATCGGCATCTGCGGCTGGGGCGGCATGGCCATCAATGCGGCGGCGCTTGATCCACGAATCAAAGCTACCGTCACTTCCACCATGTATGATATGTCCCGCGTAGCGCGTGAGGGCTATTTCGGGAGCACGGACAATGAAGAGGCCCGCGATGCACAGCGTCAGGCCTGGGCAGCCCAGCGGACGGAAGACTACAAAACCGGGACCTACAAACGTGCAGGCGGTGTAGTGGACCCTCTCCCGGAAGATGCTCCCTGGTTTGTCAAGGATTATCACGCATATTACAAAACCCCACGTGGCTACCACCCCCGAAGCGGCAACTCCAACGACGGCTGGAACATCACCGGCACGATGTCCTTCCTGAACCAACCCCTGCTGGACATGGCTGGCGAGATCAAGACTCCAGTTCTCCTGATCCACGGCGAGAAGGCCCATAGCCGCTATTTCAGCGAGGGCGCCTTCGCAAAACTGAAGGGCGACAACAAGGAACTCCTCATCATCCCCGGTGCCGTGCATACGGACCTGTATGACGACGTGAAGGGCGTGATTCCCTACGACAAGATGGAATCCTTCTTCAAAAAGAACCTGAAATAGACGTGTGTCAATTCCTTTTTATCGGTCAAACCAATCGATGAATGCTTGTATTTGGAGCAGCCCTTCGATGAAAGCGAGGTTCGAGATTCGGAGTGTTTGGTCTACGAAGTAATTGAAAGTCAACCGATTAAGGTTGACTTTCCGCTTTTCTGCGCTTGCCCTTGTTTGGAGTAATCCCAAAAAACTTCTATCTTTAAACTGATAAATCGGTATTTGAAGAAGCGAATGAATATCAAGAAACTGATAGTATTTCTCTTGTTCGCATTCCTGCCAATGGTGGTTGTGGGGCTGGTGATGCATTTCAGCGGGGCATCCGCAGGGGAAGCCGCGGCAGATGCGGCAAACGGAGACAACCTCACGGCGATTAACAGGCTGATTATGAGCGCCGGATCCATGCTCATTCCCCTGCTTGCAGTCATTTTCACACAGCTAATTTTTAAGGAACCTGTTCTGAAAGGTTTGGGCATTTCCTTCAAATTCAACCGCTGGTGGTGGATTGGCTGGCTGCTGATGCCGGTCATAGCCATGCTGACGCTGGGCGTTACGCTGCTGATGCCGGGAGCACAGTGGACGCCGGATAGCGAGATGGTGCGGCAATCCCTTCAGAATATGCCGGAAGGCGTCGGCGTTTGGGGTCTCATTGGAATCACGCTACTCAGCGGCCTATTTGCCGGTATCACTATTAATGCTCTTTTCGCCTTAGGCGAAGAAATTGCCTGGCGAGGCTTCCTGATGAAGGAATTCAAGGGAAAGAAATTTCTGTCGGCTGTCCTTTGGATCGGCGTCATCTGGGGCTTTTGGCACGCTCCGCTGATCTTAAACGGGCATAATTACCCGCAGCACCCAGTCACAGGCGTATTTATGATGGTCATACTCTGTATACTGCTTTCGACGATGTTGATGTATTTCCGGAAGAAGAGTGGCTCGGTGATCGTCGCAGCCATCATCCACGGAACCATCAATGCGGTCGCGGGAGTTGCCACCATAGTCGTCACTCCTGCCAACGACCTGCTTTACGGCGCTGCCGGAGTAGCGGGAATGATTGTCTTGCTGGTAGCGAATACCTGTCTATATCTGTATGACAAATGTATTAGTAAAGAGAATGTCTTCACAACTCTTTTATAAACTCCACATTATCGGTCAAGCCCATCGATGATCAGACACGTCCCTGGCCATCTCACTCTAAAGAGAGTATCGGAATCGGGGCATCGGGACTCAACTGATGCGATGAATGCAAGAGAGACTTGAAGCTGATGGTGTGCCGTTTATAATAAGATACAGACTTATGATAGAATCCAGGATGTATGTTCATTATTTGTCAAGTTCTTTCGTGAATGGTTTTTTGGGAATCACTCATGCAAGGTTTTCTTTTTTGGGGATTTAATAAATGTAAACGTGTATGAGATGAAAAGAATACTATTAAATATATATGCTCCTTGCCGGGTATTTCGCTGGTTCTCAAGGGGAAAACTTACACGGTAAATGATTGGGATACAGTGACCGATAGTGAAGGGAAACTAAATAGGAAGCTACATGAAGGTAGCTCATTCATCTTTACTGGTAAAAGTCTTTCATAATAATGGCTTGCAACTCGGATTTTGTTCAGTATATCATTGACCAGTGCTCAGGCGCCGGTGAGATTGTCGTGAAGAAGATGATGGGGGACTATTGCATCTACTGCGATGGCATCTTGTTCGGCCTCATCTGCGATAACAATCTGTATATCAAGATGACGGATGCCGGCGAGGCCGTGCTGGATGAAGTGGTGCTTCGACCGCCCTATCCCAGCGCCCGGGATCATTTCTATATCACAAATGTAGACGACCGGGACTATCTGGAGGATATCATTCGCGCAACGCTACCGGAACTGAGGACCTCCAAGTCAAAGGCCAAAAGAAGTGCGGTCAACCGTCAGGTGCCCACCTCCCTGGACGATGCCATTGCCCCCAGCATCGTATGCTCCCAGGACCTGCGGGCTTTCTTTGAGCAGTACTTGGGCAAGGGATTCCGTTTCAAGGTTGAATTCCAGAGCTGGCTGCGGAAGAATGCCGGCTTAACTTTCCGTGATGCCATAGAAGCCTATCCCACGCTGGCTCGTCGGAAAATGTGTGATTCCCTGAATTAGAGAGCAATGATGAATATCAGAATCGAGAATCCCGCCGACTTCCGTGCGGTTGAAGACCTCACCCGTGAGGCTTTTTGGAATGTGTATCGCCCCGGATGCACGGAGCATTACGTTTTGCATTGTTACCGGGACAATCCGGATTTTATTCCTGAATTGGATTTTGTGATGGAGGAGGATGGCCGCATTATTGGCCATGTGATGTTTTCCAAAGCTGAATTGATCTTGCCGGATGGGCGCCATAAACCCTCTTGGACATTCGGCCCCATCAGCATTCATCCAGATAAAAAGCGGAAAGGATACGGGCTTCAACTACTGCGCTTCGCTCTGGACAAGGCTCGTGAGATGGGTATTGGCTTCCTGTGTATGGAGGGCAATATTGACTTCTATAAGCACGCCGGATTTGACTTGGCCAGTAGATTCAATATCCATTATCAAGACTTTCCCGAGGAGGATGAGGTTCCATTCTTCCTTGCCCAGGAACTCATTCCCGGCTGGCTCAAGGCCAATGGCATAGAAGAAGCGACGTATTGTCCACCCAAAGGTTATTTTGTCGCTGATGAGAATCAGGAGGCGTTCGAAGTTTATGAATCCACCTTCCCGCCGAAAGAGAAGCTTCGTCTTCCGGGACAATTGTTTTATGATGGTGTGATGGAGACCAGCCGCATTATACTCCGGCCATGGCGAGACAGTGACGCTCCTGTGTTGTATAAATGGGCGTCGGATCCCGATGTGGGGCCGCGAGCTGGATGGGCTCCGCACAAATCCATAGAAGAAAGCCTTGATGTGATACGGACAGTCTTCAAGGATGCCACCAATACTTGGGCAATAGAACTCAAAGAGTCGGGAGAAGCCATCGGCGCGATGGGGTATGGCCCTTCGTGCGATTGCCATCTTCCGGCACTCGAGGGCGAACCCCTTGCCGGGTATTGGGTGGCCAAGCCTTATTGGAACAGAGGAATCTGTACTGAAGCACTTGGACTGATGATTGAGCACATCCGTCGAACCACGGATATTAATTCTCTGATCAGCGGGCATTTCGTGGATAATCCCGCTAGTGGCAGGGTCATGGAAAAGTGCGGTTTTGTCCCCACCGGAGAAACAGTCATCGATGAAACCCAGTATCAGGGTGCGAACCGTCCCATCAGAGTCTTGCGTTTGCAGATACATTAAGGTTTGTGTCAGATCATTCGGAGTTTAACTGTAGAAGAATATGTCAGAAGATAACAAAACTATCGTTGCCCGTCGCGGTGACTGGAAAACAGAACCCATGCCTGAACAGCACGAGACTTTCATATTAAAAAGGTCTTTCAGCGATCAGGAAATGTTCGCGCTCCGTTGCGGCAATGTTCCACAGGCCATGGAGGATAAGTGGTTCTGGTTTATGGAGGGATCAACTCTTTGGGCACACCGCAGCTGGACAGGACACTGTATTTTCCGGGTTGATTTTAAAGAGAACAACAATCATGTAGTTACGGTCAACCGCGATCCGGAGCAATACAGATCTTTCGGTATAGAAGAAGACCGCGAGTCTTTAAACAGACTTTTTGACTGGTGGACCAAGCCCCCCTATGATCACTATAATGAGTGGCTTTCGGAGACATACGATGCGCTTAAGAAAGCAGGTAAGGTATAGTATATTGCCCGCGTTCTTTCTGTTCATGACATTGTGCGAAGCGCAGGTGCCATATCGGCAAACTGTGCCAGACATACAATATCCTGTCGGTGGGGAAAGGAAACTGTCCCGGTTGTCAAATGATGACGCCCTGTTCACCATCCTGGTTTTCGAGGACGATAATGTGACGAAAGATACGCTTCCGATTTGGTATACAGATGATTCGATCAAGCCATATTTCCAGAATTACAATCCGGATTATGGCAGAACGCTCTTTGTAGTGTCATCGATGAAGAACAAGAAAAGCGTTGAGAGAAGACTGGGCATCACCTCATATCCTGAGTATATTCTGGTCGGTGGGGACCGTCGCATTCTTACCCGTTCCAGCCGGGCGGAAGATATCATCAAGTATGTCACTACCAATCTCTCTGATTATGCGGTCACGGATTGGGCGGCATATCTTTCTCGGGCGAATCAACTGTTCGAGTCGGGCCAAGTCTTTGCTGCCCAGCGGATTGTCTCAGATTGTCTACGCCATGGCAGATGGGATGAAAGCTTCCCGGAGGATGTTCACAAAGCCATCCCACGGATCGTTGCCACGATGAAAGGCGATGAAATGTATATGTCTTTTGTAGCGGAGATCAAGCATAAATACAATCTCGGCATCCTTTCAGGAGAAGAAGTCGCTTTTTTCAAGAACGAATTCTCAATCATCCACTTAATGGGTGATAAAGACTGATCTGATAAGGTCCCTCGATGCCATCATTGAGCGTCTTCAAATTCCAACCCTTTGACAGAGATGCCGATGTTGACGGGGAAGTGTTCCATTTTGCCCAGAACTGCTTCCCGGAGATAGCTGCTCTTTAAGTAGATTCTGAAGTCCATGGTCATTTCCCAGTACTTCCTCTCTTCTTCCGGCTTGGCAAGAAAAGACTGAAATTCCTTCTCATCGTACCCGACAATCTGAAAGGAGACAAAGTAGCGCCCGGGATCCAGCAGAATGGTCTCTTCCGGTTGTATATCGAAGTGCTGTGGATCGTTGGAAACGGCGATTTCAAAGTATATGGGTTTATGGAGCACGTTGACAAAAGTTTCGTTTTTGTCCTCAATACGGTATATATTGACAGACGCGACGCAGCCGGGGATATGGTTACTATGGATAGATAGTTGGATATCTTTCACCAGGAACGGTTTTTTCGCATGGGCGACGGATCCGAGTTCCCGCCCCAACGGATGTTCACTTCGCAAGGCAAAACTGATTACCCCGAGATTCTTCAGCACATTTGAACCGGGGCGGACAAGATACTTTTCTTTTGTATTGCCTCCAATGAATACGGATGGCTGTAATTCCTGCTCGTGAAGGACTATGACGACATCGTCGGAAGCCCCTGTGACAGGGTATGAAGCCGTTTGATATGATACGTGGAAAAACTCCAGCGTGTCGCGAGGAACCTCTATTTCAAATAGGCCATCGGCGGTGGAGATTGTCCCGATTTGGTGCTTTGGGATACCGATTTGAACGTATTCGACGGCTTCTCCCTGTTCATTGATGACTCGTCCTTTTACGGAGACACGCTCCTGCGCCGAAAGGATCGCAGGCAACAATACGATGACTGACGCTAATTTAATCCGCATAGATATCATCCTCTAATTCAACTCCTTCCGGATCCGGCTGGTAATCCAGGATGTCTCCTGGCAGGCAGTCCAGAACTTTGCATATTTTATTGAGAGTGGTGAAGCGGATGGCACGGCCTTTACCTGTCTTGAGCAGGGAAAGGTTGGTCATGGAGATGCCTATCTTCTCGGAGAGTTCCGAGAGTTTCATGTGCCTCTCCCAAAGCATTTTATCAAGGTTAACTGTAATCATATCGCGAGTTTGCTGTCTTGTTCAGCAAGATAGGCCATTTTGTAAAGTCCTCCGAAAAGAAGTACAATGAGGGGGATCAGAATGGTGTTGGAATCGAGCATAAACGCAGATTCACCTTTTACTACAGCTTCATAATTGGAATGGACAAAGGCGAGAAGTCCGACTACCAAGGCCGCCCAGCGGATGAGTGTGATGTTTGACTTGGGGAAGATGTCGCCGTCTTTCAGCCCTTTGTTGATTCGATACAAAAATATGCAGCACATTATGAAAAGAAGTGTCATGCCGATGAACCGTGCCGCGAGAATAAAGATTTGCCAGCCCTTTATATCCGGATTCCAGGTCAAGGGATAAATATAGCTGCTTACCCAGATCTGGGCTATCATCTCCCAGATAATATAGGCAAGTGAGATACCACTGATGATAAGGATGGCGATGGAGAGCCTTTTGATGCTTCGTTGGGTTGGATTCGTCATATCGTTACTTATTTAATATGCGATGTCGATAGGCAAAGATAATGCCAATTTTATGAAAAACATAAAACTAATTTATGAATTTCGTAAAAATTTATATGGGTGTTAATTGGCGTGGCAGGTGGTTATCTGAAAGGAAATGGTTATTTTTGTGAATAACCATTTCTATTATACGTCTATGAGGAAGTTGGTAACGTTGGCTATGGTTGCCCTGATTGCGGCGTCATGCTCCACTAAAGAACCAAGAACGGTCGCTGAAAGAATCCCTGTCACTCCGGCCTGGGCTTTGGGTCATATTGTCTGGGAGGATGAGTTCAACACACAGGAGGCGGTGAACCGTCTGGTTGATGGCTATTTAGACAGGGATATTCCTGTTAATGGTGTCATAATAGACAGCCCATGGTCCACTAGTTACAATAGCTTCACCTGGGATACGAACCGTTATCCGGAGCCTCAGAAAATGACTTCCGGCCTTCTCGACAAGGGTGTCCACTCGATTCTTTGGCTGACAGGTTGCGTGAACACCGTAAGCATGGATTGCCCGGTCGATAAAAGCTCCAATTATGATGAGGCGGTTTCCAATGGATTCGTTGTGAACGGGGGAAAGCCCTACAATTGGTGGAAGGGCACGGGAGTCCATATTGATTTCACGAGTCCGGAGGCTACCGCGTGGTGGTATTCGCAGCTTGACAAGGTAATGGAAGGAGGGGTGTATGGATTCAAAGTTGACCAGGGAGAATTGAGCATTCCTGAGCCTGTCGGGACCAGCATAGGGGAAATGTCCAACAAGGAATACAGGCATTTCTACTACGATGCCATGTATGACTATGTGAATAGCCGTCGTCCAGGCATGGGAATGATTCTGGCCAGACCGTATTCATTTCAGGGTGATGCGGATAACTCCAGCAAGAACAAGCTCAGTCTCGGCTGGTGCGGTGATTTCTCTGGAGAATGGCAGGGACTTAAAAACCAGATCAAGAACATTTACATATCCGCGGAACATGGTTACGGGGCTGTCGGTACCGAGGTTGGTGGATTCAACGGCTCGGCACCCGGCAAAGAGCAACTCATAAGATATGCCCAGTTCGGAGCTCTTACCGCGGGCATGGTTAACGGAGGTGCCAACAAGCCGTTTGAGAACCATCTTGCCTGGTGGCATGGGGAGGAGGCCGGTAAGATTTACCGTGATGTGGTGATTCTCCACAAGAAACTTGTCCCGTACATATTCTCGACAATCGTTGACGCCCATCTGAATGGCGGTACTCTGCTTCGGGACGTCGATTTCGAGCAGGAGAGCCATCGTCTTGGACCGGATCTTTTCACCAAGGCTATAACTGATTATGACTCACATGTTTCCTTTGCCATTCCCGATGGGGACGATTGGATTGAGTGGGTTTCCAGGGAGCGCCTGCGGGGAGGTTCTGTCGTTGAGAAAGATTATGCCCTCGACGAATTTCCGCTTTATGCCAGGGTTGGGGCTGTCATCCCGATGGATGAAGGAGATCATATTGATATACTGATAGTTCCTGGAGATCAACCTATAGATGTGACCCTCCATCTCCCTGATGGTGAGGGGACATCTTACAGCGATTGCAGGGTGAGGTATAATCCTCTGACCGGGAAGTCGAAGATCTCCGGAAAGACCTCCAAGCCTTGCCAGGTAGTGTTGAGGAAGCCGATGGTCGATTGGGAAGCTTCTTGGATCGGCATTACTTCTCCTGAGGATGTCAGGACCGGCGATGTGTCCCTCCCGGCGAGATATTTAAGAACCACCTTCCAGTCAGCCAGGACAGTCCGTGAGGCATGGCTGCATGTTTGTGGCCTGGGTCTTTATGAGGCATATGTCAACGGGTTCAAGGTTGGGGGGGCTCAGGTTCTGATGCCCACTGTCTCCAACTACGATAAGACAGTGTATTTCAATAGTTTCAATGTCACTGGCCTTTTGAAGAAAGGCGTCAATGCGATGGGCGTGACCCTCGGTACAGGGCGTTTTCCCGGCGTCAGGGTTAATTGGGACAATATCAACACCTACAAGCGTTATGACAAGCAGCTGCCATGCCTTATCTGCCAGCTTGAGATAAAATATTCAGACGGAAGCATCCAGAGGGTTGTGAGCGATAAGAGCTGGAAAGCCACAGCCGACGGGCCGATACGCTCCAATAATGAATATGACGGGGAGATATACGATGCCAGGATGGAACTGGACGGGTGGCTCGACCCATCGTATGACGACAGCCTATGGCCTCAGGCAGAGGCCGCTGAGGCCCCATTGGGGAAGCTTACCTTGCAGCCAAACCCTAACATAGAGATTCAGGACATCCTTAAACCGGTGTCAATCAGCTCGTTATCGGGAGGACGATATATTCTTGACATGGGTCAGAATATGGTTGGATGGCTGCAGGTCAAGGCGAGGATGAGCGCGGGCGACACCTTGAAGATGCGTTTCGCCGAGACGCTTCAGGATAATGGCGAGCTTTACACCGATAATCTCCGTACAGCCAAGGCCAGGGATTATTACATCGCCAGGGACGACAGGGAGTTCGTGTGGCATCCTTTGTTCGTCTATCACGGCTTCCGCTTCGTGGAGATCAGCGGCCTTTCATATCAACCTTCGCTTGAGGATTTCGAGGGACAGGTCATCTATGACAAGATGGCCACGACCGGCCATTTCGAATGTTCGGATCCCGTGATTAACCAAGTGTATAAGAATGCGTTCTGGGGGATTAGAGGCAATTATCGAGGGATGCCTACTGATTGTCCGCAAAGGGATGAGCGTATGGGCTGGCTTGGTGACCGGGCTACAGGGTGCTACGGTGAGAGCTGGATATTCGACAACCACGCCCTATATTCAAAATGGCTGGATGACATCGCCACAGAGCAGGACGAGGAGGGACAGCTTCCTAGCGTGGCTCCCAATTTCTGGACGGTGCGTCCAGACAACATGACTTGGCCGGGGTTGTTCATCGATGCCGCCAGGATGTTATGGCAGCGTTTCGGGGATGAGGGAGTGATCGTCAAGCATTATCCGGCAATGAGAAAATGGCTCTTTTATATGAAGGAGAGGTATCTGGTGGACGGGATCATGACAAAGGATAACTACGGCGACTGGTGTATGCCTCCGGAGTCCTTGGAAATGATTCATTCCCAGGATCCCGCACGCATAACGGCACCGGAGGTGATAGCCACTCCGTACTATGTCCATTATTGCGAGATCATGAAGGAGTTCGCCCCCATCGCCGGCTATCCTGGAGATGTCCAGTATTTTGAGGCTGAGCGCGAGGCCAGCGTGGAGGCTTTCAACCGGAAGTTCTACAATACGGAAAGAGGCTGCTACGACAACAACACCGTGACTGCGAATCTGTTGGCTCTCTGGAACGGTATTGTCCCGCAAGGGGAGGAACAGAGGGTGTTAACGGCGATCGTGGACAAGACCGAGAATGAGTTCGGCGGCCATGTCAGCTCGGGAGTCATCGGTATCCAGGTGCTGATGAGGACTTTAACCGAGTATGGCAAGCCGGATCTCGCCCTTAAGATAGCCTCTGACGACACCTATCCTTCCTGGGGATATATGGCCGCCCATGGTGCCACCACGATCTGGGAGCTATGGAACGGCGACACGGCGGATCCCGCGATGAACTCAGGCAACCACGTCATGCTCCTCGGAGACCTGATCACCTGGGAATATGAGTATCTCGCGGGGATACGTCCTCTTAAGCCTGGTTTCGCGGAGATAGAACTCAGGCCTTTCCCGATCAAGGGACTTGATTATGTGAACTGCTCCTATGAGTCGGTCCGTGGAAGGATCTCCAGCTCCTGGAAGGTGGAGGATGGGGTTTTCAAGTGGGATGTGGAAGTCCCGGAAGGTGTTCGTACTGAGGTATATATCCCCGGTAAGACGACCCCGGAAGTCATCACCGGCGGCAAGCGTCACTTCGAGACTACAATTTGACTTTCTTCTCCCAGAGGTTGGCTATGCGTCGGTGACCGGCAGCTGAAGGATGGACCCCGTCCCATACCCAGTGTCCGGGTTCGGGCTGTTTGGCGATGAGCTTGTCGAACATCTCGTCCACGGGAAGCAGGATGCCACCGAACTCATCGCATAACTTCCGGGTGATGAGGGCCATTCTCGAGGTCATTTCCTTTTGGAGGTCATAGTCGGGAGCCGAAGCCATCGGGCCTTCCTTCTCCAGGAAAGGCGGGATGAGTACAATCTTGACCGAAGGGTTCTTTTCCCTCGTTTTCCGCAGGAGTTCCCTGTAGGTGTTCTCCCAGGCCTCGAAATCGAAGGGAGGAGTGTCCGCTTTCCTGTGGTAGCAATATGAGTGGACATCGTTTCTGCCGATCAGCACTGTCAGCACATCGGGATCCAGGTCCAGGACGTCTTCTTTCCATCTGCCGGCCAGGTCGGACAGTTTGTGGCCGCTGAAACCCCGGTTGAAGAATTTATGTCCGCAGCCCGGATGGCGGCTCAGCCAGTCGGAGGCGATGAGCATCACGAAACTGTGGCCGTAGATGTGGTTGAGGTCCGTCTGGCTGCGCTCGGCGGATGTCGGCTTGTAATTATAGACGATTCCCCAGTTGCCGTCTGTGATGGAATCACCGATGAATACGACCTTTTTGCCTTTGGTGACTGGAGATGCCCCGAAAGCGGGCAGGAGGGACAGTAATATCACTGTGGCGAAAGAAATGAGAAGCTTTTTCATACCATAAAAATAGCGCTTTTTTGTTTTTTTCGTATATTTCCGATGTATAATCTTTATCAAATGGACAGAAGACATTTCCTGAAAACCACAGCCTTGACTGCGGCCGGAGTTGCCGCGGGTGGTGCTCTCGCGCCTGAGGCCGGGGCGAAAACGGTGATTGCCAAGACACGTCTGCAGGCTAAAGGCTTCGTGAAGGAACCCGCCCGCAAAGTCGCTGTCGTAGACAGTGCCGATGTGGTTGTTGTAGGTGGAGGACCGGCGGGATTCGCCGCGGCGGTTGCCGCGGCCAGGCAGGGATGCGATACTCTCCTGCTGGAGCGGGGCTATTTCCTCGGAGGTCTTTTCACGGGCTGTGATGTCACCGTGCTCAACGACATGTACACGCCTACTCCCAAGGGCAGGGTCCAGGCGGTTTTCGGCATCTGCGACGAGTTGTGCCAGCGATTGGAAAAGAATGGAATGCTGGCTTGGCTGGAGACACCTCCCAATGTGGACACCGAGGCCACGAAGTATTTCATGGAGGAGATGTGCGCGGAGGCAGGCGTCAGGATTCTTTACGGGGTACAGGCTTGCGACGCCATCATGAGCGGGGACCGTGTAGAGCATCTGCTTCTTGAGACAAAGAGCGGACGTGTGGCTGTGAAGGCGGGTTTTGTGGTGGACTGCAGCGGTGATGGGGATGTCCTTGAGTGGACAGGTGAGGATTTCAAGGAATATAAATACGACATCAGCGCCATGTACCGTGTGGGTGGTGTGTATAAAAACAGGGTCGGCTCGGTCACTCCTCACGAGGGAGTGTTCACGGGACATCTCGGTGACGGTGTCCGTGGTGTGGACGGACTGGACATGTATACGCTCACCAGTGCCCAGCTTGATATGCGTAAACGAATGTGGGACAGGACAATGAAGCTTCGCCAGACCGCAGGTGACGAGAAGGCGTTCCTTCTCAGTTCCCCCTCTTTGGTCGGGGTGAGGATCACCAGGGTCCTGAATTCAGTATTCAATGTGACTACTGAAGGCGCCGCCACATCTAAGAGTTACGACGACGTCATCGGTTTCACTGGCTCTGACTCGACCTTGAAGTGGAGCGGGGGCTCGATGCCTGGGAAGCAACGCCCTATGTGGCAGATCCCTTATCGCTCATTGGTGCCTAAAAAGGTCTCCAATCTGCTTGTCGCCGGGCGATGCATAGGTTTTGAGAAAGAATTGATGTACGATGCCAGGGAAGTGGGAACCTGCCTTATGACAGGTCAGGCGGCAGGTACGGCCGCCGCCCAGGCATTGGCATACAGGCAAAGCTGCCGCGAGATAGACGTGACGCTGCTCCAGAAGACTTTAAGAGCCAATAATGTCAAACTAGATTGGTGAGTCGGTGAACAGGACTTCATCCAAACTCTTCTATCACTTGCTGGCTCTGGCCGTCGTGGCGGTCTGGGGGGTGACCTTCGTATGTACAAAGACACTCATAAGCGCCGGGATGCATCCGGCCGGGATTTTCGTTATTCGTTTCATTCTGGCGTACATCGGGATCTTGGGCCTCTGCCTGGCTGGCAAGGAGAAAGTGAGGATATTCAGTGACTCATGGAAGGACGAGTTAGTGTTCGTTTTCCTCGGGATCACGGGTGGCTCCTTCTATTTCCTGACAGAAAACACCGCTCTCGCATATACCCAAGCCGCGAATGTGGCTTTCCTCGTATGTGTGGCTCCAGTTTTCACGGCCATATTCACCCTTGTTGTGCGGAAGCTGCTGAGAGGGCGCTTCGCCGATGGACTTGAAGATGTCTCTTTGGGCTTTCCATTGATAGCCGGAACCTTTCTGGCTGTCGTTGGAATGGCTATAGTCATATTTGATGGCTCACGGCTCGAGCTTTCTCCTAAAGGCGACCTCCTTTCGATAGGAGCCGCACTATGCTGGGCTCTTTACAGCATGTTCATGGGGCAGATGACAAAGGACTATGGGGCTATCTTCGCCACCAGGAAGGTGTTCTTCTATGGTTTGTTAACCATCATCCCTTTTCTCGGGGGAACTGAAGGCTCTTTCTCTCTCGAGGTGTTAGGCCAGCCTACGGTTTATCTAAACCTTCTTTTCCTGGGCTTGGTAGCATCTCTCGCATGCTTTGTGGTCTGGAACCTGGTCATGGCGGGGCTTGGCAATGTGACCTCCACAAACTATGTCTATCTCAATCCGGTGTTCACTTTGATCACCGCGGCGATCATCCTTGGTGAGAGGTTGACCCCGATATCTATTCTCGGTTGCGCCGCCATTCTGGCGGGTGTAATCTTGGCTGGCCGGCGATAATCAGGTGTTATGAAAGAGGTTGTTGTCATATTCGATTTGGACGGTACTCTGATTGACACGATCGGGGATTTGTCCGCCGCTGTGGAATATGCTCTGTCTCAAGGCGGTTTCCCTGGGCATACGGTTGAAGAGTACAGGAGAATGGTCGGCCACGGGATAAGGAATCTTGTCACGAGGGCTTTGCCGGAGGGGACTTCGGAAGAGACGATTGATTTGACTCTCGGTAGGTTTGTCGATTATTACACAAGCCATATAGATGTCCTTTCAAGGCCATATCACGGAATCCATGAGCTTCTTCGGAATCTCTCGGCTTGTGGAGTCAGATTGGCGGTGGCCTCGAATAAGTTCCAGGAAGGTACGCAGGCCTTGATTCATCGCTTTTTCGAGGATATCCCTTTCGTCAAGATCCTCGGCAACGCACCTGGACTTCCTCTCAAACCCGATCCAGCAGTCGTACGCATAGCCATGGAAGCGGCTTCTGCTGGCACACCACCTGATCTCGGCCGCGTCCATTCTCGCTTCGCTGAGGCTGAGTACGGCCGGTGGCCAGTGGTATGCCAGCAGATAGGGCCATTGGCGATGCCGGCAGTGTCACTGCCTGATGTTAAAGCCGTGATGGTGGGGGATTCGGCGACGGATATCAAGACGGCCAGGAATGCGGGTATTCCCGCTGTGGCCGTGTCCTGGGGCTTCCGTCCAAGGACGGATCTTGAGGCGGCCGATGCTATCGCTGATACGCCTGAACAACTATTGGAGATAATTCGTATCTTTACCGGAAAGAATTGATAACAACAATATGAGACGAGTAATTATCGCGGCTCTCGCCGCTACCCTTTGCGCTTTCAGCGCCATCGCCCAGGATCTTCCCGACAACGACTGGGCCAATTATAACCGCTATGCCAAGGCCAATTCCGAAGTTACCGTAAAGCCTCTCGCCGTTTTGATGGGTGACTCCATCACCGACGGATGGTTCAGCAAGGATCCGGACTTCTTCAAGGATAACAACCTCTTGGGAAGGGGTATCAGCGGACAGGTGACCTCCCACATGGTCGTGAGGTTCCGCAGGGATGTGGTCGATCATCATCCCAAGTATGTCGTGATTCTCGCCGGAATCAATGACATCGCCAGGAATAATGGATACATCTCCGTTGAGAACACCTTCGGCAACATAGTCTCCATGTGCGAGATCGCCAAGGCCAACAAGATCAAGCCTGTCCTTTGCACCCTTGTCCCTTCAGCCTACATCAAGTGGCGTCCCGCTCTCAAGGACACCAAGGAGCAAGTCGCCAAACTCAACACCATGATCAAGGAATACGCTAAGGCAAAGCATTACAAGTTGGTTGACTACGCCACTGTATTGGCCGACGCGAATGGCGAGACCCGCGCGGACCTCTCCGGGGACTCTGTCCATCCCAACCTGGACGGTTACAAGTTGATGGAAGAAGCCTTGATGAAGGTGATCCGTTAAGGAATCTATTCGCCGAACCTCTCGGAATAGTGGTGTTGGAGCCGCTCCAGCCTCTGGGATCTTGATTGGAGGTAACGGAGTTTGACATGGTCTGACACACTTTCCGGATAGGGGGCTCTCAAGGAGTCAACCCAATTATCCAGATCCATTGACGCCTGTATCGCCTTCAGGGCGATGGAGGCGTCAACTGTTGTGTCAATCGTGAACATGGCCTCGGTGGACCTGTCTCCAAGTTTTTTGTCCACCATGTCGTCAAGACGGTCCCGGGTCATGATCTCGTCATCTTGGATCGTCTTTAGGGAGTCTATGATCGTGTAGCTGTCGGAAAGCGCCGAGCGGAGGCTGTCAACAGTATTGTCCACCTCGCTTAGTCTCAGCCTGATTTTGATTGAATATAGGCACGGAATTATGATCAAGGCGGCTATGATCAGGTTCCTGAGAGTTCTCAGAAGCCTTTTCCAAAAGCTGGTTCCCGTCTCACCGTCCTGCCCCATATCACCTGATGTTGGCGATGCTCATTATGTCGGCGAATACGCCGGCGGCGGTCACCTCGGCCCCCGCACCGTAGCCTTGGATCAGCATAGGGTGCTTGTTGTAACGCTCTGTGGTGAGGAGGATGATGTTATTGGAGCCGTCCAAGACATAAAAAGAATGCTGCATGGGGATCTCCTTGAGGGAGACAGAGCACTTGCCCTGGTCATTGGTCGCGACGAAGCGCCACCGTTTACCCTCTGCCGCGAGTCTCTTCCTCTCAGCCTCGAACTTTTCGTCCAGTTGGGGAAGCTTATCCCAGAACTCTTCCAGGGAACAATCGAAGAAAGACTTGGGAATAAAGAGGTTAGCTTCGACATCATTCATCTCTACCTGGTATCCGGCCTCGCGGGACAGGATGACAAGCTTACGAATGACATCCGTGCCTGAGAGATCCATCCTGGGATCCGGCTCGGAGAACCCCTGCTCTTTCGCCATCTTGACTGTCTGGCTGAAGGGTATGTCTTCGGAGAGCGTGTTGAATATGAAATTCAATGTCCCGCTGACCACGGCCTCCATTTTCAATATACGATCTCCACTATTGCGGAGGTCGTTGATGGTTCCTATGATTGGAAGTCCGGCACCGACATTGGTCTCGAAGAGATACTTCACGCCACGCATCCTGGATATGTCCTTCAGTCTCTTGTAGTTGGAATAATCAGAGGAGGCGGCTATCTTGTTGGCTGCCACCACAGAGATTCCCCTGCTCAAGAATTCCTCGTAAAGGGAGGCTATCTCCGCGTTTGCTGTGCAGTCAACGAAGACGGAGTTGAATATATTCATGCCGATGACCTCGTCCCTGAGTCTCGTAGGAGTCAAGGAAATGCCTTCCTCGAGCCTCGTCCGCCAATCTTCAAGGTCAATTCCGTCACGGTTGAACACGCCTTTGACACTTCTGGCGATTCCGACCACGTTGATCTTCAGGTTGTGCTCATCCATAAGTTTCTGCCTCTGGCTCTGGATCTGTGAAATGAGCCTTCCACCGACTGTCCCGACCCCGCAAAGGAATATGTTAAGCTCCTGATATTCAGACAGGAAGAAACTATCGTGAATCACATTAAGGGACTTACGAAGCTGGCTGCGGTCGACTATGAATGAGATGTTGGATTCAGAGGCGTCCTGTGCGAAGGCGCTGACACTGATTCCGTTACGTCCTAGGGTGGAGAACAACTGTCCGGCTATTCCTGGAGTGTTCCTCATATTGTCTCCGATCACGGAGAGGGCGGCGAGTCCGTCTTTCACTTTTACAGGGGAGAGGGAGCCGTTGTCTATCTCCCGGGCGAAAGTCCAATCCAGCACGCTTTTGGCTCTTGCCGCGTCATTCGCGCTGACACCGATTGATATCCCAGTCTCCGAGGCGGATTGGCAGACCAGGAACGCACTTATCCTCTCGAGGGCTAATGCGGTGAAAATACGGCAGTTGACACCGACGACTCCGGCCATTGATGTTCCCGCTAAAGTGATTAGACTGACATTGTCGATGGAAGATACGCCCCTGATTGCCTTCTCTCCGCTCACACTGGCTTTAATGATAGTGGTTCCGCTTCCGGAAGGGTTGTAGAGATTCTTGACCACTGTGGGAATCCCCTTTGAGTTGACCGGGAACAATGCTGGAGGATAGATAAGACCCACACCGAAATTGCAGAGTTCCATGGCTTCCCGATAGCTCATTTCCTTAATGAGATAAGCGGTCTTCACGGCGGCGGGATCGGCGGTCATGAAACCATCCTTGTCTGTCCAGATCTCAAGTCTCTCAGCGTCATTTGAGGCGGCGATAAGGCTGGCCAGATAATCTGAGGCGCCGACCTGAAGGTCGGTGAGCTCACTGGCGGCGAAACCGTCCGGGATTATTCCTGGCACGATAAACTTCCCGCCATGGGGCATGAGGATATCCGGATGACCGGCAAGGCATGTCTGAGGGGTCGCGCACATGGCACCTCTCACAAGACTTTGAAGTTTCTTCTGGAACTCTTGAGGTACCACGATTATCGCGTCACCTTCAGTGGATTCCACGACCTCCTTGATCTTGATAATGTCGCTTTCCTTAGAGAAAAGGCTGGCTCCGAATTTGAGGACTTTCATAGTTGAACTATTTTTGAACATCAAAGAAAACCAATTTTTCCTTTTTTTCCGAATTTATCGCGTATATTCGCAACTAGTTAATCGATTCGAATCATGAGGAAGTTCCTGCTTAAACTCTTGATGGGAGCGTCGTTGACGACTTCCGTTTTCATATTCCAAGCGTGCTATGGGACTCCGGTTCCTCCCGCAGACGTCCCTAGGAGCCAGACTGAGCTTCAAGAGGCGATCCCGGATGATCCGGAAGCGCCATCTGACGAGGAAGAGAATCTTGAAGAGAAGAATGCGGAGACTCTGGACTAGTCCAGGGTCTCTTTTACGTTATACTGGTTCCTTTCTTGTGAGTTGCGGGAGATCATCTCGCAGATGAAGCCCGCGAGGAACAGCACGACACCAAGCATCACCGCCAATAGGGCGAGATAGAAGAGTGGCTGGTCGGTGACTGCCCTGTAAACAAGCCCGCGGGCCTGGTGAATGAGCTTGGCGACTATTATCCAAACTGTCATCACAAATCCTATCAGGAACATCAGGAGGCCGGTGAACCCGAAGAAATGCATCGGCTTCTTCCCGAAAACACTCAGGAACCACAACGACAGGAGGTCGAGGAATCCGTTCACGAACCTCTCCATTCCGAATTTGCTCTTGCCGAATTTCCTCTTTTGGTGGTGGACAGGCTTCTCGGTGATCTTGTCGAAGCCGGCGTTTTTGGCAAGGTAGGGAATATACCTGTGCATCTCGCCGTAAACCTCGATGTTCTTCACGACCTCATTCCTGTAGGCCTTGAGTCCGCAGTTCATGTCGTGAAGCTTGATGCCGGTGATCATCCTGGCCGTGGCGTTGTACAGCTTTGAAGGCAGGTTCTTGGTGACTTTATTGTCTTTGCGGTGCTGTTTCCAGCCAGAGACCACATCGTAGCCATCCTCCACGATCATCTTGTACATCTCTGGAATCTCCTCAGGGGAGTCCTGCAAGTCGGCGTCCATCGTCACGACAACCCTTCCGCAAGCTTTTTCAAAGCCATGGTACAGGGCGGCGGATTTGCCGTAGTTGCGGCGGAAAGATATGCCCTTCACACGGTCGTCCCCTTCAGCCAACCGCTTGATCTTGGCCCATGATCCGTCGGTGCTGCCGTCATCCACGAAGATAACCTCATAGTTGTATCCTTGGGCGTTAGCGACGCTTCTGATCCATGCCAGAAGCTCCCCGAGGGACTCCTCCTCATTGTAGAGGGGTATGATTATAGAGAGGTCTTTTGCGTATTCCATGATTATTGGTTGTCGATTGTGTCTTCAGTCTCGGAAAAAGGATCGTTCGGGGTGATGGACCTCGCGAATATCGTGGAGTACAGCCATCCCCAGAGGAAACAGTAGATGAACGTCCCGATACCCATGTAAACAGGCATCTTCGGAAGCATCTTATCAAGCGCGGCTTCGGCGTTGGAGTCCATCATGGAGGCGTAGTTCGTACGGAACACCTCGGTGATATCGTCCATTGCCCCGGGATTGATCACCAGGAGGTTAAGGAGTGAATATGCCGCCACGACCAAAGACGAGAAGAGTGCCAGTTTCATCCCGTATCTTTGCATGCTGGGGTATTCGACTCCGGAGAAAGAGGAGTGGAATCTCTTCATGAGATACCTGAACAGGGTGGCGCAGATCACCATTTTAGCGGCCCATGCCAGGAAGCCCAGGAAGCCGCCCGCAACCCCGTCCACCTTTCCGCAAAGCGAGGACACGAACTCGACCGCTATTGTCACCAGTGCCAGCACAAGGCCAGCGATGGCCGCGCTGTTCCAGGAATCACCTGATGTATATTCTTTCTTCATGACCGTTAACTGAGTAGGATGTGCAAAAATAGCAAAATAATTGTTATCTTTGTCGACTGTCTAATAATTAAGGATTATGATCAACATCACATTTCCTGACGGCAGCGTCAGGGCGTTCGAGAAAGGAGTGACAGGTTATGAGATCGCCAAGAGCATCAGCCCACGTCTTGCGGAGGAGGTTCTCGCCATCGCTGTCAAGCCTGCGGGAGACACTACAATAGGAAAAGGCCAGACTTTCGACCTTAACCGTCCCATTTGTGAGGACAGCTCCATCATGCTTCTCAAATGGGAGGATGATGAGGCTAAGAGGGTCTTCTGGCATTCCTCTTCACATCTTATGGCCGAGGCCCTTGAGGATCTTTATCCCGGGGTCAAGTTCGGTATTGGTCCCGCGATCGAGAACGGGTTCTATTATGATGTGGATCTCGTGGGCAATCAAATCACTGACGCCGATTTCCCGAAGATTGAGAAGAGAATGCTTGAGCTTGCCCGCGAGAAGCAGGATTTCACAAGGATCGATGTTTCCAAGGCGGAGGCTCTCAAGCATTTCGAGGAGAAAGGAGACCAGTACAAGACCGAACTCATCAGTGAGCTTGAGGACGGTACGATCACATATTACACGAACGGCCACTTCACGGACCTTTGCCGCGGTCCTCATCTTCGTAACACTGACGTCATCAAGGCTGTCAAGTTGACCGCTCTCGCCGGAGCTTATTGGCGTGGTGACGAGAGCCGCGGGCAGCTTACCCGTATCTATGGCATCACCTTCCCCAAGAAATCGATGCTGGACGAGTATCTTGTGGTTCTCGAGGAAGCCAAGAAGAGGGATCACCGCAAGCTTGGCAAGGAGATGGAGCTTTTCACTTTCTCCAGCCGTGTCGGAATGGGTCTTCCTCTCTGGTTGCCAAGAGGTTCCGTTATGAGATTCGAGCTTGAGAAGTTCCTTCGCCGCAAGCAGAATGAGTATGGTTACCTTCCTGTCGTGACTCCTCATATCGGCAGCAAAGACCTGTACGTGACCTCCGGACACTATGCCAAGTACGGAAAGGATTCCTTCCAGCCTATCCACACCCCTCAGGAGGGTGAGGAGTACATGCTCAAACCCATGAACTGCCCCCATCACTGCGAGATATTCCGTTCCTCTCCCCGTTCTTACAGGGACCTTCCCCTGAGGATGGCTGAGTTCGGCACGGTCTACCGCTATGAGCAGAGCGGTGAGCTTCACGGTCTCACCAGGGTCCGTTCTTTCACCCAGGACGACGCTCACATGTTCGTCACGCCCGATCAGCTCAAGGGCGAGTTCGAGAAGGTCATCGAGTTGATTCTCTATGTGTTCAAGATCTTCAAGTTCGACAAATACACCGCCCAGGTTTCTCTGAGGGATCCCAACAACAAGTCCAAGTACATCGGCTCCGACGAGAACTGGGAGAAGGCCGAGAACGCTATCATCGAGGCTGCGGCAGAGATGGGACTCAAGACGGTTGTGGAGTACGGCGAGGCGGCTTTCTACGGCCCTAAGCTCGACTTCATGGTCAAGGACGCTATCGGAAGGAAGTGGCAGCTGGGCACCATCCAGGTGGATTATAATCTTCCTGAGAGGTTCCAGCTTGAATATACCGCCGCCGACGGCAGCAAGCAGCGCCCCGTCATGATCCACAGGGCTCCTTTCGGATCCATTGAGAGATTCACGGCCGTGCTTCTTGAGCACACTGGAGGCCACCTCCCTCTGTGGCTCAGCCCCGATCAGGTTAAAGTACTGCCTATCAGCGAGAAATATTCAGATTTCGCGAAAAAAGTTTGTGGTTTGCTGAATAATTCCGATATTCGCGCCTCCATTGACGACAGAAACGAGACCCTCGGTAAGAGAATCCGGGAGATCTCGTTGCTTAGAGTGCCTGTACTGGCGATTGTGGGAGAGAAGGAAGTTGAGCAAGGCACGGTTTCTGTCAGGAAGGAGGGTGCCGATGCCGGTACCATGAAAGTGGAAGAGTTTGTCGAGTGGCTGAAGGCCCAAATGGCCGAGGAGCTCGCATGAAGTTGTTAGATTAAAATATAGGAGATTTTTTTTAAGAGTTAAATTAAAAACAGGAATGCCTTACAAGAAACGTTACGGAGGTTCAAGACCAGGGGCCGGATTCAAACCGTCCGGTACGAAACCCGCGAACGGGGTTCGTGGCCAGCGTCCATTTGTCCGCCAGAAAGCGGAGGATGAACTGAACATTAATGAGGAGATAACAGCTTCTCAAGTCCGTCTTGTCGGCGACAATATCGCCGAGCCAGGCATTTATCCTATTTCCAAGGCTCTGGCGATGGCCGATGAGTTGGAACTTGACTTGGTCGAGATCAGCGCGAAAGCCGATCCGCCGGTCTGCAAGATCCTTGACTACCAGAAGTACCTCTATCAGCAGAGAAAAAGGGCCAAGGAGATGAAGCAGAACGCTTCCAAGGTGACCATTAAGGAGATCCGCTTCGGTCCCAACACCGACGAGCATGACTTCCAGTTCAAACTCAAGCATGCGCAGGAGTTCCTGGAGGAAGGTTCCAAGGTCAAGGCGACCATCTTCTTCCGCGGCCGCTCCATCATGTTCGCCGACCAGGGTGAGAAGCAGCTCTTGAGGTTCGCTGTGGAGCTTGAGGAGTACGGAAGGGCTGAGAATATGCCTTCCCTGGAGGGAAAGAGGATGACGATGATGATCGCCCCTGTCAAGAAGAAATAAAAAAGTGGCCGCAGTGATAGCGGTAACAATATTAACAGTATTAATTATTTAAAACAATGGCAAAGCTTAAGACCGTCTCCGGTGCCAAAAAGCGTTTCGCGCTTACCGGAACAGGAAAAATCAAGAGGAAGCACGCTTACCACAGCCACATCCTCACCAAGAAGACCAAGAAACGCAAGAGAAATCTTGACCACTTCGCTATCGTCGAGGCTGACGATATCAAGAGGGTAAAGGAAATGTTGGTCCTCTAGT
>JAFYYM010000136.1 GCA_017557535.1 Bacteroidales bacterium | reverse complement strand
CCTGGACATGGGTAGATCACTAGGTTTCGCGTCTGCCCGCCGCGACTGAACGCCCTGTTCAGACTCGCTCTCGCTGCGGCTCCGCCACTGAGTGGCTTAACCTCGCCGCGACGGCGCAACTCGTAGGCTCATTATGCAAAAGGCACGCGGTCACCACCCTCATAGGGTGGCTCCCACCGCTCGCAGGCGCACGGTTTCAGGATCTCTTTCACTCCCCTGCCAGGGGTGCTTCCCACCTTTCCCTCACGGTACTGGTACACTATCGGTCTTCGGCAGTCTTTAGCCTTGCGGGATGGTCCCCGCGGATTCGGACAGGATTCCTCGTGCCCCGCCCTACTCAGGTGTCACCTCAGCCAGCCACCCGTTGCCCGTACGGGGGTGTCACCCTCTGCGCCGGGGTTTTCCAAACCCCTTCCGGTTCCTGTGACTGGTATCTCTTGGTGATCCTACAACCCCGGTCCGTCCTCGAACGGGCCGGTTTAGGCTCTTCCCCCTTCGCTCGCCACTACTGAGGGAATCGATCGTTTCTTTCTCCTCCTCCGGGTACTAAGATGTTTCAGTTCCCCGGGTTCGCCCCGTCATGAATAACGGTCCCGGGCCTTCAGCCCGGGGGGTTGCCCCATTCGGACACTCCCGGATCAATCCCTGTTTGCGGGTCCCCGGGAATTTTCGCAGCTTACCGCGTCCTTCATCGCCTGCCGAAGCCAAGGCATCCTCCATGCGCCCTAACTTCTCTTTCTCTAAGTGAATCTTTACTGATTCGTGAAATTGTCAACCTACTATTTCTAATATGCTGATTTCGTATATTACACTTTACCTCGTTGTAATCTCTCAGTATTGTCAATGATCTTGTGCTTCTTTCCGAAGCGGGCTGCAAAGGTACAAACTTTTTTTAATCTGGCAAATTTTTTTTGAAAAATTTATTTACCTATATTTATAAGACAATTTCAAACAAATCCCCTTATGGAAGAAACTCATAATGCATTGCCGGAAAATGCCCAGAGGGAACTGGCGCCCGGTGAAGAGTACAAGCCTCTCCTCGGTGCTGAGAGACAATGGGCTGAGGTCACTCCGTACTCGGTCGCCATCGGACTGCTGATGGTTGTGATATTCTCCGCCGCCGCGGCATATCTCGGTCTCAGGGTAGGACAGGTCTTCGAGGCGGCCATACCTATCGCCATCATAGCGGTCGGTTTGACCAGTGCCCTAGGGAAAAAGGAAGGCCTAGGACAGAATGTGATCATCCAGTCGATCGGCGGTTGCTCAGGAGCGGTTGTCGCCGGAGCGATATTCACCCTTCCCGCCATATACATCCTCGGCGTTCAGGTCAGTTTCGCCCAGATGTTCCTTTCCTCATTGCTTGGAGGTGTGCTTGGAATACTGTTCCTGATTCCATTCCGGAAATATTTCGTGAAAGAGATGCATGGGAAGTATCCTTTCCCGGAGGCTACCGCGACCACACAGATCCTGGTCAGCGGAGAGGGCGGAAAAGGAGCGGGAACCCTGCTGGTGAGCGGATTGATCGGTGGTTTGTACGACTTTGTCGTGAGCACCTTCGGCACCTGGTCCGACACGCTGACGACCACAGTGCTCGGAGTAGGAAGGACGATCGCTGACAAAGCAAAAGTCTTGCTGAAAATAAACACCAGCGCCGCCGTCCTTGGTCTAGGCTACATAATCGGTCTTAAATACGCCTTCGTGATCTGCTGCGGAAGTCTTCTGGTCTGGCTGGTCATAATCCCGCTTATGAACATCCTCTGGGGAGGCCAGGTCATCGACCTGATGAATACGGGAGTGACCATGACCATCGGAGAGATGTCCCCCGAACAGATTTTCAAGGATTACGCCAGGCATATCGGCATCGGAGGCATTGCCACGGCAGGTATCATAGGAATCATCAAGTCTTTCGGCGTCATCAAATCGGCGGTTGGACTGGCAGTGAGGGAGTTCAAGGGATCCACCGACAAGCCTGGTGTGACTAAAGATACGGTGATAGAGAGGACACAGGAGGATATCCCTATGAAGACCATCGTTTTCGGGATAGTAATCGCGCTTCTGGCCATCTTCGCCTTCTTCGCGTTCGGTGGTGTGGTCAATAACGTCTGGCAAGCTCTTGTGGGCTTGTTGATTGTGGGAATCATATCCTTCCTGTTTACCACCGTGGCGGCCAACGCCATCGCCATCGTCGGCACCAACCCGGTCAGTGGAATGACACTGATGACCCTGATCATAGCGTCGCTCATACTCGTCGCTGTCGGCCTGAAGGGTAACGCCGGCATGGCCGCCGCATTGATAATCGGAGGAGTTGTCTGTACAGCCCTCTCGGTCGCCGGTTCATTCATCACAGACTTGAAGATCGGTTATTGGATAGGCAGCACTCCCAAGAAACAGGAAGGATGGAAGTTCGTCGGTGTCGCGGTGGCCGCCGCTACTGTCTGTGGAGTGATGCTGGTGCTTAACAAGACCTATGGATTCGTTGGCGACCAAGCCCTCGTGGCCCCGCAAGCCAATGCTATGGCTGCCGTGATCCAGCCGATGATGAATGGTGGCGGAGCGCCTTGGCTGCTCTACGGGATTGGAGCGGCGATCGCCATCCTGCTGACCATATTCAAGGTACCCGCATTAGCGTTCGCACTTGGCATGTTCATCCCGATCGACCTCAACCTTCCCCTGTTGGTGGGAGGCGCGATCTCCTGGTATGTCAGCACGAGAACCAAGGACAAGAAGGTCAATGACGCCAGGCTGAACAAAGGAACCCTGATCGCTTCCGGATTCATCGCGGGTGGAGCCTTGATGGGAGTCGTGAGCGCCCTCCTCAAGTTCTTCAATGTGGATTGGTTCATGTCCGAGTGGCATGCTGCTCATGGTGAGGCTATCGCCATAATCCCCTTCATCGCCTTGATAGCCTATATGATCATCTCATCCAAAAAAGTTAAGGAATAATGGAAACAATACTTGACCGGTTTCTCAGATACATCGCGATAGACACCCAGAGCGATGAGAATTCCGATAGCCAGCCTTCCACAGCCAAGCAGTTGGATTTACTCAAATTATTGAGGGATGAGCTCATGGCGATGGGTGTGGAAGCGACTCTAGATGAATATGGCTACGTGATGGCCTCCATCCCATCCAATATAGAGTCTAACGTGCCTGCTATAGGCTTCATAGCCCATGTAGACACTGCCCCGGACGCTTCCGGGGCCGGAATCAAACCACAGATAATAAGTGAATATGATGGTGGGGAAATACCCCTGCTAGGAGTTACTGGACTTGCTTTGAAGCCCTCCGAGTTCCCGGAGATGCTACACTATATCGGCCAGACTCTCATCACCACTGACGGGACGACCTTGCTTGGAGCGGATGACAAAGCTGGAGTGGCCGAGATCATGAATGCTGTCCAGTATATCATGGAACATCCTGAGTATCTGCATGGAGACATCAAAATCGGATTCACTCCAGACGAGGAAATCGGCCGAGGGGTGGTCAAGTTCGACGTTGAGAGATTCGGAGCTGACTACGCATACACCATGGACGGAGGCGAGGTCGGAGAACTGGAATTCGAGAACTTCAACGCAGCCTCGGCGAAAATCCACATCCAAGGCCGGAATGTCCACCCGGGCTACGCCAAGAGCAAGATGAAGAACGCCATCCTTATCGGCATGGAGATGAACTCACTGCTTCCGATAGAGCAAAGGCCGGAGTTCACAGAAGGTTACGAAGGCTTTTTCCACATCATCAATTTCAGCGGCACAGTGGAGGATGCTGACATCACATATATCATCCGGGACCACGACAGGGCGCTGTTTGAAAGGAAGAAGGGAGCCATTCAAAAGTGCTGTGATTTCATTAATTTGAAATATGGCGAGGGAACCGCCACTCCTGTGGTGAAGGACCAGTATTATAACATGCGTGAGCAGGTCGAACCTCACTACCACGTTGTTGAAAAGGCAGTCAAAGCGATGGAGATGGCTGGAGTCAAGCCCAGGATCCAGCCTATAAGAGGCGGCACTGATGGTGCCAACTTGAGCTTCAAAGGTCTTCCCTGCCCCAACATATTCGCTGGCGGACTCAATTTCCACGGCAAGATGGAGTTCGTCCCCCTGCAATCGATGGAAAAGGCATCGGAGGTGATACTGAATATTATCACCCTCTACGCCTCATAATAGTCTGAACTACAGCAGTTTTTTCTTGAGGGCATCGATCATGTCAATGGTCATGCCCTCAAGGTCGTATGATGGCTTCCAATCCCATTCCTCGCGGGCGCAGCTGTCGTCCATCTTGTCCGGCCAGGAATCAGCGATGGCCTGGCGAACAGGATCCACCTCGTAGCGCATCTTGAAACCAGGGATGTGCTCGGTAATCTTGGCCCTCAGAATCTCAGGATCAAAGCTCATTGAGGCAATGTTGAAAGAGTTGCGATGCACGAGCCTGGAGGGATCAGCGTTCATAATGTCGACAGCGGCCTTCAAGGCGTCCGGCATGTACATCATATCCATGAAGGTTCCAGGGGCGATCGGGCAAACGAACTCCTCTCCCTTGACGGCGGCATAATAAATCTCCACGGCGTAGTCAGTGGTACCTCCTCCAGGAAGGGTCACATTGGATATCAACCCTGGGAATCGGATCGAACGGGTGTCGACGCCATATTTGTGGAAGTAATAATCGCTGAGCAGCTCAGTGGCCACTTTCGTGCATCCATACATCGAGCGAGGCCTCTGAATGGTGTCCTGAGGTGTGTTCTTACGAGGGGTTTCCGGACCGAAGGAGCCGATTGAGGAAGGCGTGAACACAGCGCAGTTGTATTCCCTGGCGATCTCGAGAATAGTCATCAGACCGTCTATCTGGATATGCCATGCGAGCTGAGGCTTCCTTTCGGCCACAGCTGACAGGAGGGCGGCGAGATTATAAATGGTGTCGATATCGTACTTCTTTACAATTTCCAAAAGCTGAGCGCCATTACAGACATCAGCCTCTGCCACAGGCCCACTCTCAAGAAGCTCGCCTTTCGGCTCAGCACCTTTGATAAAACCAGCGACAACGTTGCCTTCAGGAATCATCCTCCTGATCTTCATCGTGAGCTCGGAGCCAATCTGACCGGTTGAGCCTATCACAAGAACATTTTTCATTGCAGATAGCGGTTTAATTGCTAAATTAGCTGGCACAAATTTACATTATTTTCGTAAAACATAAAACTAAATAATCATTCATAATCATGTACGGCAAATTTCAGGATCATTTGAAAGCCGAGCTCGCCTCCATCAAGGAAGCCGGCTTGTACAAGAACGAGAGGAACATCGCTTCCGCACAGTCCGCCGAGATCACTCTCCAGGATGGCAGCAAGGCACTTAACTTCTGCGCCAACAACTATCTTGGACTGGCCGACTCCCCGAAACTCATCGAGGCCGCCAAAAAGGCGATGGACGAGAGAGGTTTCGGTATGAGCTCGGTGCGTTTCATCTGTGGCACCCAGGATCTCCACAAGGAACTTGAGGAGTCTATCTCCAAGTTCTTCAAGACTGAGGACACCATCCTCTATGCCTCCTGTTTCGATGCCAACGGCGGAGTCTTTGAACCGCTTCTGACAGCCGAGGACGCTATTATTTCCGACTCACTCAACCACGCCTCCATAATTGACGGAGTCCGCCTTTGCAAGGCTGTCCGCTATCGCTACGCCAACGCCGACATGGAAGATCTGGAGCGCTGCCTCAAAGAGGCTCAGGCTCAGAGATTCAGGATCATCTGCACTGACGGTGTGTTCTCAATGGACGGCAATGTCGCCCCGATGGACAAGATCTGCGATCTTGCAGAGAAATATGACGCGCTGGTCATGGTTGACGAGAGCCACTCAGCCGGAGTTGTCGGAAAGACTGGCCGTGGCGTCGCCGAGCAGTTCGATTGCTATGGAAGGATCGACATATTCACAGGAACCCTAGGAAAGGCTTTCGGAGGCACCGTGGGCGGATTCACGACCGGACGCAAGGAGATTATTGACATGCTCCGTCAGCGTTCCAGGCCTTATCTCTTCTCCAACTCACTTCCTCCTATGATTGTAGCGGCCGGAATCGAGATGTTCAAGATGCTCGGCGAGAGCAATGAGCTCCACGATCGCCAGCAGGAGAATGTGAGATACTTCCGTGACGCCATGATGGCCGCCGGATTCGACATCAAGCCGACCCAGAGCGCCATCTGCGCCGTGATGCTGTACGACGCTCCCCTCTCCCAGAAGTTCGCCGCC
The DNA here is from genome assembly GCA_017557535.1 of Bacteroidales bacterium. GTDB lineage: Bacteria > Bacteroidota > Bacteroidia > Bacteroidales > UBA932 > Cryptobacteroides. Next base: position 33,976 of record JAFYYM010000136.1, on the reverse strand, counting down.
AAGATGGCCGAGGAGGGGATATTCGTGACCGGTTTCTACTATCCTGTAGTTCCCAAAGGACAGGCCAGAATCAGGGTGCAGCTCTCCGCGGCCCACAAAAAAGAACACCTTCACAAAGCCATCGCTGCCTTCATCAAGGTGGGTAAAGAGCTAGGGGTTATCAAATAACTAATCGTACCATAGCATAGAGGCGGGCAACTGCTCGACCTCGATGCCTTCGCCGACGAGGCCGACTTCTATATTCTCGCCACCATAATTCTCGAAATAGGGAATCTCAAGGCGATGGAAGCCGGCCTCGAGCTGTATCCAAGCCTCAGCGAACCCGCCTCCGTCCCTGTCAATATCAAACAGAAGCTGGCCGTCCAGGAACAGCTTGGATCCGTCATCCGTGGCCAGAGAGATCTGGTACAGGCCTGTTTTCTCTATTTTCATCAAAGTGTTGAAATTAAACCCGAAATGATCCTCCTGACGTTTAGCTGAAGTGGAAAGGAACGGGATCGTCCCGCGGGTGATAACAGGGCTTGCGAGAACCTCATCGACGCTCATGAAAGGCCCCTCGTGATAGGTGTAGCGCACGCCATGCCCCTTTGGAGTCGCTTCCACAGCGGAGAAGGTCGCTGAGGCCACGGGTGTCTCCGGCTCCTTGTGATAAGTGGGATCGAAAGGCTCGCACTTGACCCCATTGCCAGGGGTGAAATCGACCCCTAGAAGATCCGCGATCGTGGCCGCTATCTGTTTTGTATAGAAAGGACCGTTGTCGGAGGTTTCACCGGCGGCCGGAATATTTCTTCCGAGAGCCACCAACCATGTCTGCTCAGCACCCCTTATATCCGCACCATGTGAGACAAAGCGATCCCCCCGGCCTCTGCCATGGTCCGTCGAGATCAGGTAGGTGGTCTTACCTTTGTAGAACGGGTCAGCCTCGCATGTTTCGACAATATCCTTTATGAAACCATCCGTGAAATGAACCGCATGGAGGTATTTGTCATATTCACCACCATGTCCCCATTCGTCAGTCTCCCCGAACGAGATGAACAACAGTTTCGGGTGGTCGTTCCGCAGGGTCTCCATAGCGTAGGCGTATGTGAAACCGTCTGGCCTCTCGCCACCCTTGGGGGCGCCGTATATGCTTTCCATCACCCGGTCTATCATCTCCAGTCCATGGCTTGGATTAGGAGAGACGTTCCCCTCAAAGGCTGTACTGCCAGGGAAACCTCCCCTCTCGTTATTCACGGCGAAGCGAATCGATTCCCAGGATCCATACACCATCACATGACCTTTATAACGAGGATCTTGGTTCACGACCTCCATCACGCTTACATTGGGATTAGGAACTGGATCATTGCTGTCTACCCTCTCGTCATCAGCCCAGCCGCAAAACATCTCGCTATAGCCGGGATAGGAATATGACTTATTATTGGAGACCTGCATAAGACTGTTCTTCTCCCGGTTGCCGAGAAGGTAGCCATTGGAGGCGATGTGACTCCAAACGAACGGCATCAAAGCTTCACGGCGCTCTTGGGGAGTATCCTTCCAATACTCAGCCTTAAGGCCCTCCGGATCCCGAGAGAAACGAGGATCGGATATGAGTGATGAATCGGCTCCCGAGAAGACCTCCTGCCAACGCAGGCCGTCGAAGGTAATCACCACCACCTTGGGGTCATTATCCACCTTTGAGCATGATACGAGAAGGGCGCAGGCGCCCAAGAAAAAAACAATTATTTTCTTCATTATCAGTAAATTGATTATTCGTGGAAAAGCATCGAGGCTGGAATGTTATCAAATGACAGTCCGCAGCCCTCAATACCGACCTCAAGCGCCTCTCCCTCATAGTCGTCGAAATAGAGGACCTGGAGGCGGTGGTATCCTGCATCCATGGCAAGGGAGACCTCCATTACATTTGTACTGTGACTACCGTCGTTGTCAATGACCAACTTATCATCTATGAACACCTTGGAACCGTCATCTGAAGACAGGGAGATGACATATCGCCCCGAGACAGGGATCTTGAGCAGCCCTTGGAAATCATACCCGAAATGGTCCTCAGCCCTGGCATTGTCAATACTTAGATCCTCCTTTATCCCACTCTCAATGACTCTCGCTTTAAGCAGCTCATCCACACTGACAAAAGGACCCTCGTAATACTTATACCTCACTCCCGCACCTCTCGGCGTAGCTGTCAACTCATGGAAGTATCCCATATCCTGAATATTCAAATCATCGGGCAGGGGTTCTCCCTTGAACTCAGGATCAACCGGAGGCTGCTTTTCCCCATTGTCCGGGGTGAAATCCACCCCGAGTATCTCCGCGACAGTGGAGGCTATCTGACGGGTATAATAAGGGCCATTCCCGGACGTTTCACCAAGACGCTTGACACCCTTGCCGAAAGCGATCATCCAAGTATTCTCGGACCCGGAGGTGCCGGAACTGTGGCTTGTGAATCCAGATTTCTTTCCGCGACCGTGGTCAGTGGTCATCAGATAGGTAGTCTTCCCTCTGTAGAAGGGATCGCTCTCGCAAAACTCCACAATCTGCCTGATCATATCATCCGTGCCATGAGCCGCCTCAAGATAAAAGTCATACTTGCCGGCGTGACCCCACTCATCTGTGTCCCCGAAAGCGACCCACATCACCTTAGGATGATCCTTCTTCATCGTCTGGAGAGCGTAGGCGTATGTGAAAGCGTCAAAACGCTCCTCTCCCCAATAGTGGGGCATAACCTCCTGCATCTTGTTGATCAACTCCAACTCCGGACTCTTATGGGCGGCCACATCTGGTTCATACGACACACTTCCTGGGAAACCACCCCTATCATTGTTTACCGCATAGCGGATAGACTCCCACGACCCATAGACCATCACGCTGCCTTTATAACGCGGATCCCAGTTAACGACCTCGAAGACACTGGTGTTGGGATTGGGAATAGGATTATTACTGTCCACCCTCTCGTCATCAGCCCATCCGCAGAACATCTCACTGTAGCCAGGATAGGAGAAACTCATGCTGTTGGCCACTTGGAACTGACTGCCTTTGAGACGGTTACCAAGCATATAACCGTTAGATTCAATATAGCTCCATGTGAAAGGCAGGAGGACGGAGCGACGCTCCTCTGGAGTATCTCTCCAATACTTTGCCTTCATCACATCAGGATTGTCAACGTACCTAGGATTGCCCACAAGGCTGGAATCTGCTCCTGTATAGAGCTCCTGCCAACGCAAACCATCGTAAGTGAAAATCACAAGCCTAGGCTCATTTCCTCCGCAGGAGGAGAGAATGCCGGCGAGAACCAGCAATAAAGAGAAAAATTTCAGTCTCATCTATCAATCAAATTCAAGTTTATCATAGAATTCACCGGGAGTCATATCCGTCAGTTTCTTGAAACTCCTGGCCAGTATTTTATAATCCATTCCGAGCATGTCCGCAGCGATGAGCGGAGAATATCCATTAATCATCAAATCTTTCATCTTCTCGACCCTGACCTTGATGATGTACTGATAGATCGAGGTATCCATCTCCCGCCGGAAAGTGCTCTCGAGAAGCCTGCGGGACATCGGAACCAACGCCACGACATCATCCACGGATATCCTGTCATTGATGTTGTTATTGATGAAATACAATATCCTGGATATGTAGGGATTGGGGTGTAAAACGGCGTCAGTGGACCTACGGGTAGTCACATGGGTAGGCTTGACCACTATATCCCTTGTCTTCCCCAACCTCTCCTTTGGAGGCAATGATAGAAGCTCATCGATGAAAGAGGCGGTATTGTAGCCGGCTTCCTCAACATCCTGGTTGATTGATGAAAGCTGAGGGGAACACAACTGGCAGAGAGACTCGTCGTTGTCTATTCCCAGCACCATGATATCCTCGGGAATACGCATATCCTCTTCCTCGACCATCTTGGCCGCCTCGATTATGTAATATGCCCTATTGTCATCACAAGCGAAGATAGCGACAGGTTTGGGAAGCTCCCGCAACCATTTGCCCAACCCCTCAAGATCGTACCACCATGTCTCGCTGATGTCATACTTTTCCTGGATAGAAATCGTGGCGTCGGGAATCCTCGACTGGATCTCGGCCACGAAACTATCCCGTCTCTCGTCTGACCAGACCATCCCCTTCAAGCCGAAGAAACCGAAATTATTAACCCGTTTCTTAATAAGATAGTCAGCCGCGATCTTTCCGGAGGCCGCATAATCTCCACTTATATTGCTGATTGAAGGGAATTTCTGGTGATAGTCCTGAGCTATCGCTATAATCCCGTGCTTGCGGAATGCGTCCACATCATCCGTGGGCAGGAACTGGCCAATGATAGCGTCTGCCTTCCAGTCCACAGCGAATTTCACCACCTCGTCCATCCGTCCATTGTCGCGCAAAGACAGCGGCATCTTACAAACCACCCACGGCTCGTGCTCATGGGAAAAACGCATGATCCCTTTCAGTAGCTTGTTAGCGTATGACTCGGAAAAATCGGTCATCAATAAAAGCCTAGCCATGACAATCTGGATTAATAATACCTATAAAAACGGTTTAGAGTCATCGCAAATATAACAAATCAACCTTTTTTAAGCAAATAACTACCTAAATCCATCAGTATTAGCCTCAATCCTGAACTTGTATGAATACTCCTGGCCAGGAGTGATCTTATACTTTTGAAGAGTTGTAGGGCCACAGCTTCCATTACCGATTCCTTCCATGAACCGGTCGAGGCATAGGACGGTTTCCGGCCTGCGGACCTTCGGGAGCTCATGGAAGTATTTCGCGTCAAATATGTCCTCGTCAGTGAAATGCTGCGCTGAGAAGTCAAACGCTCCCTCGGCGGTAATACGCACGAAATGTCCATCCTCTGAACCCAACTCTATCCATCGGGTGTCAGTCCTCTCGCCCATTGTCTGTGTGCGGGCATAATGCTCGGCCATGTCAGTGACAGTGGATTCATATATCCCGAGGAAAGCCGCATCTTTCCTGTCAATGTAATTCTCCATAGGACCGCGTCCGTACCACTTGATTGTCTCATACGCCGGATTCAGGAACATCCTCAGTCCCAACCTGTGGAGAGAGAAGCCCTCGGCCGGAGAGAATGTGGCGGACACATCGACTTGACCTGTAGGATGAACATCATATATGACCTTATAAGGCACGGTTATCCCACCCACAGTAGCGTCAAGGCTTGTCTCCACACGGAGGTCTCCACCATCAATATGATAATCGAACTCCTTGAGCAGACAGGTTGTGGAGAAAGGATCATGGATCTGGAATCCCATGAAACGGGCCGCGTCATTGCTGATGTAGCGATAACCATTGAAAACAGGACCTCCATGCATGTGAAGGACCTCATAACCGTCGATACGAAGGCTCTGTAATTTACCCTCATATTTGTCGAAACGGGCGTAAACCCTGTCGTTGGCGGCGCAGAGGTAACGATTCTCCTCAATATAGACCTTTAAATCGGAGGATATTTCTGAACCGGCTGGCGCCAGGGCTGGGGCGGCCTCATGTAATACGAACTCCCCGGAAGCGACATCATAGCCAGAATCCGCCCAGCGGGCAGGCTCCTTCAGGCAAACCCAGACCTGCAGTAACACGTCCTCATCCTCCTTGTCAAGCAAAGCCTTGTTCACAGGAATATCCACGACACAACACTCCCATGGCTTGGTGTCGGGAAGCTGAACCTTTCCTGAGGCCACTGGCTTCCCGGAATGGAGAATCTTGAAGTTCAACTCCATCTGTGAAAGGTTATACGTGGTATAACGGTTCTCCAAGGCGATCCTGCCTTGATCAGAACAGGATATCTTGATGTACTGATAAACTTTCTTGACCTGTTGAAGTTTCGGCGTGACCCTACGGTCCGCGGTGATTATTCCATTGAGACAGAAGTCGTTGTCATTTGGCATATCACCAAAAGATCCTCCAAAGTAGATATTGCCGTTATTCTCCCCGTATTTGGTTATTCCCTGGTCCACCCAGTCCCAAATACAGGCACCTATCATCCTCTCCGACTTGTTCTCTATATAGTCCCAGTATTCCGCCAGGTTTCCGATGGCGTTACCCATGGCATGGGCGTATTCGCAGAGAATATAAGGCTTGTCCGCCCCATTCTTGTCCATACTCTCCATTCCATCCATGGAAGGATACATCTGGGAGTCCATGTCGGCCACACTATTCATTCCCTCGTAATGAATCGGACGGTCGTCAAGGCGGCGGACGGCATCCCGTTCAGCGACGATGTTGGAACCACCACCGGACTCGTTTCCGAGAGACCAGAAAATCACGCTGGGATGCAACTTATCCCTGCGAACCATACGCTCAGCGCGGTCAACATAAGCCGCCTCCCAAGAAGGCGTCTTCGTGATATTGTGATTACCATGGCACTCCTGATCCGCCTCGTCAATGATGTACAAGCCGTAATAATCATACATGGCGTACATCTTAGGATCATTGGGATAGTGACTTGTACGGACAGTGTTTATGTTGTGACGTTTCATCAGGAGAATGTCTTTCAGCATAGTCTCCACAGGCACAGCCTTCCCGTGAACAGGGTCGATGTCATGTCTGTCCGTTCCCTTCAAATAGGTAAGAACCCCATTGATATAGAGTTTATTCCTCCTGAACTCGACTTTGCGGAAGCCATGGCGCAAGAAGGTGGTCTCAAGCGTCTGACCGTTTTTATCAAGGAGTTCCATCCTCACGGTATAGAGATATGGATCCTCTGCCGACCATAGATGAGGTTTGGCCACATCAATCCGCAAATCCTTTATTGCCAGCTCTTTCCCGGAAGCGAGTTTCGTTCCTTCAGACTCTGAATAGCTCACTTTATGTCCCTGCTCATCATAAATGGAAGCCTTAACACTGGCGACCGCCGCCCTGCCGTCATTCCTGATCATGGCAGTGGCGTCTATAGAGCCCAGGGAGAAATCATCGCTGAAAGTGGTTTTTATATCGAAGTCATTGAAATGGATCTTCGGTCTGGCGACAAGGTAGACATCGCGGTGGATACCAGCCAGGCGGAACATGTCCTGGTCCTCAAGATAACTGCCGTCACTCCACTTGTATACCTCCACAGCCACAACATTACGTCCCTTCACGACATATCTGGTGATGTCAAACTCAGAGTCGTTGTTAGCGCCCTGGCTGTAACCGACCTTCTTTCCATTGACCCATACATAGAAAGCGGAGTAGACCCCGTCGAAATGGATATACACTTGTTTGTCTCCCCAGTCCGATGGAAGGGTGAAATCCCTGCGGTATGAGCCTGTGGGATTTGGTTCCGACACAGTAGTGTAGCCGTGCTGAGGCTGGATAAAAGGAGGATTGTTAAGGAACGGATAAGTGGCGTTGGAATACAAAGGCGTACCGTAACCTTTCATTTCCCAGTTGGAAGGCACGTCGATATCGTCCCATGAGGAAACATTGAACTTGGGAGTCTGGAATCCGATTGGCCTATCCTTAGGATCAGCCACCCAATTGAATTTCCACTTTCCATTCAGCGACAAATAGCGGGAAGATTCCGTCTTTTCCCAAGGCTTGGAGTAGGCTGGATCAGAGACCATCTCAGTCTCATACGCATAAGGAATGAAGGTGACGTGGCCGGGTAATTTATTAATACCCAACACCTTCTCATTTTCCCAATCATTTGTGGACGATGTCTTCGGAACAATGAAATCAACCTTGGCGTCCGATTCTTGAATGTACCAACGTTGGTTGGGATCATCATCATCTGGAGTCACCTGAACGACCTCAGCCCCAGGCTGGACCGTCTTGACCAGACCGAGAGCCAGGCCGCTGGAAACGCATTTGAGGGTGATTGAGCCATCTTTATGGGAAGTCAATACCCACCACTGGTTTTTATTGTTCATGTCATCAGGCCATTGGATGACAGGATGACCAGAACCCTCCCCTCCACCATCATTATCCAGAGCCTGGAAAGAGAAACCATTGACAAGCAGGTATGTATCACCATCAACTGGTCTGAAATGCCATGCCTGAGTGGATTTTTTCTTGTCAGGAACAGAGAGAAAAATATGGGTTTCCGAATTAAGGCTGGCCTGGTTGTCAAGGACAAGCCCCCCGGCTGTCGCTATTTGGTACACCTTATCAGAACTGATTCCCTGCGCAGCGGCGCTGACCGCCACAGCCATGACAACGACAATAAACAAAAGTTTTCTGATCATCTCTTAAGGAATATACAATCTTTCAGCGGGAAGTGGACCTGAATATCCGTCCGGAGACGCCAGGCTCACAGCCAACATCTGACCCTCACAGTCTTCGAAATAATTGAGAGTCAAACGATGCAACCCTTTCTCCAAATTAACGAAAACGAGTCGCGACTGGACCGGATGCGAGCCATCGATGTCCAGAACCTTATCTCCGTCAATCTTGAGGACGGCTCCGTCATCCGAAACCACCGTGAATTGGTGAACACCGCTCTGAAGAGCCATAAACCAGCAATCGAACACATATCCGAAATGATCCTTTTCAGGATCTTCTTCCACAACTACCGCAGGCATGGTGCCTTTAGATGTGATCTCACCTTTCTTAAGCATCTCCGAGGTGGACATGAAATCTCCCTCGTATCTGACATAAGCCACACCCTGACCAGAGGTCTTGACTTCCGAAGCGGGATAAAATTCATTACTTGAATTGTCGATTGACTCATGTATGGCAAGATTACGCGCGCGAAGTTGGTCGACTGTCATCACTCCTCCTGCCCAGGCTCCTTCAGCCAACTGGTCCATTCCCACAGATTTAACAACAGCCATCAAGTCATCTTCCGTGCCATCATTTATCGCGGCGACAGGATTTCTCTCCATATGCAGGAAAGAAAGCGGCATCTCCGCAACCTTGACCCTCTCAAGCAAATCCTTGTCGGAGGCCACAGCTTTCTTGGCCTCAGCGAATATCTTCCTGCCCTCGGAAATGAACTCATCCGTGTACATTGGATCATTGGCTATAATATAGCAGTTGGCGTGTACCCCAGGCCTGCGGAGTATCCTGTCTTCCAAGTCGAGATAATCCCGGATATACTTGCCGGCGGCGCCGTAATAGCCATCAGAAAAGTCTTTGATCAGAGCATCCACATCCGCGTCAGGATTCCACATCAGCTTTGAAAGCAGCCATGAGCGCATCTCCCTCAATTCACACGAAACTGTCTGGTAATCACCTTCTTCCAATATCCCAATGGCGTGATTATCCCGGAAGTCCTTGATATGAGACGCCATGGTCTTCCAATTGGCCACAGGAAGGCAGTACTGGGCGAAATCAGTCACATAGTCCCATATGTATAGATGGGGGGCTATCGCTGACCAATCCCGTAAGTCCTTGAGGAATTCGACATTACGCTCGCAATCATCATAGTCGTGTAACAAGCAGCATTCGATACTGCAAAGACGGATCACCACATTATCCCTGGGCACGATGTCCTTCGGCGCATGACGGGTATATTGATATGCGAAAGTGCCGATAAACTTGTCAGGGAACTCATCTTTGACGGCGTCAGCCACCTGGTTCACAAACCACACCATCAGGCCGGACTGGCCGCCATACTTATCCGCCAGGGCAGTGCACTCGTCGCACTGGCAGAAAAGCTGGTTGTCGGATTGTTCCATTGAATAAATCAGGAAGTCCGGGTTTTGCCTCATGACATCCCTTATCTTCTCCACGCAAATCCTCAGCACCTCCGGATTGGAAAGGCACAACTGGGCGTAACCGGAAAGACGCTTGCCGTCCCTGAGACTGAAATATTCAGGATGCTCGGCATAATACTCCCCTGGAGACATCAAGTAGCCCATGGCGTGGACTCCCCAATAGCCCTCGGCCGTGCCAGGAATTGTCTCGCCTGGCTTCTCTCCAGGAAGATTGACAAAATTATTCCTCATCCTTCCGGAGAAAGCGGGATTCGTCCTCACATCCAGGACACAGTTATCACGGATGATAATACCCGGCTCCTCGTGGCGGGAAAACCTACGGAAGCTCCAGGAATCCCTCTTAGGAGCGACACTAACCTTGCTGGAATACCATCTGCATCCCAATTCCTCCTCAAGGAATGAATACACGGAATACAAGGTGCCCCTGAGAGCCCCGCCCCAGAAAAGGATATCCCCTCCTTTGGTTTTAATGGAGAAGGAGTCATCCCTGTCAGAGGGACGGACGGAGCCTGGAACAAGATCCTCAACGAGCTGATTGAAACCTACTATAAGCCGCTTACCTCTGACACCTCCGTCTAGATCCGACACAGGCAGGTCCACACCGGAAACTTCCTTTATCCAATATCTCAACTCCTCGGCGGCATAACGCTCCGACTCGGAAGCGTCTTGAGCAAGCACGATCGAATACTCTGATTTCCCGTCACGGAAAAGGTCACGGCTGCCACAAGAGACAACCGAGACCAAAACCGCCAGGACAAATGACAGCCTGAACAATCTCATTATTAGTTGATATTCAATACAATGGTCGGGTCAAGAGGATAGCGGCCGAAGTCCTTTCCGTAGATGGCGAGTCCGCCGTCAAGGTCAGACTCCGGTACAGTGAAGCGGAGTTTGACTTGCTTTGTCTTCAGTATCTCATTAACGGGAAGACCATTGAGAGGCACCTCCATCTTAACCAGCTCACCATATGAGCCACCCTCCCGCATCTCCGGCTTGGAAGGCTGGGCTCCCCAAGAGAGGATACCCCTATGATCAGCGGGATCGTCCTTAAGGTCAACCTTCCCTATCAACTTGCCATTGACTGAGACCTCAAGCTTGGAAGGCCAAAGGGTAGTATCGGTCATAGCGTAAGAGTTCAGTGACTTACAGTGGTCAAATGTACCCTTGCCAAGCATATAATCCCCGTCAATCTCATTTCCTTCCTTATCTTTCCCGAACTTCTCCTTGGCAGAAGCCTCGAAAACCAATGTAGCGGATGAAATCTTCTCAAGGTCAAGTCCCTTCGGAAGATCTATTGTGTACTCATAATAACCATGGCCGAAACCATTCTCCTTCAGACCATCATAGATTGAGGAGCTTCCCAGGGACCACTCAGAAGCCGTGTAAGATGACGGCGCGAAAGTAATCAATGCCTTACCCGCAGGAGCCGCCGCTTTAGCATCCTTGACACGGAATGTGGTGAAATTGTGATGGATAGCCTCACCGTTCCCGTTCTTGAGGGTCATCTTAAGCCAATACAAACCGTTCTCCTCGGGAACATGGACCCTCTGGCTGGCGACTTTCCCGCTGAACCAAGGCTTGAACTCCACTGGAATATCGAGTTTCTCGAACTCTTTATAATCGCCAACAGAGTCATAACCAACGAGTTCCGTCTCCAAAGTCATCTTGCCGGGATCCTTATCAGTCATAAACGAGGCATGGAAATCAAGATTCACCCACTCACCCGGTTTATTGACAGTGTAGAGATACTTCAAAGGCTGGATGTAATACAAACTCTGGAAGTCAGAGATGGTCATTCCGGAAACCAGGTCATCAAGGCCGTCAATCTTAGGGGATCGGTCGTACTGAACATAGCCGTTCCACTCGTTGATCACGTCATGGTGCTCGGTGTAAAGCCAACCGGCGCACTTGGGATTGCGGCGGAAGGCGTCAATCATGATGTGGTAATCCCAGGTGAAGTCGCTGTCGCCGGCGCTGCCGCGGTAGCCCCACACGTTGCCGCATTCGCTGTTGATCATCGGGGCATCCGTCTGGACATTGTCACCGATGAAGTTGAAATGGCTGCCGGGGAAGGTGTTGTCGCAATAGTACCTCACCTCCCTGTCCCAATCCCAGCCTGGACGGTAGGAGTGCCAGGAATTGATGTCGGTCTCGACATGATCCTTGTTGCAGGCGGAGTTGTCTTCCGCAAGGCGGGTAGGATCGAGGTCCTTCGTCAGATGGTGCATCGAGCGCACCCACTCCTGGATCTCAGTGTCATATTCGTTGTCCCCCCTTAAGCCCCAGGTCTCGTTGAAGTTGACCCAAGCGAATATGGAAGGATGGTTGTAGTCCCTCTCGATCTGGTTCCTCAAGCAATGCTCCCAATCTTCCCGGGCCTCCGGAACCGGCTTGCCCCAGAAATTAGGAGTGTCGGCCATGATCAGAAGTCCCAATTTGTCAGCCCAATAAAGTTTGCGTGGAACCTCGACCTTGATGTGGATGCGGTTGCCATTCAACCCGAGTTTCTTGGAGAGCATAATCTCGTTCTTCATAAACTCGTCGGAAGGGAAGGTGTAAAACCCTTCCGGGTGGTAACTCTGGTCGAGTGTAAGCTGGAGATAAAGGGGCTTGTTATTGAGAGCCACATAGTTATAGTCCGCTCCTGGGAACTTTGCGACCCCGATCTTCCTCTGGCCGAAATAGGACTCTACCTTGTCGCCGCCGACCGATGCGGTCACCTCATAGAGGAAGGGGTCGTCCAGGTCCCAAAGGTGCTGGTCCTTGATGGGGACAGAGAACGAGGCCTTGTCCTTCCCGCCCATGTCGGCGGTGAAGGTGTCCTGCCCTCCGGTCTTGAAAACGAGTTTGAAAGACTCTCCCTCAGCTGCTGGAGCGGCCAATGCCACATCAACCTTAACATTAGACTGGTCAATGTCAGGAGTGAAATGAATGGACTCGATATAATTCGTCCCCCGGGCCTCAAGATAGACAGTCTGCCATATTCCCCTGGCGTTGCCATAGCCCTGCTTGCCGTAGAGGTGAGCGTCAGAGGAGGTGTCATCGGCCTTAATGACAATACGCTGGGGCTTCCCGTACTTGATGTCCTGAAGCTCACAAGCGAAAGGAGTGTAACCACCTTGATGGCTTCCTATCTCCTTGCCATCAAGCCACACATGCGTGTCCCAGTCAGATGCGCCGACGACAAGGAATACCCTCTTTCCCTTCCAGGAATTAGGCACCGTTATCTCACGGCCATACCAGCCTATGTCTCCCTTATCTTCAACTTCGGAGAGTTTGGATCCCCAAGGGAATGGAACGAGAATCTGGTTGTCCATGACAGAAAGGTCTTCGCCGGCGATAGCTTTTGTCGCGGCAGCCTCGTCAAAAGTGAAGGCCCAATGGCCGTTGAGATTAATCCAGTCCGCCCTCTCAAAGTCCGGACGGGGATGCTCGGCAAGGGGTATGGATCCAGTGGTCTTCTGACCTGAACAAGCACCGAGTACCATCAAGGCAATGGCGCAAAGAATAGAGGGAATCTTTTTCATATTATATTGATTATTAATTATTTCACAAGCTTAACTCCTTTCGGGAGCTTTATGTCTGAGGAGACTGTTCCGTCTGCCTTTTTCTCATGACGTACCTCAATCTGTCCATACGGTGTAGGGAAAGTGCCCTCCGCCCATTCAAGATCGCCCAGATGGGGTTCTACCCTCACCTGTTTGAAACCCACTCCCACAGGCTCGATACCCAGGACATGACGACTTAGCCAGGTGGTTGGACCGGAAGCCCAGCCGTGGCAGAAACTGTGACGAAGACCCACATAACACCAGGCACCACCATCTTCGTGGATGTCAAACTTGCCCTCGGGAACGACCTCATCGATTCGGCCGGCGTTCTTTGCGTCCTCATAATTGAAATCTTCCCAGAAAGTCGTGGCTCCAAGGTCGATCATCCTGCCCCAATACTTTGAGATCAAGTCCATGGCCTCGGAATAATGACCACCTTTGGCAAGAGCTTCGAGCAGGTAATAACCCATGAAGGAAGTGAACTTCTCCGGGCCGTTGGCGAGAATGATCTTTGAGGCCTCCTCGGCATCAAGCATCCCTTCTATAGCCAGAAGGGCGGCAGCCTGACTATTTCCCACATTATCGGGAACATATTTCCTAAGCTCGGCAGCCGCCTTGGAACACTTCTCGCGCAAGAACTCGTCATTCAGCCATACGGCTATATCGGCCCCGGCCTCAAGGGCACGTACAGACAGAGCCTGAAGGCCCGCATGGATGACTTCCGGCTTGTCATTGGAAGGCCAATCAATGAAGCGACCTTCCCGGTATGCCTCCTTGTTTCCGTCAAGATTCGAAATCACATTGTTCAGCAACATATCAAGATAGTTGCTTTGGGCCTTAAGGTAATCCAAATCCCCATACCACTGGTAGAGATGATGCTGAATGATTATCCACCACAATGAATATGAGCAGATTCCATTCATCCAAGAGGTTGCGGGAGTTCCTTCTTTAACATAGTCAAGACTCTTACGGACCACCTCATGGTCACCGAACACAGTGCCGACAGTCATCACCTCAGGGTGCATATCCCCGATCCAGACAAGCCGGTCACGCTTTATGCCATCCCAAAGATATTCTTGCATATTGAGATGGACAGTATAGGCTCCGGTCATCCAAATCTTGTCCAGACGCTCATCGCTGCAATGGAAAGAACCCAGATAAGGGATATCCCTATATCTGGAAATAGCCCTGACTGCCACGAGAGAGGTCTGATCATCATCTCCGAGATAATCAAGCCGGGCGAACCGGAACCCGCTGTTGCCATACTCCGCGACTCCAAGCCATGGTACAGATATCTCGAAATCCCTGACGGAATGGTCGTTAGTCGCCGTGCTTCCCTTCTCGTCGACATCGCTCATGGCCTCGCTCACAGACTCTCCCAGACAGAGGCGGAATCTCACCGGCTTATGGTCTCCCGACATAGCTCGGGTGATCTGTATCCCGCCCTGGATCTCCTTCCCGAAATCGAGCAGAACTGATCCGCCACGGGAGAACTCCGCCACATATTCCTCAGAGGTTGAGACCTGACCGCTATACGGTCTCAGCAGAACCTCAGGAGTGGAGACAGGGCCTTCCGACAGAACCAACCTCACAGGGGAGATATACTCGGAGACGAACTCCGACTTGGGGGCGGGAGCCGCCGTATCCGCAGCTCCTCTTCCGACACATGAGCACAATGCGGCAGCGGTGATAACGACAGCCAGCAAAACAGTTAGTCTATTCATAATCAATATGCTGTTCTTAAACATCAAATATAGAAATTAATCCCGACACCGATAACATGCTCCGCTGGAACGCCATTGAAAGCATAATAAAGATAATAGGCTTCCAACTGGACAGCCTTTGATATGTCATAGTCGCAAGCCACATAATGCCTTGTCTTTTTCCATTGGTCTCCCCAAGTGAAAACCTCTGCGGCTAGATAAGGGCTGAACCTTGTCCCGGGTATAGCGTATTGCACCTTCAGCCTGGAGCGCAGGACATCGCTTTGGTCACCCGTATCCGGAGTCCATCCATGCTGGTAACGCTCCCGGATAGAAACCTTCAAACCGCCCTGCTTCAGAGTCCCTGTCAAATCGGCCACAGCCTTATGAGTCGTGACATGGGGCTCGTGAATGTAGTCATAAGCGATGTCGAATTTCAACCAAGGAAGAAGCTTCACTCCAACCGTGGTACGTGTGTACCAACATTCCAGACGCTTGTACTGGTAGTTGTCATGCTCAAAATAAAAAGTGGCGAAAACGGGGCTCTTCCCGAAATCGTGGTTGACCTCGAAGAATTCCCAGCCGCCAAATGTGTTGTCCTCACTCTCCTGGGCCTGTGAGGGCACGGATGCCATGAAAATCAAGACAAACGCCAACAAGGAATATGAAAACCTGGTTTTCAATTCGTTCCGCCGCTTTAATTATTCAAGAACGGTTCCGGTGGAATCTCATCGTAGTAGATTCCGGCATGCCTGGGATCAGAAATGCCCATGTCCCAGCCAACCTGTCTGAGATGATTATAGAAAGTGTAAGTCCTGATCCCTTGATAAGATGGATCCGCCTTCCAGGCAGCATTGGCGAGAGTGGGATAAATCATCGTCAGAGCAGCACCGAAATAATGGTGCCACAACGTGCCGAGGATGCCGTCCATCTTAGCCTCGTGAGCTCGGCGGCCTTGGGCTTTTATCCCATCCCGGTTATCCCAGGGGCAAGTCAAGACAGGGAAGCCGAGAGAACTGAAATAATCCAAGGTCGGGTACTCATCATGAGCCCCACCGTAATACCAGTCGCAGATGACAATGTCCCTCGGGAGCTTGAGGAACCCTGCCGCCGTCTCTTCGGTGCCATTCGCATAGAAACCCTCCCATCTGGGATCCCCTCTCTGGAGAAGCATGTCATGCCACATCATCGGCTTGGCTCCTCTTGAGACGATTGTCTCGGAAAGGGCCTTTATATGCCCCAGAAATAGCTCAGAATAAGGATGCTTAATGCATTCGGGGCAGCTTGGGGGTTCCGCCTCGTCTCCCCCGATGTGAAAATACGGAGGGTTGCCGAAGGCTTCATGCAACTCCGCGATAAGATCTTGGAGCAACTCCCTGGTCCGGGGATTCGAGAGACACCAGTTCCAACCGCCATAAGGCTCGAAAAGTGGTTGGTACTCAGGGTTGAAATCCAACCCCGCATGCTTACCCGCTCCTCCTCTGGACATGGTCGCATGCCCAAATACGTTAATCTGGGGGATCAAAGTGATCCCGAGATCGTCGGCTATGGCCTTTATCCTCGTGACCTCCGCCTTGGTCATTGTGCCGTCGGGCCAACCGTACCAAGGAGCGACATCGCTCTTGAATGCTCCCCAAGGCTCGATGACAGCGTAATTCAGCTTGTAATAAGCGGCGAGTCTCACCAGACGCTCCACCTCCCAAGGCTCAGTCTCGTGGAACCAGCAGATGTGAATCCCACGGAAACCCAAGGAAGGCACATCCTGTATGGAAGAGACCGGAACGATCCAACCCTCGGTCCGATAAGTTCCCCTGGCGGGGATTGCCAATTGCCTCAACGAATATAAGGCATAACGGACTCCTTGTAATGTTCCGGCCCTGATGGTGATACCTCTTTGGTTGATCTCGAGCTGATACTCACCTTCCTCACCCCATCGTTTACCACCCAGGGCCGGGATAACCTCCGGTGCCTGTTTTCCATACCACTCCGTCAAATGCCTTTTCGCCCACATAGGTGCGTTATCGTCGGGGCAATAGAGGTCAATTGAACTCAAAGGCACATATTCCGTCGATGACACTTTGGATGAGACTGGCTCCGGGCAAATCGATGGAGCGATGAATTCCGTGTTCACTTGCGCCTTGGCGGCGAAAACCGAGGAACAAAGGATGATGATTGTTGAAATGAATCTTCTCATGATGCGGCCTTTATTGTGTTTTAAGACGTATGTCAGCGGAGGAGGCCCCGACCATCACTTCCGGAAGTCCTTCCGGGACAATGAATTTACCCTGTGTATCGCTCCAATAGCGAAGATCCTCCCTACGGACAGGCACGGTGACAACCTTACTCTCTCCCTTCTTGAGATGAACCCGCTTGAAGCCTCTCAATTCCTTAATCGGGGCTTTACCTTCATACTCAGGAAGACGGGTGTACACCTGAGCGACCTCATCTCCGTCATACTTCCCGGTATTCTTCAGGGTGAAAGACACCTCCACCAAGTCACCTTTGTCCTCAACCTTGAGGTTTGAATAACGGAAGGTGCTGTAACTCAAGCCGTAACCAAAAGGATAAAGGACATCTCCCTCAAAATACTTGTAGGTTCTCTTGGTGATGTCATAATCGTCAAAGGCTGGCAGGTCCTCAATCCTGTTGTAGTATGTCAGAGGCAGCCTACCGGCAGGATTATATTTCCCGAACAGAACATCGGCCACCGCTGTGCCTCCCTTCTCGCCTGGATACCAGGCGTTGACAATCGCGGGAATATTCTTATCCTCCCACAATATTGACAAAGGACTTCCAGCCACCAGCACAAGCACGACATTCTTGTTGACATGGTAAAGCTCCTGTAGGAACTCTTGCTGATCGGCTGGCAAGGTGATGAAATCACGATCTTTACCTTCCCTCTCGATCGACCTGTTGATACCCATGACAGCCACGACCACATCACATTCCCGGGCAAGTTTTCCAGCCTCTCCATAGAGAGACAGCCTGTCCTGGCCAGCGGTCTTTGGTGGAATCCATCCAAGACGGGCCACGGCATAGTCACGAAGGTTGTAGTACTCCACCTTAACCTCATACTCCTTTCCAGCCTCGAGGCTCAACGCGGTCTTATCTGTACGCACGGCATGTCCTCCCCAGGCGTCAATGACGAGTTTGTCGTCAACGTATAGACGGCAACCATCATCAGATGTGAGGGAAAGGGTATATTCCCCAGAGACAGAAGGGCGAAGTTTACCTGTCCAACGAACACTCACCGGAGACTCGGGAATGAAAGGATCTGGGGCTTGGTTTGTCGGTTCGAAATTGATCCATTCATCAGTCCTGGTCTTGGGTGTTCCTTTCAACTCAGTACCGGAATAATACTCCGCCTTGAGACCATTGGGGAAGAATTCCGGAGCGATGGTCTCGGTGGCATCAGCCGCAGACACCCACGGAGCATATTTCACGGCGATTCCATTGCCCGCAGCAGCTTTTATTCCATCCAATATCGACACTGGTGTGGAAGCGGGAACCCCGCTGTAGTCTCCGAACTCACAGGTGCCTGCGTTCAAGCCGACAACAGCCAGGGATTTGACCTTGCCCTTCTTCAGCGGCAAGATATTATCCTGGTTCTTTAGCAGTACTATCGACTCCCTCGCCATGTCAAGAGCAAGTGCCTGATGTTTCTCAGAACCAATCACTTCCGGGGATATTCTAGTGTATGGATTGCCCTTCCCGGAATCGAACAGGCCAAGCTTCATCCTCGCTGTCAGAACCCTTCTGGCTGCCCTGTCAATGTCCTCGTCCTTCACCATGCCGAGCTTATATGCCTTCTTGAGCGGCTCGATGTAGTACTCGTCCCCACACTCGAGGTCAAGACCTGAGAGCAGGCAGAGGGCGGCGGCTGTCTCCTTCTTGGACACATAATGATGATCCTCGACCAGAGTGGAGGGACCTCCACAGTCTGAGACCACATAACCATCGAATCCCCAATCGTCTCTCAAAACCTTTGTCAAAAGCCAGGGGTTAGCTGAGGACGGGATACCATTTATGGCGTTGTAAGAGGCCATGATGGACTGGGCGTGTCCCCTTCGCACAAGAGCCTCGTAAGCTGGAAGATAATACTCCCTGAGCTGTTTCTCAGGGATAATCGCATTGCACTCAAACCTGTTGTGCTCCTCGTTATTCGCGGCGAAATGCTTAGGTGTCGAGACAACCTTAAGATAACGAGGGTCATCCCCCTGAAGACCCTTGACGAAAGCGGTGCCTATCTCGCCGGTAAGGAAAGGATCCTCACCATAAGTCTCAGGAGTGCGTCCCCATCGGGGATCCCTGGCCATATTAACTGTCGGTGACCAGAAAGTCAGAAGATCACTGAACTGGTTAGTCTGCAGTTTACCCTCGCCCAGTTCGTTCCATCTGGCCCTCGCCTCATCGGATATGGCCGTGGAGACTTTGAACATCAGGTCAGGATCCCATGAGGACGCCAGCGCTATGGCCTGGGGGAAAACTGTGAAGCGTCCGGGACGGACCACCCCGTGAAGAGCCTCATTACCATGGTAATACTTGGCGAATCCAAGACGCTCATTTGCCGGGGAGGTCGCCCTCAACAGGTCGATCTTCTCTTCCACCGTCATCCTTCCGAGCAAATCCTGAACCCTCTGTCCGATAGGCAGGCTCTCATCTTGATAAGGCATTTTCTGGGCATTTGCATGAAAATTAACCGCGAGAAAAGCCAAACCAGCCACTATAACCAAACGGAATCTCTTCATAATCAACATTTAATACAAAGTCCAATCCTTCTCTAGGCAGCTCACATGATGCTCAGTGATACCTTTCTCATCCATCCAACGGCGGGTGTCCCGAGTCTTCAGCCAATCATTCTCGGGAGCAGGTTCCCAGACCCAGCTTGGAGTGGGCCAGAGGCAGGCCCTGAAGTTGATAGACTTGTAAAACTCTTCCGACACACCGTTCTGGCCATGATGGGCCATCTGAAGGTAGTCGCAATCAAGGTACTCCCGGCATTCCGCCAGCAATTTATCTCCCCGATCAATCTCAGCATCCCCCAGGAACACAACACTTTTAGCATCGTCCCACATGCGGATCACCATGGACTGGTTGTTGAAACTGCGATGAGGAATGCTCATGTCCGCCACGCTCAGAATCATTATACCGATTCCGTCTATGTCGAACCTCTCCCCAACTGTATGAATATTCAGGAAATCAGTCCCGTCCATACATTCGTCCAGAGCCCGGTAATACCTTCTCGCATTGTCTCCACTCTGGGGTTCGCAATCCAGGAAAGAATCCTGTACCCGGGAGTAAACCACTTTGTCTATCTTGATTCCCTTTGGCTCGTTAAGAATAGTCGCCAAAGCCTCCATGTGATCCTCATGAGGATGGGTAATAAACCAAAGGTCAACATGGCCGCCGGCATCCATCAGGTGAGTCCGAAGGTTCTCCGCATCAGAGGCATACCCTCCGTCGACCATGATAACCTTTCCGCCCGATGTCTTCATGAGGTATGATTCCCCGATCGTGTCCGTGGCTGATGATATCTGCGTCAGCGAGAAATGGCCTTTCTTTTTCAATTCAGATGATTTCGGGACACATCCCGAGACAGCCAGGCCTGCCGCCGCGGCAAGACCTGAGACCTTGATAAAAGCCCTCCTATCCATAGTTTCAGTGTCAATTAATTATATTCAATCCTTATATTTAGCGATTCTTTTCGTAAAAAAGAACCTCAACTATCATTTCACGAATACACGGCCTCCGGGAAGGGCTTTCTCATCAGCGTTTCTCCCGAGCCAGACCTCGAACCAACCTTCCTCAACACCGAATTTCATATTCTTATCCCACATCGCGAAGCGACGATATGGAACATCCAACTTAACCTCACGGCTCTCGCCGGGTTCAAGGGTGACTCTCTTGAAGGCAACCAGCTCTTTCATCGGGCGGACCACGGAAGCCAGCTCATCATGTATGTAAACCTGGACAACCTCGTCTCCCTCAACCTCACCGGTATTACTCACCGTCACGGCAATCTTAAGGGAATCTCCTGAAGAAAGGGTTTCCGGCATGCGGAAGTCGCTGTATTCGAATGAGGTATAGCTCAGACCGTAGCCAAAAGGATAAAGAGGCTTGCCATCGTTCTCGATATAACCGTAACCTCGGCCGCTGGGCTTGATCGAATAGTACATCGGAGTCTGCCCGATGTCCTTGGACCAGCTGATGGGAAGGCGGCCTCCGGGATTCACCTTCCCGGTCACGACATCGGCTATCGCCCTGCCCCCCTGCTCCCCGGGATACCAGGCCTCAAGGACCGCGGCCGCATCATCCACCCACTCGGTGATGTCGATGATACCGCCGTTCTGAAGAACGACTATCACGGGTTTACCTGTGGCTATCAGATCCCTGACCATCTTCTCCTGGTCGATTGTGATGACATGCTCCTGCTGGGCGTCGACGACCAGACCACCTGTCTCCTCCCTGTCACGGACTTTTGCCGCGGGAAGCTTGAAACTGCTACGGTCACGTCCTTCATCCTCGATAATCAAAGGGAAGAATAACAAGACGTCGCAGGTGGACGCCAGTGGTCTGACGTTCTGCCCTCCCGTATTCAGCACAACTTGCGCGGAACCTTCGAAAGCCTTCTGGAGTCCTTGCAGTGGCGTCACGCCGTCACCCTCCCAGCGTCCCCCGGGACGTTTGTAATTACCCAGGCTCAAGTCATTGGCAGCAGGACCGAAAACTCCTATTTTCCTGACACTTCCCGGTTTAAGGGGAAGGATTCCGTCGTTCTTAAGCAGTGTCATGACCTTGCATGCGGCCTCATATGCCAGTTCCTTATGTTCCTCAGTGCGGACCACTGAAGCCGCCTCTTCAGGATCAACGTAAGGATCGTCGAAGAGCCCGAGCTCGAACTTGATACGCAGAACCCGGCGTACAGCCTCGTCAAGGGTTTTCTCACTGACCTTTCCCTCCTGTACTAGATCCAGAAGGCCGAGGGAAGTGATATGCAATTCCACGTCAAGACCGTTTTCCATACAAAGGGCGAGGGCATCGTCCTCCGTCTCCGCAAGGCCGTGATGGCGGCGGACGATGTCAACCGCATCATAGTCGGTGACCACTATTCCTTTGAAGCCCCACTCTTTCTTGAGGATATCGTTGAGCAGCACGCCATTGCAGCTGGATGGGATTCCGTCAACCGAGTTATAGGACGACATGATTCCCCTGGCGCCTCCTTCCTCCACGCAAGCCCGGAACGGCTCCAGGAATACTTCACGGAGCACCCTCCATGAGTTGGTGGAGGCATATGAATCACGGCCACCTTCGCCATAATTGTCCACATAATGCTTGGGAGTGGTGACCACGCCCCCCTCTTCAAGCGCCTTCACGAAAGCCACACCCATTGCGGAATTCAGAAGCACATCCTCCCCATAGCCCTCCTGGGTCCTGCCCCAACGCGGGTCACGGGAAATGTTAACCACGGGAGACAATACCTGGCGCACTCCCACAGCCCTGACCTCCTGGGCGATCACCTGGGCGACTCGGTTGTAGAACCCATCGTCGAAGGTGGCGGCCATAGCGATACTCTGGGGGAAACTGGTTGCTTTGCCCCACATCGCCCCGTGAAGGGCCTCGCAGTGCTGCAGCACGGGGATTCCCCAGCGGTTGGCTAAAATGGAGAGACGGGTGTCCTCGTTGATCACTTCGGCCACTGATTTGGGATCGTTGGGGAGATTCCAGCTCGGGAAGAAATGTGCTATGGTACGCACAAGCCCTTTGGTATAGTCCCTCTTGTCCCATTCATCGACATTGACAAGCTCGGCACTGACCTGGCTCACTTTCTCTTCAATCGACATACGGCCGAGCAAATCCTCCACTCTCTTCTCGACAGGCTGGTTCTTGTCCCTGTACAAGAAGTTACCCGCCTCGAAGACCGGTCCGTTTCCAAGGTCAAGGCTGTATTTGCCAGGGCCGAGGTTGCGGATATAATCCGCCCAGGGGATATTGACATGGGCCAAGGATCCCTCTGGCACCTCGACATCCATGTGGATGGCTTTCCCGTCGCGTTTAAAGGACACAGCCACCGTTCCCTTGACAGTCGGGAAGGAAAGGCTGCAGTCATTGAATATGTGCTCGTCAGGCGATATTGAGAACCTCCTCCAACCGGCCTGGATAGGCGCTATTCCGAACATTTTCGCCGGCAGCACGGCCAGGGGACCTCCACTCCAAGCGTGGTTCACGCTCCCGCAGTTCCAGTCGCCATTCACCCCCACATCCCAACCTTCAAACAAGGTGTCGTAGTCCGGATGGTTCACTATGAAATCATACCTCTTGCGCTCGCGCTCGAGGGCATAGTCCCCATGTCCGATGCGGAACAGAGCTTCCATCACATATTTTTCCATGTAAGGGCTGGCATGTTCCTCTTTCTTGAGGACCTCGAAAATAGCGTCATACTTATCTTTCCAAGCTATATCGGCCACAACCGCAAGGGCCTGTACGCGGTCGTCTGTCTCGCCCTTGTAATCCGGGTGACGATAGCAGGTACCGGTCCAAGCGACACGGTTGATAGCGTCCTTGAGATTGTTCATGCGGCCACGGTAGACCCTACCGGTTACAATCTCACCAAGCATGTCTTCCATGTTAGTGACTGACTGGAGAGCCAGGACATACCACATGTTCTGAAGCAGGCGCATGTCCTTGTTATCGCCCCAGTCACCCCAGTTCCAGTCGCCGTCATGCCACTCCAGAAGTCCGTCTTCACCAACCTTATATGTCTCAAGATACTTCTTGATTGCGGGCAGGACATATTCAATGGTGGCCCTGTCGCCCGTATTCATGTAGTAGTTCCAGAAACCGTAAACTCCGATGGCAGCCAGCATCTGGCAGGGAAGCTCAACCCCGTAGTTACCAGGGATTGGAGAGAATAGGATATCATCCGACCTCTGCCAATCAGCAAGTTCCCTGATGCCTTTACGGATAAGGGCATGCAGAGAAGGAGTATAAGTGTAGAAACTCTCACCGAGGATGGTCACTATGTCTCCCCACCACTGCCCTCGCTCTCGCTCGGGACAGTCAAAGAAATTGTCGCGGGCATTGACATATATCGTACGCAAACCCTTCTCCCAGAACTTGTTGAAGAAAGGATCCTCGCAGTTGAAACGCCCTTCGGCCACGGTGTCATAGCCAGTCTCGCGATATTTCACCCCGGTCACTTTGGCTCCGTGTTCAACTGTCAGGATGATTCTCATTCCATTCAACCATCCGAGTGACTCATATTCCCGCGCTCCGGCCTTGGTGATGTACTCGGCACGAAGACACTCGATACCAACAAAGGAATGATCGGTCTCGATCAGTATCCTGTGGCCTCCAGTTTCATCCTCGACAAGGAGGATAGGGGTTATCTGCATGTTGTAGGGAAGCTTGGCCACGACTGTGTCAGCTTCCGGCCCGGGATGGACCTCGAAAGGCGCATCCTTGATCCCGTAATCCTTCCAGAAAGGAATAGGGCGGCTATGAAGTTTCCCCAGAGATCCTTCGAGAACGACTGACGGCGCAAAACCATCCGTGGGACCAGTCTGCCAACCTTCAATGTCCTTTCTGGCGTCAAATGAGATACTGCTTTCCGAAAGCCGGAAATTCGGCTCGGGACAGTCTGCCTTACCATATGACGGATGAATACGGCTCAGCCAACTCGCATCACTCTCAAGTCCTATGGACGGGCAACTGAACCAAAGCTGGGCCTCTCCGCTTGTGTTATGCGAAAAGCCGCTTTTACCGAAATACCAAAGCAGCAACGCCAGCTTGTTCTCACCCTTCTTCAGATACGGAGCGATATCCACCTCGTCGAAATAACTGTCCGAGGGATTCGGTCCCCTCTTGAGCTGCCCTTCGAACACTACAAGCTCACCATTGATCCACAACCAGTATTTGCTATCAACCGCGATTCTCGCGAGAGCGCTTTTGGGGACGCTCTTCAGCGAAAGATCCTTCCTGAAAGCTATCCATTTATTGGGGGCATCCGGTCCGGAATCAGGCGAAGTAATTGTCGCTTTGGAGTCCAGAACTATATCTTCCGGAGTGAAAAGATCTGACGCATCCTGGACAACCTGATTATTTCCGGTGCAAGACAGCACTGCGGCCATCAGGGCCAAAGCTAAAAGTATCCTTTTGATTATCATATATTTCCTCCTTTGACATAAACTCTTCCACCTTCGATTCTATCGTCGGAATCGCGGCCGAACCAGACCTCGAACCAGCCTTCCTCGACCCTTTGGACCAAATTCTCATCCCACATCGAGAACCTGCGATAAGGAATATCTATTTCCACAGTCTTGCTCTCTCCGGGCTTCAGAGTGACCCTCTTGAAGGCAACAAGTTCCTTCATGGGCCGAGCGACAGAGGCCAGTTCATCGCGCGAATAAACCTGCACAACCTCGTCTCCCTCGACCTCACCGGTGTTGGTCACCTTGACCGCGACCTTCAAGGACTCGTCCTTCCCTAATGTCTCAGGGATTTGGAAGTCGCTGTAAGAGAATGTAGTATAGCTCAATCCATAGCCAAAAGGATATAACGGCTTGCCATCATTCTCGACATAGCCGTAACCTCGTCCACTGGGCTTGATGGAATAGTACATGGGATTCTGGCCGATTGACTTCGCCCAACTGACGGGGAGACGGCCTCCAGGGCACTTCTTGCCGGTGATTATGTCCGCGAGTGCAGCTCCACCCTGTTCCCCGGAATACCATGCATCCAACACGGCAGCGGTTCCGTCCACCCAGTCTGTGATGTCAATCACCGAACCGTTGTGGAGGACTACCACCACAGGCTTGCCGGTAGCTATCAAGTCACGGACCATCTTCTCCTGATCAATATCGATTGTGGTCAGTTTAGTATCATCTATGATAACGGCATGTGACTCGCCTGACTGAGGTTTCACGTGTGCCGAAGGGAACTTGAAACTACTGCGGTCCGCACCCTCGTCCTCTGTGATGGCAGGGAAGAAGAATAGCACATCGCATGTCCTCGCAAGGGAGGCGACCTCTTGTCCGGGCTTGTTGAGAATCACATCGGCAGTCCCCTTGAACGCTTCTTTAAGTCCCTGCAAAGGAGTCACACCGTCGCCTTTCCAACCTTGCCTAGGGCCACTGTAATCGCCAAGGTTCACGATATCGGCTGCAGGACCATAAACTCCTATCCTCTTTACACTTCCTGGCTTGAGAGGAAGAATACCGTCATTCTTGAGAAGAGTCACCGCCTTGGAAGCGGCCTCATAAGCGACCTGTCTGTTCTTCTGGCTGCGGACAATCTCGGCTGCCTTGTCAGGATCCACGAGAGGCTCCTCGAAAAGACCTAGCTCAAACTTGATCCTAAGCACTCTTCTGACAGCCTCGTCCAAGGTTTTCCGGCTGATTTTCCCTTCCTTCACAAGGTCAAAAAGGCCTTCGCTTGTACCGGCCAACTGCAGATCCAATCCATTCTCTAGACACAGGGCAAGGGCATCGTCATTCGTCTCGGCCATCTTGTGTCCTCCACACACTCCTTCCACTCCACCGTAGTCGGAGACCACGATTCCCTTGAATCCCCACTCGTCCTTCAATATATCCTTCAGGAGATAGCTGTTGCAGCTGGAAGGTTTTCCGTCCACTGAATTGTAGGAAGCCATTATTCCCCGGGCCCCGCCTTCCTGGACGCATGCCCTGAAAGGCTCCAGATAAACTTCGCGCAACACCCTCCACGAGGTTGTGGAAGCGAACGAATCGTGTCCGCCTTCTCCATAATTGTCCACAAAGTGCTTCGGGGAAGCGACAACTCCGCCCTCCTCGAGGGCTTTGGTATAAGCAACGCCCATGACAGAGTTCATCAGGACATCCTCCCCGTAGCTTTCCTGGGTCCTGCCCCAGCGCTGGTCCCTGGTGATGT
The DNA here is from genome assembly GCA_017557535.1 of Bacteroidales bacterium. Lineage (GTDB taxonomy): Bacteria > Bacteroidota > Bacteroidia > Bacteroidales > UBA932 > Cryptobacteroides. Next base: position 7,177 of record JAFYYM010000136.1, on the reverse strand, counting down.
TGACAACAGGGGCATACACCTGACGCACACCGACTGCCCTGAGCTCCTCCGCGACCACCTGACCCACTCGGTAATAGAGATCATCATCGAAGGTCGCGGCCATGCCGATGCTGTTCGGGAAACAGGTGGCATAGCAGCTCTGGGCTCCATGCAGGGCCTCTCCGTGCTGAAGCACAGGAATCCCCCAGCGGTTGGCCTCGATGGACAGGCGGGTGTCCTCGTTTATGACTTCAGCGGCTGATTTAGGGTCAGCATTACGGCCTGCATCCGGGAGGAAATGGCCCGGATTGCGGACGTGCCCCTTCGCATAATTCCTCTTGTCCCATTCATCGGGAAAGAGCAACTGGGCACTGATCTGGTCCACTTTCTCTTCGACGGACATCTTTCCGAGGAGATCCTCAACCCTCTTCTCCACAGGCAGAGAACTGTCTTGGTATTTGTATTTACCATCCTTGTCCGAGCAGCCCTGGACAGCCATGGCAACCACGGCGGCGATAACCAATATCTTAACTGAATATTTCATGGTTTAATATTTAAAAATGAACGGCTTCCCCGCCTTGAAACTGACTTTCTTCTTTTTGTCACCGTAACGGACAGTATATTTGCCCGTATTATCCGGAGTTATCGTCGCGGACAGGAGAGTTCCGTCCCTCCAGGCAATGTCCACAGTGTAACCACCCCTAGCCCTCAAGCCCTTTACAGAACCGTCGCTCCAAGCCGAGGGCAATGCGGGAAGAAGATGGATCTCGCCAGCATGTGACTGGAGAAGCATCTCGGCAATGCCGGCGGTACCTCCGAAGTTTCCGTCAATCTGGAACGGAGGATGGGTGTCGAACAGGTTGTTCTGAGTGGACTTTGAAAGCAATGCGTCCACATTCGCTCCCGCCTCTTCCCCGTCCCTCAGACGGGCATAGAAATTTATCAGCCATGCCCTGCTCCATCCTGTATATGATCCCTGGCGGGTGACAGGATCCTCATTGTACTTGCGTCTGCGCTCGATGGTGCGCTTCGCGGCGGCGAACAACTCAGCATTCTTGTCAGTTATGACCGTGCCGGGATAAAGGCCGAACAGATGGGACATGTGACGGTGGCCGGGCTCGACCTCCTCATAGTCCTCTATCCACTCCTGGATTGTGTCGTATCGCTTCCCGATTCTGATAGGGGGCAGTTTTGACATGGCATCCTTGACACGGACCATGAACTCTATATCATCTCCGAGAATATCGGAAGCGTCAATGCAGGCCTGGAACAATTCCATCGCTATCTCAATGTCCATCGTGGCCGAATATGTCAGGTTGAACGTCTTACCATCCGGCATCCTATAAGCGTTCTCTGGAGAATTTGACGGGGCGGTGGCAAGATTACCGTTCTTGTCTGTGACCATGAAAGAAAGAAGGAACTCGGCGGCCTCTTTCATTGCCGGATACGCCTGGGTCCGGAGATATTCCTTGTCGCAGGTGAATTGGTAGTGGTCCCACAGGTGCAGGGTCAACCAAGGCCCGGCAATAGGGAAAGTGCCCCAGCCGACACCGTCACTGATGGAAGTGTGGCCGAATGGATCGGCCACGTGGTTCACGGTCCAACCCTCCGCTCCGAAAGTCTTTTTAGCCGTAACCCGGCCCGGCACCCGGATGGCGTTGATCCAGTCTGAGAAAGGGAGGACAGTCTCGGAGAGATTGCAGACCTCAGCGGGCCAGTAGTTCATCTGGATGTTGATGTTGGTGTGGTAATCAGCGTTCCATGGAGCATTGATCTCCTGATTCCAGATTCCCTGAAGATTTGCCGGAAGCTTTCCGGGACGGCTGGAGGAACCCGCGAGCAAGTAACGTCCATACTGGAAATACAGGGCTGCGAGAGCTGGGTCTGACTTCCCTTCTTTCATCTTGGCGAGTCTCTCGTCAGTCGGCACCTCCGACATGGAAGGATCTCCCAAAGTAAGGGACACTCTTCCCATAACGGACTGATGATCTTTAACATGGCTATCTCTCAAATCGGAGAACCTCTTTCCCTCTACCGCGTTGATCCTGGATTCACAAAGAGAGGTCGGATCAATGGAGCGGTCAAAGTCGAGCTTGCTGAAATTGTAGTCAGTGTTCATCGCCACCAAGATCACGACCTCATCAGCTTTATCCACGAATATGGAATTACCTACGGCGGTAACAGAACCTCCTCTGTTCAAGGCCTTTATCTTCCCGGCAAAACGCATGTGAGCTCCAGGAGCCCCCTGGCCGTTATCCGGCAGGTCGATAATCTGGCCGAGAACCGCGAGCGATGATGGTCCGTCAGGCCGGACACCAGCGTTTTCAACCCGGTCGTAACTCAACTTGAAAGTCAACGCTCTCGGATGGTCAGCTGAAATCTTAACCACAATGACGTCGTCCGGTCTCGAGGCGAACACTTCCCTGGAAAACCTGATGCCTCCGGCGGAAAACACCGTGGAGGAGATTCCGGTCATCAAATCCAAGGAACGCTCATAACCTGTTATCCCATCAGGATAGAAACCATTGGCATCATTAGAGCCCCTGTCGAAGAAATCTATTAATAAATCTCCGAAAGTCTGGTAGGAGCGAATTCTCATCGGATCCCCCGCCAATTCCTTTTGAGCCATAGCATTCGCCTCTGCTATCCTACCCTCCAACAACAGTTTCTGGATCTCTGGCATGACAGCGGCGGCATCAGCGTTGCCGTCAGCGGGGCATCCGGCCCAGAGACTTTCCTCGTTTAGTTGGATAGTCTCGTTCCACGGATTACCATAAACCATCGCCCCAATCCTTCCGTTGCCGACAGGAAGCGCCTCATTCCAGTCTTTCGCCGCCTGGCGATACCAAAGCGTATTCACCCTTTCCTGCCCGCAAAGAAGTTGTGTGGACAGTAGGCAAATGAATATCAAAAACCTCCTCATAATGTGGTTAGAATTAATTGTATATCAATTATTTCTCAAAAATAAAACGATAGTTGAACCTTCTGTTCGGAGCGGTGTCTCCATGAAGGCAAAGGGAGATCGGGTCTATCAATTCACCCACGTTGTCCGCCCATTTGAAATCAAAACTCACAGAATCACCACCGACCCCAAGTATTGATGCCGGAATAGCGAGTTCCATCTCATTTCCGGACACTTCATAACAGACAGTTGCCACCTCTTTCCATGTTCCGTCGGAGTAACTCATGACGGTAGTGTGTTTCCCGTCCACGACCTTCTTGTTGACGATAAAGTCATAGCCATACCAACCCGTGGAGGAATCCTGGTCAGAATCAATCAGAAGAAGCATCCAGTCCGGATCAGAAGAAGTCGTTAAAGGAGATCCGCAGCGAACATAGAAGCAGACCTCCCCGTTCTTTGTCAAAGCGACTTTGCTCACCTGGATGTCGTTTCTGCCCGTGGAATCAGTGTAATGCAAGCCAGCATATCCGTCCGCATCCCTGAAAGTCACGTCTCCACGTGTGTCCAGGTAATACACACCGATCCTATCCCAATCCCTGAACCGTCCATTTATGCTGATCTTTCCGAATCCCTTGTTGACAGGAATGGGCCGGACTCCTTTGTAGCGACGGATATTCTGGGCCATTTGCATGTAGTAGTTATCGGTGTAGCCATTCTTCATGGGCTGAATGGTACGGTTGAACTCAGCGTTGTATTGGTCCACGAAAACAACGTGACTGTTCTTCCTGCCGAGGAACCAAGTCCCTCCGAAATCATATTTCCCGGCAGTCCACTCATTCCAGTCATTGAGGTATATGAAAGGAGGATCGACAGCCAGGGCATCGTCCCAACGCTCCTGGAAATATATACCTTTCCCCGATATGCCGTCAGCAGGCATATCATATTCATCCAGAGGAGGTTCTCCGGTCTTTTTGGACCAGGATTTCCCGACTCCCATGGGGAGACCTTTCATTCCGAGAGGGTGCTGTGCGGGAGTCACTGCACATTCTTCGACTTTACCATCATGTTTGGAAGCGAGTTCCTCGGGCGACATCTCCATCAAGTGTTCATCATTCATGCTGTAGCCGAAGCTCCAGTTGTCTTCAGTGCCAATATAGCGATCCGGCCCGTGCTCATGGTCCTTCCCCCATTCGTAATAGCCCCACCACATATTCCTCAGAGTGAAGAAATCAAAGATCTCAGGAGGATAGTCTGAAGCCTTGGCCTCGTAGCTCCCGTTCGCATCAACAGAAGGATCAGCATTGTAAAGTAGCAGGGGTTTGCCATCCCAATAGTACCAGAGATCCGAGAATTTACCCACCTTGTAGTATTTCTCATACAACGACTTAACCACGTTCACAGGGTTATTGTTATATGACCAGAACACGAACCCGGGAGTGCGGTTGCCCTCCTCCCTCATCTTCATCATTGTGGTGAAAAGAAGCTCCCACTCGTCCCAATAGCAAACGCCATTGGTCACGTCCATGACCAGGACATCAATTCCCGCATCCTGGAGCATAGAGATATCTTTTCGTATCACCCACTCGTCCTGGCTCAGGAAATAACCCATCTCAGGTTCTCCCCAGTGATAGCTACCGTACTTCCACAACGGATGGTTCTCGTCCAACCGGGCGGAAGGATCCTCCGCGAGAATCTTGGTCACATCAGTGTAAGGCCCTGAAAGATTGTGGTTTCCAGCCCCATGCCATGTGATATAGAATATTCCCGCGGCCCTTACATGATCAGTCTTGACCTGACCGACGGAATCGATGAGAGGCATATGCCTTCCTAGAGCATCCGTCGCCACCCAGGTGTCGCTCATAAGGTCGCTCGTGTCAATCGGCTCCATTGTCCTTCCGCAAGATGCCAGAACAAGAATCGTCAAAACAATGAAGAATCGCCTCATCTCTTTATTTGTCTCTTTGATATACGAAATCGTCGAAATACGCCGTCCCCGAGGATTCGATGGTGTTGAAACTGAACAGTGCCGGACGAGCTCCTTTCCAGAATCCGAACCATGCCGTGAATATCTGTCCCGCAGATATGAATGTCTCACCATCAATACTGTAGGAGAAAATGAATATATTTACGTTGGAATCGAACTTCAACCTTAGCCAAACCTTGCCGGAATCCAAAGGGGAGATATTCCTTCTTCCGTCTTCATCCTCCAATGTGATGAATTTTGTTCCGTTTTCGACCGTGACTCCGACAAGATCGTTATTTCTCCCCATGCAGGCCAGACCTGCGAACTGTCCTTCCGCCAGGGATGAGCAATCCAGGCAGGTGGTATATGTGCCTTCGAAACCCATCAGTTTCTGGGAGACCGTATTACGCGCTTTCCAGATAGACTCTGCCTTCAAAGCGTCAATCGCAAGGAATCCGGGGCGCCTGGTAAGTGACCAGGATTCGTCGACGGGATTGTGGTTGAACTGCCATTGCAATCCAAGCTCGGAACCACTGAAATCATCGGAAGAAGCAGGTAGGGACGGTGCGGTCTTCTTCTTGGTCTTTGGTTTGGCCCAGCCCTCGACAGGTTCGCCAACGGCGTTTCCATCATAATCTTCGCCAATTACCGGCCATCCGTCTTCCCACCACATCGGCTGCAGATGTAACACTCGTCCTAAAGGATCCCTTTGCTGGAAATGCAGGAACCACCACTCTCCGTAAGGAGTATCCACTATGGCGCCCTGATGTGGCCCGTTGATTCCGGTAATTCCCATCTCCAGGACAATCTTCCTCTCATAGGGGCCATAAATATCCTTGGAACGGAGAACTGTCTGCCATCCAGCGCCAACTCCACCCTCAGGGATGCTGAGGTAGTAATATCCTTTGTATTTAAGAAACTTGGTACCCTCCGCGACAGGTCCTTCGTAAACGGTGACTCCCTCGTCGAGCAATTCCTGTCCGTCTTCAGACATTTTGTGGAGGATAATTGGTCCCGCACCCACTTTGCTGTGTCCGAGATAGGCCGTACCGTCCTCGTCCCAGAACGGGCAAGGATCCTCCCATCCGGCTATCGCTTTGACACAGTGAAGCGGCTCCCAAGGCCCGGTCGGGTTTTCCGCTGAACTCATGAACAGGCCCTCGTCAGGGGTGCAGAAATAGACATAGAACCTGCCTTTATGCTCCCTGATGCTTGGTGCCCACGACCCTTGGCCATAATGCTCCATCTCATTCCATCCCGGCCTGTCAAAACGGTCGTATATCTGGCTTATCAGTGTCCAATTCACCAGATCGTCCGACTCGAGGACCTGCATGCCCATAAAATGGAAGTCTGAGGCTACCATATAGTATTTACTACCGAAACGGATGACATCCGGATCGGAATAATCAGCCGCCAGAATCGGATTCAGGTAACGGCCATCTCCCGTGTCTCCCCAAGTGTTGCCATTGGGAACAGGTGCCTCTGTCTTACATGAGACAACGATGACCGCCAAAGCCAATAATCTAAAGAATCTATTCATCTACAAATACTTTCTTTACAGCGTTAAGATAACCGTAGCCATATATATCGTCCGGCTGGAGGTAGCTGGTCTCAGTCCACTCGTTCCATGAGTTTATAGTGATAAGGGGATGCAGATCCGGGCGGGCGTCAACCCAAGCCTTGGCCTTGCGGAGAGCGTTCTCAAAGCGTTCGGGAGTGTTCTCCTTCACCACAGCGCTATCCCCGAAACGAGGACTGTTGTCCCAACCGATACTGATGTGAGGGTAATACGGGATGGTGAACTCCGCATCCAACTTGTCCCACTCCTCATATGCCTTATCTAGGATGTTCTGATAGTCATCATCCATCCAGATAAAATGGCAGAACTGGTAATGGGACATGCTGTTGAATCCAAGCTTACGGGCGAACTCGTCACGAGGACGCTCGGATTTGGTCTTGGCGTCGTCCACACCACTGTAATTGAACTGGCTATCCCACATCGTGAATTGCAGCTCAAGATCGGGGAAACCAGCCTTCTTCACCTCTTGGCGGAACCACTTCAAAGCATCAACAGCCCTATCAACGCCTCCGATACCTTCGATGAAGGTTGTCACCTCATAAATCATGAACACGGGCTTGCCGTCAATCTTGTAGTAGTTAGGTTGCTTAAAGAACATCTCGATATTCCTCTTGCAGATCTTCTCGAACTCCTCCCGGTCCACACCACCTCTCCAGATGATATTCTCGCCACCTATACGGGTGTCCCAGCTGTTGTCCACGTTATGGTTTGCCCACATCAGGTAGAACTTCATCTTGTCACGGTTCGCAGCCTT
>JAFYYM010000135.1 GCA_017557535.1 Bacteroidales bacterium | reverse complement strand
GACCGTAAGGGCCCTCAGGCATTACGAGGAGATTGACCTGCTGGTCCCGGAGATTGTGGACCGGGACACGGGTTATCGCTATTATGCCGTGGGGCAGCTGCAGAAGATACAGAGCATCACCACGCTCAAAAGTCTCGGCTATTCGTTGGAAGAGATTCGGGACCTGTGGGATAAAGAGAGCCATTTTCCTTCGGTGGAATCGCTTGAGCAGAAGATACTTGCGTGCGAAGAGGAACTGGCGGTTCTGAAGGAGCGGCAGCGCATGCTGCGGGCGGTGGTGGCTTCCCAAAAGAAATTGCACAAAATGGAAAAAGTTTACTTTGAAGCGCTGCCTGCCATTACGGTGGCCAGCCATCGCACCATCATCCCTTCCTTCCAGGATCTCGGCCGCCTCTGCTGCGAGGTCATTGGCCCGGAAATGGCTCGTCTGGGCTGCGAATGTCCGGAGCCCGGCTACTGCTACACCATCGAGCACGGCGGCTACAAGCCGCAGGACATCGACATCGAATACTGCGAGAAGGTGACAAAGAAAGGCGCCGACTCTGCCATCATCCAGTTTAAGGAGATCCCGGAGGTGCCGCTGGCCGCCTGCCTGAAGGTCTTCGGCCCGTATGACAGGCTGTATCAGTCCTATCTGGACCTTTTCGCCTTCTTGGAAAAGGAGGGCTACAGCATCGTCGGAGCGCCCCGAGCCTGTTATGTCGATGGTATGTGGAACCAGGAAGATGCCGACAAATGGCTGACCATCATCCAGGTGCCGGTGGAGAAAGCCTGAGCAAAGGCTCGCTGACCGTCGTCTTGCTTCAAGACAGATAATGTCGTATCTTTAATAAATGATTCTTCAAAGAGCAAACCCTGGTGATTTCTTCTCCATCATCGCTTTCTACGATGATGTGATTGAGCGTACGCCCAATGTGGAAAAGTATGCCCGCTGGCAGAAGGGGAAGCACCCCAAGGAAGAGAGCATTAGGGCCTATATCGAGGAAGGGAGCATGTACCTGTACAAAGAGCAGGGTGTCATTGAAGGAGTGATGGCCGTCACGATGTATCAAGGTGAGGATTACCATGCTATCGAATGGTCAAAAAAGGTTCAGGACGACGAGGTTGCCGTTATCCATATCCTTGCTGTCAATCCTGACAGGCAGAGTACCGGCATTGGTTCCGATATGGTCCTGGCAGCCATTGACCTGTCCAAAGCAAAGGGAATGAAATCCGTCCGACTCGATGCTCTTGCCTCCAACAAGCCCGCCCATAAGGTTTATGAGCGTTTGGGCTTTGAGTACAAGGGCAAGCAGAATCTCTATGCCGAGAATACCGGCTGGACGGATTTCTATTTCTTCGAGTTAAACAGCTGATTATTATGGCATTTGATTTCAAAAAAGAGTTTAAAGAGTTCTATCTCCCGGCAGCCACGCCGACCATCGTGACGGTGTCCGTCATGAACTTCCTGGCAGTTCGTGGCAAGGGTAATCCGAACGAAGAAGGGGGAGCCTATAAACAAGCTCTGGAGCAGCTCTACGGCATAGCATATACCTTGAAGATGAGTTACAAGAGCGATTATCGGATAGAGGGATTCTTCGAGTATGTCGTCCCTCCGCTCGAAGGTCTATGGTGGGCAGAGGATGGCGAGATAGATTATGCCGACAAAGAAGGGTTCTGTTTCATCTCGATGATCCGGCTACCCGATTTCATCACGGAGAAAGATGTTCACTGGGCCATCAGCGAAGCGACCAGAAAGAAGAAGAAGGATTTCTCACAGGTGGAGTTCTTCCGCTACGATGAGGGCCTTTGCGTGCAATGCATGCACATCGGCTCTTATGACGACGAGCCGGCAACTATCCAGTCAATGGTGGAATATGCCAGGAGACAAGGATATCAGATTGCCATCGATGACATCCGCCGCCATCATGAGATATATCGGGCTAATAGACATTTCGGGTGATGAAATCCGCACAATCAATTGATATTCTTATATTTGCGAAGATTATCATTGATATGCTTAAAAAAATGTTTTTTCTGCGGCTCCAAGAATGTGG
>JAFYYM010000134.1 GCA_017557535.1 Bacteroidales bacterium | reverse complement strand
ATTTCCCCATCGACTACATTGCCCCCTGCCTGCTCTTCGTCGCGGCCCTCTCTTGCGGAAACGCCACAGTCGTAGAGATGCAGATGGGCTGGAAAGAGAAGCCCCTCCTGTACCTGGCCATCGTCGGCGGCCGCGGCACCAACAAGACCAGCTGCTTCGACTTTGCCCTGGCCCCCATCCGGGAGAAAGACGACGAACAGTACGAGCGCTATGTCAGCGAGAAGGCCCTCTACGATGCCGAATTCCTCAAGCCCCTGAAGGAGCGCAATCCCAAACTGGAGATGCCCCTGTACCAGCAGTACATCCTCAGCGACTTCACCCCCGAAGTCCTGGTCCGCCAGCACAAGGCCAACCCCAGAGGCCTCATCGTCTTCTTCGACGAACTCATAGGCTTCATCTACAGCTTCAACAAATACCGCAGCGGAGCCGACGAGCAGATGTGGACCCAGCTCTTCGCCGGAGGAGGCGTCACCGTCAACCGCGTAGGCGCCGACCCCGTCAAGATCAACGACACCTGCATCGGCGTCTTCGGCGGCATCCAGCCTGAAATCCTTCCCAGTTTCGCCAAAGGCAAGATCCAGAACGGCTTCGTGGACCGATGGCTCTTCGCCTATCCGGAGAAAGTCCCATACCCCAAATTCAACGACGTGGACATAGACGAGCGCATAGCCGCCAACTGGACCAAGATTATCCAGCGAATCCTGTCCCTGCCCTTCGACGGCACGCCCAAGGTCGTGAAACTCTCCCCGGGAGCCAAGGCCCTCTACAAAGAATGGTTCGACAACCTCAGCGACCAGAAGAACAATGGCGGCAGCAGCTTCGCCGGCCTGGCCACCAAGATGGACCGCTACTGCGGCCGCTTCGCCCTGGTACTGGAAGTGCTCAAGTTCGGCTGCAAGGAATCCAAGCTCCTCGAGGTCAGCGAAGACAGTATGCGCGGCGCCATCGCCCTCAGCTACTACTTCATCGCCTGCGGCATCAAGGCTCACCGCAAGTTCCTCAGCTCTCCCGTCGATGAACTCCCCGGGATGCAGAAGACCATCTATGACGAACTGCCCCAGAGCTTCGAGACCCGCACCGGCCTAGTGATAGCCGAGCGCTACGGAATGGCGGAAAGATCCTTCAAAAGATGGCTTTCCACCAGCCTATTCCGTAAGATTACCCACGGCTTCTATGAGAAACGTTATCGTTAACCCCCTATGGCACGATTGGCACTTTTGGCACTTTCGACACCTCCCCAAAATGCCAATAATGCCAAAAGTGCCAAAGAGAAACCAATGATATTAGAAATGAACAGAAAGAATGCTAACTTTGTAGCGACAAAAGAATTATCGTATATGGAGTATTCGATATATTGCGACGAAACCTGCCATCTCGAGCACGACGGTATCCCTCAGATGGCCCTGGGGGCCGTTTGGTGTCCGACTGAAGAGAAAGCCGGGATATTCAAACGTCTTCGGGAAATCAAGGTCGAGCATGGCCTGAAGCCAACTTGCGAACTGAAATGGAACGCCGTTTCCCCGGCCAAGTTGGATTATTACCTGGATGTCGTAAACTACTTCTTTGACAACCAGGATATTCACTTCCGTTCTGTAGTGGTTCCTGATAAATCTTCATTAAAGCTGCAGAGTTCTTCCCACGATTCCCTGTACTACAAACTGTATTTCGATCTCCTCAAGACCATCATTGACCCGAAGGCATCCTACGAGGTTTACCTGGACATTAAGGATACCCGCGGACAGAAAAAGGTAAATAACCTGAAGGAACACCTCAACAAGTCTGTCTATGACTTCAATCGAGACGTCGTAAAGAGAATCCAGCAGGTCCGGTCCCACGAAGTAGAGTTGGTGGAGTTGGCCGATTTCCTTGCCGGTGCAGTTTGCTATGCCAACCGGGGCTTATCCGGCAGTAAGGCCAAACTTGCCGTCATTGAACGGATTCGTGAGAGGAGTGGTTACAGCCTTCTGCAGAGTACTCTGTACAAGGAGGAGAAGGTCAATATCTATATTTGGAAGTCAAGGAACAACTAATGGCTGTAGCTTTGGATACTCTTCCCCAGATGATATGTCTGGAGGATTTTGGCGGAAACTATTCTGCCTATATTGACGCTGTATATCAAGTGTTCTTCCATGACTTTATGCTTCACAAGGCTCAATTTGGAAGTCATCGCTTACACCTGAGATACCATCCTGCATTTCAGGAAAGGCCGTATGCCTTCTATCACATGACGCATAAGGGCAACATAGAAGATGAGCGCTTGCCGGATCTCCGTAGATGTGAACGTATGCCCTGGGCGCGTCCAACCGTTGAACGGACCGAGGCTCTTGGCTTGCGTTTCTGGGAGCAGTCTGAAAGACGAAACGGAAGACGTATTTGCATCTGGCTGGACGTTGATAACGGTGACGATTACTTTGTCATCCTGTATGTTCACCGCCGCTATGTCCGTCTCCTGACCGCTTTCTATGGTGATTCTCCCAACTATGCCAAGAAGCGTTTGAAGGAGTACGAGGAGTGGAAAGAAAGGGTGGGGCGCGATTTCACTCCTGATGAACTGGTCAGCGACATCATTTCCCGAATGCCGGACCCCGAGGAGGAGGGACAGGCCCAATAAAAAAACAAGGACCGCCTTTCGACGATCCCGAGACCTCCTTTGACAACTTGGTCAATGAGATGTGACAAAGGTACAAACTTTTTTTGAACCAGCAAAATTTTCACAAAAATCGTGCAAATACTAACTGCCGCCACCCCACAGGATGACGGCAGTTCTTTTGTCAGCCAAAGCTGAAGAATCTACTTCGTATACAACCCCATCTTCTTGAACGTCACCTCGTTTTCCAACAGGTTCGGTCCATCCACGTTCACCTCGATCCGACGCAGCATAAGTTTATCCTTCGTGCATTCTTCAACATAGTATCGCGCTGCGGGCGTGAAGGCCGTTTCTCCGTCCTCCGCCATGAAATCATGGTCAAGCTCATAGAGATACAACTCCGGAGTGGAACCGCCAACGCCGCCATAGCCGTTCTGGTGCCATACGTAGATATACTTGGCCTCCGAATCCCCGGTAAAAACATCGGAGACGTAGATGTTCAATACTTTCCAGACCTCATTCTCCGAAACACTCTCATCAGAAAAGTCCCAAATTACCAGCCCGGCATCCTGGACACCCTTATCAAACTCCTTCTGCCAGGAGCCCTCCAGATTGTCCCGATTGATTTCCGGAAACAGTTTCTCACATCCGCAGAGCCCTGCCACCAGCAGCGCCGCGAAGATTGATATTCTCAGAATGCTTTTCATCTTTTGTCCTCGTTTTAACTATTAAACACACACAAGGCCGAAATACTGCTTACAAAGTTACACTTTTTTTCCGTCCACCAGGCAGGACCTTCCCAGGCCCCGCCTAGCTTCCGGATAGAAAGTATTTATGTTTAACTGTGCTTATGAAGCCCTAATCATTCATTCTTCAGCGACACCACCGGATTCTCCCGGGCAATCTTCAGGCAGTTCAGCACCACCACACCAAGCACGATGGCCAGCACAAGCAGCGCCCCGCCGATGAAGTACAGTGGATTCAGGGACACCTTCTCGGCAAACTGCTCCAGCCACTTGCGGGCCACAAAGAATGCACCCACACAAGCCAGAACGGCCATCACTGCGGAAAGCTTCAGGATATCCGTCGCAAAGACACTCAGGATGTCGCGGGTGGTAGCGCCATTGATCTTGCGGACGGCCATTTCCTTACTCCTGCGCAGGCTCTCATCCCGGATGAAACCGATGAGGCCCAGCAGCGCAATCAGCAGAGAGAACACGGCGCCGATGGCCATCGTATTGCGCATCTTCTTGCTGTCGGCGTAAGCCGCCCGCATCTGCTCCTCGTAGGACAGGATGTT
>JAFYYM010000133.1 GCA_017557535.1 Bacteroidales bacterium | reverse complement strand
GGTTTCCCCTTTGCGGTGATTCCCTCGTCGAAGAGAAGCTGGTTTTCTATTTCCGTAACCGTCGACCCTTCGATAGCGGTGGAATGGGTAATGATGGAATACAGATAGAACTTCTCGTAATCTATCTGTGTGTCGATTCCCAATTGTTTATACCGCTCAATAAGAGTTGTCAATTGCTCCTTCTTAGTCATGGTCTTAGCCACTTATCTTTGCAAAGATATGATTTTCTCCCCACTTTTTCAAGTTTTCTTACTACTATTTCTGGTTTTCTTACTACTTTTCATGTCGGAATAAATGTCGGAATAACCGTCGGAATAACGAGCAGGCCCGACACTTTGCGCAAATCTTTCAACTTTCCTGAAATCCTCCAAAAGGTTCGAGTTTTTACCTGTGTAGTCTACTAAACAGAGGAATTATCTAACTGATAGTTCCTCTTTTTGTATTTGTGTTTCTTATAACTATCTATTCTTAGGAAATGGCTTACACAGAATCAAGAATAAACTTTTGGCTTTATGGGAAGAGAGGATTGGTATAGGAACACGTCGTGGAACGATGAAATCGATTCCGCTTTTCGAGAGAGGCTGAATCGTTCAAGGCAGCTTTTCCATAAAGCACAGTATCTACGGATACAAGGCAACATTCTGCTATCATCTAAAGACATTTCCAGTCAAGAAGTTGGAATCTCCTTAATGAAAGAATTGCTGAATGATTATCCTGACAATAAAGCCGTAATATTCAGCAAATTTGAAGCGTATGTCAATTTGGGCGACTATTATTACTACACCCAAGAGAAATTGGACTTAGCGTTTGAGTGTTATAAAAATGCCATTGCTTATGATGAAAGTATGACAACTGGTCAAAGGCATGCTGTCATGGCATACATCAAAACTGCGGTTCTTACCAAACACGAGGAAGATTACCCAGATTGCTATTCGCAATTAGAGAAAGCAGACGACCGGCTTGTGTTCCCTCATGAATACTACGAATTAGGACTCAGCGGAGCACTGTTATATGATGCAATGGGACACTACGACGCTGCAAAAGCATCTGCTTCCATCGCCCTGAAAGCTTTAGGTACTGATTCACCCTTCAAAAGAGGTGACAAAGTATATGGCAAAGCATTCGCTACAGAAGCCGAGCTTCTGTTTCTGACCAGCGTGGTCTACCGAAAATCATAGTTTTTTGTATACCCTCTGAATCCATTGCTTGAACAACGGATCCTGGATTTCAACCTGGTGACCGGTCTCTTCAATCAAATCCCGCTTTTTAAGCGCTCCTTTAATGATGCGGATATTCCCGCTTGTTCCAAGCCGGTAACGAGAAAGAGTCTCAACGGAAGAAAGATTCTTGACACCGTCGCTGACGGCACAGAGAAAACTCCGCTGCTTTTCCGTCATACTGTCCATCAGGTTGACAAACTGAAGGTTCAGTGAATCGAGCATTCCCTGGAATGCGGCATCGACAATCTCTTCTGAACAAACCTTATCCGTTCGGAGCCAGGCATACTGAGCCAGCTGCTGGACATAGTAGGAATGGTTCTCGACCAAATCGGCCAGATGTCCGGCGGCATCATCAGAAATCGACTTCTTGGTTTCCGTGAAACGGTCTTTGATATAAGCGACCCAGTTTTCTTTGGATATCTTCGGAAGGAACATCAAATCTCCAAACTTGTAGAACGGACTTCCATATTCTCCAAAGATGTTGAGCATCATATGCTTCTTGCTCCCGTAAAGGATATAGGCCACATCCGTTTGTTCCTGCCAATGGCTCCTGAGAATCTTCTGGAACCGATCCGTCTCGGCAAACTCCCCTATCTGCTGGAACTCATCGATGCAAACCACCACCTTTTTCCTCCGCTTCATTGCTATCTGCTGAGGAAGATCCAGGATGTCCTCCCCGATAGGGTTATTCTTTAGGTCAATACCAAATGACATCTCGTATTGGCCAGCCGGATCTGAGATGGATAGTTTGGGCAAAAGCCTTGAGATGAATTCCTTTGCGTTGGAAAGGAGCGTTTCCGCCGTGGAAGATATGCATTCGATAGTACGCTTTGCGAACAATTCGTAGAAGTCTTGGGGGGTCTCGCACTTGAACGCATTCATTTTCACGAATAAAATGGTGTTGTCCGATTTGGCAACGGATTCTATCGCCTTGTTAACCAGCGAAGACTTCCCCCATCGGCGAGGGGAAATGATGGCAGTGTTTGTCTGGGAAAGGAAGTTCGAGACCAGTTTCCGGGTTTCTTCCTCCCTATCGGTGAAATCGTTGTCCGAAACGATTTTTCCATATACGAACGGTATTTCCATATGCTCTATCTTTTTCGCAAAACTAATAAAATTATATGATATAAACAAGTATCAAATCAAAGAATCTTTCATCTCGTCCATTCTGATACTATTTGAAAACGACTCCAGCGCCAACAACGCGCGCATAAAGTTCGATAATTTATCATAATAGTTTACTAAACAAGCCAGCCATCACGGCTGGCTTTTGCTTGTACCGGTCCAATCGATGGACCTATACGAGCACTGAGACAGTCATTTCTCTGGTTGTGTTGTCATGGTGGTTTTCTCCCTACTTCTTCAAGTTATCTTTCTACTTTTCAGAGCTTTCTTTCTACTTTCCGAGGGAGGAATAACTCGATGCCCATTACTTCCCGGGAAACCACGGCCAAGTACGGTTCACCCGCTTGCAATAGGCGTCGTACTCGGCACCATAGAGGTCGTGGAGCCACTTCTCTTCCGTTCGTTTCATCATGAATGCCATCAGTCTCCAGAAGACGAAGGGCAATACAAGCAGCCAGAGGTTGCCGGCGAACAGGGATATGCCGATGCAGATGAACATCCAGCCCGAGTAGAGAGGGTTGCGCCCCCTGGCAGAGATTCCTTCCGTATACAGGCGGTTGTTCTTGCCCCCCCTGTAACCCGGTTGCGATTACAATCCCTTCTTTTGCCTTAGGGCTACATAATAGTCGTGCCGCTTGGGGTTCTCCGGGAACCAGCCCCGGAGGACGCGTTTCTCCTGCTGAAACATCTCTCCGATGCCCCAGAAGCAAGAGAAGGCGAATCCGCCCAGGATGGTGGAGACGGTCTGGTTGGGAACGAACCGCAACTTCCTCATTCCATCTTCCGGGGTGTCAAAGCTTTGTTACCCGTTCGGGTGCAGCTTCCGGTATAGTTCGAGGTTCCAGCGGAGGGACTTGATGGCCGATTTGGTCAGGTCGACCTCGGCGGTATGACCGCCGCTCTCGAAAAGGAAGCTCAGGCGTTTGGCCTGCAGGAAGCGCTTGACCACGACGGCATGGGCCGTGGAGGGCGCGAAGAGTTGGTCAGCCCCGGTAGTCAGGCGGCAAGGGAAAGCGGCCGTAGTGCCGGGGGCTTCCTCCAGCAGTTCCAGGAGGGAATCGAGGAATGCGAACGCATCATCCATGGTTTCGCCCATGACCAGGGCGGTCTCATCGACAAGGCTGAAGGAGGACGAGAGGTCGTCGCCGAAGATTCGCAGCAGATCGAACTCATGTCCCACGCCCAGGTAGTACCCCAGGGCTCCGTCCGGGTCCTGGTAGGTGAAGATGGAATACTCGTTATCGTCCTGTCCGACTTCGGCGATTTCCATTTTCATCCCGAAAGGACTGTTCTGCGCGACCGCGAAAAACGTCATGCATGCCAATGCAAGGGTAGTGAGAATTCTTTTCATTTGCTTGTTTTTCAGTTCTCTCTGGGAAGCGTTCCTTCCAGTGTGTCTGTCTTGAGCGTCTGCATAGGGAACAATGCTCCTTTTTTCCAATGCAAAGGTACGCTTTTTCCTTTTTCGAGGCAATCCCCATTTACTGCGATTTCTTCTTCAGCCTTACATCGGCCTGGACCTCGAAAGCGCCGCCGTACCAACCATTGTCGCCTTTCTTGGTCCGGGTGATCTCCGGAGTGGCTTCGGCAGATGTATATTCTCCGCCGTTTTCCTCTCCGTCGATGTCCTCGAAAACAATCTTGACGTCGTCCGGACTCGCAAACACGGACCGGGTCAACAGGTAAGCCCCCTTGTCGTCGGTATAAAGGGTGTCATTCTCGTACCAATCATTCTGGTCATAGATGACACCCGGGGTATTGTCATAATGCCGATGCTGCCGGATGGCGACCCGGATCCCTTCGATGGGCTTCCCATTTTCATCGCTGACGTTTCCCCGGGCCTTGAAATCCGCATTGGGCGCGCCGTACATGTCCAATCCCCAGCCGATCCGTTCACAGGACGAAAAGCCCAGCAGCCCCAGGATAACGGCCGCCAGTTGTCTCCAAAGATGAGATATTCCGTTTTTCATGACCCTTAAACCCTCGGAATCCGCTTTTCTTGCATCGGGTAGTCCCGGCTTCAAGGGAAGCCACCCCTACAGCAGACGGGAGAGGTCTTTCTCCTCGATGACGCCGAGACCGTTGGCGACGATGACTTCGGCGGCCTTCCCGGGGTTGTCGGTCCGGAAGATGAGGACTCCCTTGCCGTTCAGCAGGAAAGAGTACAGGTAGGCGATGCTGATGCCTTCGCTTGCGAAAAGCTCGATGGCGTCGGCGGCCTTGCCGGGACGGTCGTCGAGTTCGACGGCGAACACTTCGCACAGCGAGACGGCCACGCCGGCTTCCTTGAGGACGTCGCAAGCCTTTTCAGGCTGGGAGCAGATGATCCGGCAGATACCGAAGTCGGCGGTATCGGCGATGGTGGAGGCTATCAGCTGGATGTTCGCCTGTTTGAGAAGCCGGAGCACGCGGACGAGCGCGCCGGACTTGTTCTCGATGAAGACGGAAAGTTGATGGACGGTCATGGCTATGGGATGTTTTAATATTTCTTTCTGGTG
>JAFYYM010000132.1 GCA_017557535.1 Bacteroidales bacterium | reverse complement strand
TTCCCGCCGGAAGGACGGCACGCCACGGCGGCCAGGACAGCCAGCCCGACGGCCAGGATTTTTCTCATCGTTTTCATATCTTTGGAATCGCAAACTTTTGCAACCCCAAAGATAGCAAAAACGGCTGGTTCATCCTAATTCCGTCCCGGGAGATAAGAGTGAAGGTATCGGTCATTATGGGCGCTGTTTGTTGTAATTTCCGGAATTATCACTAACTTTGCGACAGGATTCGTCGAAGGGGAATTCGCGTAAGGGACGACAACCCTTTCAAGGTTACTTGATCCGAGCCCCACTTTGAAAGCCGTTACCTGACGGCTTTTGTTTTTTATTGACTTCCCACGTAATACTGTACGTACTCTCCAGTGGTCTTTTGCAAGCCGACAATCAATCTGTAAAAATGTTCCACGCAAGGTTCCTCATCACATTCATATCATCAGCCGAATTCGGCCGTCAGCCTTGACGAAGGTCTCCGGATGGGACATAACGATGGCATATATCTGCCTGTCGGTGTACTACGAGTGGCATTTTGCCACGAACGACTTGAAATACGCTCTCAAAGCATCATCCTCACAATAGACGTAACACCCTTTCTGGCCTCTCGTGAGCAGGGTCTTGTAAGTATTCAAGATAAGCCTGGCGGCATCTTGTTCGGAGGCTGAACGTATTCCGGAAGAATGGTCATCGGCGGAAATCGCCGTTTTGTCAGTCATGACGGCACCTTTGGTGGCATCATAGTAGATATCCTTCCCTAGGATAACACCAACATATTCAAACTCAAGACCTTGCGCCGTATGGATGCAGCCGACCTCTTCAAAAGATGAGGGATTGATCGCCCAAATCTTGTCATTCGCGAGATTCCATCGGGCACGGAATCCTCCCGGCAGGACGATATCGTAATCCCCCCGACGATTCTTGACATTCCAATCATAACAATAGCCGGCTACCATCCGGGCCTTATTGCTGATTTGGTTTTTCTCCCGCAGGGCATCCCTCATTTCCGTAGCACTGTCAAATACGCGGAAATCATAGTTCAACTCGGATAAGTCGATAGGGATAATCTCTTTATTCCGCTGAAGAAGCCCGTCAATGAACTGAATATAAGCATCGCTGCCATTACAACGAAACTGCGAAACCAGAACCGTCTCCTTGTTCAGAATCATCCGGGAACCGAGCGCATCACACCATTTCTGAATCTCATCGACGCTTCCGATGTCATTTTTCGTCACCGCCTGATCCTCATCCAGGAGAAAGATAGTCAGCGCAGAAGCATTGATGCACTCTTTCACTTGATTCTCGCCGCCCCAATCTCCATACATCTTTTTGACAAGCCGGTGAGCTTCATCGACAATCAGGCAATCATAATCGTTGCTCCTGGCCTTGTTCAGGCCAAAAGGCGAGCGGAACAGATGCTCGATATCAACCCTCCGCCGGGCATTGTTATCGGACAGCAGGGACAAGAACGCCTGTCTGGGAGCACTGTTCTTTGTCACATATGCTGCATTGAGTCCCTTGTTGATCAAACTCATAAGAAGGTTTACCGCAAGAACAGACTTTCCCGTTCCCGGCCCTCCCTGAATGACTATGGTCCGCTTTTTCTTATCCACGGCGCACTGAGCCATTGTCCTCAAGCACATGTCGTAACAAACGGCCTGCTCGTCCAACAGCGTAAACTCAGAGACGCCGGAAACCATATTCGACAAGGCATCTTGCAATGACTTGGAGGGCCTGATTCTTCCGTTTTCAACGAGATACAGCAAATCTCCCCGAGCTGACTTC
>JAFYYM010000131.1 GCA_017557535.1 Bacteroidales bacterium | reverse complement strand
GCAGGGCACGGCCTTCACATATTCGTTGAGATAGCCTTCGTTACCGAATACGGCAACATGCACGTCGTCGATAATCGGATTCTCGGCCATCGCACCACGGGTGGCGATGAACACCTCCGGGAACTCAAGGCCCATCACGAAAGTCACCTTTCCGTTGTTATTCACCGGTTCCGGCTGACCCAACTCATTGACGGAGCAGGATGTTGCGCCCAGGAGGGCGATCGAAAGTATGTAGAAAATCTTTTTCATGTTCGTTCCTCCTTATCTATTAATAGTTACGGTCGCCCCAAGTGAACTGAGTCTTGTCAGAAACCGGACGAGGCGTAGACTCGCCCCAGAACCACTCATCGTAAACACAACGGACAGAAAGACTATTTGTGGTATTATTATACAATTCCGCTACTTTATTTCCATTATTCACTCGAATAATACCATTTGCGGTTTGATAAAAAGCGTTAGTATTGAAATTCTGTCCTTCATTATATCCAAACAAATAAGGAATACGCCCCAAAGCCGAAAGGGTACTGATGAACTGAACCTCCGCTAATGTTGGAAGTCTCCAACGTCCAGCGGGTATACCGTCCTCTTGATATGTAGCACAACGAAGAATAGCTTCCTCTTCTGTTCTTCCAGTTTGGCAGACACCATATGATGACGCAACTCTGATTTTAGGAGCGATCATCGTGCTTGTATTCGCAGAGGATGCAGGATGATAATAAGTTAATACATGATTATTAACGGAAGCATCCTCAGTCCATTTTGCTCCTATATAGTTATTCACCCAATCACCATAAGTATAAGTATAACCCCACCAAGAAGAACTCGAACGACTAACATCTCTATATCTGAATTCGGGAACAGAGACGTCTGTAGTACGCGGATCACCAATGATATAAGAATCACTGACAGACACTGTTAATACATACATATTGGTGTTTGTATTACCAGCGGAACTAGTCACGCCGTTCGATCCTCCAAGATCGTAATTGTTTTTAGTTCCACCATTCCAATTCTCATAGTCACCTTTATGCCATGTGGTTGTACTAGTATTGTTTCCGTTAATAAAGATGCCCGCATTCCCCGTAGCTCCGTTATTACTATTCGGATCCGCCACGACATACACCTCCGGCCACTGGACAAAGGTGACGGTCTTGCTGTATCCACCACTGGGATCAATATCCGTAGGAAGGCTGAGCACGACCGTATAGTAGTACGGCGTGACATCCATCAGCGACGAAGTCAGATCGGAATTGAGCTGGTGGCCAATCTCAAGATAATTGTCGCCAACCAGTTTAACCCAGTCAGCATCGACCTGGTCCTTGGTATATCCACGATTCATAATCTGAGTCGTATTGGCATTGAAATCCTGATAGAGATACTCCCAATTCCCGCTCTTCAGATTCTTCTGCTTGATCTCTTTGATCCTTACGGTCACGGGATCGCTGGCGGCAAAATCGGTACCGGAAGTAGAGGTATAGAAATCGAAACGACCTTCAGCAGTATCGTAATTCGAAGTGGCGGTCACAACGCCCCTATCCACAGCGAGGTACTTCGCAGCGGAAATCGTGCCATTGACGGGGGCGCCACCCTGCCATGAGACGACCAGGGCGGAGAGCGGCTCCAGGGTCACCTCGGGCTCACCCTCGGTACCGAGGATGGAAATGTTCACCGTCAGCTTGTAGTACTTGTTGGCCTCAATCGACTCAACCGGAAGCATGATCTTATAATAGATTTCCTTCTGGGAAGAGCCATCCGCTTTGCGCCAAGGGACGATCACTTTGATGAACGGCTCGACGTCGGTGCCGCGGGTCCAGGTCATCGGATAGGTGTAGAAGTCCTGCTGGCTGGCGATCACGTAATAGTCGTCGCCGGTATCTTCGTCGGTCTCCTCGTCGACGTACGCGGAGCCGATTTCGGAATTGTAGACGACCTCCTTGTAGGTAAACTGGTCGAGGGTCGTCGGGTAAGTCGGAGTCTCAGAGGCACCGCCGATAAGGGCGTTTTTGGTCACGAAGTTGGGATAGACGCGAATCTGCTTGCCGCCAAGCATCGGAATCCATTCCTCGGCAGCGGCACCTTGACCGACGGTAACCACCTTCTTGATCTTGAGGTCGACGGCGATCTTCGCGGCAACGCGGTTCATCTCCACGGTTCCCTTGGCGGCGTAGCCGGCATCCTTGTTCGTCTCACGGGCCAGGGCCAGTTCGCCGACCATCACAAAATACTTGTCATAGTCCGCAGCTTCAGCGTCCGTCGTAACGACCCAATCGGAGCCACTCGAATCACCCACAACACCATCTTGATGGGCAAAGGTGTTGGTTAAGGCAGTGGACTTGACGGTTGCCAGAGGAGCCGCGGTGATTGCTGAAGGCATATTGAACACCGCGAAAACAGTGCAAGTGCCGTCCAGGAACATCGTGGTAAGATCCGGAACGCCATTCTCGCCGGCGACCAGACGGACGGAATACTTGAGGTCCTCCGAAATCGTCGGATTCTCAATCCGGCCACTATTGTAAATGGGATTCGCGGTAACGTCGTTATAGAAGAAGTACTGGACAGAGTTCACGGCGTTTTCAAGGCCTTCACCAAGGGTCGTGGCGGGTTCATCACCGTCCGCCCTTGTGGCAGGGTCGCCATAAACGAGATCCAGGGATATGACGTTCTCGCCCACGAGTTCCGGGATATCAACCCGCTCGCTGCAGGCGGAAGCCAGGACAAGGGCTGCAAAGGCAGCAAATATAATAGTCTTTTTCATAATCCTTCTCATCTATTATTGGTTCTTAACCTGGCCAGTGATCGTGAGTGCATTCCGACGGGTTATCTCAGAGTTGATACTGATCTCGCGGCCATCGCTAGTAACCACGTAGAAGTTCAACTGAATCTGGTCGGACGCCGTGACAGTACCCACGCGATCGATCTTGAACAAAACCCGGCCACTCACGGGACCGGTGATCTCGGTACCATCCTCAGAGGCGGTTGAACCCTCCGTCAGTCCCGTTACCGCAAACTTATCGGTATCGCCGGAAACCTTGATCTTCCAAGTAGCGCCATTAGGCGTGAAAACAGAGAAATAGGCAATGATCGGGTCGGTGGCGTTGGCGAAGTAGTTGTTACGCCGGCGACTGCCACCCTCCGTAACACCAGCTCCGGAGGCGAACTCCAATGCGACCGCATTCACGATAGCGTCGGGACCGTAAGTAACAGTGCACTCGCTATCCTCCCACGGCATGACCTGGAAATCCAGCACGATGTCATGGTTGACGGACTTGGGCAGGACGATACCTTTGATATTATGCTTCTTGAGGGCCTTGAACGTAATCGGATCCCCCTTGGCAAAGGCAGTACCGTCACTGGTGGTACCGGCCTTGGCATAGGAAATCGTCACCTTGCGGGTTTCGGCCTTTTCTCCCACGACAGTGTCAAATTCCAGCTGCAGGGCGGTGATGTCAGCAGGCATCGCGAAGAAGACGAAGGTCACCGGCTCGGTCTTGTCTGCGCCCTCCTCCATGGTCAGTTCCAGCGGAGAGGTGAAGGAGACGGAGGTGACGGTGTTATCGCTGGAGACCTCAGGAACGGTATAGGTCCAAACACCATCCTGCACCTTTGCAGCGACCTGCCCGTTCAGCACGGAAGGGCCGAAGGTGAATGTGCCGTTCTTGCGCTCCACCGACTTCATCCGGAAGCCGGTAATCTGCATCGCCTCCTCGGCGGCCACCTGGATGGAGAAGGCCGTGTAAGCGGGATTGAATCGCAGGTCCACGTGCTGCTCGCTGGGGATGGATGCATAGGCAAGCATGACGGCATTGTCCATGTCACCCGGATCCTGGATGGAAGGGATATCGAAGGAAACATTACCGTCAGTAGGCAGAGTCGTGTAGGCGTCAGCGGGATAGATGCCCCAAAACTGATAAGCACTCTCCTCCGTCAGGAACAAGAGACCGTCTTCACCGGCACGGTTGATTTTGGCATGGCTTTCCGTGCCCTGGGCGGAGATGCTCGATGTGATGATGTCATAGACGGCGGACTTGCCGGAACGACCCTCCCGGTTAACGGCGTTGTCGCTCCAAATCATTAACTGGTCACCGTCTTTCCAATCCACACGCTCCCAACCGTTCGCGATATCACCGCTGAAAGCAGTGCGCGTTCCCGGAGTTCCGGCAACAGCGCCGAAATGGACGATCTTGCCGTTCGCACCGCCATTCTCATTCCCTTTCTGACATGCGGTCAAAGAAAGAAGGACTCCTGCGCTGAGCAGGACGATTTTGCAGATGTTCTTCATGGTCGTTCCCCCTTTAATCATAATAAACCTCATAAGTGCCATCAGTGGTATCGATGTCAACATTCTCTACTGCAGAGGTGATGACATCCGCGTTGTACTCCATCGATGCACCAACCACTAACAGATCCCCCTCCAGGCAGACTTCCACCTGGCCTAGAACCCGAGGGCTGACAAATTGTTTTTTACGCTTCATAATCGATTATATTGTTAGTCTTTGCTTCCTATAAGGGCCATTATGAGAACCGCATTCTGCGCGTTCGAGAAGGGGTTTTCAAGGCCGTCCAAACATGACCAAGCACAATATGGCCACATTTTTAGGGGACAAAGTTAAAAAAGATTTTTTATCCACACAAATTTTTACGTGATTTTCCTTGACCCTATATCCTTACAATCCGAAAGGAAACAAGCGATAATTAATCACTATTACCATACGCCACGGCGAAAAAAATAACAATAATCAAGCAATTGAATATATGCAGTTTAAACGAATACAGAAAAACGCTCGTTTATATTTCAAAAAGTCTTTGGGATTTTGTAGAAAAGTCCTTAATTTTGTATTATGGATTGTTTGCCAAAACACGGTTTTAACATAAAACTCAACATACTATGATCCGTAAAACAAAAAAAACACGGAAGTATTCCGCGCCAAGCTCGAAGGAGACAGGCATGGCGTTAGAGAAGAATTTCTGCGCCAGTATCGTGACCTTTAACGTGACGGTGGAGGAATTGAAGAACATCAACAAGACGAGTGGGACTACCGAACCGGAGGCCACTTATTTCGAATTCTAACCTTGAAAGACCGACTGTTATGAAAAAGATTCACATTGCCTTAGCGGTCTTTGCAACCGCAGTGCTTACCTCCTGCGTACAGGAGAAGTCTTTCAACGGCGTCACCGTGGGTGAGAACGAAATCGCCTTTGTCTTCCAGGGCGCAGCCACGCGATCGGCTGAAGTCAGCCCCGCGACAAAGGGAATCACCTACGACCTTGGAAGGTTTGGAAATCGTAACCTTTTCATCGAGGAAACCATCACCGACCTGAATTACACCATGCCGGAGACCAGAGGCGTCCCGGTGTATACGGAAAATGTCGGATCCCTCGACCTCTACAAGAACGGTCTCGTCGTCAGTTTCCCCAACGTAGCTGACGCCACGTTCAAAACGATGGATGACTCCCAAATAGAGGGCAGCGGCTGGCGCTTCACCCACACCTATACCGACAGCCCTTGGCCCGCAGATAAAAATGAAAAGGTGCACGTCTATCTGCGTATGCCAGCCTCGAACGACGTTACTATCTCCAGCCAGACCGACGGAAAAACCACCTTCTCTTACACTTCACCGACGACGGCCGAGGCCCAGCAGGACATCATCTTCTCCCACGCCTATATGAGCAGTGACGATCATCAGAAAGCGCTGCCCAACGGCTACCCGGTCCATTTCTATCACGCCCTGACCGCTGTCAAGTTCGCCATCGGCAACGAGCTGTCGGAAAGAACCAAGTATGGCATCAAGGTAACGGGCCTCTCCTTCATCGGC
Organism: Bacteroidales bacterium; assembly: GCA_017557535.1. Lineage (GTDB taxonomy): Bacteria > Bacteroidota > Bacteroidia > Bacteroidales > UBA932 > Cryptobacteroides. The sequence continues at coordinate 9,691 of JAFYYM010000131.1, read as the reverse complement.
CTGAAGAATACCGGCACCTGCGTCTTCAATGACGGTGCCGAGGATCTCGCCGGTAAGATCTCCTGGACAGCCAGCAAGACTGCCAACGACAATACCATGACTCAGGCCTTCGCCTACTCGGACGGTGACTCAAATGACAAATATGTCGTCAACCTCAGCAGCGACGATAACCCCAGCAATCTCCCCGCGAGTTTCTATGCCGGCGGTGTCGACCAGAACCTCAACAAGACGGACGCATCCTACACCTTCTGGGTAATCCCTCAGGCCTTTGCCGCAAATGACGGCGCGATTCTCCGTATCAGCTATGAAATGAACGGTGTCGAGGAATATATGGACGTTCCCCTCAGCGTGATTACCAAGAAGGCTTGGAACGCTGGCGAACTCCGCACGTACACCTTCAAGCTTGACGATGTGAATGTGAAGATTGAAGACACCGTCACTCCTCAAGGAAACATCGGAAACGCCTATCAGGGCAGTATCAAGAGCAAGCCTATCATTACGAATACGGGTAACAAGAAAGCCTACGTACGGGCTGCCATCGTAGGACAATGGTGGGATAACAGGGATCCGGAGAACCCTGCGATTGTTTTCGGCTTCCGCGATGAAATCAACAATCTTTACCTGGTGGAAAGCTGGTATCAGGACCAATTCGTAAACAAGGATAAGAAGCATGGTCAATTTGTTGGCCTTGCCGGATACCAGGACAATACCGAGAACACCAGTGGAGCCGCCACTTACAATGGGTGGACGTTATGCACCGACGGTTACTATTATTATAATGCGATCGTCGAGCCCGAGCCCGCAAATGCCGATCCCAATGCGGCAAGCAAGCCTTGGCAGACGACACCTTTGTTCACCTCCTACACCCTGAAAACACCTCCTGCTGCTATCGATCCGCTTACCCTTCAAGTGATGGATCCCGGATCACTTTATTTCACATTGGAGATTGCATCCCAAGCGATTTCCGCAAGTGACCCGTCGAAGATGGACGGAACTAATTTCACCGATTGGAAGGAGGCCTGGAAGAATGCTTCCGCCGATAAGAAAGCACCTGTACCTGTACAATAACGAAAGGAGAGAACACCATGAAAAAAATATCTATCATTCTTCTCACGGCCGTTGCATCGTTCTTCTTTGCACCTGTGGCGAGCGCACAAACCATCAATGAGACCATTAAAGACACTGATGGTTCGACTCTTGAGTTCCCGAACGCTACCGGTGTCCAGGTAGACGACGTCAATAAAGTCGCCTACAGCAAGAACATCTCCAAGCCGTTCAGCGACGGTACCTACTGGATCAAACTGGAAACCTTCGCCACGGGTACGGCTGAAAAAGTCGTCACCAGCACTCCTTCTGATATCATCCTGGTCCTGGACCTGTCGTCTTCGATGTATAGCGAGTATTATACTTATAAAGGAACTAGAATGCGCAGAATAGAAGCACTGCGCTTAGTCATCGAAGACTTTGCAAAGACTGTTTATGACAATGACGCTAATGCCCGATCCAAAGATTCAAACTACGCCGGAGACCGGATTGCCATCATCGGGTATGATAGAAGTGGAATGATGAAATCGGACAATTGGGTCTATATCAATGATGCGACCAACGGTGTCCAAAAGGATGCGGAGGGTGTCTATTCTGGCGGTTTGATCAATGTCATCCAAGGCTTGGAATCCGGTCATGGAACTCGTCCTGATCATGGTCTTGAGATGGCCATCGAAGAACTTCTCTCGAATGGCCAGGCAAAGCGGGAAGAGGCCAATCTGACTGTTTTGTTGTTCACGGATGGTTATCCTACGGATGAAGCAGGTTCCGGTTATGGAGACGCCAATCAAGGCACACAATCCGTAGACCATTTTGACTACCCTTTTGCCAGCAAGGCTTTGTATTACGCCAGCCGTCTCAAGAAAGAGTTTGATGCAAAACTGTTCTCCGTAGGCCTTATTACTTCGATCACAAGGCCGGGGAACCCGAACCAAAATAACCAGTGGCAGTATCGAAACTATTGCCGCGTCCTTCAGATGATGGACTGGATTTCTTCCAACTATCCGGATGCCGCTTTTAATCCTGAATCCATCGGCAGTCTGGCCATCGAAGATGGTACATACAAGAATAGGACAAGTTCCACCGTTTATACGGGTAATAATGTCCCTACCCCTTGGAGGAATGCTTGGACATTTACGGCGGGTGCTGATCAGGACGCGGATGCGATCTCCTTGGCGGACTTTATCCCTGGAGACACAGACACGGATGGCAACAAATTCACCAATGACGGAAACTATTGCCAAATTGTCGATGACAGCACCGATTTCTCCGACATTTTCGAGGCCATTTCCAAGCAGACCGCCGGTACGGCCAACGAGAGCCTGAGTCCGCAGGCGTCCAATCTTGATATGATTTCCAACAGCTTCATCCTTCCGGACGATGTAAATGCGGGTAATGTCAAAACGAAAATCAAGATCTTCACCCAGAAACTCACCAGTATGACAGGTGACGGTACGCAGGGAAGCCATTATGTCTTTGGTGAAGATGAAATTCTGGCGGATAATAATGATTTTGAGTATCCTGTTTACAACAGTTACGGCGTTCAGACCGGGACGAAGGATATTGATGAAGACATCAACGTCGAACTCGTTGGGACCAACGGAATCAAGGTTACCGGTTTTGACTATGCCGCCAATTTCTGTGGCAAAGTAACGATCGGAAACACTGAGGAGATTCAAGGCTGGAAAATCATCATCATGATCCCGATCAAGATGAATCCGGATGCCGTGGGCGGACCGAATGTCCCGACAAACGGACCCGGCTCCGGTATTTACCCTGAGGGAAGTACTACGCCTCTTGTCGAATTCAACAGTCCGGCCGTGAGCCTTCCGGTGAATGTCTATATTGAAAAAATCGGACTGCAGGCTCGTGAGAGCGCCAAGTTCACGATTGAAAGGGCCTATCTTCCCGCAAGCGGTAATATTGAGGATGTTCCAACCAGTGGAGAAGGAAGTTGGGAATACGTTTCAACCGTATTCGTGACAAACAGCCCGAACTCCTCATTTACGAATCTCGATGCAGACGGAAATCTCACGGCGAATAGTAATCCGATGGTCAGGGTTAAAGGTATGCCCGCGACCAAGGTACTTGGATGGAAGAATGAGGCAGGGGAAATGGTCACCGAGAAAGATGCTACCCATACAATTCCAGTACAGCAGGCTCTCGTCTACAGGATTTACGAAGAGCCATGGAGTTGGAGTTACACCCCCATGACTGACCCTCAATACACCATCACCGAAAAAATCGACAATCCTTTCACGTTCACGAACTCGAAGAGAACGGATGATAACATCGATGTCACGGTACGTCATGCTGAAAGTAAGGTCATGAACGTCTTCAAGGGTGGAAACACGGTAGGAACCGATATCCTGTACGACGACTCCAAGAAGAACGTCGGACGTGAAAACTATTGGGAACCTCCGACCAAGCCCACCAACACCAGCGGAGAAGGTGGAAACAATGGCGGAGAATAGTACTCCAACCGAATAATGAGTCCAAGAAAAACAGGCAGAGCTTTCCCTCTGCCTGTTACTTTTATCGTACCACGAAAGTGCGCTTATTGATTCAGGTACTGAAGATTCGCATCCATCCATTCCAGCTTCTCCCGGAATGCCTGCTTCATCAAATCGACAGCTCCCTGGAAAGACAATGTATTGTCTCCGTTCTGAGCCTGGTCCTGCTGTGTATTGTTGTTACCCCACTTTTCTGTGTTGAACTCTTCAGAAAGTCTGATAGAATTAGCCATTCCGTCGATGTACTCATTGAATGTGGTAGGTGTAACGATCTGTCGGAACTGTCCCCACAATTCAAGCATCCTGGCCCTGAAAACAGGATCTTTACATAAATAATAGTAATAATAGTTCTGTTGATTGGCGCCTACCCATTTATGGGATCTGTCTTCCGTGGTGATATGACCATTCCAACCGGTTGTCTTGAGCACGGAGATGAAGGTCTTGTAATCGAAATCCCAAACGGGTCCCATAAAGAGCTTGCTGCGCGTCGTCGTACCATCCGCGTTCAGAACGTCCCGGTCTTTGTACAAGTATGTGCTGTGAGGTCCATACCACTTGTCATTGACACTTCCATCCGTATTGAAAAAATCACCGTTGCCGGTCAGTTCATTGATGAACATGAACCAAATGGCGGAATCCATGTCAAGATATGCACGGTACCCATAATTCGCATCGGCATTATTCCGATAACTACTGATGTTATTGGGAATCTTCTTGATCAAGCCTTCCATAGTTTGTATGTAATCCTGTACATACGTCATGGCTTCGTTCGGTAGATTCTCATCGGGCTCCTTGAACATGTACTTGAGACCCTTCGTCGTATACCCGGATTTATAAAAACCAGACAGGAATTTGTATGGCTCATCGTAATTGTTGTCAATTTCCAGGAGGTAGCCACCCGTGATGTCTGACGCGTCAAATTCATTGATGGGCAAACGATTCTTGTCTGGCTTAATCTGCTCGCAAAGATAATAATTTCCCCGATGTTCTCCGTTAAACTCCAATTCTACGAACCGGCCGTGTACAGTATAAGGGAAACTGGGGCTTTCAATTGAAGCTGATATATCAGTGGCATGCTGCGAGAGCCAGAAAGCCGCGTCGTTACGGAGGAGAGTGCGGTCCTTCCAGTTAGCTAGAAGAATCCAGCGCCTGTGCTTTTTCATCCCGAGAACCTTGACTTTTTCCGCTCCTCCCAACCTGAGGGCATACGGTCTCTTGTCATATCCCCAGGATGCATTGCCGCGACCCTTGATTTGTAAGGGAAGGTCAATATCTATACCACCATCAGGCCGCTCTATACGGATTGTCGCCGTACCCGAAGAAGGATCATCTAAACTGGCAGGCCGCCAAACTGTTTCATGAACCTTGTCCCCTTCGATTTCTTTCAATCCAAATCCTGTCGTCGTAATTCTCACCACCGGAAGGCCCGTATTCCTGGCAATCAGGGTGTAGTTTTTCCCTTGCTCCCCATTGCGGACCGTCAGCGTAACCGGATTGGTGGCATTAATGGGCGTGACACCGGACTCTATTTCCTGGTCGCCTACCATCAAGGCTTCGCCGACGAAATCATAATCAAACTTAAACTCTGAGAAGTTCGTGACCGTAGGCATCGTAACAGTGATGGTATGGGTACTCTCGTTGACAGTGGTCTTATACTTGATGTTACTCTCATGAGGGTAAACATCATCGATGCGGAGCCCGTCACCGTTCATAACAACACCGAAAGGCGAAATCCAGAGCAAACCGTTTCGATTGACGGACAAGTCCTTCTTCGTATCCTTGATGAAGACATTATGTTCCTGGTCTTCAATCAACAGTCGGAAACCTTTTTCAAAATGCGTCGGAGGGACAACCATCCAAAAAGCAACGGCCTCTTCCTCATGGGCGCCCAGCTCTACAGGGCTTGCACAAGTGAGTTTGATTGAGTTGCCCGCGTCTTGATTCATGGTAATAACAGGAACCTCCCCTACAGCAGGGACCAAAGTTGCCTTTCCTGACAACTTCTCATGATTGTTACCGACAAGCGTGATAGAGGAAACAGTGACGTCCTCACCGTACAACTTGAGAACCAGATAGCCCCCGACATTCTTGAAGCGAAGCAAATTGTCTTCCGTGACGGAGACCATGGTATTCGCACCTGGTCCGAAAGAACCGGCCCGATAGGCCTGTTCCGCCGGTAGCGTCAGCGTCAATTCACCCGATTCACTGATACTTGTGGATGACTGATAGGGATAGACGGCGCAAATCTTTCCATAGGAAGCCTCGGTTCCCGAGACGGGCACATCCGGAGCCTCCTCGAAATAACCGGCATTGTCTCCCGTTTTCCCTCCAAAGAGATACGCTCGATTCAGAGTTGTCCTGTTGAAGATGGCAATCCGGTCTTCCGCATCCCAGAGAATCTTGATCTTCTCATCGACATGGATCCTCGTCTCCGGTGCAGAATAGGACTCTAAACTCGCATAGAAAACATTGTCATCAAGGATGGGTGCTTCCTTGACGTCAATTTCTTGGACGGAACACGATACCGCCAACAAACATATCAAAGACTGGAGAGCAATTCCTTTTTTCATAACAGCTGGTTTTAAATGTCAATCTCGACACCCGGATCGTACGGGTCCTCCGTGTTCCCGGAAAGAATGGTGGATTCAAACTCGAGAATCCGCACTCTCGCTTCCGGGCGTATATAGACTTTCAAGGAGTCGTCCTTCATGACTGCGAAGGAAAGACCACTTCGATGGCACCAATCCGCAGAATACCATTCCTTTCCACGTAAAGACGATCGAGAATGGCCGGATTGGTCACTTGTTTGACGAATTCTTCCCCATCGGGCCCTTTCACCGTCAACTTGAAACCCTGGGTGAATTGAGTCGGCGGTATGACCAGCCAGAACTCCGTGGCCGCTTCTTTCGTCGTACCCAACTGTATATTATCGCAGATAAGCGTAACCGTGGTTCCACCTTCCGAATCTGACTCATCCATGGTAATCTCCGGGAATGCTTCCAACGTCGGCTTCCAGAATGCCTTTCCGGACAGACGTTCATTATTCAAACCCTCGAGGGTAACCGATGAAACGCTGACGTCTTCCCCGAAGAATTTCAGCACCATATAGCCACCAGCGTTCTTGAATCGAAGGAAATTGTCCTCCGACACGGCAACCATCGTATTGGCGCCCCTGCCGAAAGATCCAACTCTATATGACTGTTCTTTAGGAAGAGTCAAATGCAAGACGTCATCATTGTCAATACTTGCTGATTGATAAGGATATACGGCACAATAGAAAGGAAAGTCATTTCCTGTTACAAAGGCGCTTCCGGAAACCTTTTCGAATCCTCCGGCATTAGCTCCGGTCTCCCCCAAAAAACGATACTGTTGATTATAGGTGGATTTCTCGAAGATAGATATCCGATCATCCGCATCCCATAGCATCTTGACCTTCTCATTGACATAGACTCTCGTCTCCGGAGCAGAATCGGACTCTACACTCGCATAGAAAACAATGTCCTCAAGGACGGGTGTTTCCTTGACGTCAATTTCTTGGACGGAACAGGATACCGCCAACAAACATAAAAATGACTTTACAAAAAAACCTTTTTTCATGATACTACGGTTGAGGGTCATTGGGATCGACTTCTCCTTGTTCAAACGGATTCTCCAGGTTCGACTCAAGGAAGCTGGATTCGTGAACAAGAATGATCACTTCGGACTCCGGGCGCTCATAGACACTGAAATCTTCGTATTTCATATCTTATCTATTAAAACTATTACTATCAGTAGATTACAAAGATAGCAAAAAAAACGACAACCCTCCAAATGAAAGAATTGAGAACTATACAAATAATGGGATATCGCTCCTGGAGGATAACACTGCCAGCAGGCAGGTCACCCATTGCAGGACAAACCCCTTTTTCAATTATGGATTGATAAAAAACTACTTTCCTATTGCCTTTTCCACCGCCTCCTCGATCTCCTCTCCCTTCAAATCTCGGGCAACAATCTTCCCGTCAGGTCCGAAAAGAATGACCAGCGGGATGCTGTCGATATCAAACTGCCCGTCCGGCACTGTATCCTCCACAAACACAAAGGAAGGGAAGGTTATTCCCCACTCCGGGATGGCGTCCATGGAGTCCTGGATTTCGTCGCCGTAGGTGACACCGAGGTCTATACTTTGCCAGCGAACTTCTTTTGCGTACATATAACAAGTATTCGATGAAAACTAAAATTACAGAAATAATTTGGAGAAAAGCGAATAATGACTACATTTAACAAAGCAATTGTAAAAAACCTGTACTATGATGAACCTACTCCTGCAAACCCAGGCACCGGCTGCGGAATCTTTTACCGCTGACACGCTGGTCGCCAAGGGCGCCCAGTTGGTCGAAACTATCAAGACCACGCCCGCAAATGAATTGGTAACCAGTACGGCCAGTTCTGTCGCCAAATTCGGACTGAAGGTCCTGCTGGCCGTCGCCATCTATATCATCGGCGCCTGGCTGATCCGGAAGACCAAGAAACTCATCGCGAAATCCTTCGAGAAAAGGAAAGCAGACAAAACCCTTGCATCGTTCATCCAAAGCCTGATCACGGCGACCCTCTGGGTCGTCCTGATCCTCGCCATGGTCGGAACGATGGGAATCAATACGACCTCGATCGCCGCACTGCTGGCCGCAGGCGGCATGGCCATCGGTATGGCGATGAGCGGAACCGTGCAGAATTTTGCTGGAGGACTGGTCCTGCTGGCCTTCAAGCCCTTTAAGGTGGGGGATTTCGTCGAGACCCAGGGGAAGTTCGGCCGTATTTCTGAAATCAGCATCGTGCACACGAAACTGGTCACGACGGACAACCGGGAGATAACGATTCCCAACGGAGCACTAGCCAACGGCAATATCGACAACTACAGCAGCCGGGATCCGCATCGCCTGAGCCTGAAGTTCAACGTGCCTTATGGCACCGATCTGGATCAACTTCGAGAAATCTTGCTGGAACTGGTCAAGGATCAACCTAAGATCCTGAATGCCGAGACGCCCGGTGCCAAGAATCCCAAGGTCTATCTGGGCGAACTGCAGGACAGTTCCATCCGGATCAAACTCCGGGTATGGCTGCTGGCCAAGGATTACAAGAAAGTCGAACACTGGCTCAATGAACGGATCTACAAAGAGCTTCCTAAACACGGTATTTTCTTCCCGTTCCCTCAGTTGGATGTCCACATGAAGCCCGGCCGGGATGATTAGTGGTGGGACACCGACATCCTGAATTGCCCGGATAATATAGAACGGACGGCCCTCAAGCGGGGGCCGTCCTACTTATCATTCATAGCCTTGCGGTTATTTCACTACCTCCTCCACTGCCTCCTCGATCTCCTCTCCGTGCAGGTCACGCTTGACAATCTTCCCGTCAGGTCCGAAAAGAATTACCAGCGGGATGCTGTCGATATCAAACTGCCCGTCCGGCACGGCATCCTCCACAAACACGAAGGAAGGGAAGGTTATCCCCCACTCTTGAATGGCGTCCATGGAGTCCTGGATTTCATCTCCGTAGGTAACTCCGAGGACTTTTACTTTGCCTGCGTACTTTTTCTGAATAGCCTGGATGTAAGGGAGTTCCTCGCGGGCTTCGTCGGACCAGGAGGCCCAGAAGAAGGCCAGGGTATAGTTACCTTTGCCCACCTGGTCATCCCAGCGGGTATAAGTCAAAGCGACCTTCCCGGACTTGTTCAAGTTAAGGAAGGCGTTCTTGAAGCCACCCGCAGGCGGGGCATCCTGCGCCTTCAGGGAGGAGCCGCCCAGAAGCGCAGTGGCCGCAAACACTGCGGCCACCAGCAATCTAATGGATCGCTTCATGGCTATTCCTCTTCGGCGTCAGCCGGCCCCCCGGAAACTTGTTGAGTCGGATTCGTATTCGGGGCAGTTGTCGGTTGCGCGGTTGTACCCGCGGCGGGGCATTCCTGAGTCGGAGCAGTGGTCGCATCCTGCGGCGGACGCGGTTTGATAATCACTTTTTCCTGGGTTTCAGTGGGCTTTTTCATAACAATCAGATTAAGTTATCATTTCATAAGGAAAGTGTCGATGGCGTCGATGGCCGTCTTGATATCGACGGTATACTCCTCCATGTCGTTGAGGCGCAACCAGGGGACCCGG
>JAFYYM010000130.1 GCA_017557535.1 Bacteroidales bacterium | reverse complement strand
CCGTCGTCGTCCAGGCTGCCGATGATGAAGGTGGCCACGGCCCGCTGGTGCTCGGTCAGGTTCCGGTAGCCCAGCTGCTCCTGGAGGCTCTGCGTGAAGCTTTGCTTGACGGAGAAGGTGTTGTACTCGGGGCGTTCGTCCTTGCCCCAGTTGTTGACGGAACGGTTGTAGTACGGGGTGGGATCGTCGTCGTCCGAGTAGGAGTTGTAGTTGTCCTCCAGGGAGCCGCCGCTGTTCTCGCGGTCCTCGACCTCGGAGATGGACATATCGCGGGGCTCGTCGGAATCGCCGCCCTGGGGGGTGTCGTCGATGACCGGATTGTCATTCATCACCTCCCGGACGTGCTGCTCCAAGGCCTGCACCGGCATCTCGATCAGCTTGATGGTCTGGATCTGGAGCGGCGAGAGCTTCTGTTGCAGCTTCTGTTCGAGTCCCTGTTTGACCGTGGGCATAACCTACCTGGGATAATTGATGGTGTCCCTGAGCAGGAGCGCCGTGGGATAGGTCGATTTGAGGGCGTGGTACACCTTGAGCGCCTCGTCCTTCGTCCGGAAATCGCCGACAGTCACCTTGAAGTTGGGACTCTCGAAGGTCCGGTAAACGCCGATACCCGGGTACGCGCCGGAGATGGACCGGGCGATGGCCTCGGAACGCGCGCGGGCGTTCTGCCCGTTGTCGAAATAGACGCGGATCCGGTAGCCCGTCAGTTTCTTGGCGGCGTTGTTGGCAATGTAGCCGTCCAGGGCGGACTGCATCGTCCGGCTCTGGTTCACGGTGACGCCGGACCCCAGGACCGACAGGATGCTGCGGCCCACGAGCGTGGAGTCCACCTGCGCGGAGCCGTTGTCCACGCGGTATTCCTGCGCCCGGAGCATCACGCCCGGAAGCAGCGCCAGGATGGCTATGATCAAAAACTTCTTCATACTCATTGACTGAATTGGGACAGGTCCAGCCCATTGAAAGTCAGGGTCGTCCCTTTCCCCCGCCCGAGGCTGACCCGGAGCTTCACATCGGCCGTCATTCCCTCCATCGACCTCCGCGCGGCAATGGCCAGGAGGTCCAGCAGCGAAACCTTCTCCGACAGGGCGACCGTGCAGGGCAGCTCATACACCTGCACGCTCTTGGCCTGGACCGGCAGCTGACCGGCGGTGAACTTGCCGATCTCGCGGCCGTACTGTTTCACGACGCCGGACACGTCCTGCGCCGTGAAGGAGATGGAAGGATTGTCGATGCCCAGCAGCAGGACGGCGTCGAGCGAGCGGGTGGACGTGGGCACGACATATTTCACGCCCACGGAGGTGATCCGGATCTCCCGGATCTTGGTCACGGCGCAGCCGGAGACGGCCAGCAGGCCCGCCACCAGCGCAGCGACAATTCCTATTTTCCGCCAGACTTTCATCCCTTGTATCGTACTAACAATGTACAAAGATAGGAATTTTCTCAGACAATCACCTTGTTCTTCTTGTACATCGCCCGGAATTCCCGCGGAGTCACCCCGCGCTTCGCCTTGAAAATGCGGTTGAAATTGGACAGGTTGTTGAAGCCGCACTCGTAGCCGATCTCGGCGATGTTCCGCGTCGTATCCACGAGCATCCGGGCCGCATTGCCCAGTTTGATGTCGATCAGATAGTCCGACAGCGTCCGCCCCGTGCGCAGCTTGAAGAACCGGCTGAAGGCCGACGGGCTCATCCCCACCATCCCGGCCAGGTCCGCAAGCTTGAGCGCCTCCGTGCTGTGTTCGTCGATGTACTGCTTCACCTTCAGGATGCGACGGCTTTCGGTACTCTGGCCCGCGTGCGCGAAAGAGGTGCTGGCCAGCACCCGAGCGCCCTCCGAGCAGGCCAGCTCATTGAGCAGATGCATAAACTGGAGAACCTGCTGGAAGCGGTCCTTCTGAAGGGGCAGGTCGTCCAGGATGTGATAGACCTTCACGATCGTGGACATCGGGAACGCCAGGCCGTGTTCCGCCTGCTGCAGCATCCGCCCGATGGCGGCGAACTGGTTCTTCGCCAGCTGCACCGGCGAAAACACGTCCCGCGGGAACTGGATCGTGATTTCCCGGATATCCTTGGCCTGGCACTCCCCCTGCTCCCAGGCGTGCTCCAGATCCTGTCCGCCCACGAGCACGAGGTCATACTCCCCGATCGTTTCCACGCTATCCCCCACGATACGCCGCACCCCGGCGCCCCCCTCGATGAAGTTCAGCTCGAACTCCTTGTGCTGGTGCACCGGATACTTGAATTCGGTCTTGTGCCGCTCCACGATGTAGAAGAAATCCTTCTCCGACAGCGGGGTGATTTCTTTCAGGACGTCGCTCATGGGGCAAAGTTACGAAAAAATCACTACCTTTGCACCGCAGCATGGATTCCGCAAAGCATATCGCCTGGTTCGTCGTCATCACAAGGTGGGGGCAGTGGAAGAAGGTCGCCGAAAGGCTCGGCGAGCGGCACGTGGGGTTCTACATCCCGCCCGCTTATCGGACCATGCTCTTCCTGCACACGGATAAAGCGTTGGCGCTCAATCTCGTGAACGCCGGCGAGGTGAAAGGCCGGTTCCTCATCGACCACGAAACCCACACCCTCCTGGAAGTCCCCGACAAGCAGATGGAAGACTTCATCCGCGTGATGGAGCATCCCGAGGCGGAATGCATGGCCGACGTCCCCATCGCCAAAGGCGACAAGGTCCGTGTGGTCCGGGGACCGCTGAAAGGCGTGGAAGGAGAAGTGGTCGAAACCCCGAACGGGGCTCACCTCATGGTGCGCATCAAGACGCTGCTGTGCGCGAAGATCAGTATCGGGAGGGGGGAAGTAACGCCATTGTAGAGACCCGGTCCATCACGGTTTCAATGACCGGCGCCATGTCGTAATATTTGTATTCCGCGAGACGGCCGCCGAATAAAACCTTATTTTCCTGATCGGCAAGAGCCTTGTACTTCTGGTAAAGTGCGGAGTTGCGCTCGTCGTTTATGGTGTAGAATGCTTCCATCCCGGGCTGCCATTCCGTGCTGTACTCGCGGGAGATGACGGTGCGGGGATTCTCATACACGGCGGCGCCGAAGGTGTCGAAGTGCTTATGCTCGATGATGCGGGTCCAAGGCGTCTCCCGGTCGGTATAGTTCACCACGGCATTACCCTGATAATTGGGGACATCCAAAGTCTCTTGCTCAAAACGCACCGTACGCCATTCCAGATGACCGAAGCGGTAGTCATAGAAAGCATCGATGGGCCCCGTATAGACAATCTTATCGGCCAATGAACTCCAGTATTCCCGGTTCTCCAGGAAATCTACGCCCGTCCGGCACTCCACCCCATCCAAAAGGCCTTCGATCAATCGATTATAGCCTCCAATCGGAATACCTTGGTAATCATCGTTGAAGTAATTGTTGTCATAGACGAAACGCACCGGCAACCGCTTGATTATGAATGCGGGAAGGTCCGTGCAAGGACGGCCCCACTGCTTCTCGGTGTATCCCTTGATCAGCCGTTCATAGATATCCCGTCCAACAAGCAATAGTGCCTGCTCTTCTAAGTTTCTGGGCTCCGAGACTCCCCCAGCCTGCATCTTTTCCAAGGCTTCCTTTTTTTGCTCTTCAATCTTGAATCTCGCCTCCTCAGGTGTGGTCACCCCCCACATCTGATAGAACGTGTTCATATTGAACGGCAAGTTGTACAATTCCCCACGATAGTTGGCCACCGGACAATTGGTGTAGCGGTTGAACGGCACGATGGAATTGACAAAATCCCAGACCTTCTTGTTGGACGTATGGAAAATGTGGGCGCCGTACTTGTGCACCCGGATACCCTCCACATCCTCGCAGTATACATTCCCTCCGAGATGGTATCGTTTTTCAAGCACAAGGCAGCGTTTGCCCGCCTTCTTGGCGAAGTGGGCGAAAGTGGAGCCATAGAGGCCGCTGCCGATGATCAGATAATCGTACAAAATGTGTGAATTAGTTGTATTTGACAATAATTGAATACAATTCCCTGATTACCTCTTCACGCAAACCAATCGGATTGTTTTTCAGACGGACAGGATTGACCGACTGGGACAAAACGAGTATATCCTCTTCCTTATTCTCTGAGACAGGATTCGATAAGCCCATGTCGAGCATCATCTGACGGAATGAGGAAATCGCTATCCGAGCATTTCCCGAGTCCATAGCATCTGCGATGTCCATGAATGTTCTGGCCAGATACATCTGGCCACGTGAATCCTTAACTTGGTCCATATGGTCTATCATATAATCCCAAATCTCCGGCAAACATACTGCTACCGCATGCCCATGAGGTATCTTGTACAATGAAGTAATCTTGTAACTCATAGCATGGGCCGCGGTAGTTTGAGCGATGTTTATAGCACGCCCTCCGTAGTTTGCGGCCAGCATAATCTGCGCAGCAGCCTCATCATCATTATCAAAGATGTACTTCCGCCAGTTCGTCATAATGAGCTCAACGGCTTTCCTGGAGTATTCTTTGCTCTCATCGGTTGAATTAACCGACCACCAAGATTCGATGCCTTGGCAGAGGGCATCCATCATCGTGCATTTCTTTTGATAGAGCGGCAACGTTTTCAGTACGGAAGGTTCCAATACCGCATAATCAGGAAGCACACCATCATTGGTAACCGTCTGCTTGACACCCTCATAATACATCACGGCATTATGTGTGGATTCACTTCCGGTTCCCGCTGTTGTAGGAATCGCAATGAAAGGAATCCTGGATCCATCAATATGTAATATCTGTGACACTAGCGGTGGGATAACCGCCGCATTCCCCTCCTGTGCAAGCACGGCCAACTTGATGCACTTGGCCACATCTATTGCACTGCCACCCCCGACAGCGAGGATGGCATCGCTGTTGGAAGCTTTCAGCAAATCGATGCCTTTACACACTTGCTCATAAAGAGGATTGGGGGTAAAATCGGAAAACGTTACCTTCTCCTCCACTGGCAACGATTCTATCGCATCCTTGATATTCAAAAATGGGAAGGACGAGTCGATAACCAAGAACAGTTTCTGGCAACCGACCTCATCGAGGATTTCCGGAAGGCTCGCTATTCCGTTTAGGATCCTTTGCATAATACTATTTCGCAAGGAAAGACATCAGGGCCTCTTTATTCTGAATCGGTGTCGTTGTCGGCCTTCCTAGATCCTTACGATTGCCCTTTTTCACCTTTACTTCAATCAGAACAGGCCCTTCCAGACACTTTGCTTCATCCAAGGTCCTTAAAAGCCCATCCTTATTATCCACACTAAAACAATAAGGATAACCCACCGCTTTTGCAACAGCAGGAAGATCCATCTTCAAACCAACCGTCGGCTGCCCACCCACGCTATCATGCGCACCATTATTGAACACCACATGGACATAATTCGCAGGAGCCTGGTTCGCCACGATCGCCATACTGCCCATATGCATGATGGCGGCGCCGTCTCCGTCAAAACACCAGACCCTACGGTCCGGCTTTGCCAGGGCAATGCCCAAGGCAATCTGGGAAGCGTGTCCCATGGAGCCCACGGTGAGGAAATCGCGTTCATGTCCTTGATTCCTCGCTGTACGATATTCAAAAAGCTCTCGGCTAATCATTCCCGTGGTACTTACGATGCAGTCTCTCTCGCCAAGGACGGCGGCAACCGTCCGGATAGCCTCTTCACGACTCATCGTGAGACTATTCCGTTCCACGTTTTGAAGC
The DNA here is from genome assembly GCA_017557535.1 of Bacteroidales bacterium. Lineage (GTDB taxonomy): Bacteria > Bacteroidota > Bacteroidia > Bacteroidales > UBA932 > Cryptobacteroides. The sequence continues at coordinate 28,302 of JAFYYM010000130.1, read as the reverse complement.
TTGTAATCCTCGAAGGTATCCTTCTCGATTACCAAGGCATAGACTTCTTTCTGCTTGAGGGCTTCGATGGCTTGGGCAATCTGCTTTTCTGCAATGTCTTCTTCCTTGCTCAGGACATCGTAGCTGATACCCATCGTTTCCAGCAGGCTCGTTGTCACCTTGCCCTGCTTTACGTGCTGGGGTTCGTCGTGAACACCCGGACGGCCCCGCCAGCCAATCAGCAGGAGAACGGGGATGTTATATACATCAGGGTCCATCAGCGAGGCTAACGGGTTGATGGCATTACCCTCGCCGCTGTTCTGCATATATACACAGGCGGGTTGACCCGTAGCGAGGTAATGACCGGCAGCCAGGCCTACCGCGGCGCCTTCGTTGGCTGCAATGATGTTGTGCCGGGAATCAAAATGGTCCGTAATATAGGCACAGATGTTCTTCAACAGACTGTCAGGGACACCCGCGAAGCAATCGATACCGCCCTCTCTCAGTTTCTCTATAAAGAATTCAGGTCTAATCATGGTGTAGTCCCTTCTTATTCTTCCGGAATCAAGGTGATGATATCCCTGATAGACATACACTTATCATCACATTCTTTGGCCCGGTGGTTTTCCAGGATGGTACGGGCGGCATCCTGCATGGCAGGGAAGCCGGTCCGGGTAAGCTGGTTCGCATAGATAACCACATTCACGCCCCTATCCTTGAACTCTTGTTCGGTTACGGTATTGAACGAAGTCGGGACCACAACGATCGGAGTGGTCGTATCCTTCTCGCGGAACTTGGCCACAAACTCAAAGATCTCGGCAGGATCCTTCTTTCGGCTGTGTATCATGATGGCATCCGCCCCAGCCTCGATGAAAGCGAAAGCGCGTTCCAAAGCATCTTCCATTCCCCGCTCCAGAATCAGGCTTTCAATCCGGGCACAAATCATGAATTCCCTGGTTTTTTGAGCTTTCTTTCCGGCCATAATTTTCTCGCAGAATTCGGGAATGGAGGCCTGCGTCTGTTTAACTTCGGTACCAAACAAACTATTCTTCTTCAATCCAGTCTTGTCCTCAATGATGACCATGGAAACGCCCATACGTTCCAAAGAACGGACTGTATAGACAAAATGCTCCGTCAAGCCACCGGTATCGCCGTCGAAAATGATAGGTTTGGTCGTCACCTCCATGATGTCATCGATGGTCCGGAAGCGGCTGGTCATATCAACCAGTTCAATGTCCGGCTTTCCTTTGGCAGTCGAATCACAGAGCGAACTGACCCACATGGCATCGAATTGATAGGTCTTTCCATCCTGAAGCACTTTCGTATTCTCCACAATCAGGCCGGTGATGCCGCTATGAGCTTCCAGCGCAGTGACCAGCCCTTTCATCGAAATAAGCTTGCGCAGACGCCCGCGACGGACATCCGGCATGGATGCTTCCGCCCTGTGATTGGCATCCAATTCTTTGTAGACAGGATTGTTGCTATAGGGATACTCCACCAATGCCCCGCCATACTCGGCCAATACGTCACAGACTTCCTGACGGATAGGCTTCTGAAATCCTTCGCACCAATCATTTCCATGAACGACGAAATCAGGTTTCAGTTCCCGCAGATTCGTGGCGTAGGAGAGTGTGTCCTGCGTTACAACACGCTCCACGCCAGCCAAATTCTCAAACAAAGCCTTGCGCTCTGCAAAGGGAATCAAAGGATAGCGTTTGAAACTGGAAACCGCCTCATCCGAAAGTACACCGACGATGAGGCGCCCCAAGCGCCGAGCCTTGTTGATGATTGCCATGTGGCCGCTGTGTAGGTACTCCGTACTGAAGCACATGTATACAGTACGCTCATTCACCTCTGCCACTTTCTGACTCACCACCTTCAAGTCTTCAGGAGTGTCAATCTCGGCACAGAGCATATCCTTCACATCGCACGGATAGATATTGCATTTGTCGGAGACCTCATTAAAAGCATTCTCGGCATACACCTTTCTGGTGCCTGCTTCACAGAACCTTTCAATGTTCTGAAGCCAGACGAGCCAGTCCTCCTTCAGAATCTTGTAGAGCGGCTGAGCCGCCATGGCATCATCAAAGAACTCAATACCCACCTTCTCTATCTTTCCTCCAATAATGACAGCCTTGAAGTCCTTCTCCGGAAGAGGTAGCGTACTGCTGACAACCATGCAACTATTGGGACTATCGATGATTTCCTCCATTACACGGCTCTCGAATACCAGGTCTCCGTGCATCAAGATGATGTCATCATCCTTCAACTGCTCTTTCGCGCAGTAGATGCTGTAGATATAGTTGGTCTTGTCGTAGAGGGGATTATTGACGAATGTGTACTTCAGGGGCAAATGCAGGGCGTTACAGTAATCGACGAGAATCTGATCGTAGTATCCTGTCGTCATCACAACCTCTTCCACTCCGAACGAAACCAGGATCTGCAGTTGCCTGCTCAGGATCGTATTCTTGTACGAAATCTCCGTCATGCATTTGGGGTGCTCGCTGGTAATCACCCCCATACGCTGGCCCAGACCGCTGTTGAGTATTAAAGCTCTCATTTTGAAAGAACTACTCTAAATGAATAAAAAACGAATCGGAACTGAAAACTGTAATCTGGACGTGTCATTACCGTTGTTATATATCCGGATATAACCGGACCTTGTGGACACAAATTGGTTAATCGATTAATATGCTCCTCAAATACTCCATATATGGAATATCCGGATTAAAAGTTGTCCCTGCGTGCCACCTCCCTCTCTCTTCCACAGGTGGGAAAACCATATAGTCACCATAAACAATGGTCAGCACTCTGTCATAACCATTCGAAATAGGCAACAGGAATCCTTCCACACCTACCCAAACTTGATTTGCAAAATCCTCCGCAGGAAAAATGCTTCTGCTATAGGAGTAGACAGTGCAACTATCGAAAGCCACATACTCGCAAGCGTCGTCTTGATTTTCTCCCGTTAATCTAAAAATCTCTTCATAAGCTTTCAAGGGATTTACTCTTCGATTAATGAAGCCCTCCACTCGTTTTTTATTGTCGTCAGACAAATGAGGATTCTTCATCCTCATAAAGGTCGAACAATCCAGCGAAAGGGATTTAATCCGGTTGAACTTTTCCTCCCCACCCTCCAATTTCCAATTATCCAATGGGAATACAGAAATCCAGATACCGTGATTGAATTTCTGATATCTGAACAAATCAATGACACCGGTTGTATTGCTATTCCTTATTTTGGCGAATGTATAGCAACTCTCCGGATCCGTATAAGGAGTTTGGAAAAAATATGGTTCCTTAAACTCGTCCCCCAACAACAAGAATTTTTCGTAGTCCTTCCGCGGCATGATAACATCAATGTCATCATCCCATGGGATGATTCCCTGATGGCGAACAGCGCCTAACAGGCTGCCTCCCCATAGGAAATACTTCAAGCCATGTTCTTTACAGACTCTATCGAATTCCAGCGTCATATCCAGCATGATCGCCCACAATTTCTTGCGCTCAGTAGTGACTAAAAAGCCATTTCTTATCTCTTCTTTCAGGAAATCCTCATTAATGACTCCCTTTTCAAGGATTCTCTCAATTTCTGTCATAACAATAAGCTTATATATCGGAAGTAAAACCGAGATTATACGATTGACATAAAGAAATCATTCATCCTGGATGCCCTTCTTTCCCAGCCTCCGCTCTTGACCAAATCCAAAACCCCTTGAGAAACCGCTATCTTTTCCGAATGAAACGCGTTGACGATGACCTCACCCAAGTCCTCCAGCCTGTCAACCGGGTAGTAGAACAAGGGAGGGAACGCTTCCAGGTCATCATAATTAATCCATGAGCCATGGACGATTTTCTTGTCACACAAGATGTACTCCCTGACAGAACTTGAATATGCATCCGTTGTTTGCATGTGGACGAACATATCCGTTGCCATCCTCAGTAAATAAAGCTCCTCGGCCGGTTGGAAACGCGTGACAAATACAGCGTGAAGGTTCCTGCTTTCGCATTCTGTTTTACACTCATCCACATACTCCGGCCTCGTATCTATGCCATACTGCATAGGGAAGAGTAGAGAAAGGTTTTCGGGCAATTGCCCTCTGACACGGTCGATGGCGGAGATTATCGCCTTATGCCGCTGACACTCCCTCTTGTTATAACCGCAAGTAATGACATATCTTCCGGACAGACCTAATACAGCTTTCGCCTCTTCCGTAGTGACGGACGGGCGGTTCTTCAAGACATAATCCACCAATTCCGAGCCGAAGAAATTGCCTACCAGTTTGGCCGGCCCGATATGAAGATCCCGGATTATCATGTTACCCAAAGGGTTCTTGGGCTCCGTGGCAATATAATCAGCTTTTCGATACAAAGCGGCCAATCGCGTCAAGTACTTTTTGTCCCGCCTTAAAATGTCGCTTCCCCACGGAGTTACGACCAACCTAGGGGACATGGCCCGCAGAAACGGATAGACATACACCATGAACACATTCGGACAGTGGACATTTACAATGTCGTAATGCCGGCCTCGGTGAAACTTTGCGAAGAATCTGTATTGCCGGAGCATTATTACCGCATATTGCAGCCAGCGCCATTTAATGTTGACAGGTGGGACATCATAATAGTCAATCCTATCCACCAATGAGTCCTTGAAGTCTTCGGGCTTATTCGTCAAAAGCGTGATGTCCACCTGCGGATTGACGGCTTTCAGGTGTTTTATCACGCTTTTCGTATGTCCTGAATAACAATAGAACGCAATAAGAAGCAAACTGTACCTTTTGTTTTCCATAGTCTTCGGTCAAATCGCTGTCTCGTCGAACAGCTTCTCAATCATTTCCTCTTTCAGCAAGAGCGGCTTCCAACCTGTTTCCCGCATTAATCTTCCGCAACTCATTCCAGCACAAACAGTTGTTCCATTATCAACAACATCAAATCGGACATGATAACCCAGACGATCTCCGACCGCCTTCACCGTCTCGGCATAATCCAACAAGGAATACTGGGTGCCTACTCCCAAGTTATAAACTGCCGCCCTGGACGCTGGATCCTTAGCAACGATTGCCGCCAATCCAGACGCAGCATCCGTAACATCAAGCAAAGCCGCGTACTGATGAGGTGCAGTAACTGTAAACATCTCATTCCTCTTGGCTTTCTGGACAAAGAAATACAAGAAACGCTGAGGCATATTAAGACTCGCCAGTCTGACATTTGTCACAAAAGGAATAGACGAAACGCAGAACATTCTTTCGCACGCATATTTCGCCATGCTGTATAAATCAATGGGTGCGATGGGAGAATTCTCATCGGATAATCCTCCTACTGGAAGTCGTTGATAAACCCCTTGAGATGAAATGTTTATAACCGACTTAACTGCCTTATCCTCAAATAACCTTATCTCTTTCTCCGTGAAATCAATCGCCTCTGCCAATAATCCCGGGTCATTGCTGCGCGCAAACGCGCAATTGACCACCGTATCAATGCCTTCCCAATTCTTTGTAAAAAGGCTATCCAGGGGATAAACTGTCAGTCTCGGGTGACTGGGCAAAGGATTGGCCTTGTCACCGGGTTTTCCTCCGACAGCATATAATTGAAACCGATCATACTTGAGCAACTCCCGTACAACATGGTAACCCAAGAAACCGGAGGCTCCCGTTATCAGGACAGTATTCATTGCCTGGATGTATAATAATGGCTGATATCGAATGTATGACACAAATCGTTCCCGTCACTGTCATACACTTTTACCGACCTGTTTATTCTTGTAACGTCGTTGATCAATTGTTGTTGTGAATCACAGATCAACACGAACCTCAAAACGATTTGACGCAACGTATCTCCCGACGGCGTACAATCTCCAACTTGATATCTGCATTCTTTGTCAATGATTGAAGGGACATCTTTCTCAATGGAGTCATAACCATCAATCTTTGCAATCACTCCGCCTTTTGAAACAAAAGATGTGACACAGGCTATTCTTCCTTTCAGATAGGGATCATCCTTTTCCAAAGGGAAGGAATCCACCCTCCCAAGCAAAGAATAATCAAGCATAGCCCTCATAAAATTGACGCCATTGATTTTCTCCAAGAATCTATATGGTGCCTCTCCTGCACACCTTAAACCCGCCTCAAAAACGGCAAATCTATTCTTCCGTTTGTCATACAATCCTTGTACAAACAAAACGCCACATTCCATCTCCAAAGATTCGCACAAATCAATCATTCTTTCATTGACTTGATTCAGATACTCATTGATAAAAGAAGATGGATAAACCCTTGCAACCGGAATACTCGTGACATTACCATCATGCACACAAACTGGAATCCTGTTGTCAATACACGAAAGCGATACGCGATGATTGACAACCGTATAATGAGCAGTAAACTCTTCGCCATCAAACAACTCCTCGACAATAATACTATTCCCCGGGGAATGTGCCCTGGCTTCCTCCATGGCAGCCTTCAGCCCTTCTTTCTCTCTACAGATGGACACGCCAATAGAAGAACAAGAATCAACTGGTTTAACGATGACCGGCAAATCGATCTGCTCCAAATCCACACATGATATATCAGATCCGGAATAAAAGGTTTTGGGTGCGGGGACCCTGAATTGCTCACATAGATGTCTGAATCGTTCTTTATTCTCTATCTTATCCCACTGTTCTCTTGTACAATAAAATGGAAGGGACATCTCTTCACAAATCCTCAATGCATTCAAGAGATTAAACTCACTGATTCCAGCAAAAACGCCATCAATCTTCTCACTCCGAACAAAACGCTTCAGTTGTTCGAAATCTCCGGTGCTGATATAAGCATTGCTGTCAGCATACTGTTTGCCTATGGACTTTTCTAACGGAAGATTATCAGCGACTATCGTATAAGCGCCATCGGCTTTAGCATAAGCCAACAAATCCAAAGTGCCCACGTTGGAGCCCAACAACAGCAACTTCTTTCCTTTGTATTTATTCATAGCCGACAGGACTCCTCTGCACCTCATTCAACCGCAACTCTCAACCATGCCGGAATATCGCCAAGTGCGGTTTCCAAACTATTCTGCTCATCAAATCTAAGCACCAGCGACCCAATTGCATTATTGGCCCCCTTAAAAAGCTCCACACGATCACCTGTCTTCACCCAAAGGTCTTTCTCTACAACTTGTGCGGGAAGATCCTTACTGATAACCAAATGATCAAAACTCCCCTCCTTGTCCGCATGAAGAACAATCTCCGCCCAATGACCATTATAAGGTTTCTGCTCAATAGGTTCCAATATCGGGTCACCTACCATGGCACGGGTAATGGCAGTAATCATATCAACACCGGTCGCATAGCGTAGCATCTCGCAAAGACGATTACCGCCACCACGAGGTGTCAGTTCCATGATATATGGTTTCCCGTTTGTTCCGATTCGAGTCTCAATGTTATAAACCACCGTCTTCATGCCCAAAAGCGTTATCAGGCGCTGAATCTCGGAAGTCAGGTATTCCTCTTGTTCCTTTGTAAAAGTAGAGGGCCAGGAGTATGCCGCTGGAGTATAGGGATTCGTGGCGGCAGCATCAAAACGTTGGGAACAGAAACTGACAAAAGCCAACTTCCCGTCTACGGACATACTGTCGGTATCGGACGAACATCCTGCTTTCTCAATGAAATCCTCTATGATGATATGTCCGGAGATAGATTTGTCAAAGGCATACAGTACAGCATCTTCCAACTCCTCCGATTTATCTACCCTGGTCACCCCCTTGCTTCCAGCGGCATCAGTCGGCTTCACAATAACAGGATATTCCCAAATATCCGCATCCGAGAGTGCTTCCTCCGCTTTACCGTACCCCTTCGCCTTTGGGACATTGAAGCCATTCTGAGCCAGGAAAGCACGGAAACGGTCCTTATTCTGCAGTATTTCCACCGACTCGAACGGGCCGAACGAGGGCAGCCCCATCTGGTTTTGGACATAAGAGGCAGAGACTACTCCTGGATCGACACCAAAGGACATGATTCCGTCAATCTTCTTCTCTCTTGCCACTTTCAATACAGCCTCCTTATCTACAATGCTGACATTAACATATTCGTCACTGTATCGATGAGCTATATTATCCGGGATATTGTCCGCCGTGATGACATAATAGCCTTGCTTGTGTGCCGCCTCGATAACCGGCAACAAGTAACGGATTCCCCCAAGGAGCATTAATCGTTTCTGCATCGGATTACTCGACGATCATTTCAAGCACTCGGCTGATGTCTTCATCATTAAGTCCATGATGCATCGGCAGGCAGATGACACTCTCCGCCATCTTGTGCGCCTGCGGAAGATTCTCCTTCGCCGCGCTAGGCAGTCCTTTATAAGTGCTGAAGGAACTGATGAGCGGATAAAAATACCGACGTCCCAAAACACCTTTTTCCTTCATCTTGAAGTAAAGCTCGTCCCGCGTCATCCCGTATTTATCAGCCTCCACGAAGATTGGGAAGTAAGAATAATTATGCCGCACCCCGGGCAAATCCTGGAAGAATGTGATGCCTTCCACATCCTTCAAGGCCTCCCGATAGCGGAGGGCGACCTGACGGCGGGCTTCGATGGCGGCATCGACCTGCTTGAGATTCAGGAGGCCGTAAGCGGACCGCATTTCATCCATCTTGCTGTTGATGCCGGGGCCAACGACCTCGACCTCATTGGCAAAGCCGAAGTTCTTGAGATAGTCGATCCGTTTTTTCATCTCCGCGTCGTGCATCACCATGGCGCCGCCCTCGATCGTATTGAAAACCTTGGTGGCATGGAAACTGAGCGTGGACAAATCCCCGGCGTTCAACAGGCTTTCCCCCTCGACTTCCACCCCGAACGCATGGGCGGCATCATAGATAACCTTCAGACCATACTTGTCCGCAATCATTTGAATCCGTTTCGTGTCGCAGGGATTCCCGTACACATGGACGGGCAAGATTGCCGTCGTCCTGGGCGTGATGGCTGCCTCGATCCGGTCCGGGTCGATATTGCCGGTCGCGGGGTCGATATCCACGAACACCGGACGGCATCCGTTCCACCAGATGGCGTGGGTGGTAGCGACAAAACTGTATGGCGTTGTAATGACCTCGCCTGTAATCCGTAATGCCTGAAGTGCAGTCAGGAGCGGCAGCGTACCGTTGGTAAACAGGCTGATATAGGGCACCTTCAAGTACTCGGCCAAGGCGGCTTCCAGCTTCTTGTGGAACGAGCCGTTATTGGTAATCCATTTGCTGGCCCAGATATCCTTGAGCATCTCATGAAACTCGTCCAGATCGGGCAGCAATGGCGAGGTAACAGTTATCCTGCTATCCATTTTCATGTTTGATTATCAGACAGTTTCGGCTTATTCTTAGCTTGCCAGGTATCCTTTGGATAAGCGCCAGAAAAAGTGATAGAGCCGGGCATAGGGAGCCCAGGCCACTTCCCGGGGATATTGGAAGAAATAGGAAAGGACACGGCCGCTTTTGCGGAAGAAGCGATGCAGGCGGCTTTCGTCCTCCTTTTCGTAATTCCGCTTGTCCAGGATGCCGAAATTGCCTCCCTGGATGGTCGCTTCCATCAGTTTCCTCCCCCGCTTGGCATCAGGGGCGCACAGGAAGTATTCTTCTTCCAACCCGAAATTGAAGCGCAGGGATTCCATCATGGCCGCGGTGAAATGCCCCATTCCCAAGCGACGAAGTTCCATCATTACCGGTTGCCGGTCCGCAGGATCCAAAACTCGCAGGACATAGTAGTAGTCCATCATTTGCCGCAGGCCAATGCCTCCTTCCAGATAATGGTGGAACATGTGGGCCATACAGAAGACGGCGTTGAAGCGGGCGTCGGGAGCAGTCAGGGTCTCACCATCGCGGAACGGGAAATTCTGTTTGAAGAATCGCTGCAGGCGGGCGTTCAGGAAGGGATTGTACATCTTGGAAGGGTGGAAATGGACCTCTACCTCCACGTCCTCGAAGAAATCCACCTTGCACTCCTGGTAGATGATGCCACGGACCGGGTATTCCGGAACTAAGACATCCAGGATGGATTCGTGCGTTCCCTTCACCCAGACATCGATATCCCCGCACATCCGGCTTTCCGGCACCGGATAGAGTCCGGACAGGCTGGTTCCCTTGAGAATACACCCTTGAAGGCCGCAATGAGACAGGATATCGCGCAGTTCATTGACTCGCTGCTGGTGGAGATGATATACCTCTGCAATCTTTTCCGCCACGTGGGCCCAGCGGTCCAAGAGGTCTTTCGGTGGCATCTGATGCTCGGGCAACCGTTGGACGCCCTGATAGCACACACCGAGCAAAGCCTGGATGCGGGCCATCCGGTACATCATTCTCCAATCCCCCGGCGTGGGATCCTTCCGGAAGGAAGAAGCGCGGCCCAGGGAAATGAGGAGAAGATTTCGGAATGGATGCATCAATTAATCGGTGGCCGTATCTTCCTCCTCCTCGTGATGCTTCTGATTACGGTGGAATAACTTCTTGATACCCTTTTCTTCCTTTTCCGAATTGCCGTAACCGTACTGCTGTCCATAGCCGTATCCGTAACCATAGCCGTATCCGTAGCCATAGCCGTAACCGGCTCCGTAGCCGTAGCCATAACTGCCGTAACCGCTATGCTTCTTGTATTCGACACCGTTGAGGATAATCATCATGTTCGGGAACTTGTCCTGATCCTTGAGTTCCTGCAGGTCGGGCAGCATCCGCTTGTCCACCAGGTTGGAACGGAGGATGAACACGCTCACGTCCGCAAAACGGCGGAGGATGGTGGCATCGGCCACGATTCCGGCCGGAACGGCGTCGATGAGGATATAGTCGTACCGCTCGCGCAGCCATGCCATCATGGTGTCTAGGCGACTGCTGGAGAGCAGTTCGGCCGGGTTCGGCGGCAACTTGCCGGAAGTGACCATATCCACGCCGGGAGCGAAGACATCGTGGGAGATAATACTCTCGAAATCGTCCGTCTTGCCGGAAAGGTAGTTGGAGAAACCGGGATTCTTCCGGGAAGAGACATTGTGCGTAAGCGTTCCTTTGCGAAGGTCCAGATCCAGCAGGATGACTTTCTTTTCCACCATGGCGAGGCTAGCGGCCAGGTTCGTGGTTAGGAACGTCTTACCGGAGCCTTCCATCAGGGACAGGAACAGGTAAGTGGTCGCCTTCTGACCGGGTATCCGCGTGAACTCGATGTTACTGCGGAGTATTCGGAAGGCCTCCGTCATCGAGTCACGGCCCTTGTCAGCCACGACGATATCACGATTATCCTCCTTGCCTCTGGAGGGGATTTCGCCCAAGATAGGGATATCGACATATTTCTCCACATCCTTACGGTAACGGACCTTCGTATCCAGCATCTTGCGGAGGAAGAAAACCGCAAACGGAATGAGAAGACCAATCAGCAAACCCATCATGGCGCTCTTCTTAGGCTTGGGAGAAATCGGGGTCGCGTTCACTCGCGCCTTGTCAATGATATAGGCATTGCCGCCGATGGAAGGCTGGCTGATGAGGAGTTCTTCACGACGGCTGAGCAGATTCAGATACAACCCCTCTTTGATGCCCTGCACGCGGGAGATATTGTCAATGTAGAGCTGGCCGCCCGGGACTTCGCGGATTTTCTCGGCCGCCTGGTTGCTGATAGCCTGAACGGAGCCCATTTTCTGCTGAAGAGCGCCGATATAGGAGACCAGCAGTTGGTTCAAGTTGCTCTTCAGGGCGCTTTGCTCCAGGAGCATGTCCCGCACAATCGGGTTGTTGGAAGAACCGGATTCCTTATACTTGTCCAGTTTCAGCACCAGTTCGTTGAACCGCCGGATCGTACTCCGGATATTTTCGTCCTCGACGTTGATCGTAACCGGGAAGAGCTTGTTCTCCGTATTGGAATTCGTGAACTGTATCAAGTACTGCGCATGGGAAATCTGCAACTGAAGGCGCTCCAACTCTTCGGAGGACTCTTTGCTGGCGCTCAAGTAGGACTGCCCATAATCTTGCAGGCTTAGCAGATTATTCTCCCGCTTAAAACTGGCAATCTGCGACTCCTTCGCACCGAGTTCGGCATCCAACTGCGCAATTCGGGTATTGATGTACTCCGAGGTCTGCCGGATGATTTCCTTCTTCTCCTCGATGGTATTTTCATTATAGACGGCAATCATTTCGTTCAAGACATCGGCTGCTCGCTGCGGGGATGTATCGTGAAGTGAGAAATTGATAATGCCGTCGGAAGAGCTGTTGCGAGAAACATTCACTTTGTACCGGTAGGATTCCGCCACGTCATAGATATTCCGATGGGAAACCGTGATGGGATTGTCATAGAACAGTTCCCGGAGGGCCCAGGTAGGCTGGATAACTACACGTCCCAGGGAGGTTGTAACCGTATCACCCAAATGCGCATTTACAGGTTCGTACTCGCCAATCTGAACGACGATGGAGGAGTCCTTGGCCACCGTAACGATGAGGGTCGCATAATCCGTTTCTTTAACATCGAGCATCCGAACGGCAACCGGGGACTCGCGGTACAGGTCGCGGTCCCGCTTGATCAGTTTCGTCCGGTACTTGTACCACATCCCGAGGTTCAGCCGCTTGGCCACCTCAATCATCGGCGTCTCGGACTTGAGGACGATGATCTCGTCATTGAGGGCGTTCATGGTGACAGCCACCCGCCGGTTTGTGATGTTTTCCAGCATCGAAGCGCCGTTATCCAGGCGGTTGCGGGTGACGGAAGTGATTTTTATCTTGGCGTGACTCTCATAAATCCGGTCCGCCTTGTCGCTCCGGAAATAAGCGATCACCGCACCCGCCGCAGCGCAGAGAATCAGCCAGTGCAGGTTCCGGAGGATGGTGAAAAAGATATCTTTGGGAGAGAGAGAATGAGCGTCCTTCTTTTCGAGAAAGGCGAGTTCGGCATCCTGGTTCGTAGAAGACATAGCGAGAAAAATTGTGGCTGACTATAAACGACCCGTATTCAAATAGACTCGATAAGTCATATACAAGGAAAGCAATCCTGTACCCAGCGAGAAGATGGAAATAATGGGCGACAATAAACTATAGGACTCCATGAAATTCCGATACTGGGTATTCCTGGTAATGATGAAATCGTTCTGCTGCATCATGAAGAACGGGTCCTTGAAGACCTTGGAGGAACGTGGGTCCAAATAGCGAGTCACCATCTTTCCATCAATCTCTCGCATAACAGTAATTTTATTCCGGTCCGTGAAGACATTGATGTCGCCTGATAGGGCGAGGGCTTCCAAGAATGTGCACCTTTCATTGGGAATGGTGATAGCCTTGCCACCATTGGAACCAATAAAGAAGATTTTATAATTGCGAAAGCGAGCCATCACATATGGGTCGCTAATATAGCCACCAGAAATAAGGAGGTCCCGTATTGTCTCTTGTAATTTGAGACGAGTAAGACCAGCAGCGTGGATAGTTCCTAAGACTGGCATCTCGATATTCCCAAATTGGTCCACCAGATAAGCAAGGTTCATGCCGCCTCCACTACCACTGGTTTCCCGAGAAATTGATCCAAGGTTGAAAGGTCTCGCCAACTCTGCATCAAAACTGGATACGACGATGTCTAATTCGTCATAAGGAGCAATAACAGCCTCAAATCTATCCTCCAACTGAATCTGAGTCCCATGCGTCATATCCTGCAGATAGGCAATCTTTCGGTTGGTCACACAAGAAGTCGCTGCCGAAGCGACAAACAGGAAGACGATGACCGTCCGGAATTCTCTCGTGAAAATCATAGCTTACTACGTTTAATCAGCCTACAAAGTTAATGAAATATTTCAAACTTCCCACAAATCCCGACGTCAGACTAAAGCCTCGACATAACCTTTTGTCGCATGATCCCGAGGTTTGATTATGCAAGGATTCCCGAGAACGACGGAATGAGAAGGAATGTCACAGTTGACAAATGAGTTTGCCGCAATTAGGACATCATCTCCAATCGTAATCTTTCCCACAATGGTGGCATTGACACCGATGCTGACACAATTCCCGATGGTCGGAGCGCCTCGTCTGGCTCCCCGACATTCCACTCCGATCGTGACTCCTTTATGAATATTACAATTATTACCCAGGACGGCGCCTCCGTTGATGGTCACATTATAAAAATGACCGACATAGAGTCCTTTGCCTATTTTGCAGCAGGTAGGTATTTCGATACCGCGCCTTCTTGAATGAAGACGGAACAGCGTTTTGAAGAAAAAACGGGAAACCGGATTCTTCCGGGTCTGCGCTTTCCGATGCAGGAAATGCCAAATCCGGATATAGACCAACACCTTTGCATGGCCGTAACGATGCAAATCAGCCTTATACAGTGTCTTGAAATCAGACAGTTCAGAAACTTCAGTCATTTCTTCCGGATGATAACTCTTTTCACCATGTTCTTCGCATTCTGAAGGACGAACTCCTTGCACCAGGCGATGCCGAACGGATTCCAGCGCTGGGGGTGGACCGTGATTATCAGGTCTTTCGGGATCCGTCCCTGACTGAGACCGTCGATGACATCGTCCGTCGAATGGAACACCAGTCCCCGGGCCGTCCATTCATCCTGATACTGAGGGATCTTGTCCCGAACGCTCACCTTGTATCCATCCCAGCGGCGACCGGTGTCTGTGAGGTAGAACACCTTCGAGAAATCCGTGTCCAAGTACGGCTCGCTCTCGATTCCGAGCGCGTGGTAATCGAACTTCTTCCAGATATCCTTGCTGTCGTATGGCGACCGGGGGCTCCCGTGCATGCAGATGCTATTCACGGGAACAAGTATCCGCAGCGCATCCAAATTCCGGCAGAAGTCTTCGTATGCCTTGTCCACATCTCCGTCACAAGTCGTCAGAGACTCGTAGTGATAGCCGATCTCATGGCCCAGGGCTGCGATTTCCCGGATGATTCCCTCATCCCAACTTTCCGGTACAGCCCGGAAGTAGTAGATGCCCCGCATCCCCATCTCCGCCTCAATCTTGGCCGTCCGAAGGGAATTCCCCGGCAGCAGGTCCACGTCGTGACGGAGGACGAGGGAGTTGAACCCGTAAGCCTTCAGGGCGTCGAGGAGGGAGGCGTATTTCTCAAGCGTAAAATCCATGTTCAAAACTGCAGCATAGCGGCCCCGTAAGACAGGCCGACACCGAATCCACAAACCATCACTTTCATTCCGGGAACGATCTTCCCTGCATCCAAACACTCCTTCAGGCCAATCAAGATGGTCGATGAGACCGTATTTCCTGTCTCCTCCAAGTCCACATAGAACCGGTCGGACGGGATTCCGCACACTTTCCGAAGCGTGCTGAGCATATACTTGTTCGCCTGGTGGAAAACGAAATAGTCCACATCGGCCTTTTCCAGTCCGCTCTTGGCGAGCAGCGTTTTCATGAGCGGCGGAACGGTCTCCAGCGTGAAGTTGAAGATGGCGCTTCCATTCATGTACAGGTAATCCTCATAATTGGAATGACCGTCATCATCCGTGGTAAACCGGCCGGTCTTTTCCGGCTGCCGGGCGGCGCCGCTGCGGACCATCAGGTTCGCGGCACCGGAGCCGTCCGTTCCTAGGACAAAGTCCCCGATCCGGGAGAACCCTTTCTCTCGGGAAATCAGGCAGGCAGCCGCACCGTCCCCAAAAATGGTCTTGTTGCTCTTATCCTGCGGATGGAGATACTTCGTATAGGTCTCCGCCGTGAGCAGAAGGACGTTCGAAGCCAGGCCGGCGGCAATCAGCCCCTTGGCCACCGCCATACCATAAATGCACCCGGAACAGCCCAGGTTGTAATCGAAGGCGCCGGCTGATACAGGGATGCCGAGGCGGTCCTGCAGGATGCAGGCTGTCGATGGAAGGAAATGGTCCGGGCTCTGGGTACAGAGCAAAACGAAATCGATGTCGGCTGGGCTGACACCGTACTCTTCGAACAGTTTCCGGGCGGCCTTTTCGGCCAAATCCCCGGCTGTCTCGTCCTTTCCGGAAAGATGCCTTCTCCGGACCCCCACCTTGTTATAGACCTTGTCCACGTCCCATTCCGGGAATTCCGCGGCCAGCGCTTCGTTGGTCAGCGTATCCTCGGGAAGGACATAGGAGATGGCTCTCAGGAAGGCCTCCATCTATTTGGCAGCGACGAGATTGAACAGGTCCTCGACCGTCTCGCAGTGCCGGAGTTCCGCCCCCGTAACGGTCTTGTCATACTCCACCTTCACCATCGCGATGACCGTGAAGGCGATGAGGGAGCTCCATTCGTCCAGATCCTTATAGACCGTTGCCGCCGTGATCGTTTCGGGATCAGTCTCGTCAAATTGATTGGCAAAATCCTTGACAAACTTTTCCAGTTCCATAGTCTCTAAATCTTGTATTTCTTTTTTCTCTCTTGCAATAATCGTTCAAAATCTTCCGGCGCATAGTTTTTCCGGACCAATTCCGCGATATCGGCCACGACTTTGGCCGGATTGCCGTTGGCAACCGTAAACGGCGGGATGTCCTTGCTGACCACGCTTCCAGCCGAAACAATCGCCCCTTCCCCGATCTCGACACCGGGGAGGATGGTCACATTGATGGCAATCCAGGCATGCTTGTGGACGATGACCGGGGCGACATGCGACTCCGAACAACCCTCATGATAAGCCAGCGGCTTGCAGTGTGCCAGCAGATAATCGTTTCCGGAGATGGAAGCCCCGTCCTCGACGACGACGAAGTTCGGGAACGGATAGTCCACGACGACATTCGTTCCCCAGTGGACATTCTTCCCGATCTTGACGCCCCGTTTCCGTTGCAGCCATTTCCGGACGCCGCCCCACGGAACCCGCATGGACCAATTGTTAAACCAATGGTCCTTGAGCCGAACGAGCCCGAACCACAGGGAACAGCGATAACCGTGTTCCCGGGCGGACTTTCTCATCGACCCGAACAGCGATCCGGATTCGTAACGGGGCAGTTCCTGCCACTCCAGCGGAAGATAATCTTTCATTTCCGATAGTTTTCGATGAATTGCGTAAGGAAGTCGGCAAAGTTGATTTTCTCCGACAGCATCTGCTTCCGGCGCTGCTGGAAGACGGCTTGGCGGTCGGGCATAGCCAAAAGCCGCTCCACGGTCTCATACAGCCGCCCCTCCTCGTCCGGTTTAATCCCATAGCCTAGCTCGTACTTGTCCTCCAATTCAGACAGATACCCAATTCGCCCCACGAAATCATTGAAACGGACGAACGGGACGCCCAGGACGCCCGCCTCCGCCGCCATCGTCTGGCTGTCCCCGAGGTACAGGTCGGCGAAGGCCATCACGTGATGGATATCCAGCGGGTTGATGGCAATCCGGTATTTCTCGAAATCGGTACCCAGCGGACGCTCAGATGTAATATATACCTGCCCGTGCGGCTCCAACAGGCTGATGAGTTTCCCGGCGATCCGGTTGTCGATGCCACGGATTCCCACGTCGTGATGCGCGTTAAGCCCGGAGAACCGCATCAGGAAATAGGGCTTGTCGGGATTGAAATACTTCGCCACAACCGCCCGCTCCGGCGTGAAGTTCTCCGGATGGAGATAGCCCAATTCCTGGTAGCCGGGATACTTGACGGCCTTGTCATTCCATTTTCCGCAGTCGCAAGTATCTGGGCATAAGATGACGCTGGCACCCGGATAGGTCAATTTCGCGTAGTTCGGCACCACGTCGGCATCGTCTTCACCGATGCTGATCACCGGAATCCGCCGTAGCGGACCGATCCACGAATTCTCCACGCTGGATCCCGTCAGGATGTCGGGGTGGAACTTCCGGCAGAAACGATTGAGCCGCAAGGCCCGCTTGACGATGCCCAGGAAAATGCCGGTCTTGGAATCCTTCCGCCCCTCCTCCAGAATATTGTGATAGGGGATCCCCGCATTCTGAAGCAGGTTCTCCAGGATGTCCTTTTTCTTGATGAGCACCTCCACCTCGTGGCCGTGCGCTTTCAACGCGGCGATGGTGTTCTTGTAATTATGGAAGTGGGCGGGGTGGCCGAGGTACACCAGGATTCTCATTGCATACTATACCATGAAATATGTTCTCTTTCCGTTCGCATTGGGCTCGAACTCCTTCACATACTCCAATTCCAACATGCAGTCGTCACCCAAATAACGCTGGAAAGTCTTGACAATTTCTGCCTCTTGAACGTCTGTGTACTTGCCAAGGATAGTCTGAATCCGAAGCAGGACCTGGTTCGTCCCGGTTTTCCTGATATCAAATGCCTTGATGTCGAATTCCTTCATAATCATTGAGATACCCGTTGCCGTCAGGTGATGGCCGTTCTCCAGCCGCAATACATGGGATGACCGTCCGAGAATCCGGCGAAACATCTGGCCATTGTATCCTTCAACTTCCCCGTCGGGAATAAGCTCCGCTTCGTCGCCGAACTGATAACGAATCAAGGGAAAGGCATAATTGAGGAAATTGGTTGAAACGACGCTTCCCACGTTCGTATCAATTGTATTGTTCAGTTCAACGATCGTGTTATATCCGATTCGATACCGGTGATACCCGTCTTCGTAACCAGTGATTCCAGCATCACGGGCCCCATAGCAATCCATCACCTTACAATGGAAAACCTGTTCAATTGTCTCACGATAAAGATCCGTCAGGTTCTCGGAAGTGGTAAAGACACCCCTAATTCCATCTAATTCAACCAGCTTCTTCCGGACATACTTGGCAAACAGGAAAATCGCTGCGGCATATCCATATATGAAATGAATCCGGTTCTTACGGATATAATCACAATAGCCTTTGCACACCTCATCCGTCATATTTACACAGTTTAACGGATGTTCGTTCCGCATCTTGTCATACAATCGCCTGGCTAGAGAGGGGGCCTTCGAGAAGAGCGAGGCACTTCCAAGTGCAATAAAAGCATCTCCGTAGCGATAACCTGTCTTCTTCCAATGGTAAATCCGGGCGGCCGTCACATAGCCCCACACATTCTCGTCACAATAGTATTGAATGGGGACACCCGTCGTCCCCCCCGATCGGCTAAGACGGTATTTGAAGGAAGAGAGGTTGTCTGGTATCAACTCTTCGTAATGCTCATTGATAATTTCTTTCGTTATGACAGGCAACCGCCTCAAATCGTCTCTTGACTTGATATCTTCAGGCTTGACGCCCAGACGATCAAACAGCTGCCGATAGTAGACCGTGTGGTTGTATGCGTGTCGAATGAACTCTTGCAGTCGGGCGTTTTGCCAAGACTCGATATCCGACCGCGTCCATGATTCCATACGTCCAATTCTGTCATACCATATGGAAGCGCATGTTCCCATTATCTTTTCGGAAAGCGGAAACAGACAATCCAGTAATAGAAATTCCTTTACCAGACCCATAATAATCAGCCGTTTGAATAAATCGGAATCAACTTGGTTTTAATCTCTTTCCAGGAATAATATTCCAGAGATTTCCTTGCATTTACTATCATTTCTGCGACTTCGGTTGGATGTTCAATCGCCCAAATCATTTTAATAGCCATCATGTCAGCATCATCCGAATCGAAAAGAATACCATTCTTACCATCCTGAAGGATAAATGGAACGCCTCCCACATTACTGGCAATGACAAGCAGACCAGCCTTAAATCCCTCTAGAATAGAAACCGGCATATTATCGAACCGGGAAGCTGACACCATGATGTCAGCTTTATTCAAATACTGATATATTTCCGAATTAGGGACCTGACCGACAAACGAAACATTTTGAATATCTTTTTCATTGACAAATGTCTCCAAGTTAACTCTCAAAGGCCCATCCCCCAAAAGAATTAGTTCCGCAGATGGATACTTCTCCTGAACAATCTTGAAGGCACGCAGAGTACAGCCTATATTATATGCTTCTGCGAAAGAACGGATGCTGATAAACCGAGGTGTGACACTGGAACGTTCTCTATAGAAACACTCACTCGATTCCAAGATATTTGGAATAATGGTATAATGGAATCCATACCTGTCGAATATCCGCCCTGTGAATCCGGAAAGGACAATATTACAAGATGTCTTGTTCATAATAAACTTGACAAGCGCACGTCTCTGCCTGAAGAAAGACTCAGCCCCACCTCCGTGGTATGTGAGGATAACCCGCTTTTTATACAAGCGACCGACAAAAACGCCAACCACGGCAGGGAAAAACCCCCGATATGAACAAGCGTGAACATGGAACACATCATATCGTTTCCCTTTAGTCAACAGGCATACAATACCTTTAATTCTGTTCGACAATGGGCCTTTTGTGCTAACGATATCACAGACTACCCCGTCATTACACAGTTTTTCTTTGAGAGACTTGACTTGAACCGAAATCCCTCCAACTCCATCCTGGAAATTGGCTATCTGTAGTACCTTCATCTAAAAAAGCCCACGGCTACCCAACTTGAAGTAAGCCCATCCTACTTCCATCAAAACGACGCCTATGCACCAAGGATTGAAAATCTTGAAAGTCTCTTTTCGTAACGCCGAAATACCAAACGTCCAGATCATGATCAAGCCCGGTAACCCAGGCAGCAGGAATCGTTCCGAATTACTGAAACCGCTAAGAGAGACCACGCCTAAATAGGCTATGACAAAAGAGCCCGCCAAGGCAAAATCCCGCCACTTCTTTTGGCGAAAAGACTCATAAAAAGCCAAAAGGACAAAAAAGCCCATGAAATTACGAATATAATTGCCGGCATGCTTGGTTTGTTGTGCATATTGGCCATCCACATTTACCATAGTCGAAAAAGGCAGAACCACAACAAGCGGAGCCATTACTGAACCGGTCGCATATTTTGCCCACTGATTTCCCCGGGAAGTTTGTTCCGTACGCTTGGCCTCCACATTGGAGTCTCTATCCTCCCAATAGCCTTCAATTTCTGTCATGATGGTACCGCCACTGACAACGACCAAACAAAGAATGCCCCAGCCGATAATTGCAACTCGCTTCCAACCTCGCTTCATCGAAGGTGCGTTAGAAAGTAAAACACCTGTTGCTAAAGCAAACACCGCCGCAGCGCCCAATACCGTTCGGAAAAAGAACAAACTGCAAGCAAGGAAAGATGTGAGAAATATATCCCAAAACTTAACTTTAGAACTTCGAATCATATAGTCCGCCCGTTCCAAGAACGCCACTTCCAGAAAAATCATCTCCGTTTCTTTCAAATGGTAGCCGCAATAAACCACGAAATTGAGCATCAATGCGCACATGATTCCTGCCATCCGCCCGACATCAACACCGAACGTCCTCTCGGAAACCTTATACAAGAGTATGCAAGTATACGCGCTCAAAAAGACCTTGATTAAGCGAGGTATAATGATAATGGGTCCGAAAATCTTATACAAAACGGTCAAGTACAAAGGATATCCAACATCTGAGAAGCCATGAGCACCAGTCCCGAAATAATAATCCCAAATATCCGCCCAATCAACCTCATAAAACCCTTCTGCCTCCTCGTGATATCCAATCGAATCAGCCGCATCAAACTCAAATGGTTCTCCTACAACAGAAATATAATAGAAATAAGAAACAATCACCCAGATTAATCTGATTGCGAAGGCCAGCCAGAACAAGTTGGTAAGAAACTTCTTTTCGGGATTCTTCCTCCAGATGATGCTCAAATGATTGGTCAGCAGAAAAAAACCAACCACCCATGTAATTCCGAGAACGATATACCCAAAGAGCATCATATACTGATTGAAGATGACTGAAACAAGAGCCAATGACACCAAATAAATAGTGATGGCTCGCTTTGCGATATTCTTGGGGAAAATGGGAATCATATCCGTTATCCTAATAATTTACGTTTCAGTAATATCAGTTTTGTCCTGAATGTGTTCGGGAAGAGTTTTAAGATGAAACTCTTCAGAGACTGCGCCGCCCATGACGAATGCTCTCCAAGATGCTCGCAATATGTATTCTCCGAGAACAGATACTCGCCAGTTGTCAATCGAGGACAAAAATAATCAACGGGAAAAACATGCAGGTCTTCATAATCCTGTTCAATTCCGTTGGAAACAAACCCCTTTGAGACCATATGGTCCGTAATAAAGCGGACATTCGTCGTCAAGTCCGGTTTTCCATCCACAAAGAAATGACGAGTATGGTACAAATCTAACTGTTCCTTCACCCACTGTCCTCCAGGCTCGCTCGCAATGACTCCCATCATGACCGGGGTGGTCTTACTCCCCTCAAATCCGGCAAAAGCATGAAATCCCAAAAGACTGTCAAAAGCATTATACACCTTGAAATCCACATCAAGATATATTCCTCCCTCCTCATATAAAGCCTTCAACCTCACATAATCACTCACAAAAGCAAATTTGGCAGCCTTATATGCCTCATAGGCATAGGTGTTTGAACAAATATCAAAATTGTCCTCATTCCAAAGCTTATATTCATAATCCGGCATAAACTGATGCCACGATTCGATGCACTTCACAGCAAAATCCGGCATTGGCCCTCGTCCGAACCAACAGTAATGTATTATCTTGGGTATCATCGAATGAACCGATTACTAACATGTATCAGGAAGCATGCTCCAGCAGGAGATGCATTTATTATTCGGATTTTTCTACGTGTCTTTTTCGTGGCTTGATACAAAGAAAGCGGAAAAACCTGTTCCTTCTTTAACCTGTCCAAAGAAACTTTACGGCTATCGTAAAGCTCAAGAGCCAGTGTTGTCAACACTGTTACGACAATCTGGGCAATCATTCCTTGATACCATCGCTTATCCTCAACCTGACTCATCTGAAATTTCAACTCATCAATAAGCCTGAAATGACCGTCAAGCCTTTTCTGAACGATCCCCTTGGTAATTGATCCAGATCGTTCCAAGTAGTTGTAAACCAAGCAACCAATACCACAAACTCGATTGGCTATTTGCAGGACTCTCGGAGTCCACTCTGTATCCTCGAAAATGATGTTCGGCAAGAAAAACAACGCATTTCCCATCAAAAAAAACCGCCGGAGCATGAATTGACAGGCATAACAAGAATACCAGAGGTGATTAAGCAGGAAATCTTTCCCCGATTGTATTATTTCAGCCCCATCATCTGTCGCTGTATTCTTCTGATAGGTAACTCTCCCGAACTCATCTACCCTTCTATAATCAAAGCGCAAAACATCCAGGTCCTCCGTATCCATCTTTCGGACCAGTTTCTGAAGGACACAAGGTTCAATCCAGTCATCGGAATCAACAAACTGGACATACTTACCTTGGGCAATGCGCATCCCCGTATTTCTCGCCGAACTTAAACCTTGGTTAGGCTGATGAATTACGCGAATCGTATCCCTCTGCTTTTTTATTTGCTCGCATAATTCGCCCCCGCCGTCCGTCGAGCCGTCATCGACCAGGATAATCTCATACTCATCCGGGCTGAGATCTTGATTCAACAAACTCTGGACACATTTCTCCAAGTAAGGGCGGACGTTGTATACCGGAACAATGATACTGAGAACTACTGCCATATCTAGAAACCCTTACGCGCCCACTTCCACTTTTCAAGTTTGAACAGGCACCTTTCCAAAAACCAAACCATCTTGTAAGCCCAAGGATAACGCTTCAAGCGATTCATCTGCTCCAACTGGAAAGCCCATTCATCATAATCGGCAAGGATGGGAGTTGGAATTAATGTGGACAAAACCTCCTTTCTTTCCTTCTTTGTCAATTCGGGATTTGTCTCACTAACGCCAGTCATATCGAACAAGGAGACATCGACATTGGCACATATCGGTTTTTCCTCTCCAAGGATGATCGCTTGTAGAAACCATTTCCAATCGGAAACAATCTTCAAGGATTCATCATACAAGCCATACTTGTCAAACAACGATTTCCGGATAAAAGCAGAGGAATGATTCAATGTGCCGAAATAGAACCTTAGCAAAGTAAACTCCTCCTTACCAGAGAAATGAGAGGTCTTCCGAATACGATTCTTTGGTAAATCCTTAAGCATATTACCATAAAGGATTGATGGAAAACCTGTGCTTTTCAGCGCTCGGTCTATATTTGCGATAACCGTTTCTGATACCAGACAATCCCCACTGTTCAAGAACTCCAAATACTCCCCCGAAGCCATTCGAATCCCTTTGTTCATGGCATTGTAGATACCCTTATCGGGTTCAGAGATCCACTTCAAACGATCTCCGAATTGGTCAGCATGTCTGCGGATTATCTCCACGCTACCATCCGCGCTGGCCCCGTCCACAACGACGTACTCAAAGTCCGTCCGGGTCTGGGAGAGGACGCTTTGCATCGTCTTCTCCAGACCGGCCGCATTGTTGCGGTTGATGGTGATGATGGTCAGTACCATGGGCGATTAGGAAATATCTTACAAAGATAACAATTATTCTTCTATTCTTCCTTTACGGCGTTCAAAGCGGGAAGCCGCAACGAATCCAAATCACGCCCCAAACGACGGGCAAAAGCGGCCGTTGCCCCAGGATTCATGTGCACGGATACACAGAAATTGGCAGAATCCCGGCAAATCGGATCGTCCAGATAGTCCAGATAGATACACCCGTACCGCCGGGCCATCTCGGAAAAACAAGCTCTTGCGCTGTCCAATCCCTTCATCTTCTCCCTAGCTTCGAAATACATCGGAGAATAAACCAGAACGACCTGTATCGAGTCCTCTTTACACCTATTCAAATAGGCTTCGAACATCGCTTTCCTCGATTCATCCATGACAATTTCTTCTATCTTCTTCTTCCTCAGTTCAGTGCCATCCCACTTTCCGTCTTCGGGACGATGGCCCTTATACGCAGGGGACGAGACATAATGCTTGAGATGCAAAGCCTCCAGAAGCCCGTTCTTGATCACTTGCTGATAACCGAAAAAACGATACATCGGAAGGTTCAAGTCCCCAGAGCCATAGCCGACCCGTTTCAGTTCACGCCGCATCTCCCGGTCATAAACCAGCGGGAAGAATTGTTCGGACTGATGCTGGTGGCGGACATCGGGAAACAAATTGAAAACCGTTGCCGGGTCGATATCCTGCACGATCACCTTAGGTTTCCTGTTATGCTCGCGGTACAGATTGTATTTCAACAGCTGCACATTGAAGGGATAACCGCCGATCCCGATGCAGAACGAATCCGTATGAAGAAGGGAATCCAATATCCGCAGATCGTAATGTGACTTTCCCCGCGAGTTGCCCATGACCAGCAAGTCATGGTCCATACCACCTTCCAGCATCGCCGCATAATCCTGGAAACGATAGTCTTCCATCTTCAGCAGTCCCTGGCAGATAACGAAATCCATCCCGCCCGCCAAGAGGAACAGGACAACCGCCGAAATGAAGACCCGTATCAGAAATCTTTTTTTCATCAGAACTGGAAATAGATGAAGTTCTCCGAGTGCCCGCCCAAGACGATGACCAGGAACACGACCACCATATCCAAAGCATAGCGAACGACAGGATAGCGAAGAGAATGAAGGTCAAGCCCATGTTCACGCGTCCTCTGGAGCCATTCAGCCAGGATCATGCAGAAGATGGCCACGCTGAAGCCCGTCACTCCGGCCGCATCCGGACGGGTGAACAGGCTGCTGCTGAACATCCTGCCCATATAATCCCATGCCTGTCCGATACTGTCGGCCCGGAAGATGATCCAACCGATGACGACCAGGAAGAAGGTGAGCAGCATCTGCCCCAGTTCCTTGATTGTCGGAAGCAGTCGTCCCACAGCAACCACATCCCGATACTTCCTGTTCTTCCCCAACAGGATCAAAGGCAGGAACAGCAAGGCGTGATAGGCGCCCCAGGCGATGAATGTCCAATTGGCTCCATGCCAGAGTCCGCTCACCAGAAAGATAATGAATGTGTTCCGGACAATCTTCGCCTTGGAGCAGCGGCTGCCGCCCAACGGGATGTACACATAATCACGGAACCAGGTTGTCAGCGAGATATGCCACCGGCGCCAGAACTCGGCAATATCGCGACTGAAATACGGCACACTGAAGTTCTGCTTCGTCTTGAAACCGAACAGCTTTCCCGTGCCGATGGCCATATCCGAATAGCCCGAGAAATCCCCATAGATCTGGAAAGCATAGAAAACGGCCGCCAACAGAAGCGTGCTGCCGCTCTGGGTCTGGTAGCTTGAGAACACTTGGTTCACGAACACCGCACAGTTGTCGGCCACGACCACTTTTTTGAACAGCCCCCATAAGATCTGACGCAAGCCATCCACGCCCGTCTCGTACTCGAAGACCCGGGGCTTCCCGAACTGCGGAAGAAGGTTCGTGGCCCGTTCGATCGGCCCCGCCAACAATTGCGGGAAGAAACTTACATAGGCGAGCAATTGAATCACATCACGTGTGGCTTCCTGCTTTCCGCGATAGACATCAATGCTGTAACTCAGCGCCTTGAACGTGTAGAAGCTGATCCCCACCGGCAGGATGGCTTTCAGTAGCAGTCCGTCCGTCTTCCCGCCCAGGAACGCATCGGCAAACGATGTCGCAAAGAAGTTATAATACTTGAAAACGCCCAGTATCAGCAGGTTCACGATGATATTCAGCGCGCTGAACATCTTCGCCTTCCGGGGTATGTCCTTATATTTCTCGATCAGAAGCCCGCTCGCATACGTGCAAAGCGAAGTAAAGACAAGCAGCCCCAGGAATCGCCAGTCCCACCACCCGTAAAAAAAACAGGATACTATGACAATGAATAGATTCTGTAGCTTTAGGTTACGGTTGAAAACGAACCAATACAACAGAAAAACTACTGGAAGGAAAAAAGAGTATTCTATTGAATTGAACAGCATCTATCAACTATGAAGGAGAGATGGAGCCGAGTTAATCCTCTTCGGTATTCTAGAGAATCGCTCTTACAGTTATTGCGGAGAATATAACGAACGATTAGACCCCGCCCCCATAAATATCTTCAATCATATACCACCCGACATAGAGGCCGAAATGACCCGGGTCAGAAAAGTTATTGTAGTCCGCAGTTAAATCATTTTTCCCCGAAAAATCAAATACTTTATCTTCCCCGAAAATGCTCCTTAAGCATTCCAAATCTTTTGAAGAAATGGCCGGACTGGTCTGATAATAACCGGGGGCGATAACGACTTTGTAGTCTGTACTTCTCTTTTCGA
Organism: Bacteroidales bacterium; assembly: GCA_017557535.1. Classification (GTDB taxonomy): domain Bacteria; phylum Bacteroidota; class Bacteroidia; order Bacteroidales; family UBA932; genus Cryptobacteroides. The sequence continues at coordinate 1,294 of JAFYYM010000130.1, read as the reverse complement.
AGACATCCTTAATGTGCTTCAGTGTGATAAAATGCTCTTTCGTTATCAACGGAGGACTCATCCATGAAGAGTCCGGAGCTTCAGAAATCTCTTTCAAAAAAACCGATCGCGTCAGAGGAGACATCTGACATAAACTGTCTTTGACTGGAGGAATGGTCAAATCCTTATTGTGATTCTCTTTATCCCAATCATTCGTTACAGGATCAAAAGAAACGATCGTCGGCGAAGGAGAGACCCATCTTTGAACTGCTCGTAACCATTGAGACGGCTTCTGGGCGAAATCATAGAAAAGAATCGACTGGTGAATCCATCGAGACTGATGTGATATCCTTGGATCCTTGATGGAAAGGGCGTCCGTCTGAACCTGCTTCTTATCAAACACATCTGGGATATCAAGTAGAATCAGCGCATTGTTCAATGGATAATCACGCTCATCGATGTATGACACCTTTTGATCAATACCCACCAACGATTCGCTCCACGCTTGGAACAAAAACTGCCTGGACCCATCCGGTAAATACTTTGCCCAATGATATGTATTGATGCCACACCCTCTTGAACTCGCAAATATGTAGGAATCGTATTTCTGCTCCGGATAATTCATCAAAAACAATTCCGATGACAGATAGTCACGGTTTGTTGCATCAAAGTACGCCAAAGAGAATGGGCGAAGTGTCTTATATGGGTCTGTCACCAGATAAACTGCAGCCAGCAGCAACACCGGAATCAACAGAAACAGTAAAAGCCTTTTAAGAAACAACCGCATAAACTAGAACTGGAAATAAACGAAAGACTGGCTGTTAGCACCAAATTCCAGGATTATGGCGATGACCAAATAACAAATCGTGACTGATGCCCAGCGTGGAAAACGGCTGTCAAATTGCAGGGCAAACTCCTTCTTGCGGAAAACCCACTCCGTCAGAATCATGATAACCGCAAAGAAAATGCTTCTCTTCGTTCCAACGATGATGAAAGGGAGGGAGAACAGGTCCGCACGGAAAAGTCCCTTCAAGAAGTCCCAAGCTTGTCCGATGCTCTCCGCCCGGAAGATGATGAAACTCAACGTCACCAAGGAGAACGTCAGCAGCATCTTGCCGAAATCTCCCGGCTTGGGCAGGCCCAGCTTGGTAGTCTCCAGTTTCTGACGCTTGTTGAAAGCTCCCGACAGAATCAACGGAACGAACAACAGGCCATGGTAAAGACCATAAAAGAAGCACGTCCAGTTCGCCTCGTGCCACATGCCCACAATCAGCATGTTGATCATAATCGCCAGAATCACTCCGAACTTCTTCAT
>JAFYYM010000129.1 GCA_017557535.1 Bacteroidales bacterium | reverse complement strand
TATCCATAATTCTACTACAAAAATGTAACAAATTTAGGTGATATCCAATACCTATACCTGCATTTCTTCAGCGTAGAACATCGTTTTCTAGAGTCCTGTAGGGCCGGATGCAGTCTCGATACGAGTCCGCCCATCTCCACTATTTAAGGAAAACCTCAATCACAGGGACTTCCGACTCGGGTTTGACAACCGGGGTATAAATGAATTCCTTGTCGAATGAGATCTCCGAGCCATCATGCAGGAACTGGGCGTATTCGATCTTGTCAGCAAAAGAGATGGCGAGCCTTGAAAGAGGGTAATCAATGAGGTGAATATACAGCCGGTTAGTCGCGGGATTATAAGTCAACATGGTCCTTTCAGGGGCCTCAAACTCCGCAGGGGCTGCGGTACAGCCGTAAATGGACCTACTGTTGGAACGCATCCATTTCCCGATTCCCGCCAGCCTGTCTTGCGCTCTGTAGTCAAACTCTCCACGGGAAGTGGGCCCGACATTCAATAGCAGGTTTCCTTCCTTGCTGACCGACTCTATTAGAAGTTCAAGAAGCTGCGGTATGCTCTTCCATGTTGTCTCGTCACGGTAATAACCCCACGATCCGGAGAAGGTCTGGCATGTCTCCCAAGTCACTTTCTCACCATTCCAAGTCGGGCATTCCGACACTTTTCGCTGCTCAGGCGTGAAGATATCCCATCCGCCCCAAACGTCCTTGAGGTCAAGCCTGTCATCCACGATTATACCAGGCTGAAGGCTCCTGGCCAATTTGAGGAGGCCCACGGAATCCCAGTCGTCACGGCCCTTGCCGTTCTCACCGGGGAATGAGAAGTCGAACCAGATGATATCGATCTTACCGTAATTGGTGAGTAGCTCAGTGACCTGATCCTTCATGTATTTGCGGTAGACATCCATGTTTCTGCCTTTGTTAAGGGCATCATAATCCTTCTTCGTACCGTTGTCAATCCGCTGGGGATGGCAGCGGTCAATAGTATAGTCGGGATGATGCCAGTCCAGCAGGGAATAATAGAAGCCTATGCGGATGCCTTCCGCCCTGAAAGCGTCGACGAATTCGCGGAGAAGATCCCTGCCCGCTGGAGTGTTCGTGCATTTATAGTCTGTGAACTTACTGTCCCACATGCAAAAACCCTCATGGTGCTTTGAGGTCAGGACAACGTATTTCATTCCGGCTTCCTTAGCCATCTTCGCCCACTCCCTCGGATTGAATAGGTCAGGATCAAAATGGTCGAAATATTTTTGGTAATCCTCATTAGTGAGCCTTTCATAGTTTTTCACCCATTCATGACGAGCGGGCATTGAATATAATCCCCAGTGGATAAACATCCCGAAACGGGCGTCAGTCCACCATTTCATGCGCTCCAGCTTCTGCTCCCTTGTTTCTTTGGTCAATTGGGCATTTGCCACGGGGCTGGACAGAGTGGTCGCGAGCAACCCAGTCAGGATAATTGCGATAGCGGTTATTCTTCTCATAACGTATTGATGATATAATTCAGGGACTAAATGTCTTCAATCTCAAATCTAATCAATAATTAAGAATAATCCAACGGGGTCCTCAAACATACATTTTTCGTTATATTTGTAAAGTATGTCTGATTGAAAACCAATAATGAAGTTAAGTCAATGAGAATGATGACTGTTATGGTTGCCGCCATGGCGGCGATGGTTCTGACGGCAGGCTGCGTACAGAACAACAAAAAGAATAAGGAAAAAACCGACGAACAAGAAAGCAAGACACTTGTGGCATATTTCTCTGCCACCGGAACCACCGCTGCCGTGGCAAAGACCATTGCCGCTGTCACCGAGGCTACATTATATGAGATCAAACCCGAAGTCAAATATACAGCGGAGGATCTTGACTGGACAGTGAAAACCTCCCGCACCACCTTGGAAATGCAGGATCGGAGCTCCCGCCCGGCCATCGTGAAGGACTTGGAGGACGTCTCAAAATTTGAGACCATATACATTGGCTTCCCTGTCTGGTGGTACACCGCCCCCACCATAATCAACACATTCCTTGAGGCATACGACTTCTCTGGCAAGACCGTCATCTTTTTCGCCACCTCTGGAGGCAGCACTATAGACAAGGCGAACGAGGAATTCAAAGCCGCATATCCATCCATCAACTGGAAAGCGGGGCAGACCCTAAACGGGGCGTCAGAAGAAGACATCAAGGCCTGGGTAGCTTCCCTACAATAATAAAGCATTATGAAAGTACTGATTATCAACGGAAGTCCCCGGAGAAACGGAAACACTAGCGTGGCATTGAACGAGATCGCCAACACGCTGGAACAGGAAGGGATTGAAAGCGAGATTGTCTGGATAGGCAATAAGCCGGTCAGAGGATGCATCGCATGTGACAAGTGCAAGGAAAATCCCGGCCGGTGTGTTTTCAACGATGATATCTGCAACGAGATAAGCTCGAAATACGCCGGGGCTGATGCCCTGATTGTCGGCTCGCCTGTTTACTTCGGCCAACCCAACGGAGCGCTCCTGTCTGTCATCCAGCGTTCGTTCCATTCCAACGGGGGCAGTATCTCCGGCAAGCCGGCGGCAGCGGTGGCCGTTTGCCGACGAGGGGGCTCCAGCGCGGCTTTCGAGACCCTCAACTTACCATTCCAGATGATGAATATGCCGATTGTGGCTTCACAATACTGGAATATCGTCTTCGGCAGGGAGGCCGGTCAGGCCGTCCTGGACTTGGAGGGCCTTCAGACTATGAGAGCCCTCGCCCACAATATGGCTTGGTTGCTCAAAGCCACCGGTGGTCAGAAGGCCCCAGGGCGTGGTGAGGAACCATGGATTCCGACACATTTCATCAGGTAAAAAAATCAGTAAATCATTATGAGACAATATATTCAAGATAATCAGGAAAGGTTCTTCGAGGAGTTGTTCTCGCTTCTCAGGATCCCATCGATCAGTGCCAAGAAGGAGCATAAAGAGGACATGAGGCGCTGCGCCGAGAGGCTTGCCGCACTGCTTGTGGAAGCTGGAGCTGACGAGGCCGGGGTCTATCCAAGCGATGGCAATCCAGTCGTGTTCGGCAAAAAGATCATAGATCCGAAGCTCAAGACGGTGATGGTTTACGGCCATTACGATGTACAGCCGCCGGAACCTCTTGACAAATGGGACACCGACCCGTTTGAGCCTGTCATCAAAAAGGATCCCACGGGGCGGGACGCTATCTACGCCCGCGGAGCTAATGATGATAAGGGCCAGTTATTCATGCATATTAAGGCTTTTGAGTATTTGATGAGGACAGGCAAGCTGAAGCATAACGTCAAGTTCATTTTCGAAGGTGAGGAGGAGATCAGCAGTCCTTCTCTACCCGCCTGGGTGAAGCAGAACAAGTCATGGCTCAAGTCTGATGTGATACTGGTCTCTGACACCACGATGATTTCCGAAAAGGTCCCGTCAATCAACTGTGGAATGAGGGGAATGGCCTATGTTGAGGTCACTCTGACCGGCCCCGACCACGATCTGCACTCAGGCCACTATGGAGGCACTGTCGCCAATCCTATCCAGACACTTTGCGACCTTATTTCCAGTCTGATCGACAAAGATGGAAGGGTGACTATCCCAGGGTTTTACGACGATGTTGTCGAGCTTACAAAAGCCGACAGGGCAATGTTAGCCAGGGCTCCGTTTGACATGGAAGAATTCAAGGAGTCTGTGGGGGTCAAGGCCCTCCGCGGAGAGAAGGGCTACACCCCACTTGAGAGGATCGGCATCAGGCCTTGCCTGGATGTGTGCGGAATATGGGGAGGATACACCGGAGAAGGTGCGAAGACAGTGCTTCCTTCCGTAGCCCATGCTAAAATCTCCATGCGCTTGGTTCCCGACCAATCCAGCGCCAAGATCTCCAAACTCCTGAAAAAGCATCTTGAGAGAATCGCCCCGAGGTATTGCTCTATCGATGTGAAACTTTGCGAGGGTGGAGAGGGATTCTTGATCCCGATTTCTTCCCCCGCATTCCAAGCCGCATCGAAGGCAATAACGGAAGTGTATGGAATAGAGCCGGTTCCGAGTCGTGGAGGGGGCAGCATAGCTGTTCTCGCGGACATGAAGAAGATTCTCGGGACGGATCCTCTTCTGATGGGTTTCGGCCTGGAGAGGGACACCATCCATTCCCCCAACGAGAGCTATTTGCTGAAGCAGTTTTTCGCCGGCATGGAATCCATCGCCAAATTCTATGAATATTATGAATAATCGCATTCAGAGGACTATACCTCCCAGAAGGTAAATCCCTCCCATCGAAAGCGATGGGCCCCTCCCGTTCACCTGGCCACGGGCGGCCAGGCCTTCTGGGAGGTATAGTCCTCTGAAATGGAAAATACAAGGATATGACAACAGATCAGATATATTCAGAGATAAGTAGGAAGGGCTCGATGTTGTGCGTCGGGTTGGACACTGATTATGAGAAGATTCCGGAATGCGTCAAGGCCGGGCGAAGTGTCCCGGAGGCCGTGCTGGAGTTCAACAAACGGATCATTGACGCCACCGCTCCTTTTTGCGTCGCCTTCAAACCCAATCTGGCGTTCTATGAATATCTTGGAGCGGACGGACTGTCGGTTCTGGAGAAGACTGTCGAGCACATCAGGTTGAACCATCCAGGGCAGTTTGTGATAGCTGACGCCAAGCGTGGCGACATCGGCAATACGGCCAAGATGTATGCGAGGAGCTATTTCGAGACATTCGATTTTGACGCAGTGACTTTGTCCCCTTACATGGGCAGCGAGACAGTCTCCCCTTTCCTGGAATACCCCGGGAAGTTCGCCATTGTCGTCGCCCTGTCATCCAATCCCTCGTCGGCTGATTTCCAGACGTCTGGAAGCGGGAAGCCTCTATACAGGTCTGTTATCGAGAATATGATGGACATCTCTACCCCTGAGAACATGATGTTTGTAATTGGGGCTACCAAGGCAGATAAATTAAAGGAAATCAGAAGCTTCTGTCCTGACAATTTTTTCCTTGTACCCGGGGTCGGGGCCCAAGGCGGAAGCGCTGATGAGGTAATCGCCGCCGGTGCCAACTCAAAAGGAGGACTGCTTATCAACTCCTCAAGAGGGATAATATACGCGTCTTCCGGTCCAGACTTCGCTGAGTCTGCCGCTGCTGCCGCCAGCCACACCGCCCGGCTTTAGTTTCTCAACTGGAGCGCCGCATATCTTTATCTACCATAGCGCAGACGCAGGAATCTGACCACACATTCTCTGCGGTCTCCACCATATCGATTATGGTATAAATTGGCAGAATCAGCCCCATCAATTCGACTGGGGCTCCGATTCCAATCATCAGAGAGACAGTCAAAAAGAAACAACCCATCGGGACCCCGGCATTTCCAACCGCAGACACGACAGAAATGAGCACCCAAAGAAGCATGGCGGCGACACCCAGTGTGATTCCGGCGTTTTGCATCACGAAAAGAGAGGTCACGAGAATGAATGCCGCACAGCCATTCATGTTAATGGTTGTACATATCGGGAGCACGAAACGGGACACTTTAGGATCAACCCCAAGCCTATTCTCTGCGGAGGAGAGGGTGACAGGAAGGGTGGCGGCGGAACTTTTGGTGAAAAGCGCCATCACCACGGCAGGGGCCATCGCTTTGAAAACCTTCAGAGGATTGATTCTTCTCGCCAAAAGAAAGAGCGGCAACACAATGAGGAACTGGATAACATTCCCGGACAGAATGACCGCTGTGTACTTGCCGAGCGAACCAAGGATGATTCCCCCGCTCAATTGCCCCACGAGTTGGGCAGAGAAGGCCGCGATGCCAAGAGGCAATGTCCAGATGAGTGCCCTTATCAGTGTGAAAAACAGTTCCTGCAATCCTGATATTCCTTTCACCACCACACTTTTTCCCTCACTGTCAGGCATCCACGCCAAGGCGAGCCCCACCGCGATAGCTATAAGGAGGATTGACAACACGTTTCCGGACAAGAATGGTTGCACAACATTATTAGGGATGACGGAAACTATATGCTCATAGAAAGTTGATCCCCCTGGAGCGACCTCTCCTACAGAAGACGTAATTCCCTCAGGAAGGTTCTGGGGACTTATCAGCAAATATACTCCCATACCCACAAGAGCGGCCGCCAAGGTCGTCAAGAGGGTGTAGGTGATAGTATGGGCGAACACTTTCCTGGCACCACGCTGACGCCCGAAAGAGATCAGGGTCGTCATGATGGCCAGAGCGACTGTCGGGACAGCAAGGAACTGGAAGAGACGGGTATAGACCGTAGCGATGAAGCCGCATGTGGCGTCAATCCAGCCCACGTGTAAAAGTCCGAGAACCACTCCCAGGGCAAGCGCTCCAACCCACCATATAAGTTGTCTGTTTTGAGGTTTCATCTCGCTGATAATAATGATTATGACCTATTCTACATTTCTGACGGATCCTGATTGGACATCCTCCTGACAGAGAGCGGAATCCTATGGATATGCTCCACCTCCAGATAATGCCTCAAACCGGCGACAAGATTGTCCATGGTCGACTCGAAACGGGACTTGGATAGCTCGCACTCCCAAACGACCATCACATGCCATCCCAGACTCTCCAATGCAGCCACATCCGCGGCATCACGCTCCTTGTTGCGCCAGACCTTCTCTTCCCAGAATTCGATGTTGGAACTTGGCTTCCTGTAACTGGAGCATCCCGGGTGAGCATGCCAGAAACATCCGTTGACGAATATCACAGAGTGGTATTTTCTCAAGACAAGGTCCGGCTTCCCCGGAAGTCTCTTTGAATGAAGCGAATACCGGAATCCGTGACCATGGAGATAACGCCTGACAAGCATCTCGGGCTTTGTATCCTTCCCTTTGATGCTAGCCATGCAGTGATGGCGCTGCGCAGGAGTCATCTTGTCTGCCATAGATCTTAATTCTCGAATAATACCGGCCAGAGATCCTGGAGACGGCGGGCTATGTTGTAAGCAAGCATCGGAGGGACAGCATTACCAATGACTTTGTAGGCTCCGGACTGGGAGACTTTGAATCGTTTGCTCGCTTCTTTGTGGGAGACAAAGGGATAATCAGGCGGAAATGTCTGGATCAGAGCACATTCCCTTGGTGTGAGCCGACGCTCTTTAAGCCCGGCTTCCAATTCTGCGGTCAATTTCCCGCCATGTTCGGCTGACAACCTCCGGTATTCAATATTACCGTGATGCTCGGAACGGATTGTAGGACCCAGGCCGTCAAGATGGATCTCCGCCTGCCCTTGGCAATGCTTGCCCATGTATTTCGCCTTAGAATAGAAGCGCTGGGACAGATCTTCGCTATCAGCAGGCTCCTTCAGATCACAAAAAACATCCCTGCAAGTTACTGGGGGCAAGATTCCGGCTGAATCCTTGGTATATTTATGAGTCTGTACAGGATATGGACTGTATTCTGGAGGAATATCGCCACTTTCCATTATCTTCCTTATCCCAGGCATAAGGGCAGAACGCCTCAAACCGATGAAAATCACTCTCTCCCTGGTCTCCGGGACACCGTAATCCCCCGCGTGAAGCACCCTTGGAGGAAGTACCAGATAACCATCGCCATCAGCCTCCGCGAAATCTTTCTGAATGATCTCCTTGACATTGCCCAGATTCGTGAGTCCCTTGACATTCTCGGCGATAAACACTTTAGGCTTCACGATATCTATGACCTGTTTCATCCAGTAATACAGCTTTCCCCTATTCTCCTCGGAGGGAGCCTCCTCAGGTAACTTGGTCCCATCATGTGATGTTACAGAATTGAACCCCAGGCGTTTCCCGGCAATACTGAAGTCCTGGCAAGGGAATCCCCCGGTGACAACATCAATATTCTCAGGGAAAACCTTCTCGCCTGAATGATGACGTTTAACAAGTTCGACAATGCTCCCCAGGTGATATATGGATGGGTCTTTACCGAAGCGGCCCATATACTGGTTCCATGCCAGATCCGCCTCCTCAAGTATGTCATTGGCAAAAACGGTAGTGAACCTGTTTTTCTTGAGCAACGTCCAATTCTGGTCAATGGTCCTGTCAATCCATCCTCTGCCAGCGGGAACCGACTTTTCATGGCATATAAACGCCCCCTCAAATCCCAGATCCATTCCCCCGCAACCAGAGAAAAGGCTTAATAGTCTCAATGTGTCCGATTCTCGCCACATAACAGCCTTATTTCCTTTTGAACACTGGAGCTTCCGCAGTCTTCGACGGTACCCCGTCCTTAAAATATGGCCAACCGTCCCTGGTCCAGTACACCCGGTCCATATTCATACAGCGACCTTTATAACCATTGCCTTCCCAATAGGAGTGGTAGGTCATCCAGTCGTGACCTTTATCATCTGTAACTATTTCCGCGTTATGGCCCGGGCCGCAGAAAACCATATCGGGGTCTCCCCTAAGGATAACCTCGTCATAAATCCCATCATCCCCTGCTATCATAGACCTCCCGCTACGACTCACAAACGGCCCCATAGGACTCTTGGAACGACCTACGATCACATGGTAAGTACTGTTCGCACCCTCACAACAAGATCCTTCCGAGGCGAAAAGATAGTAATACTTCCCCCTCTTATGAACATATGTACCCTCCATCAAATCTCCAGCAACCTTCACCGGTTCGCTACCGGGCTTAAGCGCCAGACCATCTTCAGTCAGTTCCACCACATACACTCCTGACTTACGACCTGCTTCGACATCTGTACGGTGCCGCAGGCTCCCCCAGTAGAGATATTTACGTCCGTCTGTATCCTCGAAGTAATTGGGATCTATAGAGTTACCCACTCCAGTGTTGGACATTGAGACAAGCATCCCTTTGTCCTCGAACGGTCCTGTCGGAGAATCCGAGACAGCGACTCCGGAAGCGCTTTTGTCATGGTCTCCCCAAACCCCCATAGCGTAATACAGGACATATTTCCCGTCTATGAAATTGATATCCGGTGCCCAGAGGACGCCATCAGGCTCCCAGGAGGGGCAGGTTCCGGACGGAAACGCCTCTCCAACCAATCCCCAATCAACGAGATTCACACTCCTGTAGACCGGAATCTGGCAGAACCCTTCACCAAGTCTAATCCTTGTGGAATAAGCGTAATAATACCCGTCCCTGGACCGGTTATCCAGAATCGAAGGATCAGGGCAATCACTTGCCATGACCGGATTATTGTAGACTTCCTGGACTTCCTGGCGGTCGCAACTGGTAATAAAAGCGGAAGCGGCCAAAAACAAAGCCGCCCCCACAATCAAATAAGTCTTAATAAAAGCTCTCATAAATTGTCTGCCAATTTCTTTTTGGCATAAGCTAAAGATACTGTGAACGTCTTTTGTCCAGATGAAGGGGCGTCGAACATAGCGTCATCGAAGATCTTCTCACAAATTGAACGTAACCCCCTGGCTCCCAGCTTGTTCTTGATAGCCGTGTCTACTATCAACTCCTTTACACCCTCCCCGATCTTGAGTGTCATGCCATCCATCTCGAAGAGTTTGGCGTACTGCTTCAAGACAGCGTTTTTAGGCTCAGTGAGTATCCTCAAAAGGGCATCCCTGTCAAGGGCATCCAAGTATGTGATTACAGGAAGGCGACCGATAATCTCTGGGATAAGGCCATAGGCCCTCATATCCTGAGCATCGACATATTTAAGGAGATTCTCCTTGTCGATTTTCTGCTTCCGGGAAGCACCGAACCCGATGACTTGGGTGTTAAGTCGCTGCGCGATACGTCTTTCAATCCCTTCGAAAGCGCCACCGCATATGAAAAGGATATTCTGAGTGTCGACGTGGATAAACTCCTGCTCAGGATGTTTGCGGCCTCCCTTAGGCGGAACATTTATCACATTGCCCTCCAATAGCTTGAGCATAGCTTGCTGCACTCCCTCTCCCGACACATCACGGGTTATTGAAGGATTGTCGCTCTTGCGGGCTATCTTGTCTATCTCATCTATGAACACTATACCCCTCTCAGCCTTGGCGACATCGAAGTCAGCCTCCTGGAGAAGACGTGTGAGAATGCTCTCAACATCCTCTCCAACATATCCGGCCTCGGTCAAGACAGTAGCGTCCACGATTGTGAACGGGACACCCAGCATCTTAGCTATGGTCTTGGCTAACAATGTCTTGCCAGTTCCGGTAGGGCCAACCAGGAGAATGTTCGACTTCTCCAGTTCTACCCCATCGTCAGGCTTGTCCACAAGGTTGTGATTGATTCTTTTATAGTGGTTATAGACAGCGACCGACAGCATCTTTTTCGCCCTGTCCTGACCTATCACGTACTGGTCCAGGAAGGCCTTGATGTCGGCGGGCTTATCCTTATCTTCGATACGCTCCGAAGTGCTTTTCGCAACCGATTTCTGGACTGTGTCAGCGATATAATCGTGCGCCAGCTCCACGCAGTCGCTGCAGATAAAACCATCAAGACCCTGAAGCAGGAACGGAACCTCTGATTCTTTCCTGCCACAGAACATGCAATGCCTTTGTGATGAACCTTTCTGGGCCATCACTTGGATTTCTTGGAGAGGATCTCGTCCACCATACCGTAATCAAGAGCCTCCTGGGCTGTCATCCAGAAGTCACGGTCGGCGTCCGCGAAAACCTTCTCATAAGGCTGGCCAGAGTGCTGGGAGATGATTTCGTAGAGTTCCTTGCGAGTCTTCTCAATCTCCTTGGCCGCTATCATTATATCTGATGCCTGACCCTGAGCGCCTCCGAGAGGCTGATGGATCAGGACCCTGGAGTGTGGCAGGCAGGAACGCTTGCCTTTCGCCCCGGCGCAAAGAAGCACCGAACCCATCGAGGCCGCCATTCCTGTGCAAATCGTGGCCACATCGGGCTCGACCAGCTGCATGGTGTCATAGATGGCCAAACCAGAGGTCACCTGGCCTCCAGGAGTGTTGATATAAAGGGAGATGTCAGCTCCAGAATCGGTCGAGGCCAGGAAAAGGAGCTGGGCCTGGATGATGTTCGCGACATCATCGTCAATCGGAACACCCAGGAAAATGATCCTGTCCATCATCAGACGACTGAAGACGTCCATCGAGGCCACATTGAGTTTCCTTTCCTCTATGATAGTGGGATTGATGTAGGCGTCCGTCGCCCTCTGGTAACGGTCCAAGGTCATAGAGCTAAGCCCCAGACCCTTGACTGCGTATTTCTTGAATTCGTCCATATTATAAAGCGCGGAATTTCTCTTCAGAGATTTTCTTGTTCTGGAAGGAAACGAGGTTCTTTACAGCCGCGACAACCTTCTCATTCTCAACACTTTCCTCAATATTGCGGATCTGGTGCTCATCCTTCAGGATATTCATGGCGGCGTCAGTGATGAACTGCTCTGGAACGTTGCCCATTCCATACATGGCGTACTGATAAGAGGCATAAGCCTTAGCCGCGTCAACCATGTCCTTATCCTCGATCTTGAGATCAAGTTTCTTCATCAGATAACCACGAGTAAGCTGCCAACGGAAATCCTCCAGGAATGAGTCAAACTCTTTGTCAACCTCCTCCTTGGAGAGTTTCTCCTTGTTGCTCTCATACAGCCACCTCTTGAGGAAAGCCTCGGGTACCTGGACACCAGCCTTGTCGACAAAGTACTTGCGGATGTCACGGGAAAGCCTGTAATCAGCCTCCTGCTTGTACTCGTTCTCAAGCCTTTCCGTTATCTTGGCGTCAAATTCCTCAGGAGTCTTCACAGCATCTTTGCCGAACACCTTATCATAAGTCTCCTGATTCTCAGAAGCAGGCACGAAGGTCTTGACATTCACCACAGTAGCCTCCCACTTGGGATCCATTTCAGCGAGTTCCTCTTTCTTCATCTTAAGCATAGAGGCACGGTCTGTCTCATTGGTGAAAGCCTTGTTGACATCAACTTTGATCTTGTCGTCGACCTTTGCTCCGACAAACTTCTTCTTGGCGGTTCCCTCAACCTTGTTCACGGCTACATAAACACCCTCGACGACTTTCTCTCCCTGCTTGAAATCGACAACGACATAGTCGTCCTCTCCAGCCTCAGCCCCTTCCTCGAGCTGGCCGTACTGCCTGAGAATATTCTCCTTCATCTTGGCCTTCGCATCCTCTGTGACTGTGATCTTGTAATAAGGCAGCTTATCTTCCTTGGTAACCTCAAAATCGATCTTGGGAGAAAGACCAAGATCGAACTTGAACTCGAAATCAGCCCCATCGACCCATTCATTCTCCTTCTGGGATTCGCTTCCGATAGGCTCGCCGAGGATGTGAAGATCGTTGTCTTTGATGAACTTGTCAAGCTGCTCAGAGACAATGGAGTTGATTGTCTCATAAAGGGCCTGGTCACCATAGATTTTCTTCACCAGCTGAGCAGGGACCATTCCTTTGCGGAAACCCTTGAAGTCGGCGCTTCTTCTATAGGCGGCCAGTCTTTTCTTCTCCTGCTCAGCGTAATCCTCTCCCTTGAGATTGATAGTGACTTCGATGTTAAGGTCATCGACCTGATTCTTAATTACTTCCATAATATAATCTTTAAATTTTAATAATCATTATCAATTTGTCCTGGTAGGATAAACCACCCTCTCGTGGTACATCTGGGAAAGATATCCCTTCAGGACTTCCTTGACCAGGTTGAGTTGCCTGATCGAGATGTCGGCCTCATCCAATTGGCCGATTATAATCTTGCCTTCGACAATATTCTCGACGAACTCAGAGAATGTCTCGGGTGAATTGTCTTTCAATGTGCGGGCGGCAGCCTCAATACTGTCGCAAAGCATAAGGATGACCTGTTCCTTTGAACGTGGTTTGACGCCTTTATAGAAGAAGCAGTCGGCGTCTGAGGGATCTCCGCCCTCATTGAGATACTTGTTATAGAAATATCTGGTGTTGGATGTTCCGTGATGAGTACGTATAAAATCGATTATGAGCTCCGGCAGATTATTATCCCTCGCAAGCTGAACACCATCCGGGACGTGCTTAATGATCGCCGCGGCGCTTTCTTTGGGAGACAGGCCGTCATGGTAATGAGGTCCATTGCCGGAAAGGCTGTCATTCTCTATGAAACACGTCGGGTTCAACATCTTGCCGATATCATGATATAAAGCGCCGGCTCGTACCAGCAACGAGTTGGCATCAATAGCCCTCGCGGCGGCGTCGGCCATATTCATCACCTGCAATGAATGCTGGAAAGTGCCGGGGGCCTTCCTCTCGAGTTCCCTGAGAAGAGGATTATTCGTGTCACAGAGCTCGCGCAGACGTGAGTTGGACACCAGGCCGAACATCTTCTCGAATAGATAGATAAGGGGATACCCGGCGACATTGAGCATAGAGCCGATGAACATGAATAAGAGAGCCTGGTAAGGATCATCACTGACCATCCCTATGAAACGGAAGGCGAAGTAGGTGATCATCAAGCTGATAAAGACGATTACAGCCGTTATGAACTGCTGCCATCCTTGGTTGAAGAACTTGAAGGCGAAAACAGCGACCACGCTCGCCACCGTGAACATCACGAAAAGCGGAACCCCATTGGCGGCGAAGATGAGGAGAGGCATGAACGAGACCACGCAAATGGGCAGGTTCATCTTGTTCTTGAAGAACGCCTCGAGATAAAGGGCCGTGAGAGTGAACGGCACCATGTACAGGAACTTCGGAGCGAACTTGTTGACTATCATTGTAGTCAACACGGCTATCAAGAATACCAGCACAAGATACCAAAACCTCCTGGTGTCATTGAAAATCCTCTTGTTGAGGAAATAGATGACAAGGAAGAATAGCAAAGTAAGCACGAAAGCCAGCAAGGCATTGCCTAGCCAGAAAAGGATCTTGGGGCCGCCATAACCCATATTATTCTCATACTCAACCTTGTAAGAATCAAGGATCTGGGCTATTTCAGAGGTGACAATCTCCCCTTCAGAGACAATCAGCTGGCCAGCGCTGACAAAGCCTTGGGTTGTCGAGAGACGGGGGGAAGATTCTGAATTGACCAAGTCGGTTGTCCTTGAATCGTATTCGAGGTTAGGGGTGACAAGATCATAGACATGAGTGGCCCTGAGCACCGAGTCAACATTGAACTTGGTATGCTTCGCTGAGACATCAGACAACAACTTGGCCCTGGCATCCGCCTCCTTGTACACCTCTGAGGCAGGTCTTTTCGCCGCCCTCTTGTCTTTCTGGATATACACGACGGCTGATGTGGGATCCTCGCCTTTATCAAGCTTTACCCCTTCATCAGTGACCACACCATGGGAATAGATATTCTCGAGGGAAGAGACAACTTGAGGGCGTATCGAGGAATAAGCGCCTAGATCCATTGAACCGGCGGCTTTCAAGCTGTTATCCACGACATCCTTACGAAACCTGTAGTACGGAATCACCACAGACTTGTTCTTGCTCCTCTCCTCGCGGATCTGCTCCTCGGTCTTGAGAATCGGGAAATCGAACTGCGCCAAAAGTGTCTCGTGGGTCCATGGAGAGCCCTTCCTGTAGTCATAGGCGAACTTCGCGCTCCTCGGGAACACAAGAGTGAGGATCACGAAGATCAGGACCAGGGGAACCACAACCCTGTAGTTAAGATTGACTTCCGGCTTTTTCATGTCTTTTCTATTTGAATGGACTCCCGGTCTCTTTGGCTATGTAGCCATATGTGAGTTTATCTGTCAAGCGGGGGAACAAGTTATGAGCCAGCACTGTAGCCTTACCTAAACCGGTAAGGACCACTTGAGACTTCCTTTTCTCGAGGCCTTTCGCCAGATGGAGGGCGCAATCCTCGGCACTCATAAGTTTCTCCTCCTTCAAAGGGGTCTCACCTTGAGGAGTTCCATCAGCGGTAAGAGCCGCCTTGCGTACATTGGACTCGGTGTATCCTGGAGCGAAGACAAGGACGTTGAGACCATCCTTAAGATGCTCAATCCTTATCGTGTCGAGGAAGCCCCTGACGGCATATTTCGAAGCCGAGTAACCAGTCCTGGCGGGCAAAGCGGAGAAACCGGCGATTGAGATAACTCCCACGACCTGACCTTTCGACTCGAGAAGATAAGGCAAGGCATATTTGGTGCACTGCACTGTGCCCCAGAAGTTGACATCCATCAAGGAGCGGATGACACTAAGATCCAAATCCTTGAACATAGCCCTCATGGATATACCGGCATTATTGACCAATATGTCTATCTTGCCGAATCTTTCCATGGTCTTCTCAACCAGATCCTTGCAATCATCCTCCCTCGTGACATCTGTCTTCACACAAAGGACCCTGTCCGGATCAGGACACACGGAAGGGGCTAACTCCACGAGTTTATCGTAAGACCTGGCCGCCATCACCACCTTCGCTCCACGTGAAGCGAACAAGCGGGCAGAAGCCAACCCGATCCCCGAGCTGGCTCCCGTCACGATAATGACCTTATCCTGGAAATAATCCATAACTATTTGACTGTCATGGCGGCTATGTCGTCGCCGTCATACAGACCGGCGTCAAGCTTAGCCTTGATCTCCTTGAAGACCTTAAGGGTGTACTCCACATCCTCCATGGTGTGAGCCGCAGTGGATACAATCCTGAAAATGATCATACCCTTCGGGATGACGGGATAAATCACCATCGAGCAGAAAATGCGGTAGTTCTCACGGAGATCCTTCGCCATCTTGGTGGCCTGAGCGATACCTCCCTTGATATGGACAGGGGTCACGCAGGCCTGGGCCTCACCTATGTCAAATCCTTCGGCCTTGAAACCTTCCTGGATAGCCCTGGTGATCTTCCAGCACTTTGCCCTGAGCTCGTCACCTTCCGGAGAATCAATTATTTCCATTCTCTTGATGTTAACGATCACAAGAGGCATAGGCAGCGACTTGGCGTACATCTGAGAACGCATATTCGCCCTGAGGAAGTTGATGATAGAGTGAGGACCCGCCACGAAACCACCGATCGAGGCCATACTCTTAGCGAAGGCTCCGATATAGAGATCGATACCGTCCATCACGCCGAAATGCTCAGAGGTTCCCCTTCCGTGCTCGCCAAGCAGGCCAAAGCCATGGGCATCGTCGATAAGGATGCGGAATTTATATTTCTTTTTCAGGGCGACGATCTCATCCAGCTTGCCAAGGGCACCGGTCATGCCGTAGACACCTTCCGTTATCAGAAGGACTCCGCCGCCATTCTCATCAGCTTCAGCGCAAGCCCTGGCGAGAACCTTCTCGCAATCAACCATGTTGTTGTGGCGATACTTGTACTTGCTGCCTATATGGAGCCTGATTCCGTCCAACAGGCAGGCGTGGCACTCGGCGTCATAAACGATGACATCATGACGAGCTGTCAACGCGTCGATGGTGGACACGATTCCCTGATAACCGAAGTTGTAGAGGAATGCATCCTCTTTCTTCTCGAAGTCAGCGAAAATCTTCTCGAGTTTCTCATGGTAGCGTGTGTGGCCGGACATCATCCTGGCACCCATTGGATAAGCGAGTCCCCAGTCAGCCGCAGCCTGCGCGTCAGCCTTCCTGACCTCAGGATGGTTGGCCAAGCCGAGATAGTTGTTAAGAGACCAATTCAACACGGGAATACCGTTGAAGGTCATGTGTGGGCCTAGTTCTCCCTCGAGACGAGGATACATGTAATAACCGAAACCTTGTTCGAAATACTGGCCGATAGGGCCGCCGGAATCTCTTTCGATCCTGTCAAAAATATCAAGCATGTTATATCGCTTTAAGCGTCAATATTAGCGTAATGAGCATTCTCTTCAATAAACTGCCTCCTTGGCGGGACATCATCACCCATGAGCATGGAGAATGTCCTCTCAGCCTCGGCGGCATTCTCGATGGTGATCTGGCGGAGACGTCTCTTGGAAGGATCCATGGTGGTGTCCCAAAGCTGCTCGTCACTCATCTCTCCTAGACCTTTGTACCTCTGGACCGTCACGCCTTTCTCAGAGCCTTTGCCAAGCCTGGCCGTGGCCTCGTAACGCTGATCATCAGTCCAGCAATAGACTTCCTCTTTGCCCTTCTTCACAAGGTAGAGCGGAGGGGTGGCAAGATAGACGTATCCGTTCTTGATCAGGTCGAACATGTAACGGAAGAAGAACGTCAGTATCAGGCAGGCGATGTGGCTGCCGTCGACATCAGCATCAGTCATGATGATGACCTTATGGTAGCGCAACCTGCTGAGGTCCATTCTCTTGACTCCATCCTCATCCTCCTGGGCAACAGTCACGCCAAGGGCGGTGTAGATGTTCCTGATCTCCTCGCTGTCAAAAGCGCGGTCTCCGGCGGCTTTCTCGACATTGAGGATCTTACCCCTCAACGGGAGGATGGCCTGGATGCGACGGTCCCTGCCTTGTTTGGCGGTACCACCAGCGGAATCTCCCTCGACAAGGAAGAGCTCGCACTTCTCCGGATCCCTCTCAGAGCAATCCGCCAGCTTACCGGGCATTCCGGCTCCTGTCAACGCAGACTTGCGCTGTACCATGGCGCGGGCCTTGCGAGCCGCCTCACGGGCGGTCGCGGCGAGGACGATCTTCTCGATGATCATCTTGCCCTCCTTGGGATGTTCCTCAAGGTACTGATCCATGGCGGCGGAAGTAGCCTGGGACACTGCGGAAGTGGCCTCTGGATTGCCGAGCTTCGTCTTGGTCTGTCCCTCGAACTGGGGCTCGGCGACCTTGACGGAAACCACAGCGGTCAGACCCTCGCGGAAATCCTCCGGAGCGAGGTCGCCCTTGAATTTGGAGAGGAGGTTGTTCTTCTCGGCGTAGTTCTTCAAGGAACGGGAAAGACCCATCTTGAAGCCCTGCAGATGCGTTCCACCCTCTATCGTGTTGATGTTGTTGACATAGGAATATATCTTCTCGGAGAAGCCGTTATTGTACGACAGGGCGATGTCGATAGGAATCACCTTGTCGCTTTGTACACAGACAGCCTCGGGGATGAGTTGGTTCGCTCCGGCATCAAGGTAGTTGATGAACTCCTTGAGTCCTTCCTTGGAATAGAACTCATCCTTGCGGAAATCCTGCTTGCCGGTAGGCTTGGAATCACCGTTGGCGTCAGTCTCGAAAACGTCAACCACTTCCCTCTCGTCAGTCAAGGAAATCTTAATCCCTTTGTTGAGGTAAGCGAGCTCCCTCATCCTGGCGGCGAGAGTCTCATATCTGTAAACTATTGTCTGGGTGAAGATGGTGGCATCCGGATGGAAGGTGATTATAGTACCCGTGTCCTGGCATTCGCCGACAACCTCGACAGGACCGAGGGGCTTGCCTTTGGAATATTTCTGGACATGGACCTTGCCTTCCCTGTGGATCTCGGCAACAAGGCTGTCAGAGAGTGCGTTCACGCAAGATACACCCACGCCATGAAGACCTCCAGAAACCTTGTAGCTATCCTTGTTGAACTTTCCTCCGGCATGGAGGACAGTCATGACAACCTCAAGGGCGGAACGATGCTCCTTCGGATGCATACCGGTAGGGATACCTCGTCCATTGTCAGTCACCCTGATCGAGTTGTCAGGAAGTATCGTAACATTGATCTCATCGCAAAAGCCTGCCATCGCCTCGTCGATACCATTATCGACGACCTCATACACCAGATGGTGAAGTCCCCTCTCACCCACATCTCCGATGTACATCGAAGGTCTTTTCCTAACGGCCTCAAGGCCTTCCAACACCTGAATACTACTAGCGGAATACTGTTCCTCCGCCTTCTTCATCTCGTCGTTCTCTATCATTTTCCGAATAAAAAAATTGCCCGTTTTTGGGGGCCTCCCATAAAACGGACAAATATACGAAAAAATCTATAAATTTAAGGTGATTCCGGCCGTTATCCACAGGTCTTTCTCAGAGTAAAACGGCGACCTTTGTATTGTCTCGCACAAAAGGTTCCCGGACTCCAACCAGAAAGCAAGTTTCCGGTTGAACTGCCACCCACCCAAAAGGCCGATATCGAACCACCCGGGGATTTTCACTTCACATGTTGGAGCGTTCTCCTCAACATCATAAGGCAACAGCCGGCATTTCCCGAACCTGTTCCCGGAACCTCCAATACGGACTCCCGCATAGATTCTTGATGTGAAATCATACATCGCCCTGAAGTCATAAGACACTTTCGGAAGGGCGAGGCCGAAATCGGAATCGAATTTCATACTCATATTCCTCAGATGAAGAGCTCCGTCCAAACGGAAATCCCCTATCTTGTAGTCCACAAGGGCGTCAGCGTAGAACATGCTATAGTCCGCGTAAGACACTATGGGAAGGAAGGCATCTGGGAGGATCGAGAGAGAATACACATCCTGGCTCCCAACGCCCAAACCACAATCCATCAAACCATTACCGACAAGAGCGAATCCACCGTACACACCAATCTGAAGCTTCTCGCTGGCTTTACCCTCAATACCGATCCTGGTATTCACTTTCTCCACCGAGTTGTCCAAAATCGGAGTCATCATCCTGGAAGGATTGATGAAGTGATGCCTGGAAATGATAGAGGAATAGGTGTTCAACTTGTTACCTCCCGTAGCTTCGGCGAAGAGGCTCAGCTTATCCGTGGCATTGTATCTCAGATGGACATCAGGGAAAACGACTCCCCCTTTATGCTGGAACATGTTCCAGTTCGCCCCTGCAGGCTCATTGACTTTCCCCTTCAAGAGAACCTCGAACCTGACTCCGAGACTCAGATCCAGTTTACCATACGACATCCGGTATTTAGGGATTAGGGCTAGCCTTCCGGCATTGGTGCTGAATAAGTTCCCGTAAGAAACAGTCTCGGCCTCAAACCCTAACAGGGCTGCTTTGGTAGCGTCAAATACAGGGCCGGCCTCACCTTCAAGGGTAACAACGCTCTCGCTTAACTTATTGTCTGACCAGCTGTCACCAGCTATCCTGCCACCGATTCTCACATCATAGAAGACATATTTCTCATCGTCCCTGTTGGAGCGGATCCTCGCGTTAAGGTCCACCGCGTTTAACGAGCGCCTGAAAAGCGTGTCTTTCGCCATTATGCCCTCATAGCCGGCGCCAAAGGTCACTATCGCCTTGGGAAGGCTGTAAGACCCTTCAAAGCCGAAAGAGTTGCGCATGTCATAGCCGGAGAAGGAAGTTTGGGGAACCCTTATGATTTCCTGGATCCCGTCTATCGAAGGAGCGGATAAAGTATTGTATTTCCCGAAATATGACCGGTGACCCGCATACACGCTCATCTGGAAAGGTCCGCTCTGTTCCGGACTGAACACGAAGTCAAGCTGAGGATGAAGGGAATAACCCGCTCCGGCCTTCAAATAGAGTTTCCTGCCCCTGTAAGCGTTCTTGTCGGGCTTCATCGCAAGCATGTAGGGCTTGAAATTGTATGCCCCCTGATAGGGCTTCTCGAAAACCTCATACCCGAAGTCCATGTCAAACCTCAAGAGGGAATCCGGGATGGCCATCCCGATCTGAGGCTTGTGGACCTCGGAAGGATCGCCTTGGTAGGTATTGGTCACCTCGACGGTCGGGTTGATATTATTCTGGGCGAAAGAGACCACGCTGAAAAGGGCCGCGGCCAACGCCAATATATTCTTTCTCATGTCCATCTCTCTTATTTCATCAGGTTATTCAGTTTTGAGAGCCTCATGCGGACGTTGTCAAGGACATCATCCTCGGTTCCAGTAGGTTGGTAACCGTTGAGCACACTCTCGAAAGTAGCCTTGGCCTGCGCGAAATTGTCTTGATCGGCAAAAGAGTCTCCAAGGACGATGAAAGACTTCGCCAGCCAGTAATTCTGCCCGGCCGCCTTGGAAGAGAAGTCATAGACCTTTTTCTCGACGGTATCGTACTTGCCTTGGTCGTAGGCGTCTAGAATAAGCATGTATGCGGCTTCGGCACCCTCGTTCGTCGAAGGTTTAGCCGCAAGGGTATTGAATATCTCGAAAGCCCGGCTCCTCTCGTTGGTGGACAGCAATGACTTGGCCTTGATGTAGTCAGCCTCCCTCAACTCCGCCTCAGTGCTCTTTGAGTCAGCTTTAACCTTGTCCGCGCAAGAAATGGCCGCTGTGAAATCACCACCCTTGTACGCTGAACGGGTCATGCCTACCCTGGCAGTGTGCTTGTTACCCTCAATCTTGGCGGCCCCAAGCAATGAGCTGAACCCGCCATAAGCGTCTTTGTAACGCTGCATCTCATACGACAGACGGGAGAAATTCAGCATGGCAGCCTCCGTATAGGAAGATCCGGCTCCACCTTGAACCGCCTTCTTGTACCAATCACAGGCCTGTTCCTTCTTCCCGAGGTTACGGTAGCACTCAGCGGTGTAGAAAACCGCCTTGCCGGCATCGGCGCCCGAAGGGTAACGCTCAAGATAGTTCTGCAGGGAGGCCAAGGCCTTATTCCAATTCTCGGACAGATACAACTGCTCAGCCGCAGCGAAATACATGCTTTCTTTCTCTCCGGCTGACTTGTCCTTTATGGCTCCTATCTTATCGGCATAGTCGATGAACTCATCAGTCCTTCCATCTGTCTGATAAATGGATTCAATCGCGGCCAAGGCATCGCTGGCGTACTCTGTGCCAGGCATGTCTTCCACCACCCTCTTATAGTAACCCAGAGCCTTGTCATACTCGGACATATTCCTGTAAATCATTCCGAGCTCGATGAGAGCCCTGGCGGCTATGGTCTTGTCATCCGTGTTGACCCTCAACTTGTCGAACGCCTTGATAGCGGCGTCGTTGTTCCCGGAAGCCACGTAAGCGCGTCCAAGCTCGTACATGGCCTCAGAATAATAACCGGCGGAAGGATTGTACCTCAGAGCCCTCGAGAGCACATCCACTTTGCCTTTCTTATCTCCCAACAGGCCATAAGCGATTCCCGCCTTGTATGCCGGATAAAGACTGGACGAATAGTCGAATCTTCTCATCGCGTCCTCATATCCTTTGACGGCCGTCTTATAGTCTTTCTTTATGAAATCGCAGTCAGCCCTCCTAGATGCGGCATCTTCGCCCTCAGAAGGATTCTTCTCTTGAAGATATTCGTCAAACCATTTGGCGGCATTGTCGTAGTCTCCCATGCGGAAATAACTGTAAGCCAGATCATAAGGTATCAGCCTACCTTCAGGCTTACCATCGAGGGCGGAGTTATTGTAAAGTTCCTGGAAAGTCTCGACAGCCTTGTCGTACTGGTCCCCCCTGTAATATGACTCCCCAAGCCAATACCTGGTGAGCTGGTTGAATGGTTCCCTCTTATCGGAGTAATAACCGGCTGCCTTCAGAAGCGGAACAGCGTCCCTCCACGAGCCGTTCCCGATCAGCTGGTTAGCCCTGAGATAATTAGCCCTCATGTAATTGGCTTTCTGATTATTATCCAGGTTATCGATATTGGCGTAAGCGTCTACCGCGCCAGCGTAGTCGTGGTTGTAGAGAGATGCCAATGCCATGTAGCTGTAAATCTGATCGCCCTTGTCCTTCCCGGGATATTTGGAGATATAATCGTCGAAGACCTTCGGATTGTGGTTCAAGTCGAAAGAGAGCTTCGCGTAATTGAAATGGGCGTCCTCTTGGATGTCCGGATTGAACCCAAGGCTGGAAGCGTCTCTGAAAGCGTCCAGCGCCGCCACCTTGTTTCCGGTCTGGATGTAGCTGTAGCCAAGCTGGTAATTGGCGATCTGCCCGATCGAGTCAGTCCGGCTCGACATCCTCGAGAAATTGTCGATCGCACCCTTGAAATCCCCATTGGAGTACAAGACGGTCCCGGCGTAGAACCAATCATCCCGGTCCATGTCAATCCTGTCACTCTCTATCTTGTCATAGAACTCCTTCGCCTTGCCGGAGTCTCCTGTGGCAAGGTAAGACTCGGAGATAATCCTTGCCAAATGGGACTTGCGGTCTGCGGGAACCTCATCATAGAGTTTGACTCCATTCTTCAGGACATAGGCGTAATCCTTCTGCATGAAACGGCACTCGGTCATGTAGTAATTGGAAATGTCCGTGAACCTGGCGTCCTTCCCGGCTTTCTCGAACCAGTTATAAGCCTCCTTGAAATCTTTCCGGGTATAATCAATATAGCCCATCGAATACCTTGAGGGAGCTGTGTAGTCCGAGTAAGGCATCTTCTCACCCTTCGCGAAAATGTCCCTCGCCCTGTCCAGGTCGCCTTCCTCAAAAAGGGCGTAGCCGTGCTTGAACATGTACTCCGCCACCTGGGACTTGCCCAGGTGCTTAGGCTCGATAAGGTCGAATTCTCCTACAGCCGCGCTGTAATCCTCGCGGTCAAACAGGTTCAAGCCATTGTAAAAGCGGATCTGGGGGACAAGTTTCGAGTAAGGATGAGCCCCGATGTAATTTGCCACCATAGTCTCGTAGCCTTTCTCCTGGAGGCGTACGGCGCATAGGGTCCTGTAACCCTCGGCCATCACATCACCTGTCGATAAGGAGATCTGGTCGAAAATGGTTCCCGCCCTCTCGAACATACCGTGCTCGTAGAGGTCTAGGGCATGGCGGTAACTGTCAGTCGTCTGGTTCTGAGCCCGTAGGGATAAGCCCCCGAGAAGAACCGTAGCGGATAACAGCGCCGCGGTAAGTTTTCTTTTCATAACGATATCTTGCGAAAGTTTATAGTTCAAATCTACAATCCACAAATTTACTCATTATACTTAAAAAAAAGAAGTATATTTGTAGAATCATGGAAGATAAAACTTTGCAACCAACAAAAAACGAGCCGATTGTCTCTTTCAAGAAGGCAGACATACAAGGTGGGGATAACGTGGTGATCTACGGGTTGGACATGAGTATCAATCCCGGTGATTTCGTGTATATCGTCGGAAAGGTCGGCACTGGAAAGACCTCCATAATTCGCACGATGATCGGGGAGAATCCCCTACGCAAAGGATTCGGCGAGGTGTGCGGATACAAGCTCAACGGTTTGAGGGAAAGGGATATACCCTATCTCCGCAGAAAGATCGGCGTGGTCTTCCAGGATTTCCAGCTACTCATGGACAGGACCGTGGAGGATAACCTGGAGTTTGTTTTGAGAGCCACCGGTTGGAAAGACAGGAACGCGACGGACAAACGCATAAGGGAAGTCCTTGAGGACGTGGGGATGACCCACAAGGCTCACAAGATGCCTCATCAGCTTTCTGGTGGAGAGCAGCAAAGGGTCGCTATAGCCAGATCCCTTTTGAATAAGCCAGGCTTGATAATAGCTGACGAGCCCACCGGCAACCTTGACAACGAGACAGCTGACGGGATTCTCCGCCTGCTCACCGGCATCAATAAGGAGGATGGCACGGCTATCGTCATGGTCACTCACAACCGGGGGATTTTCGAAAAGTATCACGGAAGGATATTCGTTTGCAAGGACGAGAAGTGTGAAGAGAGTGTCAATGAAGAGGTTATCGATCTCGCCTTGACAATTTGAGATGAGGAGGAAAGAAAGATATTCCAAAATCTTGGCCTGGTTCGAGGAGAATCAGCCCATGCCGGCGACCGAGCTCCATCACGACTCGCCATTCCATTTGCTGATAGCGGTGATCCTCAGCGCGCAGTGCACTGACAAAAGGGTCAATATGGTTGCACCTCCCCTGTTTGAACGATTCCCGAAGCCCGAGGATCTCGCGTCCGCGACCTTTGAAGAGGTGTTTCCTTTTATCAAGAGCGTATCCTATCCCAACGCCAAGACTGAACACCTGATCGCTATGGCGAGGAAATTAGTCTCCGATTACGGATCCGAGGTCCCTTCGGACATTGACCAGCTCATGTCCCTTCCCGGAGTGGGCAGAAAGACCGCCAACGTCATAGCCTCAATTGTTTACGACAAGCCTGTCATTGCGGTGGACACCCATGTTTTCAGGGTCTCCAGAAGGCTGGGGCTTTCTGACGGGAAGACTGTGGATGCGGTTAGGAAGGATCTTGAGAGCGATATTCCCGAGAACCTGAGAGCCAAATCCCATCATTGGCTTATACTCCACGGCCGATATACCTGTGTGGCCAGAAAACCGAAATGCGGGGAATGCGGATTGAGGGAATGGTGTCTGGAATACGAGATTAACAACAAACAAAATAAATAACTTTAATTTTTTCGACATGAAGAGAATAGTATTAATCCGTCACGGCGAGAGCCAGTGGAACAAAGAGAACAGATTCACGGGTTGGACCAACGTTGATTTGAGCGAGAAGGGCGTCCAGGAAGCTTTCGACGCTGGTAAAATCCTGAAACAGAATGGTTTCACTTTCGAGGTTGCCTACACATCATACCTGAAGAGGGCTATCAAGACCCTTAACAACGTCCTTGATTCTATGGATCTTGACTGGATTCCCGTCAAAAAGACCTGGAGGCTCAACGAGAAGCATTACGGAATGCTCCAGGGCCTCAACAAGGCCGAGACCGCCCAGAAATACGGTGACGAGCAGGTGCTCATCTGGCGCCGTAGTTTCGACATCGCTCCCCATAACCTGCCGGAAGACGACCCCAACAGCGCCACCAGGGATCCCCGTTACGCGGCTGTCCCCGACGAATACATCCCTCGCACTGAGGCTTTAAAAGAATGTATCGAGAGGGTAATGCCTTACTGGGAGTGCGAGATATTCCCCGCCCTCAAGGAACATGACAACATCGTAGTGGTCGCCCATGGCAACAGCCTCCGCGGAGTCGTGAAGCACCTCAAAGGAATATCCGACACCGACATCGTGAAGCTGAACATTCCCACCGCTACTCCCTACGTATTCGAGTTTGACGACAACCTCAAGCTTGTGAATGACTACTATCTCGCTGATCCTGAGGAACTCAAGCGCAAGCAGGAAGCTGTCGCCAACCAAGGGAAAGCAAAATAATCATTTCAGTCATGCCCGGTATCTCCAAACGCGGGATTGAGGTTCCCGCCTCACCGATAAGGAAACTTACCCCCTTCGCCGACGCCGCCAAGGCTCAAGGCGTCAAGGTATACCACCTCAACATAGGCCAGCCGGACCTGCCTACCCCGAAGAAGGCGCTTGACGCCCTGAAACGGATTGACAGGACCACATTGGAATACAGTCCCAGCAATGGTATCAAACCATTGAGGGACAGGCTGGTCGGTTACTACGCCAAGTTCGGGATAAACGTTTCCGAGAAGGAGATCATTGTCACAAGCGGCGGATCGGAAGCCTTACTGCTGACCTTCTTGACCTGCTTGGATCCGGGCGACGAGATTATCATGACCGAGCCGGGATATGCCAACTACATCTCGTTTGCTGTCACGGCCGGTGTGACTATCAAGACAGTCACATCAAAGATCGAGGACGGCTTCGCCCTGCCTTCCGTGGAGGATTTCGAAAGAGCCATCACAGACAGGACGAAGGCGATCCTGATCTGCAATCCAAACAACCCGACGGGATATCTTTACTCCGAGGAAGAGCTGTACAGACTCAGGGACATAGTCATGAGTCACAACCTCTTCCTCATATCTGACGAGGTCTACAGGGAGTTCCGTTATACTGACGCCCCTTACCTCTCAGCCTTGTGCCTTCCTGGAATAGAGGACAATGTGATCGTTGTCGACTCTGTCTCGAAACGGTATTCAGAATGCGGAATCAGGGTCGGGATGATTGTGAGCCACAACAACGTATTCATGAGTTCAGTGATGAAATTCTGCCAGGCAAGGCTCAGCCCTCCCCTTCTGGGTCAGATTGTCGCCGAAGCCTCAATTGAGGGCACCGAGGAGTATTCCAAGGAATGCTTCGAGGAATACCGCGACAGGAGGGACTTCTTCATTGACGGTCTCAACAAGATTCCGGGAGTTTATTCTCCGATGCCTAAAGGGGCCTTTTACACTGTCCTTTCCCTTCCAGTCGAAGATGCCGAGGATTTCTGCAAATGGTGCCTTGAGGAATTCCGCTACAAGGACGGGGACACTCCAGCCGGTTTCACTGGCGAGACTGTGATGATGGCCCCTGCGGCAGGTTTTTACAGCACGAAAGGACTAGGAAGAAACCAGGTCAGGATGGCTTATGTGCTGAAGAAGGACGATTTGGCCCGGGCACTGCTCGTGCTGGAGAAAGCCCTGGAGGCCTATAACGCCTGACAATCATATACTTATTGATATGCACCATGGATTCCTCCGGCCGCTGGCCCTGGCGGCTATCGCTGTATTCCTGAGCACCGGTTGCAAGGTCGGGGCCGGGAGTGACTCCCAACTCTCAGAACCCGGAGTGTCTTCTTCTCTTGCCGGAATGAGAAAGGAGCGGATCTCCGACGTATCGTACAAAATCACCCTCTCAATACCTTCAGACAAAGATTCCGCCATCACAGGAAGGGAGACCGTATCATTCCTGTCAAACTTCAGAGGCAGTATCCCACTGGACTTAGCCCCGGCGGAGGGAGAGCATATTATCCTGAAAGCCAGAAAAGGAAGGAACACCTTCGACCTTGACTTCGTGTCCGACGACAGGTTCCTGAACCGGAACGAGGAATATCTTTACAGTCTTTTCGTCCCGGCCCATGCCAGGAGCGTGTTCCCTTGTTTCGACCAACCTGACATCAAGGCCAGGTTCTCGCTCTCTTTGGAGGTGCCTGAGGATTGGACC
Source organism: Bacteroidales bacterium (assembly GCA_017557535.1). Taxonomy (GTDB): domain Bacteria; phylum Bacteroidota; class Bacteroidia; order Bacteroidales; family UBA932; genus Cryptobacteroides. Next base: position 15,307 of record JAFYYM010000129.1, on the reverse strand, counting down.
GCCGTGTCCAATACCGCAGCCATTGACACCGTTTTGTTGGATGGGGGCAGGAGACGTATCGATTTCGCTGTTACAGAACCCCTCAGCACCTATCTCTTCGCCTTCGTCGCCGGGAAATGGTGCAAGGTCACATCCACCGGGGGAGGCAGAGACATGACGGTGTATCACAGGGAGACCGATCCCAAGAAAGTCGCCCAGATTCCGGATATCTTCGGCGAGGTCAGAAAGGCGCTCGCATGGATGGAGGATTACACCGGAATCAACATTCCTTTCAGCAAATATGACTTTGTGGTAGTCCCTAACTTCCAGTTCGGAGGCATGGAGCACCCCGGATCGATCCTCTATAACGAACGGACTATGTTCCTCGGTGAGAGACCGACTCCGGACGAAAGGCTTGCCCGCATAAAACTGATCTCACATGAGACCGCGCACCTGTGGTTCGGCGACCTTGTGACCATGCGCTGGTTCGATGAGGTCTGGATGAAGGAGGTTTTCGCCAACCACCTCGCGGCCAAGATGGCTGAGCCGATGTTCCCAGGCATCAACCACGAGTTGAGTTGGCTGAAAGGTTATCTGGCCCTGGCCATGGACGAGGAGAGGACAGAAGGAGCCACCGCCATACGTCAAGAGCTTCCGAACCTTGCCGACGCAGGCCTTATCTACAACAACATGGTCTACGACAAGGCTCCGGTGATGATGCGGATTCTGGAGGAGTATATCGGTTCCGAGACCTTCCAGGCGAGTGTGAAGACGTACCTGTCAAACCACTCTTATTCCAACGCCACCTGGGATGACCTGGTGGCAATACTCGACTCCTCAAGCGACCAGGATGTCAGGGCGTTCAGCCAGTCATGGGTAAATGACCGGCGAGGCGGTGATATGGCCGGCACCTTGAGATCTTTCGCGGACGGAAGCCGTAACGCCGGCGAGGAGGTCGCCAGAGAAGCCCGCATACTGTTAGCGAAGGAGGACTACCTGTCAGGGAAATCTTCCACTTCTGATTATCTTGACTTTCTTCTTGACGCCCTTGAGGTTGAGACCAATCCACTTATAGCCTCCACTATAGTTTCCGCTATAAGGACCCCGCTTCTCGATCTTGAGGGAGACAGGTCCGCATCTGAGGCCAGGCTGTTGAAGATGGCCTCTAACCACGCCCTGGATCCTTGCAGACTCCAATTGAAACGGCTTCTATCCTCATGCGGAACAAGTGATGCCGTCACGAAAGCGGTTTATGACATCTGGGCCTCGGAAAAAGACAAAGCCTTGACTGTCAATGACTACATTTCTTTCGCATGCCAGTTGGCGATTCGCATTCCAGAGCGCGCGAGCGAGATCTTGGGAACGCAAAGGCGCAGACTTGATGGCAGCGACCCTTCAAGATCCTTCAACAAGAATAATCTCGACCATCTCGACTTTGTATCCAGGGCCGCTCTTCCTGAGGTAGAGGCCCAAGATGCTGTATTTGAAGAACTTCTCACTCCTGAAGGGAGGGTTGTTGAGCCTTGGGCCGCTGAGGCGCTCGGATATCTCAACCATTTTCTCAGGGACTCATCCTCAGTGAAATACATAAGGCCAGCTCTCGATGCCCTTCTCGATGTCAAGGCCACCGGAGACATATTCTTCCCAGGAAACTGGTGCGGGGCGCTCTTGGGGGGCCACTCCTCCGCCCAAGCTCTCAAAGAGCTGGATTCTTTCCTTGAAGACAACCCTGAATATCCTCAGCTGCTAAAGAATAAGATTCTTGTCGCGGCATACGGATTGCAGCGAGCGAATGGCGTTGAGTCAATCAATTAGCATTTCAAACCATAAGGGAAATGGCGAATCTGAAATCACTGGCGAAAGACACGGCCATCTACGGTCTGAGCAGCATCATAGGAAGGTTCCTGAACTACCTTCTTGTCCCAATATACACTTATGTCATAAACGCTTCCAGCGGTGGCTACGGCGTGGTTACCAACCTGTACGCCTACACTGCCCTGCTCCTGGTGATCCTGACATACGGGATGGAGACCACATTCTTCCGGTTCTCCAACAAGGAAGGAGAGAACCCGGATAAGGTCTATTCCACGATTCTCACCGCAGTGCTGACCACATCGGCCTTGTTCATCGCCCTTGTCATCGGCTTTATAAGACCGATCTCGACCGCCATGGGCTATCCGGACCATCCTGACTACATTTGGACGATGGCCATGACCGTCGCGATAGACGCCTTCCAGTGCATTCCGTACTCATATTTGAGATACAAGAAGCGCCCAATCAAGTTCGCAGCCCTGAAGCTCGGATTCATATTCCTGAATATCTTCTTGAACCTCACCTACTTCGTTTTCCTGCCGAAGTTGGGTCTCAATCCATTCGGGATTTATGATAACGGGATCCAGGTGGGATGGGTATTCTACATCAACCTGTTCTGCACCGCTTTCATGACCCTGTTCTTCATTGATGAACTTAAGGGTTTCAAGCACGGATTTGACTGGGGCCTCATGAAGCGGATGCTCTCATACAGCTGGCCGATCCTGGTGCTCGGGGTAGCTGGAATCCTGAATCAGACCGCCTCCCAGATCATATTCCCTTACGTTTATAAGGGAGAGGATGGGGCAGCCCAACTTGGCATCTATGGCGCCTGCATCAAGATAGCCATGATCATGGCCATGATCACGCAAGCCTTCCGATACGCCTACGAGCCTTTCGTGTTCGGAAGCTCATCCGAGAGGGACAGCAAGGAGACTTACGCCAAGGCGATGAAGTACTTCATAATCTTCACCTTACTGGCGTTCCTTTGTGTAATCGGGTTCATGGATATCCTCAAGTTCATCATCGGAGAAGGCTATCGTGTAGGCCTTAAAGTGGTTCCGATTGTGATGGTGGCTGAGATCTTGATGGGAGTGTTCTTCAACCTCTCGTTCTGGTACAAACTGACTGACCAGACTCTCTGGGGGGCCTTGTTTGCCGGAATAGGCTGCCTGGTGTTATTCGCCATCAACATACTATTCGTCCCGAAAATAGGATATATGGCTTGCGCCTGGGCCGGAGTAGGAGGCTATGGAACCGCCACCCTGCTCTCATATTTCGTCGGCCAGAAGAAATACAAGATTGATTATCCGCTAGCGGATATCTTTATCTACTGCCTCGCAGCGGCAGTACTTTATGCGGGTATGGTCTTGGCCAACAACCACTTGAGCACCTGGGCCGCACTAGGAGTCAACGTCCTGCTAATCCTTGCTTTCTGCGCCCTCATCGCTTGGCGTGACCTTCCGCTTTCCTCCCTCCCTGTCGTCGGAAAATATTTCAAGAGAGCTTGAGATCGCTGAATAAGGAGATATTGAGGCTCGCTCTGCCGAGCATCCTGGCCAACCTGACCGTTCCTTTGGTGGGTCTGGTGGACATCGCGGTGGCGGGGCATCTGGACGCCTCAGCTGCGGCGCTCATCGGCGGAGTCTCCATCGGCTCTCTCATGTTCGACATGATGTACTGGAACTTCGGTTTCTTGAGAGCCGGAACCGGCGGACTTACCGCACAGGCATACGGCAGAGAGGACTGGAGAGGCTGTTTGGAGAACCTTCGGCACGCGCTTATGGCCGCTCTTCTATCCGCACTCATCCTGATCGCGGTCCAGTGGCCCTTCCAGAAGCTCATGTTCCTTTTCGTGCATTGCTCAGACGAGGTCAAAACCCTGGCACTCAAATACTTCTATATCCGAGTCTGGGCCGCTCCGGCCACTTTGAGCTTGATGGTAATGAGAGGTTGGTTCATCGGGATGCAGGACACTTTCAGCTCGATGCTGACGGATATCATGGTCAATGGGATGAATATAGTCGCCAGCATCTTCCTCGCTCTAGGCGTCCCTGGTACCTCCTTTACCGGAATCGGTTTCACCGGAATCGCATGGGGCACTTTCATCGCCCAATACAGCGGCCTTCTCACCGCCGCAACCATATTCCTCCTGAAATATCACTGGGTATTTCGGCATGCGGTCGATTCCGGCAGCACCTTGACATGCCCGACCACTGCCACCCTCGGCACGTTAAGAGGGGGAACCGGAGCTGAGCGTAGCGAAGCGAGCGGTGGGGCCGAGCGGAGCGATGCGGTCGAGCGGTCAAGGGTGCTACCGGAAGCCACCCGGGAAAAGGCTACAATGCGCCAGTTCTTCAGCGTGAATGGAGACCTGTTTGTGCGGTCGTTATGCCTGATGGGAGTGTATCTGGCATTCTCAGCGATCTCCGCCCGATTCGGCGATACCCTCCTCGCCATGAGTTCCATCATGATGAAACTCATGATGATATTCTCCTACTTCACCGACGGCTTCGCCTTCGCCGGAGAAGCCTTGACAGGACGGTTCTTCGGCCGTAAGGACAAGTACGCCGTCTCCAAGACCGTCAAATGGACCTTTATTTGGAGCATGGGAATCGGTCTTTTCTTTGTGGTGATCTACGCCGCGGCAGGAACCCCGATGTTCCGCCTAATGACCTCAGACAGCACGGTAGTCCAAGCCGCCAAAGCCTATCTTCCCTGGCTCGTCATCATGCCGCTTTTAGGTTGCCCAGCCTTCACCTGGGACGGAATATATATTGGCGCCACAGCCACAAAAGAGATGCGGGACGCCAATATAGGCTGCCTTATAGCCTTTTTCATTGTCTGGTTCGGTGGAATCCTGCTCTTCCGCGCCACAGGACTACAAACAAGCCTCAGCGCCAAAGTCCACCTCCTCTTCGCAGCCTATTACACCCACCTGATAATCCGTTCCCTCTACCAGACAATCAAATACAAGCCTGCCATCCTGAACAGGATGTGAGTCAGTACATCCTGCTGGCCAGGTTTTCGCTCACCGTGAAGCCTAATCCAGGCAAGGTCTAATCAAAGTGGCTGGACCTTGCCAGCCAAATCGGCCTCCTAACGGCCTCAGTGCCACTTTCCCCGGGCAAGGTCCCTGACCCCAAAATAGACCTTGCCCGATAGGTACGACCGAAATACACATAATTGGCATATTTGGCACCCGAAAAGCACCTCAGGTTTTCGCCTGACAGCCCCACCTTTCCGGGATCAATCAAACGCCAGGCCTGAGTAACGGCGGATGAAGAATTGGTCGATGGTGCCCGAGCCCTTACGGGTGACGAGAAAGCGAACTATTTCAGCTATCTCCTCTGGTTGGATCAGTTCGGAAGGATCTATGTCCGGACGCATCTTCTTCACCATCTCGGTGGCTACTCCCCCGGGGCTGATCATGTGGACCCTGATCCCGTAAGGCTGGACCTCCTTGGCGAAAACCTTGGTGAAACCAGCCAAGGCATGCTTGGAGGATGAATATACGCTCTGGTTGACATATCCCTTGAATCCGACAACGGAGGAAATGTTGATGACGATAGGCTTCGATGACTTCTTGAGAGGCTCCAAAGCCGCTTGACAGATGAAAAATGGAGCCCTGGCATTGACCGCGAAGACCCTGTCCCATTCCTCGGGAGTCACCTCGGTGAAGGGCCCTTTCTGTGGGACCCCGGCGCAGTTGACCAAAAGGTCAAGCCCACCAAAAGCGGAGACCGTCTGCTCAACAATATACTTTGCTGAAGCAGGATCGGACAAATCAGCCGTGATCAAAGACACACGGGTACCCGGAATCAGTGAAGCGGTCTCTCCCAAAGAAGCTTGATCCCGCCCCACAAGGGCGAGATCAAAGCCTAAATCAGCTAGTTCCAAAGCGATAGCGCGGCCAATGCCCCGGGATGCGCCTGTAAGAAGAGCAATCATTTATTTCAAAGCTTTCTCGATAGTCTTGGCGATACTCTGCCAATGAGCCTGTGTTGCCGTATCGGAAGATTTGGCCTTAGCGGCCTTCTTCTGAATCTCAGTCAAAGTGCCGAGAATCAGGGTCCTGCCATCAGAGTTCTCAGCTCCCCTGCCATTCATGGCATCGATAGCCGCACTGACAAAGCGGCGCTGCAGGTAGCGGCGATAGCTGTCTGTCGCTTTGCCCTTATACAGCTCGGAGAAGATCATTCCGGTCAGATCGGAAAGATATTCCTCCGGCTTGTAGTTGGAAGGATCATTCTGCGCGAACTGTCCCAGGCGGTCGAGTCTCTGGACGTCTAGAAGCGAGGATGGACTGACCGAACTGTTGACCATCGAGTGAAGATAGCTGTCTGGATTATCGGTAAGGTTGTAAATATAAGGAACTTCCACAAGCCAGGAAGGCTTTGTGAAAACATTCTTATTCAGCCATTCAAGAGCCGCTTTCTGCCGTTCTTTAGGAACAGGCTCATAAACCGGACCGGACTGTTCAATGCTCTTGTAAGTGATGTACCGGCCACCGATATTAGCAGCCACGTGGCCTACGTAACGGTTGTACTGACCTACCAACTGAGAGTACATACGGCTCACATTCTTATACTGGTCTCCTTCCTCGGCGTTCCACTTGGGCAATTCACCAATAATCCTTTTGAGGTTCATGATTCCATAGTCACTGGCCAACATCGCATCGTCGCCAAGATCTTCGCTCTGAGCCCTGGGATCGGAATCGTATCCCTCGCCACCAAACCACAGTCTGGGATTCGCGGCAAGCCTTTCGATTATGACCTTGTTCCAGTACAGATGATCCTCTTTGGGGGTCTTGTAAGGAGTCGCCTTATAGCCATACTCAATAGCCCACTTATCGTAGTCATTTATCCTGGGATAAAGGCCGTCCTTGCCGATATTATCCTCAGGCTGAGCGACATAGTTGAAACGGGCATAGTCCATGATGCTGATGGTGTGACCGTTCTTCTCGACCCACTCCTTGTCACGGAGTTTCTCGACAGGAGTCATGCTGCTTGAACCTTTATTGTGGCGAAGACCAAGGGTATGACCTACCTCGTGGGATGATACGAACCTGATCAAGTCTCCCATCAACTCCTCATCGAACTTGAAGGCGCGTGCCCTTGGATCAACAGCGGCGGCCTGAATCTGATACCAGTCGTGGACCAAGGTCATCACGTTATGATACCAACCAATATGACTTTCAATAATCTCTCCTGAACGAGGGTCGTGTACATTTGGGCCGTAGGCATTGGCCACTGGGGAGGCGAGGTAACGGATAACCGAGAAACGCGCGTCCTCAAGACTCATATCAGGATTATCCTCAGGCCATTCCTCTCCCCTGATGGCGTTCTTCCAACCAGCCTGTTCAAAGGCGACTTGCCAGTCGTTGACTCCAGCGATAAGGTACTTGCGCCACTGCTTAGGGGTCGCGGGGTCGATGTAGTAGATGATAGGCTTGACCGGTTCGACAAGTTCCCCTCTCTTCTGCTTCTCAACATCCTCCGGACGTGCCTCAAGCCTCCAACGGGTGATGAAACGGACATTCTCGACACTCTGCTGATCATCGGAGAACTTGCTGTAGCCATCGGCGAAATAACCGACACGGGCATCGAAGAGCCTCGGCTGCATCGGAGTCTCGGGAAGGAGGACCATAGAGGTGTTCAGGACAAGGGTCACAGTACCCGCCTCCACACCAGCCGGCAAGGACTGGCTACGCATAGGACTCGGCCCGCCACCCATGCTAGGGGCGGGTTGATTGTATGTGAACGTCTTAGTGACAGTGACTTCCGTGTTAATCGGATAAGTGCGTACACTCTCGATAAAGCTGGCGTCACCCTTTACTCCACCCAGATTCATCATCCTTTTTGAACTGGAGCTCAATGAGAATGTCTGGACATCCCCCTCAAAAAGATTTGTCACCTTGACCCTTGTGGTCCCTGGAGAGGAGGTCTTCTCTGGCTTTATGGAAGCGATTATCGGATTCTCGGAACTGACCTTCACCGCCTTCTCTATATCCTGGCCTTTATCAGCCTGAATCGTAAGGGCATCCACACGGAGAAGAAGATTGCCATTGGAGGCCTTCTCCCAGTAAATCATGCTTTCAGTCACCTCTTCTCCTCCATACTGCGAGGATCCAGGAGTATTGCTGACATAGCGGGTGACCGCGAGAATCCTGCGGCCGAGAATATTGTCCGGCACCTCGAAATACCAATCTTTCTCATGGTGCGCAACCCCGAAAAGGCCCGGCGTAACTGTCAACTCCGGAGCCGGCTTCTCGGCTTTCTCTGGTTCATCACTCTTCTCTGAATCGGGTTTCATGCCCCCGGGACGGCCGCCTTTGGGCTGAGCCAAGGCGATAGGAGACGTCGCCATCATTATGGCGACGAGAGAGATAATAATTCTTTTCATACCTGTCATTTGTCAAGTTTTGGTGAATATAATGAAATATTCCCGAACTATGGACAAACAACTTCCGCAAAATCTTTCACTGAGACATTAATATCACGACCGCGCACATTGGATACCGCCTCTGAGAAAGTCTTCAAGCAGAGAGGGCAAGCAGTCACAATTGTTTCCGGATCATTGGCCAGGAGACTGTCAAGAGAAGCCTCGGATATCTTCGAGCGATCTCGGGAATCCAGGGTGAGACTACCGAGACTGCCACCGCAACAGATGCTCTCATCATACTCTTTAGAAGCTTTCACCAAGGTTCCCAGCTGATTCAAAGCGGCTCGAGGCTCAAAATAAACTCCACATCCTCTTCCCAATTCACAAGGATCATGGTAGACGAGTTTCTGTTCTTTCTTTTGGACAGGGAGCCTACCGGAAATAATGAGATCGTTTATGAACTGTGTATAATGGACCACCTTTATTCCTGCCAAGTGATATTCCTCTTTGAATACCTTGAAGCAGATAGGACATGAAAGCACGAGAGTGTCGCAGCCTGACTCCTCGATCATCTTCTTGTTGGCTTCAATGACCACGGCAGCCGCCTCAGTCCTTCCCGCCAGCATCAATGGCCGTCCGCAACAAATCCCTCCTTCCCTGTCGGCGAAAACGTAATCAACCCCGGCTGCCTTGAAGACCTTATCAACCGACTTGATAATCCTCGGCGTCAAATGAGTCATACAGCCCGCGAAATAAAGCACCCGCGGTGATTTAGATTCCGTAAGGGCCGTTTCCGGAACAGCCGCCGGGCCAAGGCCGTACTCAGCCGCAGCGAAGCGAGAATGGACGCGGCCGTGCCCGGACGGCTGTCCGGACGATACGGCCGATGCCAGATAGGAGTAGTCGTACGGGAGGGCGTTGTTGACGGTGGCGCGCTGGGCTCGGCGGAGCGCCGGAGCGTCAACACCGACGGGACAAAGCGCATGGCATTTGTCACACATCAGGCACTTGTCCGCTATAGCGTTGATTTTCTTTTCATTATGCCTTCTCAAGAAACGGATGAAATACACAGAGGAGTACTTCAGGTTCTTCTTCTGGACATTCATCGGGCAAGCATCCAGACAGAGTCCGCAGCTAGAGCAGGCGTAGATCTCAGCCTCCGCGACACCCTTCCGCGGATGATGAGGCTGGATGCCTGCGTTGCGCAGCAGAATCCACAGCACCTCTGTCAAGATGTGCATGTAACGGCTGAAAGGCATCGCTGCGAAGAACAGCCCCAAGCAGATCGAATATGCCCACCAGCACGGTGTGAACCATAGTTTATCACCGAACAGGAAGTGCCAGAAGTGGTTGACTCCAACAGTGAGGAAACTACCGCCGCTAAGGTCCGCTGTGAAACTCTCCGCAAGCAGCCTCAAAGGGAATATCATCCAGAGGCTGTACAAGGCCACACGGTCAGCGAAAGAAGGCTTCGTGGTGTGCCTCATACCCAGGACAATGGACCTGAATCTCTTGAATACGGCCAACGCTATTCCTGACAGGACATACAGAAGGAAAAAGTCCATCAGGAAGAAGAAGAAAGAACCGCGCAGCGTGGTATGGCCAGGATTCATCCACACGAAATACCTGTAGAAAATCGGATAGAAGAGACCACCCCGGGTGACATTGAGACGGGCTGGCACGAATAAGGCAACCTCGATGTGGCCAAGAACTATCAGCATAAACCATCCAAAGGCTATCGCGGAATGCATATAGCCAAGCAAAGGCTTCCTCTGCCATATCTTAACGTGGAGAAGGCAGTCCCCGAAGAGATCTTTCAGGTTCTTCACTATTGTCTTGGGAAGGAACAGCGACTTCCAGAACTTTAATCTGTCCGCTTGAGGAATAGCGTAAAGCAACCTGATACACCCCACCCCGATCCAGCACAACATAAAAGTGATGCCGATCGTGAAAGGTATGACAAAGTGGCTGTAGCCGGAAGGTATCCTGTCGATCACCTCCGGATCCGCGGCCTGAGCGGCGAGCAAATGGAACAGAGGTGTCATTTTATTGAATATGTGTTAATTATCGAGAGGATAAGATGCCTTGTGTTGATTCCCCGGGGGCAGACCATCGAGCATTTGCCGCAGAGCTGACAAGCCTTTAGCAACTCTAAGGCCTTAGTCGGTTGGGCATTCTTGATGTCTTCTATCGCTTCCCTCAAACTGGTCGTGGAGAACTTCCCCGCGGTGCAGACCGCGGTGCAGCTGCCGCAAGCCATGCATATCCGCACATCAGGTTCCACGGCAGCCAGTTCCTCATACTTGTCCTTGTCGAACAAGTCGAGGTTTATCCTTGAACTGGGCACAAGCCCGAAACCGAAATCTACCATCTCTCTCTGACCAATTGTTTGTAATTCCTGGCATCCGGGAATATCTCGGTAAGATACCGGTCAATCTCCATAGCGGCCGCCCTCGCGTCAGCGAGAGTCTCCGGAAGAGTCTTAGGACCAGTAGCCGCCCCGGCTAGGAATATTCCTGGAATAGGGCTTCTCTGACATGCGGCGATTCCGCTCCTTACAGCGAAATAACCATCCTCCTCGACTGCCATCTCAAGAAGATCCCCGATAGCCTTCCCAGAAGCGGAAGGCCTCATACCTGCCATGAGCACAAGAAGGTCAAGAGTGACCTTCAAAGGCTTTCCGGCAACCGTATCCTCTGCCTTAACTTGAAGCGTACCGTCATAATTCTCAGACACTTCCGCAAGTCTTCCCCTGATGAATCTAATTCCATATTCCTTCTGGGCCTTGAGATAGAGGTCCTCGTAATGGCGTCCGAACAGACGAAGGTCCATATAGAAACAATACACCTCCGCTTGAGGGAAAGCCTGCTTCATCTCGATAGCCTGCTTGACAGCGGTGGCGCAGCAAACCTTTGAGCAAGACCTGCAACCTGACTTCTCGTCCCTGGAGCCGACGCAATGGGCGAATCCAATCCTGCCCGGATTCTCGATACGCCTGTCCGAACCGGTCTTGAAATAAGCTTCAAGATCCGCGTTCGTCATGACCTGGTCGTAGATCCCGTACCCATATTCCTCTTTCTTCACGGCATCAAACAGGTCAAAGCCTGAAGCGACCAGAACAGCGTCGGAAAGGACGGTGATACCATTGGTTAACCTGACATTGTATGATTTATCAAGACGGTTGATAGCTCTCACATCAGTGTCCGTGAAACATTTGACGCCTTCAGAACCACGAAGTAGACCGCCGAGGACCTCATCCGCAGGGACACTGTCCGGGAAAAGCCTGTCCCACTTGGCAAGATGGCCACCTAGTTTAGGAGACTTCTCGATCAGGATGACATTATATCCCATCCTCTGTAACTGTGCGGAAGCCTCAAGACCGGCAGGACCGCCACCGATTATCAATATATTATTCTTCATATTCAAAAATCATTTCAAGCATGCGCAGGGAAGCGGCTCCCCAAGATTCTTCCCGTTCTTTCCAAGATACTTCCTGGTAGGGTCATATTCAACTCCCATCTTATCCAGAAGCGGCTCCACACCGACCTGGTGGGTCTGCAGGCCCAGATCCCAGGGATCATAACCCATCACCAGGCCGGCTACCTCCTCATAAGTCAGGGCAGGGATACCGTGACCGTCGGGACCGTAGGTCTTGCCCGTAGACTCCGCTATCACATACTGCCACCTGTCCAGGAAATACGGGCAGCCAGGGCAATTTGTGATAATCAAATCAGGCTTGAACGGTTCCATGCTCTCGAATTTCTTGTGGGTATTGGAAACCGAATACCCTCTGTTGCCTTTGATGAAATACTGCCTGAACCCGAAGCCGCAGCAATGCCTTCTCTCCGGATAATCAACTATTTCCCCGCCCCAGGCCTCGACCATTCCGACCAGCACATACGGGTACTCGGCGCCGCCGACACCTTTCGAAGGGAACATCTTCGAATAGTGGCAACCGATGTGTTCCACAACCTTAAGAGGCTCGCCGGTGTGGACATTGACAAGCTTGCGGACCGCCTGGGCCGCAATGAGGTTGCGATATTTATAGATAAGGTCGCTGGCATGGATGAGGAACTTCGGCTTTGCGAATTCAAGGCGGCAGGTCTTCCACAGGTTCTCCCGGATCCTGGCTTCAAGCTCCGGGAATTCCCTCCACGTCTCCATCGTCTCGCAATACAGGCCGAAGGAGGTGATGCAGGAGCAGACATAGTTCTCATAGCCGTACTTCGCCATCAGGGCGAACTGGCGGGCTATTATCGTCATCACCGTCTCCTGCGGGATGGTGTCGCTGTGGTAGGCTATTCCTCCGCAGGTCGTATGGTGCTCAGTCTCAAATATATCCTTGCCGAGAGCTTCCCTGGTGATTCTCAGGAATGTGGCCTCCGAGGCCGGGAAAAAACTCTGCCGGATGCAACTGCGGACGTAGAAATAATGGTCGTCCGGTATTTCTTTCTGGTACTCCGACCAGATCTTCTGCTTTCCTTCGTAAATCATGTTCCTAATGATTCAAATGTTTGGGATCACTCTGGGAATATACCATCTTGGAGAACTCCTCCACGGTCATTCCTAGTTCGGCGGCCTTCCTCTCCCCCGCCTTCCGGACAGTCTCCATCCTGGCGGTGGCCCCGGTCACATCGAAGATGGCCTTCAGCTGGTCGAGGTCCTCCTGGGGGATGCGTCTCATGGCTCCCCTTCCTGAGCCGTCAAGGTTGCCGCCAAGACGCTCGAACACATCATCCAAGTGTTTCTCCTCCCATTCCCAGACCTTCCCTGCCTCGGGATGGCCAGCGTAATCGAACCGACGAGGATAGACGCAATACCCATAATCCAAGACATTGGCGCACAGGTCTTTAGTCAAGAGGTATTGCTGCCGTCCCTTCTCCGACTCGATGAAATAACCCAGCTCGATGGAGAGGTTGCGTAACGACATGATTATCAGCCCAGGAGCATTCTTCCTGGGGCACCTTGTCACGCAACTCATGCACTCCCCGCAATACCAGATCACGTCGCTCTTGAGAAGCTTTTCAATCTCCTCCTCGTCTTTGCTCTGGACTATGTCCACGATCTTCCTCGGATCGTAACGATAGAACTCGGCCGCCGGGCAGATAGCTGTGCATGTCCCGCAATTGATACATGCGTTCAGGCCCTCTTTGAGGCGGTAGTCCTTCATCAAAAGGTCATATAGTTTACCCATTGCCATTCTCTTTTTTTGTAGGATATTTCTCGGCTAAAGCCTCCAGATCGGAAGTCGGATCCATGTTACTCTCCATCCTGGCCAGCACCTTGACAAAAGTCTTGATCGCTTTCTCTGAAATATCGCCAAGAATCGAATACACCGACTCATAGGCCAGGGAATCGATTGCTTTCCTGACACTTAATGAATATGGTGTCACCTCTATGAGATTCTGCCTCCTGTCATCAGGATTAGACACCCTCCTGACCAAATCGCGGACCTCAAGACCGTCTATAAGCTTAACGATTGAGTTCTTGTCCCTCATCGTGATATCAGCGATCTGTTGCTGGGTGAGAACACCCTCATCCCATAGCGTATCCATGACCAGAAACTGCTCAGGAGAAAGCTGGAAACCTCCCGCCCGGAAGCTCTCCGTCAGTTTCTGCTTCATACTGTTATGCACGATGTTCAGGAACAGGAAAACCTGTTTCTCTAGTACCATGTTTTATTGTAATACCTTTTACTATTATGCAAAGATAGCCTAAAAGAGATGATTCTCCAAATCAGGCGCGGAATTTATTATCCTCCTCGAGCATCCCCAGATAAGAATTGTATCTCTCCTGAGATATTCTTCCCTGCTCGACAGCGAGCTTGACCGCACACCCCGGTTCATGAGTATGAGTACATGGGGTAAACCGGCATGCCTTCATCTCACTTAACATCTCAGGGAAATAGAGACCTATCTCCTCCTTCTTGAGATCCACAAGTCCAAAGCCTCTGAGCCCAGGAGAATCGATAATGAAACCGCCGGAGGACACCGGGTACATCTCGTAGAGGGAGGTAGTGTGCTTGCCTTGCAGATGGGCTATTGAGATATCACCGACCTTGGGATTTAGGGAAGGATCTAATGCCTTGATAATGGAAGACTTCCCGACACCGGACTCGCCTGTGAAAAGACAAACCCTGCATTCATCTCGAGAGCCGATAGCATCACGTAGAATGTCGATTCCCTCCCCTGTCAAGGCTGATGTCTCAATTATCGGATAGCCGGCACTCTCGTAGATGCGGTGGAAATCCGCAAGCTCATCAGGGAACTCTTTTTTGAATATATCGACTTTATTCAAGACAATGGTCGCCGGAATGCCATAAACCTCACAGGTGAGAAGTATCCTATCAAGGAAAGGAAGCTTTATCTCCGGGAAATACAACGTGACGACAATAAAAGCCCTATCCAGATTAGCGGCTATGACATGGGACTGACGGGAAAGATTCGTGGACTTCCTGATGAGATAATTATCCCGGTCAGAGACCTCAATGATGCTCGCGGGATGAGTTATTGAAGGCTCCTGCTGATACTCGTACATCACATGGTCACCAACAGCGACAGGATTGGTTGAGTCGCTCCCGGCAAGACGGATCTTACCTTTAAGGACAGCAGGGAATGGCGCCCACTCAGGGAGCGTAGACAGCAGGAAATGACTTCCAGCGTTCTTCACCACAGTCGCTTGACCTTTCATGCCCGCGAATTTAATAAAAATACGAATATCCTCCGAGCGAAGCGAGTTCAGGGGGTCCGGGGGGAACGCCACCCGGTGCCCCCGGGGGCGGCCGCGGAGCGGCGGGGGTGGACAGGCGCCGCCGGAATGAGAGAGCCCCCCTCAGGATGTAACTCCTGAGGGGGGCTCCGAAGAACGGCGGCGACCTACTCTCCCAGCTGGTGGGCCAGTACCATCGGCGCGGATGAGCTTAACGGCTCTGTTCGGGATGGGAAGAGGTGGGACCTCATCGCTTTAACCACCGCGGTATATTACTTGAGAGATCACAAACCGGTCCCAGAGAAAGATATCGGGCTATTAGTACGGGTCGGCTTTGCCATCGCTGGCTTTACACCTCCCGCCTATCGACGTCGTAGTCTTCAACGACCCTCAAGCGAAGTCTCATCTTGGAGACGGCTTCGCGCTT
>JAFYYM010000128.1 GCA_017557535.1 Bacteroidales bacterium | reverse complement strand
GACATTGAAGGTCTTCTTCGACTTGCCCTTTCCTGTCGATGCGCTGAAGTTGCCAAGCGTGCTGATGACGGATCCGTTTATCTTGATGACCACGGGGGGAGTGACGAACTGGTCGCCTACGTGAATGAGTATCTGTTCCCAAATCTTGTGGAAGTTTTCGCGGGTGATTCTTGATTCCATGATATGATATACCTTATGTGTTGAACTCAGATCTGCTTTTGGGAGAGGCTGTCATGCATCGTGACATGAACGTTTACGGGAGGGACGGCGGCCTCGGAGTCCCCTTCAAGTTCCTCGCGTGAAGGATTCCTGAACCGTCTCAGCCAGGTCTCCAGATCCTCCCTGAAGAACAGATATCCTTTCCCGGGCGGAGTATAGACTGGAAGCTGCATCTTTTTGACCGCCTCCCTTAAGGTGAATATACTCACCCCAACGAACTTGCTTGCCTCCTCCGTAGTGAGGAAGGTCTTCAACATGAACATCTTCTCCTCGAAACGCTTGAAGAAGGTGACGAGCTCGTCCAGTGAGCCGAACCTGGCGAGGTATTCCTCAACGGACTGGAACTTACCAAGTAGGAGTTCGATGTCCGTCTTCTTGCTGAGGAAGTCCGGGATTCCGCTGGCCCTCTCGATCAGTTTGAGAATCTCATTAGAACTGAATTCCATACGCGATACATTTTAGTAGTTACGAAATTGCCCTCCGCAGGCGCAGGGCTTACGGAGGGCAAAGGTATATCGTACTATCTTAAAGTGCTACTTCAAATAGTAGTATCAAACGTACTGTTACTCAAATACTAACCTTTTATAGTATTTCTTGCAGTTCTGATTAAGTCAACCCATCTGTCAATCCTCATCTTGGCCGGACGGTCCTTCATTCCGTACCGGACAAGAGCGACCGACAGGTCGTGCTGGTTCAAGTATTCGCGCCCCCTCGACCCCATGATGAGACGGTTGGTCGCGATCACAAGCTGGTAGTTGGCAGTGATCAGACCGTAACTGTTCATCTGGGAGAAGAAATACGCCAGGACCGTATTCTTGTTGGCGATGAGAGGGTCCTCGTCGTTAGCTGAACACTCGTTGAAAAGCCGCGCCATATCCTCTGCCGAGACGGGCCGGCGGAAAAGAGGGATGTCATTGGCCGCCTGGGTCAGGAGGGTGAGCACCTTGTCACTGAAGAAGCACTCGAAGTTGAGAGACCTCGCCTTGGGCCTGTCGCCGCCCTCCAGCATAAGCTCACGCATACAGGAGAGGAAAGTCTCGCGGTCGGACTCTCCAGAGTAGTACTTCCGGACAAGATCCTCACGGTCCATCAGGAGAGCACCGATCCTCCCGAGGTTGACCTGGTGGTCGTTCCTGACAGCGGAACTTCTTACGGCGTGGAAGGTGTGGGAGTTGATGAAATCGTCACGGAAACGGTCGTAGGAAACGCCGCCTTCCATGACGACCTTCTTGAACATGGAAAGGGCTTCCTGCCAGAGGCAGAAAAGCCCTTCGTCGCCAGCATAGGCACCTCTTTTAGAATGAGATTGCTTACTGCATAAAAAGAGAGATGAAATAGGATTCGTTTTCCATTTCTTGTTTGTGTTTTATATTCAACATGGTGTTTTGAAATTTGCTTGAAGCAACACCATAGTACGATATATCACTGTTCATTCCTTGCGAGCGCTATGATTCCGTCGATTACGACGACAAAGTCGAACTTTTCCCGGCGTTTCATCACGTAACTGCCCTGGGTCTTGAGGGTGCTATAATTCAGAGGGTGGCCGTTGTAGGTGAAACAGTCGCAGACCTTCTTGTGGATGTCCGGATTAAGCGGCTTGAAGAGCACCATGG
>JAFYYM010000016.1 GCA_017557535.1 Bacteroidales bacterium | reverse complement strand
TGACCTTTGGGGGCCTCGTGACCCTTCCAGAAACGACAACACCACCTCCCTCATGGCTTGGGCATGGGTCTTGTCCCGCGCCATGGACATGATTGAGGGAGACCCGGCGCTCGACCAGAGCCGAGTGGTCCTGACCGGATATTCACGTCTCGGGAAGGCCGCCCTCATCGCAGGGGCCTTCGATGAGAGGTTTCCCGGGGTTGTCCCTGTCCAGACCGGAGGTGGGGGAGTCCCGCTTGCGAAGCGTAACTTCGGGGAGTCCGTCTCCACCGAGGTGGTGTCTTTCCGGCATTGGTACTGCAGGGCTTATGACAAATATGCCGGCAATACGGATGCGTTGCCCTTTGACCAGCATCTTCTTCTCGCATGCGTCGCTCCCAGAGGCCTTTTGGTTGAAGGATTCGACGAAGGATGGTTCGACACGAAAGGGGAGTACTTGTCCGTGAAGGCCGCCAGTCCGGTGTGGAAACTCTTGGGCAAAAAGGGTATGCCTGATGTCACATGGCCTGGAGACTATGACACTTCGGCCATAGGTCCCTACCTTGGATATGTACGTAGGCCTGGGGGACACGGGATAGCCCCGAATGATTGGAATTGGATGTTAGATTTCGCTGAAGGGATTTGGAAAGCTGGGAAATAGTGCTATATTCGCAAAATTTTTAAACGATATAGCATGAAGGATTACTTTGAGATGAAAGGTCAGGTCGCTATTGTGACCGGTTGTTCGAGTGGATTAGGAGTCCAGATGGCGAGAGCTCTCGCTAGTGCGGGGTGTAATGTGGTACCTATCGCTAGGAGACTTGAGAAATTGGAGGAGGTTGCAGCCGCTATAAGGGCGGATTTCGGGGTGGAGGTGCTCCCGCTTCGTTGCGATATCACTTCTACTGAGCATGTTGAGGACGTAGTCGCCAAGGTTTTGGAGCGTTTCGGCAGGATTGATGTCCTTGTGAATAACGCTGGTACAGGCGCTGTCGCTCCCGCCGAGGAGATCACAGACGCCCAGTTTGAGAATGAGTTCAAGATAGATTTGTTCGGCTCTTTCAAGGTCGCTAGGGCTGTCGCCGCCAAGGCGATGATTCCAGCTGGATACGGCCGTATTATCAATATTGCCTCGATGTATGGACTCGTGGGAAACAAGATCGCTCCCGCTTCTCCATACCATGCCGCCAAAGGTGGAGTCGTGAATCTTACCAGGGCTCTTGCCGCTGAATGGGGCAAATATGGGATTACTGTCAATTCTATATGCCCGGGGTATTTCTATACTCCTTTGACTGAGGAGACGCTTAATTCTGATTACTTCCAGGACTATGCGAAGCGGGTCATTCCCCTGGAGCGCTATGGTAATGAGGGTGAATTGGATACGACTGTCCTCTACCTGGCCTCTCCCGCATCCGCATATGTCACCGGCACAGCCATCCCTGTTGACGGCGGTTACACTTGCGTCTGATTTGACCAGATATCGGGCTTTTTTTGTAAATTTGTGAAAATTGCGGATTTATGAGGAAAGTCCTTTTGTTTATACTGGCCCTGCTGCCCCTCGCGGTGGCGGGTCAGCCTGTTTATGACTGCCACCGTACGGGAGGCAAGATCAAGATCGACGGAAAGGTCACTGAAAAGGAATGGTCAGCCGCCGTTCCATGTTCTGATTTCAAGGATATCAGGGGAGATGGTTGGGCTGCCCCGAAATACCTCACGACCTTGAGGATGCTGTGGGACGATGAGAACCTCTACATCTCAGCCGTTCTGGAGGAGCCTGATGTGAAGGCTAAGGTCAGTGAGAGAGACGACATAGTCTACCATGATAACGACTTCGAGGTGTTCCTTAATCCATATTCAGACTCGATCCTTTATTATGAGCTTGAAATCAACGCTCTCGGCACTGTTATGGACCTGCTGATGAACAAGCCTTACAGCCAAGGCGGGACTTTTATGATGACATGGGATTTCCCTGGCCTCAAGACCGCTGTCAAGGTTCTGGGCAGCCTCAATAAGTCCAATGACACTGATCAGGGCTGGAGTGTCGAGATGAAGATTCCGTTCAAGGGACTAAGCAGGGGCGGGGCGGATCCTCTCGCGAGCAAAGAGTGGAAGGCGAACTTCTCCCGTGTCGAATGGCTCACAAAGCCGGAGGAGAACTGGGTTTGGTCCCCGACCGGAATAGTCGACATTCACCATCCTGACAGGTGGGGTACTATCCGTTTTGTTGAGTAATATTTTTAGATAATCTATTGATGAATAATTATTTCCCATGGGAAGAGCGTCCCTCTGGATCCAAGGAGGTTATGTGGCGCTATTCCAATAACCCCATAATCCCCAGAGACCTTCTCTCCACCTCTAATTCCATTTTCAATTCCGCTGTCGTCCCTTTCCAGAAAGGGGAGTACAACTATGCCGGGGTGTTCCGATGTGATGATACCAATCGCCGGATGCGTCTCCACGTCGGCTTCTCCGTTGACGGTATTCATTGGGACATCAAAGAGGAGGATGTCAAGTTCACAGGGGCGGATCCAGAGGTGGCTGAGTGGGTTTATGGATATGATCCGAGAGTGACTCTTCTGGATGGTAAATACTATGTGACATGGTGCAATGGCTATCATGGTCCAACTATAGGGGTCGCATGGACAACTGATTTTGAAGTTTTCCACCAACTCGAGAACGCGTTTCTCCCGTACAACCGGAACGGGGTTATGTTCCCGAAAAAGATTGGCGGTAATTACGCTATGCTGTCCCGCCCGAGCGACACCGGCCACACGGCTTTCGGTGATATATTCTATTCCGAGTCACCGGATTTGGAGTTTTGGGGACATCACCGGCATGTTATGGCTCCGGCCCCATTCGAAGTGAGTGCATGGCAATGCATGAAGATAGGCGCAGGTCCGGTGCCGATAGAGACCCCTGACGGTTGGCTCCTGCTTTACCATGGGGTTCTGCGTTCCTGCAATGGCTATGTGTACGCTTTTGGCTCAGCCTTGCTTGACCTTGACGAGCCATGGAAAGTGATCGCCAGGAGTGGCCCCTATCTCATTTCCCCGAGGGAAATCTACGAGTGTACCGGAGATGTTCCTAACGTGGCTTTCCCGTGCGCCGCTTTGCACGATCCCCAGACCGGGAGGCTTGCCGTCTATTACGGATGCGCCGATTCGGTAACAGGATTGGCATTCGGTTATGTCCCTGAGATTGTCCGGTTCACGAAAGAGAACAGCATCGTCTGATTCCTAAAGAAGGAAGAACATAGCCACACCGGCGATACTGACAAGGACTCCTATGATCTCCTTGAGTTTGATCTTGTGCTTATTGATCAAGACGTCCGGGGCTATGATGATGACTGGTGCCAAGGCCATAAGCGTTGAGGCGATCCCGGCGTTGGCGTAGCGTACCGCCATAAGTGAGAGTGATACTCCCAGTGCGGGACCGAAGATGGTCAGGAGTGTGGCGTATCTCATGCCAATAGGATCCTTGACAGCGGCCTTCAGGCTTGCCATTCCTTTACCAATGCTTAGCAAGATATAGAATCCTATCGCTCCTATGATTGCCCTGATCAGTGTTGATGCGAATGGCAACATCGCCTGCATTGAGGCTGGGGCATCAGCGGGAACCGCCAGAGCATAATGCTCCATTCCTATCTTGCTCAGGACAAGGCCGACACCTTGCCCAGTACCGGCGCCTATTCCTAAAAGAATGCCTTTAATGGGGATATCTAATTTGAAATGGTGCTTTTCCCCACGGCTCAATATCGACATCCCGATTCCGCAGAGTGTCACCGCCATCGCTAAGATGGATTTCCAAGACATTGACTCTCCGAGCATTATCCATCCCGCTACAGCGGCCATAGGGGGAGCGATGGTCATCATCAACTGACCCAGGCGGGGGCCAATCACAAGGTAGCTGTTGAATAGGCAGTAGTCCCCGAAAACATAACCCACAACGGCCGAGAGGCCGAGCCAGAGCCAGGTTTTACCGTTGGCGAAGACGGGATAGGGACGCCCGATGGTTATCCAAAGCAGGGCAGCGAGCATAATGGTCGCCAAGACAAGACGGATCACATTTGTCTCCATGGACCCGATCCTTCGGCTCGCCTTGTCGGCGAACCACGCCGAGAAAGTCCAAGAAACGGCGACTAAGAGAGAGAGGATTTCTCCAATATGGTTCATATTAAGTTCGAAATACGCCCGCGAATATACAAATACTTGTATTACTTGTGCGTTGTTTGCTAAAATAGTATCAAATTCTTATATTTGCGTATGACTTCTAATAATGTTCTAAAAGAGATCACCCCGCTCTCGGACAAGGATTGTCTGTACATCGTGGAGCGTCACAAGTCCGAGTTCCTTTTCCCTCTGCACTCGCATCGGGAATATGAGCTCAACTTCATTGAGAATGGAAAGGGTGTCCGGAGGGTTGTCGGAGACAGCGTCGAGGAGATAGGACAATACGAGTTGACCCTTGTCGCCGGTAATGAGCTGGAGCACGCTTGGGAGCAGGGAAATTGTGTTGAGGGTGACGTCAGGGAAATCACCATCCAGTTCTCACCGGATATTTTTCCCCAGGATCTCTTGAACAAGAGTCAGTTCTCATCGATCAGCAAGATGCTCTCAAAAGCCAGTCACGGGCTCAATTTCTCTGTGCGCGCGATTATGAGGGTGTATTCGTTCCTGGACACCTTATCCTCTGTAACAGAACCGTTTGACCAATATCTGAACTTCCTCAAAATCCTTTTTGAGCTCTCCCAGGACGAGGACGCCCGGATCCTAGCGAGCAGCTCGTTCGCCAGAGCATCCAGGGATAAGGAGAGTCGCAGGGTGATGAAGGTCAAGCAATATGTCAATGACCACTACGCGGAGGATCTCAGGCTTGAGACGCTTGCCTCCTTGGCCGGTATGACACCCTCCGCCTTCAGCCGTTTTTTCAAGACCAGGGCAGGACGGACCCTCAGTGACTACATAACTGATATCCGCCTTGGCAATGCCGCGCGGCTCCTGGTCGACACGACCCAGAACGTATCTGAGATATGCTACAGCTGCGGTTTTAACAATCTCTCTAATTTCAACAGGATTTTCAAGGCCAAGAGGGGATATACGCCCCGTGATTTCAGGGCCCTGTTCAAGAAGAAGAGAGTCTTTATCTAGCAGGTTAAAATAGTATCATTTTTTGCTAATTATGTATTTGTCGGCTGAGGCGAATACATATATTTTTGCAAATGACACTATTATGTTAGGCCAACATGAAGTTCTCAATCAGCCAGGTCGCGTTGGCGACCCTTCTTTTCCTTGCCGCCGGTTGCGCCCGGCAGGCAGGTTTCACCACCGTTAAAGACGGTCATTTCGCGCGTGACGGGCATGCCCAGAAGTTCGTGGGAACTAATTTCTGGTATGGTCCCATCCTTGCCTCAGAAGGTCAGGGTGGTAATATGGCTCGTCTTGAGCGAGAACTGGACGCCCTTAAGGACTTGGGTCTGGTCAATCTCCGGGTACTTGTCGGAGGAGACGGCCCCGACGGAGTCTTCTCCCGTGTCGACCCGACTCTCCAAAAAGCCCCCGGTGTTTACAATGACACCCTTCTGGTAGGCTTGGACCGCTTCCTGGTTGAGCTCGGAAAGAGGGATATGCAGGCTGTGTTGTACCTCAACAACTCCTGGGAGTGGTCCGGAGGTTACGGACAGTATCTGGAGTGGGCCACTGGGGAGAAGGCTCTGCTTCCGCTCGTGGATGGCTATTGGCCTTTTATGCAGCAGATGAGGAAGTTCCAGACCTCCAAGCCTGCGCAGGAACTCTTTTATAATCACGTGCGCGCGGTTGTGGGCCGTGTCAACACAATCACCGGGAAGCCTTATAAGGACGATCCGGCTATTTTCTCATGGCAGATCGGCAACGAGCCCAGATGTTTCTCGGATGAGCCTGAGATCAGGGACGGTTTCATCGCATGGATGACCGAGACCGCCCGGATAATCAAGGAAATCGATCCAAACCACATGGTTTCGACAGGTAATGAGGGACTTATGGGTTGCGAGAATGATCCTGGGCTGCTAAAGCGTGTGAACACGATTCCCGGTGTGGATTACATGACCATCCACATTTGGCCTTACAACTGGAGTTGGGCGAAGGAGGAAAGCCTATCTGAGGACCTTGACGATGCTTTGGCTAAGACTGATGAGTACGTGGGTCAACATGTGGAACTCGCTCATCAGCTTGGACTTCCCATTGTAGTCGAGGAATTCGGCTTCCCGCGTGATGGTTTCTCTCCAGACAGGGAGGCCACTACCACTTGCCGGGATAAATACTATGACCACATATTCTCCCTTGTGAGGAAAGGTACTCTCGACGGGTGTAATTTCTGGGGGTGGAGCGGTTTCGCTAATCCTTCTGGACCCCAGTGGCATAAGGGAGATGACTACACCGGAGACCCCGCCCAAGAGGCTCAGGGACTCAATGGTGTCTATATGACGGACTCCACGATTGGAATCATAAAACAATCACTATCATATTAATTAACTAAAAAATGAAACACAAGCTGTTAGCCTTTGTGCTGGCTATGTTCGCCTCAGCCGCAGCCCTGACCGCACAGGTCAAGGTCACGGGTGTCGTCACTGATGACACTGGGCAGGGTGTGATCGGAGCCAGTATTATGGAAAAGGGCACCAGCAACGGTGCCATCACAGACCTTGATGGAAAGTATTCGATCACAGTGAAGCAAGGAGCTACACTGGTCTTCTCTTCCATCGGGTATGCTACGCAGGAGATTCCAGTCTCTGGCCGTACGGTCATTGACGTTCTCCTGAAGGAAGATGCCGAGTTCCTCGACGAGGTTGTCGTCGTTGGATACGGTACTATGAAAAGGAGTGACCTTTCCGGAGCTTCCGTCTCGATGAGGGAGGAGGACCTGAAAGGCTCTATCATCACCAACCTCGACCAGTCCCTGCAGGGACGCGCGGCTGGAGTTTCCGCCGTGCAGACCTCTGGAGCCCCTGGTTCCTCATCCTCGATTCGTGTCCGTGGACAGGCGACTGTCAACGCCAACGCCGAGCCGTTGTACGTTATAGACGGTGTCATCGTCCAGGGAGGCGGCAATTCCGGTTGGGACTTCGGTCTTGGAACCCTCGGCAACGGTAAAGTCTCCACGATTTCCCCGCTCGCCACCATCAACCCCGCCGATATCGTGTCGATGGAAATCCTAAAGGATGCCTCCGCGACCGCTATCTACGGAGCGCAGGGTGCGAACGGTGTTGTTCTCATCACGACCAAGCACGGTAAGGCCGGAGACGCGAAGTTCTCCTATGACGGAATGTTCGCCCTCTCGAGGCAGACAAGCCGCATTGACATGATGAACCTCCGCCAATTCGCTGAGTATTACAATGATATGGTAGATCTCGGACTCGTCGATTCCAACTCTTGGTACGCGGATCCTTCCATTCTCGGAAAGGGAACCAACTGGCAGGACGAGGTCTTCCGTACCGCTCTCCAGCACCAGCATCAAGTCAGTGCCCAGGGTGGTACCGAGAAGGTCCAGTACTACGTGTCGGGATCTTATATGGATCAGCAGGGAACGATCATCGGTTCAAGTTTCAACCGTATTTCCTTCCGTTCCAACCTTGATGCCCAGCTCAAGGAGTGGTTCAAACTCGGACTCAACGCCACTTACGCTGTCACCAACGACAACATCAAGTTGGCCGACGGTCAGGAGGGTGTGATTTTCTACTCCCTCTCCACTCTTCCCGATATTCCTGTCTATGATATTGACGGGAATTATTCGACAACTGTCCGTGAGGGTTACACATCTGCCAACCCTGTCGCCCTCGCCATGCTTGACGAGAACCTTCTCAAGCGTCAGAAACTCACAGGTAATGTCTATGCTGACCTCACCCCCATCAAGCACTTCTCACTCAGAAGCGAGGTCGGCTTCGACGTGAGTAACTCCGAGTCCACTTTCTACAAGCCGATGGTCAATCTCGGAGGCTGGCAGAGAGGTAACAACAGCATGGGCTCACAGCGTAATGGAAGTACCTACTGGTCAATCAAGAACTATCTGACCTACAGCAACACCTTCGGTAAGCATAGCGTCACGGCCATGGCCGGTCAGGAGGCATGGGAGTCCAGATGGAACTACCTCGGCGCCAACAACACCGGCCTTCCTTCAGATGAAATCCACAACATAAAGCTCGCTACTGGAAATCCCACAGTCAACTCCGGTTTCGGAAGCTCGGCCATGGCGTCGTTCTTCACCCGAGAGACTTACAACTACGACGACCGCTACCTCTTCACCTACACCTTCCGTTATGACGGATCCTCCAACTTCGGACCGGACAACCGTTGGGCTCCGTTCCACTCCTTCGCAGGCAGCTGGAGATTCACCAACGAGGAGTTCCTGAAGGATTTCACCAACTCCATCGGCCTGAACAGCGGTAAGATCCGTATAGGTTGGGGCCAGACCGGTAACGCCAATATCGGCGGCGGCGCCTGGGAGTCCGGAATGTCGAAGATGCCCACGGGCCTTGGTGACAGCCAGCGCCCGGCCAACATCTCCAACACCGGTATCCACTGGGAGAAGCAGCATCAGACCAACCTCGGTTTCGACTTGAGCTTCCTTGACAGCAGGATCAACCTCACCGTCGACCTTTACAGGAAGATATCCTCCGACATGCTCATGTCGATGACCCTTCCTTCATATATGGGTACCCAGGGTAACGGCTCCTCCGCACTTGCCGCTCCTAAGGGGAATTACGGAACCATCGAGAACAAGGGTCTTGAGATAACTCTTGACACCCATCCGATCCAGACCAAGGACTTCGCATGGAACAGCAACTTCCAGATTTCCTTCAACCGCAACAAACTTGTGGCCCTTGACGGTAGCGCCAACGCCAACCTCGTCGGATTTGGCCAATGGAGCGATGTCGTCTCCGTGACTGAGGTTGGAGAGTCCCTCTATAACTTTTACGGCTACAAGGTCCTGGGAGTCTACGAGTCCCTGGAGGACATCCAGAGGTCTCCCAAGGCTGAGAAATATCCTGCTGACGGAGTGTTTAACCGTTACACCACAGTGTGGGTCGGTGACCTTAAGTTTGAGGATGTCAATGGTGACGGTGTCATCAACGAGCTTGACCGCACCAACATCGGTTCTCCTCTTCCCAAGTTCACCTATGGATGGACTAACTCCTTCAGTTACAAGAATTTCGATCTCTCGATATTCATCAATGGATCTTATGGCAACAAGGTTCTAAACTACAACATGATGGGTCAAGGCTACAACGGTCTCGTGCACATGAACAGCACTTGGACCAACCAGCACACTTCCATCGGTGACAGAGCCAAACTTGTCCAGATCGATCCTCAGAAGTCTTACACCGATGGTGCTTGGTGGCAGGACGATATCACCAATGTCAAAGTCTCCAACGCCGGGACCAAGACTCCTCGTCCTTCCATCCAGGACCCTAACGACAACGACCGTCTCAGCACCCGTTACATCGAGGACGGAAGCTACTTGAGAATCAAGAACATAACTTTGGGATATACCTTCTCCAAGAAGCTTCTCACCAAGATCAAGGTCGACAACATAAGGCTCTATACGAATATCCAGAACCTTTACACTTTCACCAAGTACATGGGATTCGACCCTGAGGTCGGAGCCTCCACCCAGGATTCATCCGGACTCACTTTCGGAGTTGACAACGGACGGTATCCTTCTCCTATGACTTGTTCTTTCGGTCTTAATCTCACTTTCTAGAATGGAGGACAAGAGAATGAAAAACATATTGAAATATATCATTGTGGCGATAGTGATCGCCTTTGGCGCCTCCTCATGCGAGAAGTTCCTGGACCGTCCTTCCGAGGATAGCTTCACTACCGGCGATTTCTATAAGAACGACGCGCAGGTGGAGCAGGGTATCAACTACCTCTATAACTCTCCTTGGTACGACATCATCCGTTTCTATATTTACGGATCCGAGACAATGTGCGGCAACGTGTATCAGGGGCAGAACGCCTATACTACCCTTACCGTCAACGGAACAGACACGGATCTTAAGAATATGTCTTATTCCCTCTGGGCTGTCAATGCTCAGTGCAACACTGTCATAAAGAATATCCTCGAGGCTGAGGGCAATGCGTCCCAGGCCACTAAGAACCGTTGCATTGGCGAGGCTCTCGCATGGAAGGCCATGGCTTACTTCATGCTGGTACGCACCTTCGGTGATGTCCCGATCATCCATGACAACACTGAGGTCATCAAGGAAGCCACCTACAACGAGGTGAGCAAGGTCCAGAAGGCCGACGTATACGAATATGTCATCCTGACTCTCGAGAAGGCTCTCGAGCTTCTTCCGAAGAATCCTTACATCGGAAAGCTCAACAGGATCGACTATTATGCCGCCGAGGCTCTTCTTTCCAAGGTTTACCTGACCAAGGCCGGTGTCAACGGGTCTCTTGACCAGGGTGACTTGGCCGCCGCCAAGAGGTATGCCGAGGACGTGGTAAAGAACTCGAGTCGTAGCCTTACCCCTAAGTATTCCGACATCTTCAGGATGACTCCAGACAAGTTCCAGCAGACTGGCGAGTGCCTCTTCACTTGGCATTGGCAGTGCAAGGAGGAGAACTGGACTTCCCAGAACTCCATCCAATGCGATGTGGGTAATACCGGTTTCGATGAGAACGGCAACCTCTGGGGTGACTGGAAAGGCCCCACAGTCGATCTGCAAAACGCTTTCGGAGTCTCCGCAATCGAGAATCCTGAGGAGAGGAAAGACATTGATGATCGTCGTCAAGCCACTATGATGATGTTCGGTGACTTCTATGACTATTTCTGGACAGACAAGGGAGGATTCGATTTCTATCGTTTCTTCTATGATCCAAGCTATTGCCCAGGAGGTTTCGACACCAATGCTTCCAACAAGACTTTCGGATGCCCGACCGGAGCCAATTATGCCAAGCATATCTATGGTGACGTGGCGGACCATGTGGCCGCTTTCGGCTATCCTTCCTTCGGTATGTACAACCAGCTCCCTACTCACATCCTTCGCTTGGGTGACATCTACCTCGTCTACGCCGAGGCCGCTTTCCTGACCGGAGACTCCGCCACGGCTCTGGAGTATGTCAACAAGATCCGTGAAAGGGCAAACGCAAAGCCTCTGACCAGTGTCACTTATGATGATATCTGGAAAGAGCGCCGTCTGGAGCTCGCTCTCGAAGGAGACCGCTGGTACGATTATGTACGTCGCTCATACTATGATGTCAACGCTTGTATAGCTGACCTCCTTGCCCAGAAACGCTCTGGCTATAATGGTATCGACGGTCTTTACAAGCAGTTTGTCACTGACGCGCAGGAGAACTATGTTGGTCCTGGCGCCCGCGCCTGGGATGTCTCCAGTGTCACTTACAACGCTGACCAGGAGCTGACGGATGTCAAGCCTTCGATGTTCTACATGCCGTTCCCTACCGAGGATGTCGTCATGAACCCCAATGTCGGTTCCACTTCCGAGCCGATTCATGTAGATGTCCGTGAGACTTATTCATATGACTTTTAATTCGAGAAAAGATGAAAGTTAAGACAATATACACAAGCCTTCTCCTGGGTGCGGTCCTTCTGGCTGCCTGCGACTCCGTCGATTATCCGGATCGTTTTGTCCAGACTTCCGGAGTCCCCACAGTGGATTTCATCCGCTATGCCAACAAGGATGTTGTCATCACCCAGGCCAATATGGAGGAGATCGTGTGCATCGTCGGTGATAACCTCACCAGCATCCACGACGTCTATTTCAACGACCAGCCGGCCATACTGAACACCAGTTTCATTACGGCTAAGACTCTCGTTGTCGCTGTTCCCAAGACAATGCCGGTCGATCAGACCGACAAGATCTATTTGATCACCAAGGATGGTCAGCAGGTAACCTATGATTTCAAGGTTTTGCCTCCAGCCCCGAAGATCACCACAATGTCCCTCGAGTGGGCACAGCCGGGTGAGACCGTCACGATTAACGGATCGTACCTCTTCGCCCCCGTCGAAGTCGAGTTCCCTGGTGTGGATCCTGTAACAGCCACGGCTGGAGACGGATCCTCCATCAGCGTTGTGATCCCTGAAGGAGCCCAGCCTGGAAAGATCAAGGTTACCACCTCTTCCGGAACTGCCCAGTCAGTCTTCATGTACAAGGACAGCCGCGGTATGCTCTTCAATTTCGACAACGATCCCCATCCGGCCAACCATGGTTGGCACGCCCAGGTCATCGAGACCGATGAGACCGCTATCTCGGGTCAATTCCTCCGTCTTGGCGGAACTGATATCACCCTCGACGCCGAAGGCGGCTGGAAGGACGGTAACTTCTCCTTCGAGTACTGGCCTGGTGACTGGGACGATCCTGTGTCCTATGCTGACAGTCCACGTCTTACGGACTTCGTCGATTTCACCAACTGGAAGAATATGGCTCTCAAATTCGAGCTTTATATCCCCAGTGCAAACGCTTGGAAAGCCGGTGCCATGCAGATCATCATTGGTGGCGTTGATGTCGTCACAGGTGGTGCTGAAGGTGCGGTCGATATTTATGGAAATGTAACCGCTGGTGCTAACAATAGGTTCATAAGCGGCGACGGAGTGCCTCAGGCTCCCCGAGCGCTGTATGTCCCTTGGAAGTCAAGCGGTTCGTTCGATACAGGCGACAAGTGGGTTACAGTCACCATTCCTTACACTGATTTTGCCTACAAGTCCGACGGTACAGCTAACACAGCGGAGATCACTCCCGCTTCCTTCTCTTCCCTCACCATCTTCGTGTGGAGTGGCGGCGTGACTGGTACCGAGTGCCAGCCTGTCATCAAGATCGACAACATCCGCGCTGTCCCTTACAAATAATAGGAGGAACTGAATATGAAGAATATATTTAAATATTCCATTCTCGCGACTCTTATTGTCGCGATGTCAGGCTTGACCGCTTGCCAGCAGGATGAACTGGACACCGACCAGTACGCTGGTAAGCTAGCTCTTGCCGCGATCGCTCCGAACCCGGTGATGAGAGGTGCCCAGCTTCGCGTCATCGGAGCCAACCTTGACAAAGTTACGGAAGTTCGCTTTGCGGGCGGAGCGACTGTCACTTCCATAGAGAAAGTCGCCTCTGGCGATCGTAGCGAGATTCGTCTCACCGTCCCTATGGATGCCGCTGTCGGTCCTGTCACTGTCGTCACAAGCGATGGTCTCACCGCTTCCACAAGATTTGACCTGGAGTACACCGAGCCGATTGTTTTCAGCTCATTTGCCCCGGCTTCTGTCTTGTCCGGTGATGTCATCACCATCAAGGGTGAATATCTGAACAATGTCAGGGAGGTCATCCTCGGAGGTGGTGTCTATGTCACCGAGTTCAACAGCCAGTCTGGCAGTGAGCTTTCCTTCACGGTTCCCGCCAACGCTGTGTCAGGTTATCTTATCGTCGGCGATGTCAATGAGATCGAGGACCAGAACACCATTCCGAACCAGATCTATTCAGGTACCGAGCTCGTGGTCGGCGATCCCACTGTCGCTGTGGCTGACACCACCACTTACAAGAGCGGTGATGTCATCAAGGTCACGGGTTCTCATCTCGATATGATTGAGAAGCTTGACTTGACTGGCGCTCCTGAGGTGGAATTCACTCTCTCTGACGACGCTTCCACCATCACCTTCAACCTTCCTCCCACCGCGACTGACGGCCAGGTTGTGCTGACCTCATTCGCCGGCAAGCAATTCGAGGCAGGAGTGGTCCTGACCCTTTCTGTCGCTGAGCTTGAGATCACCTCTCTCGCTGAGGACGGACGCTACAAGGCAGGATCAGAGGTATCTATTGCCGGAACCGATCTTGACCTTGTCAAAAAGGTCGAGTTCAACGGCGCCGAAGCGCAATGGTATCTTGACGGTGACAGAATAGTCGCCGGAATTCCCTCAGGGGCGAAAGATGGTTATGTGACCTTGACCCTTGGATCCGGAAAGCAGGCTTACTCTGATGAAATAGAGGTTGTCAAGCCTGTGGCCACTGCGGTTGACAAGACTGAGGCCGTTGCCGGAGAGACCAAGATTGTTGTCACCGGTACCGATCTTGACCTTGCGACCGGGGTCACGATAGGTGACAAGGAACATGGATTCATTGAGTGCGAGTTCGATATCCTGAACGCTGATTCCGTCAAGGTGGCTGTCCCGAAAGATGCTTACACCGGTGTCTTGACCTTGACCGCTGCCAATGGAGACAACACTGCGACCGAATCCATCACCGTAACCTACGACGAGTCGGTTTCCGTGACCTTCGCCCAGCCTTCATTCGCTCTCGGGAAGAATATAGCCATAACCGGCAAGAATCTCCTGAATGTGGAGCAGGTGTTCATCAAGGGCAAGAAGGTAGTTTCCTATGCTGTCCGCGCTGACGATAATATGTCATTCGGCATCCCTGAAGGAATAGGCCCTGGCGTTTATCGCCTGGCGATGGTTCTTATCGACGGCACTGAGCTTACCTGGCCCGTCCCGTTCGAGATCACCGCTCCTTACACTGAGAAGTTCGTCTGGACCGGCGACCATGACCTTGCCGGCTGGGGCAGCAACCTCGAGGCGGGTCCGGAGGATGGCTTCGTCACCGCAGGTCTGTGTGAAGGCGATCTTGTCCGT
>JAFYYM010000127.1 GCA_017557535.1 Bacteroidales bacterium | reverse complement strand
TGATGCTGGGCTATTACAAAGATCCCGAGCGCACGCTGCAAGTCCTGGACGACGAGGGGTGGTTCCATACCAACGACATCGCCACCATGGATGAGACGGGCCATTATTATATCAAGGGCCGCCTGCACAACACCATCCTGGGTCCTTCCGGCGAAAACATCTATCCGGAGGAAATCGAGCAGGTGATCAATAACATCGAGGGGGTGGAGGAATCCCTGGTCATGGAACGTGACGGCAAACTCGTCGCTCTTGTCAAGTTCACCGACAACGCCCTGGACTGGGACCAGGCCACCGAGGACAAGTGGTTCGAAGAGTTGGAGGCCCGCAAGAAAGCCGTCCTGGACTGGGTGAACAAGAAAGTCGGAAAGAACTCCAAAATCGGTGAAGTGGACGCGATGAAGGACCCTTTCGAAAAGACCGCCACGCAGAAGATCCGCCGATTCAAGTATAAAGACTCCCACGGCGACGAACCCGAGAAACCGGACAATCTGGACAAGGGAGACGCGGAAAATCCGAAAGAAGAGTAGTTCCGGACCATGAAAAAGAGGGTGACCAAAGAGTCAGAAAGACTTGAGATCATCCTCTTTTTCTTTTAGGTGTTTCATTGTTATTGATTATTGGATATCATGCTCACGGTATCAAAACAGGAATCTTCGTTCTACGAAATCACAGATATTCGTTGGGTAGGAACGTCTCGTCAAAGAGAATTCTTCCGCTGTCAGCGTTTCTTACCAGGAAACGGAAATCAGGTCGAACATTATCGAATACTTTATACATCTCACTCCCTGTTTCTCCTACAAAAGAGAATTTCAGCATATCTCTTACCCCTTTCCGGATAGCATCTTTTTCCCGGCTTGACAGAGAATACAGTCCCTCCGCTTCACTCTCAAAGACAATCACATTCGCGCCTTCGCTAAAATCAACCCGAATGAGATACATGCCTTCCCCTGTAGAATATGGAAGACTGGCCTGGTAATCTTTGATCGCTTCCTTCAGTTTGTCCTTATCACTCTGAAAGAGGGAGCACGAAGAAAGAAGTACAATGGTCGGTAAAAAAACGAGCAGTTTTCTCAAGCTGGATCCTTTCATGGCAAGTTCTTTTATAAATAGGTAAGATTGATTATCACGATACTTGTCAAAGATAGTAATTATAAGTTTCACAAGTAGCTAAAAAAGAAAAAAAAAGCCCAGGTTGATTTCTAACTGCGGAAAATAGTGTAAAACTTCAACCGTAGGCATCTGGGGCGCATCGCGATGCTCTGCGATTATTAGGTAAGCGGGGATTATTTCTCACAATCATATTGTTTTACGGGCGGCGAATGGGGTGTCCAGGGGCTTGTCCACCCCCGGACAAGTATAGGGGGAGGGGCCCGACGGATACAAGTTATTTGCGCAGCAAATGACGCAGGAGACGTTGGGAGGGGCCGGAGTGGAGCGCAGCGGAACGGAGTCCCCCGGACACCCCATTTGCCGCCCGATATCACATAGAAAAAGGAGCCAACTCACTTTTGAGTCAGCTCCTTTTCAATACCCCACTGGCAGACGGGCCCGAGTGATCGACCGGAAACGGACGGCAGGTATCTGGCGCAAAGATACATCCGCGCCGCCTATTGGCCAAAAAATCGGCCCTTTATATTCTTGCACGTTAACTTATTGTTTTACAGACAGATACAAAAAATCCCGGCCTTTTTTACAAGGTCGGGATCCAGATACCCGGTCAAGCCGGGTATGACGATCATGGTCGGAATTACTCGGCGACCACGTTGAATTTGAAGGTGCCCTTGATGCCCTTGTAGAGCTTCACGGCGGCTTCGTACTCACCCAGCTCCTTCACCTCGGGGGCGAGGATGGTGATGTCCTTCTTCTCAATGTTCAGGCCCTTGGCGGCAAGCGCCTCGGCGAGCTGCTCGGTGGTCACGGAACCATAGAGCTTGCCAGTCTCACCGACCTTGGCGGCGACCTCGAGAACCTGCGCGTTGATGGTGGCGGCGAGGGCCTCGGCGTCGGC
>JAFYYM010000126.1 GCA_017557535.1 Bacteroidales bacterium | reverse complement strand
CCTGCTCAAGGTGGTATACGCCAATGCACTGACCTTTGGCTTGGCCATCGGAGCATACTACCTGTTCAAGTATCTGGGGGTCGATTCCTTGCATGCGTTGAAGCCCCTGCATATCTTCGCCACGTTCGTCCTTGCGGCGATGCTGATGCTGGTGATGCGGATGATCGTGAAGACAATTTACGATGTCACTTCTTCCAGTTCGCAGGCGGAGCGGGTATTGATTTATGGTGCCTTGACAGGCGGCGCCGGGGTGGCGAAATATATCCGCTCCGAGAATCCTGCCCGATTCGATTTGCGGGGCTTCCTTACGCATGAGAAGCGCATCAAGGGGATGCAGATGCTGGGCGCGCCGGTGTACACGCTGGATGAGGATCTCCCTGCCATCGTGGAGAAGGAGAAGATCCAGGGTGTGATCGTGAGCCCGCTCCGTACCGAGGAATTCCGTAAGAATCAGAAGGTCCAGGACATCCTGATTGGCGCCGGATGCAAGATCTACATGTCGCAGCAGGCCAAGGAAGCCAGTATCAAGAACGGTGTCCTGAGCGACGAGGAGGTGGAGAACATGCAGCTGAAGGAGGTCTCCGTGGAAGACCTGCTTCCGCGTCAGGAGATTCGCGTGGACCTGAAATCTGTCGCGGAACTCCTTTGCGGGAAACGCGTTCTCATCACCGGATCCGCCGGTTCCATCGGCTCGGAAATCGTCCGCCAGGTAGCGGCCTTCAAACCCGCGAAGATGATGCTCATCGACCAGGCGGAATCCCCGCAGCACGATCTCCGGCTGATGATGCAGCGGGACTTCCCAGACATCCCGGTTGAAGTAGTTGTGACGAGCATCGACCGCCGGACCCGGATGGAGTATGTCTTTGACACCTTCCGACCGGAATATGTATTCCATGCCGCTGCCTACAAGCATGTGCCCATGATGGAAGACAACCCTTCTGAGGCCGTCCTGAACAACATTTCTGGCACCAAGATTCTCGCCGACCTGAGCGTGAAGTATGGGGTGGATAAGTTCGTCATGGTTTCGACGGACAAGGCTGTGAACCCGACGAATGTGATGGGTTGTTCGAAGCGTATTTGCGAGATTTATGTCCAGAGCTTGAACCAGAAGCTCGAGAAGGAAGCGCATGGCGCCAACTACACGCAGTTCGTGACTACGCGTTTCGGTAACGTACTGGGTTCCAATGGGTCCGTGATTCCTTTGTTTCGAGAGCAGATCAAGCGAGGCGGTCCGGTAACGGTGACGGATGAGCGGATTGTTCGGTACTTCATGCTTATCCCGGAGGCGTGCAAATTGGTTCTCGAGGCTGGTACGAAGGGGAATGGGGGAGAGATCTTCGTGTTTGACATGGGCCAGCCCGTGAAGATTGCGGACCTGGCGAAGCGAATGATCGCCCTCTCGAATGCGAAGAATGTGGAAATTAAATACACAGGCCTGCGCGAAGGCGAGAAGCTCTACGAAGAAGTCCTCAACGAAATGGAAGGCACGAAACCGACCTTCCATGAGAAGATCAGGATCGCCCAGGTGCGGGAGTATGATTACGACGAGGTCTCCAAAGAAATTGACGAACTGATGGACATCGCCAAGAAGTTCGACAACATGGATACTGTCCGGAAGATGAAGGAGATTGTGCCGGAGTACAAGAGTAATAATTCTGTGTATGAGGTTTTGGATGGGGAGAGTCATTGACGTACAATGGTTCTCGCTTAACCTCCAGATTATATGATACAGACTTTATACAAACTACTCTTGTGCCATCTGGTCGGTGACTATCTCTTTCAGACCCCGTATCTTGCAGAAACAAAGGGAAAGAATTGGTATCACTTGTTCATCCATTGTGTCTTGTATTCTATCCCGTTCTTCGTGTGCTTCGGATGGTGTTGGCAGTTGCTTGTAGTCACCGTCCTGCACTTTCCAATTGACGCATTGAAAGCGAGATACAACAAGATAGGATCTGTGACGGACCAGATATTGCACTACGCATTGTGCTTAACATATCTTATTTGACCTCGAAGTTAGTGTATAATTACACTGTCACCCCCAACAACATCCACATGGAATCGTCCTTCCAGGTTCGGAAGGAGGATTTCGAGCGCGAGTTGGCGGCAATTCGTAAGCGGTATCCGGAGAGCCAGGTGTGGAACAGGTCCATTGGCTCCCTCAAGCGGGAATGGGCGACGCACAATGCCTTTCATGCGATGGGCATCTTCCGTGAGCGGTCCGCTCACATGGACCTGAACTGGCCCCAGCCCTGGATTGTCCGTCTCGGATACGCCATCATCGGCAGGATTGTGTGGCCGTTTATTAAATAACTATCAGCATTCATCCTATGGAATTCAATACCGTTTTACAAAGAAGGTACTCCTGCCGGGCGTTCTCTCCGAAGCCGGTTGAGCAGGAGAAGGTGGACCGGATCCTGGAAGCCGGTCGCATTGCGCCCACGGCTGTCAACAAGCAGCCGGTCCATGTATGGGCAGTATCCAATCCGGAGACGCTGGAGGCCATCAAGGGCGTCACGCGTTCCAACTATGGAGCGCCCTTACTTTTGGTGGTTGGCTGTCGTCCTGCCGATGCCTGGGTGCGTCGCTACGACGGAAAGAATGGGGGAGAGGTCGATGCGTCCATTGTCGCTACCTACTTGATGCTGGCCGCGGAGAATGAAGGGCTTGCTACGCTCTGGGTCGGCTCATTCGATCCGGCGCTGTTGAAGGGTATTCTTCCGGGTACGGA
This sequence comes from Bacteroidales bacterium, assembly GCA_017557535.1. Taxonomy (GTDB): domain Bacteria; phylum Bacteroidota; class Bacteroidia; order Bacteroidales; family UBA932; genus Cryptobacteroides. The sequence goes on along the minus strand of JAFYYM010000126.1, from coordinate 100 downwards.
GGGGTATGAGTTGGTTGCAATCATGAATGTAGGTTATCCTTCTGAGGAAAGTGCACCCTCCGCGATGCATGGGAACCGGATACCCATGGAGGAGTTTGTG
>JAFYYM010000125.1 GCA_017557535.1 Bacteroidales bacterium | reverse complement strand
TTTTGCCACAAGTTACTGCCTTTTGAACCCTCGTTCTCTGTTAACCTATCATCAGAAATAATCGACCAGAACTGGTTTCCGCTCGACTGGAAGCACGATCCTACGATAGATTCGATGCTAACCATGTTAGACGCTATCCAGACCAAATTCTTTGGCGTAGATGATTTGTGGGGCAAATTGAAGAGCGGCCAGATTTCATTCTATTTCCTCCCCATCAAAGATATGGGTCTCACGGATGAGATCTATATCAAAATGAATTCGCGTGGAAAGCCTTTAACCCAGTTCGAACACTTCAAGGCTGAGTTTGAACATTCGCTTGAGAAGGTCGATAAATCGGCATGCAAACGGGTAATTAACAAGATTGACAGGGAATGGACAGATCTTCTTTGGCCGTACAGGGGAGGGAACAATATCGTTGACGATGAGTTCCTCCGGTACTTCCGCTTCATTTGTGACATTCTTTGCTACAAAAAGAACGGAAGCCCTAAGATTACCGATGAATTCGACTTAGTGAAAGAGTATTTCAGTGGGGATGATGCTATTCAGAATCTTACTCTTCTTGAGTCATATTTCGACTGTTGGCTTAAGATCAAGAAAGACGAACTACCGTTCACGGAGTTCTTTGAAAGCCTTATAGGTTATACCCATCAGCCCGGTAAGATTACTGTAGAAACCAGGTATGAGATTGATGTGTTCAATGATTGCCTCCGGAACTACGGAGAGCTGATTTCAGGGAGAAATAGAAAGTTCCCATTGAATAGATCCGTCCTTCTTTATGCTTTCATTACATATCTAATTCATAAGGAGGACATTACAGAGGATGAGTTTAGAATTCGCCTGCGTCACATATACAACCTGATTCAGAACTCTCCTGATGAAATAAGCGATAGCGAGGCTCGTGTAGGTGGTAACCGTATGCCTGCTATTATCAAACATGTTGAGCACATCATTTTAACGGGAGAAATCCATCCGGACGAGGGAATATCCATCAACTTCAACGCCAACCAGATTAGTGAAGAAAGAGAGAAGATCATTTGGCTGCAGGAAAATGCGGATAAGGCAGAAGTCTTGTTTGAGATTGAGGACCATCCTCTCCTTCACGGTCAGATAGGCATAATTGGATTAGATAACATCGGGTTGGCCCCGAAATTCCAATCCCTCTTCAGTTGTGACTGGGACCTCGTTAATTGTGCAATGCTTGCCATTGGAAACTATGGCCAACAAGAGTCCAATAACTGGAGATGGCAGTTTGGATCGAAGAATGAATCATCCTGGGAATTCCTATTCCATATGGGAGCTGCCAAGAATTACGAGAGCACAAAAGCCGTCCTTCTCCAGCTCCTAAACAAGGAAGATGCCTTCAATGACGACTACCTAAGGTCCATAAAAGAGGAGTACATCTTCAAATGTGAGAGCGACGGCCTCTATGACTGGCGATACTACTGGCTGAAATATGATTCATTCCGTGATACCAAGTTTGGTAAATACTACTTTGAGTCATATTCTTTAGATGAGCCCTATCGCACAGTTTTGATGAAAACAAGGTCGTCCATTTCAGAGAGTTCATATGTGCCATACTTATTTGAAATAGATTCGGCGCATATCTCACGGGACAATTACGGACGGTCATTGGTTTACGAACAGTTCTACGTCAAGAATCTGAACGCCTCTTTTGAGTTTTATTCTGCCATCGACAACAGCCTCATGAAGAGTTTCCCGATCCCTCAGGAGAACGGCATCGACACAGTCAATCGAATAGATTTCGGAAAGAAGGTTCTGGGCGAATTCAAAAGTGAGTTGAATGAGCAAGTCCCTGAAATTGTCTAAATCATGAAACCATCCCTGATTTTCTCCCAATATGTCTGGCTGGTGAATACCCTTCGCCGCTATGACCGCATGACGCTTGAAGAACTTAACGACAAGTGGATACGTGACGAAGTCGCCGACGGGAATCCGCTTTCCCGGTCCACCTTCAACCGCCACCGTGATGCCGTGCTGGATATGTTTGGCGTCATCATCGAGTGCGATGCCCAGGATGGTTACAGGTACTACATTGACAATCCGGAAGTCCTGGACGATGATTCCCTGGAACGCTGGATGCTGAATTCTCTGACAGTGGGTTCCGTCCTGGCCGACAGTGAGTCGATCCATGACCGTATTATCCTGGAGAACGTGCCGGCAGGTGAAGAACATCTGCAGACGCTGATTAAGGCCATCAAATCAGGAAATAAGGTCAAGGTGGAATATGCTCGATTCGGGCATAGCAGCTACTGTATCGATGTGGCACCGTATGCCCTGAAGTTCTGGCACCAGCGTTGGTATCTGCTCGCCTCAAATGGGAAGTATCTGATCACCTATGCCTTGGACAGGATTCGTGACGTGAGTATTCTGGAAGCTAAGTTCAACTTGCCAGAGGACTTCTCTGCATCCGCGTTCTTCAATGAGTTCTATGGCGTCTTGACAGATTCCTCAATCCCTCTGCAGCACGTTCGCATTCGCACTTGTGGCTATACGACGAACTATGTGCGCACGTTGCCTTTCCATCACTCCCAGAAGGAAGTAGAGACCACAGATGATTATTCGGTATTCACGCTGGACATTCGGCCGACCTACGATTTTGTTGGCGCACTGGCGGCATCGAGCGAGGAATTGGAGGTGCTGGAGCCTTCTGCGTTAAGGAGCGAGGTCATCGAGTGGCATAAAAGAGTCTTGGAAAAATATCAGAAGTAACTTTTCTGATGGTGTGCCGACATTTGATACACCACCAAAATATCTTTGCACAAGAAACGATAAAGAACACAGATATGAGCAAAAAAGAAAACCTCGAGATGGTTCCCGTGAACCGCCGCAAATTCATCCTCTCGTACTCCAACATTCCGGAGGACCTTGGTTATTCCTATGAGCAGGTTCGTGAGCTGCTTGACATCGTGGCGAACAACGAAGACCACGAAGCCTTCTATGATCCAGACTTCGCCAATACTATCGGCACTTTCTTCGAGGGCGGCGTAGGCGTTGAGAGAAACATTGAGCAGGCCGTATATTGGTATGAGCGTGCTGTCGAGATGGGCGATGATCTGGCAAAGAGCAACCTTGCCGACATCCTTCGTAAAGGCTCCCAGGGCTATCCCAAGGACCTCAAGCGTGCCTTTGAGCTCTATAAGTCCTGCGGCCTCCCTTACGCCTTCTACCGTGTAGGTGAATTCTATGAGAACGGATGGGGCGTAGAGAAAGACCTGGAGAAAGCCAAGGAGTACTATCGCGTCGCATACCGCGAGAATCATCCTCTTGCCCGCAAGAAACTCTACCAGTTCGATTTCCTGCACTGATCTCACTATTTTTGGCACTTTTTACGAGGCTGTACCGATTTCTGGTGCAGCCTCGCTTTAATTTTGTCTCAGAAACCTTAATAATAAAGCAGTTATGAGAACAAAAGACATCAAACCCATCAAGAAAGTCCATCTGGACAACTTCCACATCGCCGGATTCGGTTATTGGGATGGCTGCGAGGCCTTCGAACATCTTAAGGTCGGGACCAAGTTGGAGCTGGTCCGTGAGGCCGATAACGCCTTTGACCCTTACGCAGTTGCCATCTACTACGGTGAGTACAAGCTGGGATTCGTCCCGCGTGGCCATAACCACGACATCTCCAAGTATCTGGACATGGGACTGGATGACATCTACGATGTGCGCATCACAAGGATTTCACCCGAGGTCCATCCTGAGGATCAGGTCGAAGTCATCGTCAACGTCCTGAATCAGAACTGATCTGATATGTAGAGATGGAATGAATACTGACGGTCGATAGGAACCGTCACTGTCGGAATGGAAGAGTAGCGCCGTTATCGGGTCAGCAAACCATTCCGACAGTTTAATTAAAGCGGTACTTGCCCTTCTGGGACGGACAAGCCGCCCAGAAAGGCAACCATCAATGCCACCCTTCGCTGCGAGACTGTGCCGGAGCAAGTCCGTCACAGACTCGCTGACGCTCTCCCCGCAATTAAAGGAAAAGCGGTCACGGCCAGCAGTCGGTTGTTCCGCTCGCTGCGCTTGCTTCACAACCGCCAGCTCGCCGTGCTGGTTTATGCCCTCCCGGCCTCCCACAGGGAGGAGAATAATCGCCCGGGAGACGCACTACCAGTGCGACCGTCAGCGCCCCGAATCCGCGTACATTAACATAATCCCATCGGGATTGTGTAACAAGTCGGCGCGAGCGCCGCTTGTTTCCGCTTCGCACACAATCCGGATTATGTTAAGTACGCTCCGTCAGTGAGTTACGAGCGTTCTGCCTCCGAACTCCCGGGCGAGGCGGCGGCAGGAAAGCGGCCCGGCTCAGGGACCTCCCGGGACCCAGTCCGTCGCCGGGCCGCGCACTTCCCGCGTTCTTCGAGCGAGCAGTATCAGTATGCCAGTCCCGCTTCGGCAGTCGTATCCTCCGCTAACGCTCTGGATACCACTGCCTCCGCTACGCAGCCCGTATCAGAGGGTAGGAGGAATGCGAGGGCGGGAAGTGCCGCCACGCAGAGCGTCTGTGCTTCTCGACCGTCATCACCCGCATTCAGCATCCGTGCAGTGCGAGCATCCTGCCGCCTTAGGCAGCTCCGCTGCTGGGTCGCTCCTGGCCGTGACTCCTCTTCCTCCGCAGGCTCCGTCAGAAGAGTCCCGTCCCTCCGCTCCTCGGTAAGCCGCAAGCGGCTTGGTTATACCTGGGCGCTATTCCTCCAGGCCTCCGCCGGGGTAAAACCCGCCGGAAGCCTTCCGGGCACCCAGGATGCGGCCGTCCCGGCCGCTGGCGCAGCGTGTACCCACCGTCAGTGAGTATTCCACCGTCCTCCCGTAAGTACACCCTGCGCCGGTGGGGAAGTGCCAGGCTTCGCCTCGAACGTCCTACCTCCGATCCAGCAGTGGGCCGTCCCGGCCCAGGCCGGTGAGGCCGTCTGCCTTCCCCTCGATGCCGGTCTCTTCCGCTCCGCCGTCGGGCCGCACAGCGTCCCGCCGTTGCATCCGCTCCAGAGCCCGTCATCCCCATCGCACCAGACCGCCTCCCCGGCCAGCCTCCGCTTCGCTCCGGCTCCTTGGTCACTGGGAGACTCGTTGCCGGCCCGCACAATCCCATCACACCCATCCTGCCGTCAACGAGACTCCCAGCAACCAAGGCTTAGCCACGACGTACGCCCGAACGTCAGTGCCAATTCGACCGACAGAAGCCCGCTCGGAGGTAGAAATAAATGTAAAAACATTCTACCTGGAAGCAGCGGCTACCGCCGCTGCGGGGTGCGATGAAAGGCGGTGTATTCGGTCTGTCACCAATGTTCTCGGAAAGGGTTAAATACCTGTGTTTAAGTTTGTTAATCTCGTTCATTTTCACTATCTTGTAGTTGCTTTTGAGAGCAGGTGAGCAATACCTTTTCTGATGTCCTTATAAGCTATTGCCCTGCCCAAGAGTTGTAACCGCCGGCCCCTCACCCTGTAACCCTGTCGTATTATGCCCAGGTACATTCCTTCTATGCCGTTTGAGGACTGCTTTGGCTCCGTCGGCGAACACACATTCTATCACCGGGATGGCAAATGCTACTACAGAAAGCGCTCTGCGCCGGTTTTTCCAGGCACCTTGCTCCAGATGGAGCATCAGGAGGTACATCTTCGCGCTCTGGCTGCGTGGAGAGAGCTGCCCTGGGATACGCAGAAGCTTTGGAATAAGTATGCCCGGCCGGTGATCAGTCACAAGCCTCCATTCGATAATACGGCCCATATCAGCGGCCAAAATCTGTTCGTGTCTGCTTATCACGGTTTCGCCAGGCTGGGACAGGAGCACATCCCGGAACCGAAACCCTGGGAAGGATTCCCGCCGTATGCCTTGCAGGGCGTCAGTGGCGTAATGGTGGAAGAAGGCGTCCTGATGCTGGACTTCAACGTATGGATGGACGAGTATGTAGAAGATGACCGATACCAGATCTTGGCGCGTATCCAACTGGTCAAGCCAGGAGGAGGACGGAATGCCGGCAAGATGCGAACCTTCCTGGCATTGGTGCCGTCCCGGGCAGGGGAGTCATTGACTGGCTTCGGTCTCGTCAACTACATTGAAGTCTGGGGGCTGGATCTGCCAGCCTATACGGTGCACATCCGGCACGTTTTGCTTGACAGGCGCTCAGGATACAGGAGCCAGTACATACAGAATTCCTTCGATATTGTCCTCCCTTGACGGGGAGGATTTCTATTTAAAGTGCAACTTTAATTAACATTATTTAAGTGATTGTATTTGAATTGTCAAATACTTTTACTATCTTTGTTGTGAGGGAGTTAAAACCTCTCACCTAAACCTTTACTTGAACTATGATTGCACTTCCTTCCATTGCTTTCGAGGGATTCTCGGGCTCCGCTAAGGGTGTTACGGCCAGAAGGGTCGGCGGTCGCAACATCCTTAGCGTGAAGTCCCATCCGACGGGACCTACCACCAACGCACAGGTGGTCCGCCGGACCTCGATGGGCAAAATCTCCAAGTCCTGGAAGCAGCTCACCTCAGACCAGATGCGCGATTGGGACCGGTTGGCAGAACACGCCTCCGGTGCTTCCGTGCTTGGTAAGAAGGCTGAAATCTCCGGAATGAATCTATATATCCGTCTCAACGTCAGTCGTACGATGGCAGGGGAGAGCATCCTTGCCAACGCTCCTGAACAGCTCGTGGCCCTTCCAAACGTCTCTTATACGGCGCTCTGGGTAACTCCGAAGAACATCGTCATCAAGGGAATTGCCCACGAAGCCGGTCTTAAGCTGGTTATCAAGATGTCGGCAGGTCAGAGTGCCGGCGTCTCAAAGGGCTGGAACAAGACCGTCATCTTGTCTCCGGGTATGGAGGACGACTGGGGCGATGCCGACATGACCTATCTCTACTTCAAGACCATCGGCGTGAAACCTGCCGTTGGCGAGAAAGTATTCCTTGAAATGTACTGGCTCGATCCTGTGAGCGGATTCACCGGCCAGACGACCTATGACAGCAAAGTCTGCGAGAGCGAGGCTGATGCCGAGGCAGAGGGCTACGTCAAGCGAAACAAGATTACGATGGCCGACATTAAACCGGACAGCCACGTCTCCGAATGCGACGTTGACTTCTCTACCGGCTCTCCGGTCATCTCCTTCGACACCGTCTGCCTTGGCCATAGCAACGTCGCTTCGTCTGAGGCTTATCTCGAAGAAGATCTTCCTGCGGATTGTATCGGCACCAGTATGGCTCTTGCTCGCGGCATGGGAGAAGGCAATGCCGGCCTGGCGGCACAGTCTTACATCATCTGGCTTCGCAACTCCAGCTGGGACGGTTCTTCTATCACTTTCGCCCACCGTGGCGGCTATTATGTAAAACCTACCGAGGTCTTTGGCCCGGGCATCCTTTACTAATACGGCTATGTTCAACTCTACCGGAAATAACTTTGGTGCAGGCACCATTCAGTTCAAGGACTATCAGGCCTCGAACTATGTCGTTCTGAACGCCAAATTCAGTTACGACCCTACGAATGCCGCTTACCAGGCCGCAGACGTTCTTGAAATCTACGTCCCGGATCTCTCGATAGACCGCAGCGCTGTTGCCGGTGTTATCCTGACTTTCCAGGACCGCTATGTTTACTCCTCCTACACGTGGAATAATGACGGCGGCACCGCCATCAAGTCCTGGATCAAGGACAAGAACACCATCTGCCTGGAGAAGTTCACCAACTTCGACGACAAGGGAGAAATCACCATCTTTATCCAGGCACTGTATCCGATGCTCAACCAGGGAGGCAATCCCATCAAGGGCACACGTACCAGAATCAATATGACCCAGGAGACTCGCTACCTGTACTGGAGTTCCGATACCTTCTGCGTCATCTTTGAGCATTGGGTATTCCTGCATATGCAGTTCTCGAGCTGTTCGTACTCTTACCGGAATCAGCCGTGGGAGGCGCAGATGGGTGATTTCCCTACGGATGTGAACGCGGACGTTCCTTTCCTCGGAGGTTCCAACCAGTACAACCCTTCGGTGAACGGCTATTCGCTGGCTCACGTCGAGAACGGTGTGTTCACCTGCCAGGAGCGTATGAGCGGCTTCGATAGTACCGGCTATGATCCTTTCATCTTCGCCTTCCTTGTGAGGGATGGTGAATAATTCAGACTACGTTGAACCATGAATGAGAAGAAACGCATAGAACTCACCAAGCTGCAGGGCATCATTGCGGTGGCCAGCTTTACCAGCGGTGTGACCATAGCAGCTGTGTGTCTCTTCTTCATTCCGCCTCTTGGAGAGATTGCCAGCTCTGCTGTGAGCATCGTCTCTGAATTGCTGGTTCTCTGTGGGGCGATCCTGGGCGTCAAGGCCTCCTACGATGTCAAGTTCCGAAAGTTCCAGGCTGAGCTGGACCAGATGATAGAAAACGAAAAACAACCTACAACCTAAACCAACCTATGAAACCCTCCGCTCTTCTTGCTATAGCGCTTATCCTGACAGCTTGCGGTACTGTCCGGCCCACTCTGAGCCAGGACAGTACCAGAGTGGAGGTGAAAACTGTGGTGGAGACCGTCCACGATACGGCTTATGTCCAGCTGCCGGTTATTGTGGAGCGGGTGGCCACGCTGGACACTGCCTCCGTGCTGGAGAATAAGTACGCCAAATCGGCCGCTATGGTCTCCGGTGGTGTCCTTACTCATTCGCTGGAGACAAAGCCCGTCAAGGAGCCTGTGAGCGTCGAGAAACAGATTGTCTATCGTGACTCGCTGGTGTACCGGGATAGGGTAGTCACTGAGACTGTAGAAGTGGAGAAGAAACTATCTGCCTGGCAGTCTTTCAAGATGAAAGCCGGAGGCTTCTCAATCGTGCTATTACTGATTGTAATACTTTATACCATTATCACCAACTTCCTAAAACTTAAACTATTATGAAGTACATTCCTTCCATCGCCTTCGAGGAGATGAGCGGCAGCGCCAAGGGCGTTACGGCCGCTAAGATGAAGAGCCGCAAGTACATCCGCAACCGCGGATACGGCGGCTCCGTACGCACCGCTGACCAGGCTAAGGTCAAGGGCATTTTCAAGCAGCTCACCACCCAGTGGAAGAGCCTGAGCAATGACCAGATCCTCGCCTGGAACAAGCTGGCCCTCTCTCAGGAGGGACGTTCCGTCCTCGGCTCCAAAGCCAAGATCTCCGGTGCCAACCTGTACACCAGGCTGAACTACTGGATCGTCGCCTGCGGCGGTACCGCCCTCGCTAATCCGCCCGCACTTGTGGGTGTCGAGAATCCTGGCGCTGCGACCATCGCCTGCCAGGGTGAGACCTTCACCTTCACGTTGGCCAGTGTCCCTGCGGACGTGACCAACCTGAAGCTCGTCATCGAAGCCTCCGAAGGCCAGTCCAACGGTGTGACCCGTGCTCACAGCAAGGCTGTGGCCATCAAGATGGTTGCCACCCCTTCCACCTCGGCTGTGGACATCCGCGCCGACTACGTCGCCAAGCACGGCGCCCCCAGCGCAGCAGCGCCGAAGATCTTCTTCCGCTACTACCTGGTCAACGGTGCCACCGGCGAGAAGTCCGGCACTATGCTGGCCGAGTGCAAGTGGGCTTCCGGTGAGTAGCCAACCTATCCCGGCCTGAAAGGCCGGTGTCAAATCCAGTCGTTACCCTCCGTCGTCGCGATGATGCCGGAGGGTTTCTTATATGTCGGAATTTCAGTAAATTTGCACCTATAAATCGAGATTTAAAAGTCAATGACGGTAATAGATAACATAGCGGTCATAACGGAAGTGTCAGAGCCTATCCGTGATGCGGAATCAATCATGGATACCATCCTGTCTCTGAAATACGAGACCGGCGCATTTGCATTCGC
>JAFYYM010000124.1 GCA_017557535.1 Bacteroidales bacterium | reverse complement strand
GGACTCCCCCACCTCCGGTCTGGACAGGGACAACCACGGGAAACCTCTCATCGAAGGCCCCTGCGATGAGGGCGGCCTTCCCGAGACGTGAATATCCGGTCAGGACCACTCGGCTCTGTTCGAGCGCCGGGTCTCCCTCAATCATGTCCATGGCGCGGGACAAGACCCATGCCCAAGCCATGAGGGAGGGGGTGTTGTCGTTTCTGGAAGGGTCACGAGGCCCCCAAAGGTCAAAAACGCCGGTATAGGCAAAGGTGTCCTGCAAAGGAGTGTCCCCGTCCTTATCGGCCGATGTCGGATCCGGGGAGATATCACAGTAACATGCTGTCACGACGGCATAACCCCGAGAGGCCAGCATCCCGACAGGATAAATGTTGTCCAGCCCGTCACCATTGTATTTGCCTCGGACGATGTCAGTGATATGATGATCCTTGACTCCGTCCCCGTTACGCATCCAAGAGTCCGTGACAAGAATCTCCTCGTCGCCGAGGAACTCATGGTTGCCGGAATAATTGAGAAGCAATATGACCGGAACCGGGCCTTTGGCGGCATTGGGAGTGACTATCAGCCAGTCCACTTTAGGGCCGGTCTTGTCGGGTCGGAACCACATCCTCACCTGGCGGCGGTTCCCGTGCCCGGCCAATGTGGGTCCTTCCTCTATTGTCTCAAGGAATATCCCGTCGCCCTTAGGAGGCAACACTCCGTACATCTCATGTTGGAACAATTCCAGAATCTCCTGACGCCTTTGGGGCCATTGGCGCTTGCTAACTTTCTTGCCATTGGAGAATACCAATGGATCCTGCAACTCATAAGGGGCAATGGCAGTCTCATCATAATTGACATTCTGTGCAGACATTAATGCGGTCAGAGAGAAAGTCGCGACCACCGCGATAAGATATCTTTGAATTGACATTAAGACGCTTCTGTTTATTAATTGGTTTTATTATCTTTGTAAAGATAACACTTTTTCTTATCATGCGTTACAACCCCCTACTTTTATTATCCGCGGTTATCATCGCCGCCGCGGTATCGCATAGTTGCGGTCCAAAATATGAGTTTAATCTTGACGAACATCTGGGAATATGCGGGATAGGATGGGCGGAACCCGCGAATGACGCCGGGCTGGATTACCTTGAGGCCAATGTCTCGGGTTTCCTTATGCCAGAGAAAAGCGACGAGGAGTTCGCTGCCAACAAGGCTCTTGCCGCCACCATAACTCCCCCCATCTACTCTGCCAACGGGTTTTTCCCCGGAGAGATAAAAGTGGTCGGTCCTGACGCGGACATCGACAGGGCTGTAAAGTATTCGGAGACCGCGATCCGACGGGCTAATGAGATAGGTATTAAGGTGTTGGTTTTGGGAAGCAGCGGCTCAAGGAACATTCCAGAGGGATTCGACCGGGCGAAAGCTGAGGAACAATTCACGGGATTCCTTAAAAGGATCGCCCCCGCAGCGGAGAAATATGGAGTAATCGTCGCCCTGGAGCCACTCCAGACCAAGGAAAGCAATTTCATCAACACGGTTAAGGAAGGCGCCGAGATCGCCAGAAATACAGGAAGTGACAACATCTGTGTCATCGCCGACCTTTTCCATATGGCCAGGATGAATGAGGGTCCGGAGGATATCATAACCTCCGCTGACAAACTTGTCCACTGCCACATCGCGGAATGCGAGGAGAGAACCGCACCTGGAGTTAAGGGAGATGATTTCACCCCCTACTTCAAAGCCTTGAAAGAAATCAAATACACCGGCAGGATCTCATTCGAGTGCTCCTGGCAGGACATTAACACCCAATTGCCGAAGGCTGTCGGGGTCATGAGAGAGCAAATATCATCAGTTAAATAACTCACAAACAATGCAAACCAGAAGGGAATTCATAAAGACGAGCGTGGCCGCGACAGGCGGCTTGATGCTCGGTGGACTGGCGTTGGACGCCAAGATATATTCACGTTCCAAGCAGGCTAATGACAAAGTCAGGGTCGGCATCATCGGTTTCTCAGACCGCTGCCGCTCTTCCCTTATCCCGACATTCATGGCAAGCGCCAAGGAAATGGGGTTCGAGATTGTGGCCGTATCCGACATCTGGAACCGCCGCAGAGAGGAGGCACGGGTATTCTTCAAGGAGACCTACGGCATGGATGTCAAGCTATTCCGCAACAACGAGGAACTCTATGATTCCGGGATGTGCGATGCGGTGATCATCTCGACAGCGGACTTCCAGCATGCCACGCACCTCATCGAGGCCGTCGAGGCAGGTTGCGACGCCTATTGCGAGAAGCCTTTCGCCGAGACGATGGCTGACGCCAGGAAGGCGCTCAAAATCGCCAAGGGGTCCGGAAGGGTCATCCAGATTGGATCGCAGCGCCGCTCAGCTCCCAACTACCAGGCCGCTTACGAGTATATCAATTCAGGAAAGTTCGGCCAGATCACCATGGTCGAGATGAGCTGGAACGTCAACCAGCCTGGACGCTGGCGCAGGCCTGCCCTCGTGGCCGAGTGCCGGGAGGAGGACACCGACTGGAAGAGGTTCCTCTGCAACCGTCCCTTCGAGCCGTGGGATCCTCGGAAATACTTGGAATACAGGCTCTTCTGGCCATATTCATCAGGCATTCCCGGGCAGTGGATGTCCCATCAGATCGACACCGTCCACTGGTTCACAGGTTTGAGCCACCCCAGGAGCGTGGCCGCGAACGGAGGCATATATCTCTGGAAGGATGGACGCCGCAACTACGACACCTTGACAGCTGTCATGGATTACGGTCCTGAAGGTTCAAGTGACGGTTTCCAAGTACTCTACACTTCAAGGTTCACCAATTCCGCCGGCGGAGTGAAAGAGCTCTATTTCTCCAACGGAGGGACTCTCAACCTGGACACCAATGAGGTCACATCGGCCGGTGGACTTCAAAAAGGAGATGCCGTTTCTATGGGTATGGAGCCGAACCTTCTCGACACCTTCAAGCTTCCATCAATCCAGATAGCGACTGATGCCAACACCGGAGGTGACGACATGACTTATCTGCACATGCGTAACTGGATGGAGTGTGTGAGAAGCAGGAAGGAGACCAATGCGCCTGTTTTGGCTGGATACAACCATTCCATCGCCACTATGATGGCCAATGCGGCTGTGCGCTCAGGCGAGAAGGTCACCTTCGACGAGGCCAAACAAGAGATCCTCGCCGGAGGCAAACCTTTCAAACCATTCAAGTATATCTAGTTACCTGACGACCTGCGTGAATACGGGTTCCTGCCCGTCAGCGGCCAAGACATAGACTTTCATTTCCCCGGGTGGCGGCATCCGGGGATTGTCGTTCCTAGGCTGGGGGATGGTGGTGAAGAGATATTCCATCCCCTCAGGAATATGGCGGGAGGCGACGGTGGAGGCCTTGGCCCCACCCATCATAGGATAGGTCGAGACAGCGGCGTCGAAGATGGCTGACTCCTCTTCAGTGACCGGACGGGGCTCGGAGAAAGCCTCCAGCTCAGGGACCTCACCCTCGATGAAACCTCCCCTCTTGAGGAAGGTCTCCACCTCAGCGGGAACAGCGTCCATCCTGGCGGCGCGCACTCCGTAACCAGGAAGCAACTCAGCGCCAGGCTGTTTCGCGGCCAGGTCCTTCTCACTGGTGGTCAGTCCTCCGCTTCCGAACGTGCAGAACGGAACTACCTTCTTGCCGGTCAAATCCACACTCTCAAGGAAGGCAGCCACCGGCGGAGCGTAAGTGCCGAACCATATAGGATAGCCAATGAATATCACATCGTACTTCGAGAGTTCGGACTTCACAGGCTGGATCTCGGGGATGATCCCCTGCTCCCTCTCCTGAAGGCAACGCTCGATCGTCTCCTGGTAAGTCCCGTCATAAGGCTTCACAGGGACTATCTCCTCCATGTCGGCCTCGAGCCAGTTGGCTATCTCATCGGCCACGGTCTTGGTGTTGGAGGTCTGTGAGTAATAGATCACCAGAACTTTCTGGGAGTCTTTCTTTTTGCCGCATGACACGGCAACGATGAAGGTGGCCACGCAGGCCAGCAAAACGATTATGTTTCTCATATACTGTGTGGTTGTGGAATCAACCGGACACAAATATACCAAGTAATCCAAAATTATTCAATTCCCATTTCGATGATAATGACTATATTTGGGAAACGAACCTCAGGAATATCATTAAACATCATAACCGCCATGAAAGGAATAACAAGGTTCATCTTCATCCTGGCAGCGTCGTCCATATTCATGCTTCCGGCGCAGGCGCAGGTCAAGGTCAAGGACTCGAAAACCACTTTCGCCAAAGAGGTCCTGCAACCCTACGTGGACAACGGCCAGCTGGCCGGAGCCATCAGCGTCTTCTACAAGGACGGGGTCCAGGAGACATGCTGCATCGGATACGCCGACGTGTCAAAGAAACGTCCCATCAAGATGGACAACGCATTCATGCAGTGCTCCCAGACGAAGGGTTTCTGCGGAGTCACGATAGCCAAACTGGTCGAGGAGGGCAAACTCTCGCTGGACGATCCGGTATCCAAGTATCTCCCTGAATTCAAGGAACTTTGGGTCCTGGACGGAGAAGAGAACGGGGTCAAGACCTTGCACAAGGCGAAGAACGCGCTAACGGTCAGAATGGTTCTGAACCACACTGGAGGCTTTCCTTTTGAGATCAGCGCGAAACGTGGCGACGTCAGAGGTGGCGGATGGTCAGGCGGAGCTCCAATCCGTCAGGTCGCGTCCATAGCGGCTGCCTCTCCCCTGATGTTCGAACCCGGTACGAAAGAGTTGTATTCCAACACCGGCATCGACATCGGTGCGGCAGTGGTGGAAGCGATCACAGGAATGAAGTGGGAGCAATATCTCAAGAAGGAGGTCCTTGACCCCCTGGGAATGAAGTCATCCTGGTTCTGGCCTACCGACAAGCAGATCAAGAACAAGATCGAGCTCTATGAGTTCAAGGAGAATGCTCCGGCGGAATGGCGAGAGGAGATGGATTGGGAGCAGCGTCCTTACAACGACTCCCACGTGTTCGCCTCCGCTGGCGCCGGACTCTGGACAACCGCCAACGACCAGCTCAAATTCTACAAGATGCTCATGAATCTCGGCGTAGGCGACAACGGTGTCCGTATTTTGAAGGAGGAGACTGTCAGGTCAATTCTGGCCGTCACCACCCGTCCTCAGGAAATGGGCGGATACTCACTCGGCCTGACCGCTCCCAAGGAGGACAGCGAAGACGCCTGGTTCGGCCATGGAGGAGCCTGGGGCACCAACTGCAGCGTCAACTGGCACAAGAAGGAACTGAAGCTTTGGGTTATCCAGAGCGCCGGAGGCCCCCAGCCTTGGTCCAAGGCCATGAGCGAGGCAGCCAACAAGTTCTTCGAACAGACTCTGGGCAAATCCGATGTGGACGAATACACCGGCCGCATAGGGAAAAACTGATACTTGTCGGTGATATGCTGAAGATTCCCACCAGGTACCTGCTTCTTGTCGATGGCCTCCTTTGGACGGCCATCGGAATCAAGATAGGGCTTATGGGAGTTAACAGCTATTTGCAGCTGGAGACCGTGCCCTGGTGGTATTTCCTGCTGTCTATCATCGTATTCGCCGGATTCTGGTTCATGTTCACGGGCATCGTCCGCAAGTATGCGGAACGCATCCTGGGGATGCCGGAACCAAAGACATCGGTCTTAAGGACTTTCAGCGTCAAGGGCTACCTCATCATTGCCTTCATGATCACCCTGGGAATCACGCTGAAGCGAATCCCGCAGGTTCCCGACTCATTTATCGCATGGTTCTATTCCGGACTTGGTCCCGGCCTCATGTCCGCCGGCATACGCTTCATCATCCGCTGGTGGAAGGCAATCCATTGATTTATAGCCAGGGATTTACCAATAATACAGTCTTTTCCCAGATGCGCTTGTCGAGCAAAGGATCGAGGTAGCGTCGAGGGACGGCCCTGGCTGCCTTGCCCACATAATAACGGGTAGAATCTTCTGTTGTGGAAAGGGCGCGCAGGGCAGGTTGGACTCCCTTCGAAGGCGTCTTGCAAAAGGGTTTGAATAGGATGTCGGCCAGCGGATCGAACCAGTGGCCCAGGTCTATCATATCCGATCCGACAATGCCGGGATCGGCGAGATGGACACGGAGATCCGGGTGACGGCGAGCCAACTCAAGCGAGAAGGACAGCAAGGCTCTTTTTGCCCGGGCATATGTCCGCAATTGGCTGAAATCCCTCTCGGAGGGCTGGAGCATCGACTCCTTCAACGGAGCGAAGCGGCATGTGAGCGAGACCATGGACACGATTCTTGCTCCGGCCGGCAGCTTTGGCAGCAGGAGCAGAGTCAATATCCACGGGCCGAAATAATTGACAGAGAAGGTGTTCTCGAACCCATCCTCGGTGAGGATGTGCTTTTTGGATATGACGCCGGCGTTGTGGAATATTCCAGAAACAGATCCCGGCTCAATGCCTGCGGCGAAGGAACGGACTGAAGAAAGGGAGGACAGATCCAGCTTCCCGACCTGCAGGTCAGCTTCCGGGATACGGCGGAGGATGTCAGTACGAACCGCTTCGGCCTTTCCCAGGTTGCGGCAGGCCATAAGGACCGGCTTTCCTTGAGCAGCCAAAGCCTCTACAGCCGCGGCACCCATACCGCCAGTCGCACCGGTGACTATGATCCTGCCGTTCATTTCCATCTCAGCTCCGCTTTTTCCACCTCACGCCTTAACGAAGACGGGAGGTTGGCGACGCAACGGTTGCATTTCATCTCAAGCGTGTACATCCGCCCGATGCAATAGTTCGAATGGCCACACTCGCTCCGGACAATCTCGCCGGAGCGCAGCTTGTTCACGAAATCCGTGTCCCGGATCAGGGCACGGGCGATTTGGAGCCCCTCGAACCCCGCAGCCAAAACCTCTTCCATCTTCTGGAGGGAAACCAGGCCGCCAACATAGATCAAGGGCAGGCTCAGGGCGGCCCGGAAACGCTTGGCCCGCTCCAGGAAATAGCCCTCGCTGTAAGGGACCGTCGGAATCATCTGACGCCCGAAGAGGTACAGCAACAACTTGAGCCACCAGAACTTGAGAGGATCCATATAATGAGCCATCGTCCGAATGGGCATCGCCCCGCGCATCACCTCCATAGGCGCCTTGCTGACGAATCCTGACGAGAGGACAATGGCGTGGACGCCGAGCCGTTCCAGCTCGCGGGCCACCTCCAGGCACTCCTCTTCCTTCATGCCGCGCCGGAAACCGTCACACATGTTCATCTTCACGATCACACCGATGTCATCCCCGGCCGCCTCAAGGACACGGAGGATAACCCGACGCATCAGCCGCATCCGGTTCTCAAGCGAGCCTCCATATTCATCATGGCGGTGATTAGTGTATGGCGACAGGAACTGGCTGATCAGATAGCCGTGTCCCGCATGTATCTCCACACAGTCGAAACCGGCTTTTCGGGCCAGTTCCACTGCCTGTCCGAAATCCTCCACCAGGGCGTCTATCTCTTTGGTTTTCAATCCCCGGACAAATGTGGGAGAATAAAGATTGAATCCGCTTGACGCCCCCACGGGCATACAACCGCAGGTTGACCTGTGAGTCATATTCCCGCAATGCCCAAGCTGGATGGAACACTTGGCGCCTGCCTCATGGACAGCGTCGGTGATCTGCCGGAGCTCCGGCACGATCTCCTCACGCATCCATAGCTGGCCGTCAAATGAAAGACCGCTACGGTTCACGGAAGCGTAAGCCAAGGTGGTCATCCCTACCCCGCCCCGAGCCACCGCCGTGTGATAATCATACAGGTCCCGGGAGGGACGATTGCCGTAGGCCATATTCTCGAAAGCGGCCGAGCGGATGACACGGTTCCTCAAGGTCACCGGACCGATTGTCACGGGTGTAAATATCGGAGAATCAATCGATTTGTCAACCATGTCAATAGATAAAAGGAATAATACGCTTCACCTTGGCAGTGTCAATCTGACCCGGGAATTCGCTGATGTACAGATCATAGATCCGGGCGGCTCTGGGTGCGAGGTTGGCGAAGGTCCAGAGGGCGAAGACCGCACCGGCCCAGGACCAGGTCAGTATGGCGAATCCCACCCACTCCACGAATTCTCCGAAGTAATTGGCGCTGGTCACATACCGGAACATGCCCCCATGAGGCAAGTAATGGGCGGTGTCGCCAGGCTCCCGGAGATGGCGTATGATGTGGTCGGACTGGATGTTGATGAACATTCCGGAGAAGAAAACCACCGTCCCGACAATGAACGGGAGACTGAGCAGCCAGTCCTTCTGGTAGTAATCGACTGGCGAGATAAAGAATATCCAGCCGCCTTGCATCATGGCGTTCAGCGTGTTGAATAGGGCCCCCATCAAGACTATGGCCCAAGGCATACGACTATGCCCACGCAACTGCCTCGGGAAGATGAAAGAGCGATGGAAATAATGCGACTCGAAAAGCAGGAGGAATACCAACCTCACAGCGTCATCCCGGCGGTCTGAAAGCCACCAGAGCGCCAACATCACCACGAAAACAGGCACCTCCATCAGGAACCATCCCCAATGGTTGTCGATGGACGGCCCCCACTTCGGTTGATAAAACTTGCCATATCCGGCGTTGACGAAAAAGAGGGCCACGAAGACCACGATCGCCACGGCGGCCATTATGATGAGGAACAGGGTGAAAGCGTGCATAGATATGGTCATCAAATGTCCTATTCGGGATATTCCAAACGTATATTGTCAACCCATAGCGTGTTGCCGAGAGCGCCTGTGAAAGCTCCCCGGCAGCCGGCGGTGATCTGAAGCACAGCGTGTGTGCAGGGCGTCCCCGGCTCTGCCCAGCCTTCTTCGAGGATCGGCTTCCGCTTGCCGCGGCTGTTGACGGCATAGAGGGCCCGCTCCCCCTTCAGCAGTTCCATCCCGGCCCCATAACCCGGCTTAGCGCTGGCATCTCCGTATATCACCGGGACCCGCAGATTCTTCATCCAGTCCGAGCTCTTGCCAATCCTCAAGACAGCCGTGCCGACCCGAAGAGCGTGAATATTCCCATCCTCATCCTCCCGGCGGTTTTGCAGCAACAGCATAATCTGGCAGGGGTCCTCTCCAGGGAACTCCTTCTGTCTGAATGTGGTACCCTTGGTCAGCATCCCTGTGGCGGGGAGCTCGGCCTTGCAGTCGAGGATAAGAGCTGACGGCCGTTTCGTGAAAGGTATTCCCCAATCCATGAATGAATACGGATCTTTGACACCAGTGATGGGCTCAAGCATCCGTCCCCAATAGAGCGCCCCGGTAGCCAGCACCTTGATTTCCATAAGGCCCACTACCTGGCAGCTGGCGAACCGGGTGGTAAGACGGGCGCACAGCCCCGTCGGACCTTTCTCGGGCTCTACTGTCACGCTAGTCTTGGTGACACCCATCACACGGGCATATGCGTTCGAGGAAGCCCAGATGGTGCGCTTGTAGCTATATGGCTCATTCTTGTCGATGGTCTCATCCGGGCCAACCACGTAAAGGGTCTGGACTGTCCCGCCGATGATATCGGATTCTCGGATATGACGTATGGTCCAATGCTCGAAATCACCGAACTGGACCGGCTCGACCCTTTGGGCCCGGACCGGAAGCAGCGTGGCGAGAAGCAGGAGAAGCGTTATTTTAATCTTTTCCATATAGCAGCGATCAGGAAACCAGGTAATAAGGCAATCAGGAATGGCAGCCAGATATTCATAAATGCGGGGCTGACGAGACGACGGCCACGGAACATCGCTCCGATGGCCTTTTTAACCAGCCATCGAGGCGTCCGTATGAGACCGACTCTCACGCCCAAGCGCATCCATTTGTCGCTGAGACGGTAAAGTGGAGTCGCTATGGCCGCCGGACAAACGGTGGTCAACGTCACGCCATAAGGTTTCAGCTCAAAAGAGAGCGAACGGCCGAAACTCCTCAGATAAGCTTTCGTCGCCGCATAGACAGTGATACCGGGGACCGGAAGACGGGCGGCCATCGATGAGATATTGAGCATATGTCCGCCGCCTCTACGTCTCATGGCGTCTCCGAACAGCAGGCATATTCTGGTCACAGTCACCACATGGAGATTGACCATAGTCTGAACCCGCTCCAAATCAGCGGCTTCCAGCTCCTTGAAAAAGAATGTCCCGGCATTGTTGACCACGACCTCAGGAAGGATTCCGACCTCATCCGTACACCATGCGAATAGCTGGTCGGCGGCATCCGCAAAAGACAGATCCTGGAACCGGACCGTGACACTGACAGGGAATTCCGCGCTGAGGGAGGAGGCCGCGGTGTCCAACTCCTCCTGGCGGTTGCCCACAAGGACCAAGTCGTACCCCTGTCCGGCCAGCTGCCTGGCGAATTCCAGCCCTATCCCCGAGCTGCCTCCCGTAATCAGTGCCGTCATATATCAAATCCTATGATTTCCGTAAAGATACGCATCTTCCGGTAAAGGCTCACCGATAAACCTGTCAATCCTTGCCGCCACATCATCAGGATGGTCGATGAGAAACTGGCCATGGTTCATCCCAGGAAAGACTTCGATGTGAGCTTCAGGACATAGCTTGAGCAGATGTTCAGCCTGAGGTTTCGCTATGAAAGATTCCTTGGTGCCATACCAATAATGTATATCGGATCCGTGGATGGACTCTAGTTTATTGGTATATACATCTTTATAACCGTCTCGGACGGCCTTCCCCTTTCCGGATGGCCATACCTTACGGCATTCGTCAAGGAGAACATCGAAATAATGCGAGTGGAACACAAATCTCCAGAAACCGGTCCAGTGATAGCAGGTCCAGACATTGAAACTCTGGTAATATCTGATCGGATCCACACACCATCTGGGCAGCGGCAGCAACGGAGCGGCGTCCAAGATGGCATGGTCGATCACAATCTCATTCCTTTCAAGCACCCTGGACAGGATCTTCCCGCCAAGGGAAAGCCCATAGGCGATGTCGATATGACCATCCAGTTGATTCTGAGCGTATTCTATAGTCTGCGCCGCCTGATCATCGACAGATGTGAATCTTGATTCCCGCCCCGGAAGGAATCCATCGATCCCGGCCGCCACGATAAAGAACTCTGACTTGAGACGCTCGATCAAGGGAAGGAATATCTCATGAGACACCCCCAATCCAGGAATCAGCAATAAGCTGGGTCTCGCGCTGTCTCCGTAAGTCGTGAAAAGCATGGTCCTTTATTCGAAACTTTTCAGAATCTCGGCCACGCAGGATGTCAGGCGGGCGGTCGAGTGGGTCCAGATTTCCTTGTAGGTACAGTTGGACTGCATCGGGAAATAAGGCTCGTCGTCATTCTCGAATGTCTCGATCCCCACCGGAACGGCTCCTACCACATTACCGGCATAAATACCGTAAAGCAACGGATAGTCATAGCCCTCGCCGTACACCGTGCTGAGAGCGAAGGGATTGAACCCGAGCACATATTCCACCTGACGGACGCCGATATCGAACAGCCCATCGTCCTCCAAGGCCGACGCGAGGATGAAGCAGGCTTTCGCCTTGGACAATGTTATGGCATTGAAACCACGGAACTGATAGGCGACGGGAAAACGGCGCAGATAGAAATTACCGCCCAACGGAACGCCGTTCCGAACCTGCGCGTTGAATTCTTCCATTGTCGGCAGACCGATGGCCGCACCCTCATGGTAGATTTTGGAATAGTCCGTATTGTCAACCTCATAGATGGCCGCCGGCAAGATGCCGTAAGGGGCCATAACGTCAGCTGTCTCACGATACCAGTCTCCGGCCCTTTGGAGAGCGGAGCGCCATGCCCGCGCGTCCGGATGGGAAGGAGCCGCTTCCAGCAGCATCGCCAGCCCCTGGACCGGACGGTGCTCCTGGCTCTGATGGAAATAAGACTGAATTCTCTCCTTTTCCGGGCCCTCGTAGAAGAAACCGTGTAAAGGGCGGTTCCATTCAGTCCTTCGATCCGCCTGCTGGGCTGAAATGACTATCTTCGCCCGTTCGGCCGCTATATCCAGGTAACGGGCCTCTCCGGTCAGCCGGTACAGCCGCACAGCAGCCGTCACCGCCATGGAGGAAAGTTCTGTGGTTTTATCCTTGGTCAGTTGCTCGTCGAGCCGTCGCATCGCAAAATCGAAGTCTTCCACCGCCGCATTACGGCACCAGCGGGCGAATACGGGATCCAGGCTCTCGAAATAAGGGACGGCCATCGCCTCGTACTCAGCTGTACGGAAGTTGTCGGATGCCCGGTCGACGGCCATTCCGTCTATGTCGTCCTTGTCTCCCCTGATGTTCAGGGACCAGATGCCGACAATCAGAGACCCGGCCCGGTAACCGTCACCGAAACGGGTCCTGAGCACCCAGTTGAGGCCCCAGCGGGCCTCCTCGAGAAGTCGCTGATACAGAATGGAATCCCGTTCCCGCACGACATCAGCCGCCTCCAGAAGGGCTATGCCGGATTCGGCGGTGTTGCCAGTAATTTGGGTCAGGTCGGCAGCGTCGTGCCATCCTCCGGCGAAACTCACGGTGCGACCGTCCGGATGATGCAGGAACACGTCCTGGTGGCACTCCTGATGGATGCCGGGCTGGTCGAAACCGCAGCGTTCCGAGAAATAGAAATTGACAGAATGCCATAGGTTGCCCTCATAAGCCTGGGGACCGATAGCGAAAGGTTGTGAGGAGACATCCCCATGGGTGAGAATATACTGACCCGGAGTCTTGAAATGGCTGAAATCCAGCAGCATGAGACCATATTCAGCAGGCTTTCCTTTGCCCTTGAAGACCGTATTCCCGGTCGCAGCGTCCTTCAGGACAAAACTCTTTTCCCCATCGTCAGGCACGAGCGCCTGCTTACGCGAACCGGCCGGATAACCACAGTGGCTGTATGCCATAGTCCCCATTCGTAGACCGAAGCCTCGTGAATGTTCGGGCTCCACCTTATCCAGACGCATATCTTCCACGTAAAGATGCATCCGTTCCGACGCACCTGCTGATTCTCCGTTCATCAGCATCCCGACGGAGAAGCCGGTCACTTTGTCCCTGTACAGGTCCGGAATCTCCCATATGATCCTTGTCCATTCGCCTGGGCGGACAGTCACGAAATGCTGTCCTTCGAAACGGCCTGGGGTGGGCATAGGCTTGACCCCTTCGTTATACAGGGTAAACCCAAGGAACGCGAGGTAATAGCCCGGAGCGTCCACATATACCCAACAGGAGAAACGGTTCCATTCACTAAGATCCTCGCCGTCCAGAGGGCGGATTATTTCAGGCATCCCGTAAAGGCGGTTAGTCGGATTCTTAGTGTCCAGAGAGGCCGGCATGTCCAGATGAACGGAGCCTTTTCCAGAATGGGTGACCGAATAATCCGGAGAAATCGTTCCCGCCCCGGTATGCCGGAGCGAAGAGAAGTCTGAGACAAGCGGCAGTTCGCGACTTGCCAGGACAGGTTTCGCGACCCAGCGCTCCATCCCGGAACGGCCTGGAATCTCTTTCATGATCCGGTGGACCTGACTGCTTTCGTCAATCTGCCGCCTAAGTTCCGGATCGGTCTGACCAAAAAGCGGTGCCCCGTCAGCGAGGACGGCGCACAAAAGGAAGAGCCTCATCTTCCGAAGGATAACCTGCGCATTCATAACAGGATAAAGATACGCGATTTTTCTATTCTATTCCCTTTTCTGGATCAGAAACTCACTTTTAATGAGAAGCCCGCTGTAGGCCTGGCCTTTTCTGAGACCATGGTCGGAGCGCACGACAGAAATGGCTCGACTTTGACGTCAAGCCCCGATAATTGAGACCGGATATCCCGATCGTACATACACTTGACTTTGGCGACGTGCACAGCGTCATATATATTCCACACATACAAGGCCGCCTGTCCCAACAATGCGACCAGAGACACGAACGAGACGCCATCTCCAGTGTCAAAATCATCTGCGGCAGTGTTCCCGATAGCGTATACGGCATCTGCGGCCAGAGAGCTCACAAGTATGGTAGACATCACGAAATTGCCTGCGAAGAAACCCATGGCTCTACCCCATTCCCCATTCACAGCTTGCCCTAATCCAGGAACGAACGCGGAGGCCCATCCTGCCGAACTTGGGCTATAGTAATCATCCAGATCGGGGTAATAATTCCTTGTGTCATAAAGGTTTTTATACTCTTTGTATCTCATTCCCGGACGAACCGAAGCCGAAGTCTCGGAACGATATGGTTCTTCTTCGAAAAGCTGATTCTGGGCCCGCGCGGACAAAAGGCCCACAATAAGAGCCGCGAGAACTATAATCAATCGTTTCATTTCAGAGATGATTTAAACTATAGCTGAAAAATGAGCAAACCTCTTGCCATTCCGCGATTCTGGGAACACTATCAAAAATATTATTGGCAAAACCGTAAAACTTTTTCTCCTTCCACAAGAATGAAATTGGGAGAAAAAAGATAAATTTGTGATTCATATACCATAGGTATGGAATCAATAAGACTATTGCTGGGCGATGAGGCTGTGGCCCTCGCCGCCATTGACAGCGGGCTCTCCGGGGTCTATGCTTACCCCGGAACACCGTCCACTGAAATAACCGAATTCATCCAGAAAGACCCCACCGCCAGGGAGCGCGGAGTCCACAGTCGTTGGTGCACCAAC
This sequence comes from Bacteroidales bacterium, assembly GCA_017557535.1. Taxonomy (GTDB): domain Bacteria; phylum Bacteroidota; class Bacteroidia; order Bacteroidales; family UBA932; genus Cryptobacteroides. The sequence goes on along the minus strand of JAFYYM010000124.1, from coordinate 9,875 downwards.
GAAAAAACCGCCATGGAAGCCGCCCTGGGCATGTCATATGCCGGGAAAAGGGCCTTGGTCTGCATGAAGCATGTAGGGATGAACGTATGTGCCGATCCTTTCATAAACAGCGCGGTGACAGGAGTCAATGGCGGACTCATAGTCCTGGCAGCCGACGACCCGTCGATGCATTCCTCCCAGAACGAACAGGATTCCAGATTCTATGGCAATTTCGCCATGATCCCGATGTTCGAACCTTCCAGCCAGCAGGAAGCCTATGACATGGTCGGACATGCTTTCAACCTGTCCGAGGAACTCCACGTTCCTGTCATGATGCGAGTGGTCACTCGCCTGGCCCATTCCCGCGCCGAAGTGAAACGCGGCACCCCGCGGGAGGAAAACAGGCTTGATCCCTCGAATGACCGCGGATGGATCCTGCTGCCGGCCATTGCCAGGAGGCAGTATCTCAAGCTCATTGACAAACAGCCCCTGATGCTTGGCGAAAGCGGATCCTCGCCTTTCAACACCTTGACCCTGACCGGAGAAAAAGGCACGGGAATCATTGCCTGCGGCATAGCATACAATTATGTGAAAGAGGCTGATCCCGAAGTCAGCGGCATCCTCAAACTCTCACACTATCCGCTTCCGGCGGAGATGATCCAGTCCCTCGCTGCCGCAAGCGATAAGATATTGGTCATCGAGGACGGGCAACCGTTTGTAGAACACGAGGTCAAGGCCATCCTGGGTGTAGGTTATCCCGTGGAAGGGAGACTGACAGGAGCCCTTCCCCGTACAGGGGAACTGACTCCTGACAGCGTCGGGATGGCCGTCGGGAAACCTACCTTCCGCCATTTCCCGGATGCGCTGAACATGGCGCCGCGTCCTCCTCAGCTTTGCCCGGGATGCGGACACAGGGATGTTTACACAGCTCTCAACGAGGTGATCGCGGATTACCCGGAGGCACGGGTATTCGGAGATATCGGCTGCTACACACTTGGAGCCCTTCCCCCGTTCCGCACCCTCTCCAGCTGTGTTGACATGGGTGCATCCATCACCATGGCCAAAGGTGCGGCCGATGCCGGAGTCTATCCGGCAATCGCCGTCATCGGCGACTCCACCTTCACCCATAGCGGCATGACAGGCCTGCTGGATGCAGTGAACGAAGACGCAGACATAACCGTGCTCATCTCCGACAACCTTACCACGGCTATGACCGGAGGACAGGACTCCGCCGGCACCAGCAAGTACGAAGGCATTTGCGTAGGCCTCGGAGTGGACCCGTCACATGTTAAGGTAGTGGTCCCGCTGCCGGCAAAGATAGCGGAAATCAAGGAGACTATCCGCCAGGAAATCGCCTACCACGGCGTTTCCGTCATCATCGCGCGACGTGAATGCATCCAATCCTTGAAAAGGCACAGTGCGAAGAAATCATGAAGAAAGACATCATACTCTGCGGCGTGGGAGGACAAGGTATCCTCTCAATCGCGACCGTCATAGGAGAAGCGGCCACTGCTGCCGACCTGCATCTTAAACAAGCAGAAGTCCATGGGATGAGCCAGAGGGGCGGTGACGTGGAAAGCGACCTGCGCCTGTCTACTGAACCGGTGCACAGTGACCTGATCGCCAATGGAACGGCAGACATCATCCTCTCGATGGAACCGATGGAAGCCTTGAGGTACCTCAAATATCTGGCCTCGGACGGAGCCGTCATCACGGCATCGGAGCCTTTGGTTAATATCCCGGATTATCCTGACCATGAGGCACTTCTCTCGGAGATAAAGGCCCTGCCCAACGTCACCATGTGTGATATCGGCTCCCTTGCGCGCGAAAGCGGAAATGTCAGGGGCGCCAACATGGTCCTCCTCGGCATGGCCGCATCCCACATCGGACTCGTGTCTCCTGATGGACTTCGTGAAGCGATAACAAGGGTCTTCTCCGCAAAAGGTGAAAAAGTAGTAGAGGCCAACCTGGCGGCATTCGACCTGGGAATGGCTGCGGCAAAAAGGAGGACGGCATGAAAGTTTTCACTGAAGAAGCAGTAGCTAGGGCCTGCCGGGAATGCGCCGTCACCGACCTTTCCCATGCCACTATCGGGGAGGTTCTTCTTGTCTCCCAGTTCCTTGAGAAAGAGACAGGAATCCCATTCATCAGGATGGATCAAGGATCTCCGGGTCTCCCGGCGAACCACTACGGGATAGAGGCTGAAAAGAAGGCTCTCGACAAAGGGGTCGGAAGCCAGTATCCCGCAGCCGCAGGCATCCCGGAGCTCAAGCAGGCAGCCAGCGAATTCATCAAGGCATTCATCGATGTGGACATCCCTCCCCTGAACTGCGTGCCCACAACCGGATCAGTGGCAGCTTCTTTCGCGAGTTTCATCGCCTGCACCCAGCGCATACCCGGGAAGGACAAGGTCATATTCATAGATCCCGGGTTCCCCATCCAGAAATCGCAGCTCAGAGTCCTGGGCATTCAGTGGAAACAGTTCGACATCTACTCGTATCGCGGTGCCGGACCGTTGAAGCGGAAACTCGAAGAGATGATGGAAGACGGAGACGTCGCCGCGATCATCTACTCCAATCCCAACAATCCGGCATGGATCTCTCTCGAAGAGGAGGAACTTCGCGTCATAGGTGAAGCCGCCACACGCTGGGACGCTATCGTGCTGGAAGACCTGGCCTATTTCGGAATGGATTACCGCCATGACTTCGGCCACCCGTACACTCCTCCGTACATAAGGACTGTGGCCCGCTACACCGACCGTTATATCCTCATGCTGTCATCCTCCAAGATTTTCAGCTATGCCGGCCAGAGGATAGCGCTTTGCTGCATCAGCGACTCACTGTTCCACACCTTCTATCCTGAACTGGCAGCACGTTACCAGGATGCGGGAATATTCGGGCAGACCCTGACAGCATCGATACTGTACATGATAACCAGCGGATGCACCGCAACCACACAATACGGATATGCCGAAATGCTCCGCCGCTCTGTGGACGGAACAATCAATTTCGTGGAAGACACCCGCGAATATGAGCGCAGGGCCAGGAGGATGAAGGACATATTCTGCAGGAACGGCTTCCATATCGTTTACGACAGGGACGTGACGGAATCGATTGGAGACGGCTTCTTCTTTTCCATCGGCTACGGTGACATGACCGGAGAGCAACTGGTGGTAGAACTCATGTATTACGGAATCAGCAGCATTTCACTAGGGACTACAGGCAGCCTTCAGAACGGAGTGCGTGCCTGCGTAAGCCGGATGAGGGAAGAACTCTTCCCTATCCTGGAGGATCGTGTGAAAGCATTTAATAACGACCATTCCAACATATGATTTGGAACGAACACAAAGAAACCATGTCGCGCGATCAACTGAGCGCGATGCAGGGACATCGTCTTCATAAGATGGTGGATTATCTCTACCACAATGTTCCCTTCTACCGGAAGAAACTACAGGAGATGGACCTCATCCCTGACGATATCCGCACAATTGAGGATATCGTGAAACTTCCCTTCACCACAAAGCAGGACCTGAGGGACAATTACCCTTATGGCCTCCAGGCTGCCCCGAAGAGTGAAATCATCCGCATCCATGCCTCATCCGGGACGACCGGGAATCCCACTATCGTGGGCTACACCCGCCGCGATATCGAGATCTGGGCGGAATGTATGGCACGCTGCCTGACGGCATATGGCATGACACGTGACGACACCTTCTCAGTGTCATATGGTTATGGGCTGTTCACCGGAGGACTCGGTGCCCATTACGGAGTAGAGAAAGTGGGAGGCGCAGTCGTGCCTGCATCCACGGGAAACACTGAGAAGCACATCCGGCTCATTCGTGACTTGGGCATCGACGGCATCGCCTGCACCCCGTCATATGCATTGCATTTGGCCGAGGTCATGGAAAAACTGAACATCGACAAGAAAGAAATCCGCTTGAGGATCGGAGCATTCGGCGCAGAGCCATGGACCGAGAACATGCGCCAGGAAATCGAAAGCAGGCTGGGGCTTAAAGGCTACAACCTCTATGGCCTGAGCGAAATCATGGGGCCCTGCGTCAGCTTCGAATGTGAATGCCAGCACGGCTCACATATCAATGAAGACCATTTCTTCCCGGAAATCATCAATCCGCAGACGCTGGAGCCCCTTGGGCGGGGTCAGCAGGGAGAACTCGTTTTCACCACCCTCACAAAACAGGGCATGCCCCTGCTGCGCTACCGCACTAGAGACCTCTGCAGCTTGCTCGAAGGAGACGACTGCCCCTGCGGCCGCACGCTGGTGAGGATGAGCCCGGTCATGGGCAGAAGCGACGACATGCTCATCATCCGTGGTATCAACGTGTTCCCTTCCCAGGTAGAGAGTGTCATCCTGGACATTCCGGAATGCGCACCTCGCTATCTGCTGGTCGTGGACAGGGTGGACAATCTGGACACGCTCACGGTCCAGGTGGAGATGCGACCCGAGTATTTCTCCGGAGCCGACACCATCGATGCTATTACCGGACTCGCGAAGAAGGTGGCTCACAGGCTACGCAGTGTCCTGAGCATAAACGCGCTGGTGCAGATCCGCCAGCCTGGCTCCCTGGAACGCAGCGTAGGCAAGGGCAAATATGTCATAGACAACCGAGTACTTAAATAATATGGCTTACAGTAACTATTTCAATCCCGAAGAAACTCTTGACCGTGAAGGTATCGAAAGGCTGCAGACAGAACGTCTGCGCGGCACCGTGGCTCATTGCATGGGCTCCGGATTCTACAGGAAACGCTTCAGTGACTTGGGTTTGTCTCCCGAAGACATCAAGACGCTGGACGACCTGAAGAAGATACCCTTCACCACCAAGCAGGACCTGAGGGACACCTATCCTTTCGGCTTGGCTTCAATCCCGCTGTCAAAGTGTACCCGGCTGCATTCTTCAAGCGGTACGACCGGGAATCCGACAGTGATCCTGCACTCGCGGAAAGATCTGGAGCAATGGGCCAATGCTGTGGCCAGATGCCTCTGGATGGTGGGATGCAGGCCTGAGGACGTGTTCCAGAATACCTCAGGCTATGGGATGTTCACCGGAGGACTCGGCTTCCAATACGGAGCTGAGCTTCTCGGGATGCTTACTGTCCCTGCCGCAGCCGGGAACACCCTCCGCCAGATCAAATTCTTCACCGACTTCGGAACCACCGTAGTCCACGCCATTCCGTCATATGCCGCGCGTCTCTATGAGGTGATGTGCGAAAAAGGCGTGGATCCGCGCCGGGACACTAAACTGCGCACACTCGTCATCGGAGCCGAGCCCCACAGCGAAGAGACCCGCAGACGCATCGAGAATATGCTCGGAGTGAAGGCCTACAATTCCTTCGGCATGTCGGAGATGTGTGGTCCGGGCGTAGCCTTTGAATGTCCCGAGCAGAACGGAATGCATATCTGGGAGGACTACTACATAGTCGAGATCATCGATCCTGTAACGTTGAAGCCTGTTCCGGATGGAGAGGTGGGAGAACTTGTACTCACCACTATCAACCGGGAAGCCATGCCCCTGCTCCGCTACAGGACCAGGGACCTGACCCGCATACTGCCGGGCGAATGCCCATGCGGACGGCACCACAAGCGTATCGACCGCATCAAAGGCCGCAGCGACGACATGATCATCCTCAAGGGAGTAAATATATTCCCAATACAGGTGGAACAGGTACTCGTGCAATTCAAGGAACTGGCTTCCGATTACCTCATCACCCTGGACACTGTGGATGGGAGCGATTACATGACCGTAGAAGTGGAACTTACAGAGCGTTATATCGATGATTACGCCGCCTTGCAGACACTTGAGAGGAACATCACCAGAATGCTCAGGGACGAGATTCTGGTAACCCCGAAGGTGAAACTCCTCCCCAAAGGCAGCATCCTCCAGAGTGAGGGTAAAGCCGTGAGGGTCAAAGACAACAGGAAACAATATCAATAACCTATAATATCATGACCATACATCAACTTTCCATTTTCATAGAGAACAAGGCCGGGACCCTCGTCGTCATACTCCGGCAACTGAAAGAGGCTGGAATCCAGCTGATTGCTTCCACCATCTCCGACACGGTTGACTACGGAATCTGCCGAATCATTTGCAGCGAGCCCATCAAGGCTTACGAGACCCTGAGGAATGCCGGAGTGGCGGTTTCCCTCTGCGAGGTCATAGCCGTCGCTCTCGATGATGAGCCCGGTCGTGCCGCAGACGCCATCGGCATACTCTCGGACGAAGGGATAAGCATCGCCTACCTTTACTCTTTCCTGCTGGGAGGAAAAGGTGTGCTGGTGTTCCGCACAGACAACAATGAACGAGCCCTGGAGGCGCTCCAGCACGGAAACATGGACATAATCCGCGAGAAAGACCTCTCGAAACTGGCCCTTTGAGCACATTTAAAATGAAGCGCGCTACAACACAGAAACAAACATAAATAATTGTGGAATAACTAAATACTCTCAAAGAGTCTGTCTGTTGTAAGATGGCTTAGGGCATATAGAGGGATTTGTTTGATTTGTCTGACGGGATTTGGATCGTTGTTCTCTGGCATTGGATCTTTATAATCATATGCTCCAAAGTTCTCAAGAGACGTTCTTACCGCTATGTGCAAGCGTTTTTTACGCATGAAAAGATAGAGACTCTGCATAGCCCCCTGAGTGCTTGCCTTCACTTCTATGGGCAGGACAACGCCACCGTGAGCATCGAGATAATCCACCTCAGCATTGCCGTTCTTGCTCTCATGCTGCCAGTAGAACATCTCTGTTCGTTGGAAACAGTCTTTGTTCTTAATCATCTCCAACCCAACCAGGACTTCGGCCACCGGCCCTTTGTTCACAAAGTCAACTTCGGATGCCAGGAGAATATCGCTGGCGGGGATTCCTTGCCATGTCAAAAGAAGGCCTGTGTCCAAGAAGAGATATTTGATACTCCGTTCGTTCTCCTGAGCTCCAAGTGGCACACCATCTGCGGCTGTATGCGTAACAGGTGTTACCAAGCCGGCCAGCACAAGCTTGTGGAGAGCCCGTTTCACTTTTTCACTTCGGCTTTCCTCGTCGGCCCGGTTATAGATGAATTTCGTACCGCACTGGCGGGCGACAGATCGGAGTACTTTGCGAAGAAGCTCCGGAGAGATACGCTTCTTATACTTGTTGAAGTCATCCTGATATGTCTCCATAATATCATTGTGAACGCACGCGCAGGCTAAATAGTCGTGTGTCTCTACCCAGGTGGAAACTGCTTCCGGCATACCGCCTACCAGCATGAAGCAACGCAACTGGTCTGTCAGTTGCTTATGGAGCGCATCAACCAGGGGTTGATCTGGCGAAGCACCCCGAACGGATTCCAACTGCAACCCCAATCCCTGGGCACTCAGAAACTCATCAAAAGAGAAAGGGTACATATACAGGGAACGGATCCTGCCCACGGCAAATGACGGAATCTCCTCCAATGCGAATTCCAACAACGATCCGGCGGCAATTACGTGAAGTTCAGGATATTCTTCTTTGAAATAGCGAAGTGACATGATTGCCGGAACACAATCCTGGATTTCGTCGATAAACAGCAGGGTCTCTTCCGGAATTATGGGAATGCCCACCGTCGCACTGAGATTGCTGCAGGTCTTCTTGACATCAATATCCTCTGGAAACAGCGCCTTGAGGCTGGGCTGTTTCTCAAGATTGATTTCTACGAAGTACTTGAAAGTTTCACCCAGCTTACGGACTGCGGTTGACTTACCCACCTGTCTTGCTCCGCGAATGAGGAGAGGTTTGTGATTGGGGTCATTTCTCCAAGTGAGGAGCCTTTCATCTACTTTTCTGGAATAGTATGCCATATCTCTTTTATTTCTATCTGCAAATATAACTGTTTTTGATATAATCCAACCCTAAAAACATATATTATTCAATAAAATCCAACCCTAAAATGACATGAATTCTGCTATATTCCAAATATAAACTTAAAGAACAACAATCAGATTTGCATGCTGTACGGCAAATGATTATTATTAAAGAAAACAAAACACATAGCTTATGAATATTGAAAACAAAGAGGAACTCACGATGAGTGCAGTTCCGAAGGCAGTGAATTACCTGATTGAAGAAATCGCCGAGATGCGGGCCAGTCTGGACCATATCGAAAAACAGTTGGGTTTGGGAGTGGATAAACATCGCCCTATTCTGATTGAAAGGGCTGCGGAAATCCTCCAGATGAAAGTCGGTACTATCCGAAGATTTGTCAACGAACGTGAGATTCCACATTACAAGCGTGGACATAACATCTATTTCTTTGAAGATGAGCTTATCAAGTGGGTGGAAGAGTCAAAGGTCAAGCCGGTTTCCTATTCCAGTTATTACAGGAGGTAGTTATGGAACTCACGAGAAAGCAAATATATGATATGATGTGGACCGACGGTGTCGGGAAAACAGAAAAAGCGCTTGGCCTGAAACAGGTTGAATTGAAAGCACTATGCGACAAATTCAACATTCCCCGTCCGTCAAGCGGTTATTGGAGCACCCTGAAATTCGGAAAACCAGCGAAAAAAGTAGCATTGCCAAAGACAAAAGACAATTCGACAATCATCAAAACCGAAGAGTTTGTCACAGTAAAACTCACACGCTCAAGACCAGTTACGACAAACCGGATGAAAAATGTTTCCGGGAAGTACCCCACGAAAGACCTTCCGCTAGACGACGAAGCCATCGACCCCATTTATAAAGTACCTGATATCCTCTACGCAAAAGACCCGGTCATACTTGATACAAAAGCAAAACTGCGCGAAGAAAACTTTCGTGACAATAACCCGTGGAACACCAAGAATCCGTTCAAGTGCAAGGTGGACAAATGGTTATCAATGCGTGTGTCGCAAGCACAGGAAGACAGGGCCTTGCGCATCTATTCCACTATAATCAAGGCCGCAAAAGCGAAAGGCTATGGATTGAAGATCGTGAACGATAAAAGCCAATACCGACCACAATGCACCACCTTTTTTGTCATTCGCAAGCACGAAATCCAGACATTCATGAGAGAGGTTTACCGCCAGGTGACCAATGCCGATGGTACCAAAGACCGCTATCACACAGTTGGTAGTGGAGTGCTGAGATTTGAGTGCGACAACTACGAACACCACTATGGGTCATATGACATGTGTGCCGCACAAGACACCAAGTGCACAAAACTGGAAGACAAGATTCAACACATTATTGAGGTCCTGGAGAGCATCGCCGATGAAAGGGATGAAAGGGAGCGACAAAGATTGCTGGAAGAAGAACGTCGTAGACAAGAGGAAGAACGCAAGCGCAGGGAAGAAGAGGAACGAAAGCGCATACAAGCCTTGAAAAACGCCGAATGCAAAAAAGTCCGGGAAATGCTTTTCAATATGGACCGGTGGAGGATCGCGAACAACCTCCGGGAGTATATTGATGCACTTGAGGTCCATATGGAAAAAACAGGTCATTCAGACGACCAGGATGTGAAAGAGACACTCGAATGGATGAAATCGAAGGCTGCCTTTATCGATCCATTGACCAATGAAAACGATGACTTGCTTGATGAAGACGACCTGGACAAAGTGATCAATCCAAAGATAATAAAAACCGGCGAATCAAAACCATCTTATGGGTATTATAACTCCGAACCTCAGTATTCCTACTGGCAGATAAAGAACATGTGGCATAAGTAGTAAAAAAACGACTCGGCCAAAACCGAATCGTTTTATAAAACACTTATTTTCAATGATTTATAATTAATACTCCTCTTCGTTAAAGATGTATTTCTATATTGATTATCAATCGTTTAACAATTTCTATACTTATTTGGACAAACAAACTTCGTTTTCTTCAGTTCTAAAATGATAGTTTGTTAGGCGAAGTGGAGTGGAATAGAAATAATCTTCTTT
>JAFYYM010000015.1 GCA_017557535.1 Bacteroidales bacterium | reverse complement strand
TGCGGTGCGGAAGGGGCTCGAACCCTCGACCTCCGGCGTGACAGGCCGGCATTCTAACCAAGCTGAACTACCGCACCAGACTTAAAAAAGATCCGCGTTCATTACAAACGCGGATGCAAAGATAGTCAAATTTGCTGGCTACGCAAATTTTTTTTTCAAAATTATTTGATTTCGATAACCTTATTTGCTTGGGGCACAACCTTCGGCTCAACCTTGGGGATGCTGACAAGCAACACACCGTTCTCGACAGTGGCGCTGATCTTCTCCTTGTCGGCGTCGTCAGGAAGCAGCATGGTCTGCTGGAACTTGGTGTGGTAGAATTCGCGCCTCAGGTAGCGACCGCGCTTCTTCTCGTCCTTGTTCTCCTCCTTTTTCTCCATATTGATCACGAGATCTCCCTCATCGTCGAGGCTGACCTTGAAATCTTGCTTGGTCAAGCCGGGAGCCGCAAGCTCAAGCTCGTAACCATGTTCATTTTCTAAAACATTGATCGCCGGGGCGGTCGAGTTAGCTTTCTCTACCCAATTGTCATCGAAGAAATCATTGAAAATGCTAGGCAACCAGTTCTGGTTGTATCTTCTTGAAACAGGTAACATGATTAAAACCTCCTATATTAAGTTAATATCTTTTGTTTTCAACCCCGTCCGTTTGGGCGGACGCTTAGAGGAAAGACAATCCCCGTACCAATGCCAAAAAGACCGAAAAAGTGGACATTTTGTCATAACTTGCTGACTATTTGGCACTTACGTCTGACAAATTGTCCAGTTCGGAAGGTTTTTTATCTGAGATTGTCAATTAATTATAAATAATATATGAAAAACATTAAAAAATATTTGGAAAATAGAAAATAATTAAACTATATTTGCAAAAGAATAATGCGAAAAGATATGAGACACCTTAGATTTGTATCATTTGTATTAACGCTTACTATGTCGGCGGGTTTGTATGCTCAGACCAATGTGAAGGGAACAGTGCTGGACTCCTTGTCCCGCCAGCCAGAGGTGGGGGCGGTCGTTCAGTTCATGAAGAATGGTCAGGACCAGCCGGCGGCATATTCGGTTACCGACTCTCTCGGCAAGTTCGAGAAAATGGTCGCCGGGAATGGAGAGTATGTGTTGTTGCTTCAGAATATGGGCAGGAAAGCCGTCAGCAGGGGATTCAAACTTGAGGGCCAGTCAGAGCTTGATTTGGGTGAAATCCTATTGCAAGACGATGCGCAGGCTATTGATGCCGCGGCTGTCCAGGCTATGAAGACACTGGTGAAACTTGATGTCAACAAGCTTACTTACAAGGTTGAGGCTGACCCGGACTCTAAGACCGGAACGCTGTTGGACATGCTCCGTAAGGTTCCGATGGTAACGGTTGACGGACAGGATAATATCACAGTGAACGGAAGTTCGAGTTTCAAAGTCTATGTGGATGGTAAACCCAACCAGATGCTCAGTTCCAATCCGTCCCAGATCCTGAAGGTCATGCCGGCAAGCGCCGTAAAAGATATCGAGGTTATCACTAACCCGGGCGCGAAATATGACGCCGAGGGAGCTGGTGGAATCCTGAATCTTATCACCGGAGCCGCTACGGGGGCATCCTCCGCTGTCGCTGATGGGGCCTATGGCTCGATAACTGCCGGGGTGACCACGAAGGGTGAGAATGGCGGAGTATATCTGACCGCTAAAAAAGGTAAACTGACAGTTGGAGTCAACGCTGCCGGCGGGTTCCAGAAACTAAACGGGATAACATATAACTCGACTCAGAAGAATCTTGGGAATGGAGATTTCCAGAATACGGAAATGGTTCAGAACCAGAAGTCTCCGTTCGTGTTTGCCGACTTGAATGCCAGTTATGAGATATCCCCCAGGGATCTATTATCAGGCTCTTTCGGGATGACAGGTTTTTATCAGTCTGCGGCAGGAAACTCAACAATCACGATGGGCGGTGCCGCTCCATATTCCTATGTCAATAACCAGGAGATGAAATACCGGACCAGCGGTATGAATGGAAGCGTTGATTATCAGCACACCAGTGCGGAAGTCGCCGGAAGGGCTTTGACTTTGTCGTACAGGTATTCCGGCTCTCCGTTAAGGACAGAGTTCATAAGCCGTTTCTCCGAAATGCCGTTCCAAATGCCCGATAGAAGGAGTGATGGCGACGACAACTCCCAGGAGAACACTTTCCAGCTTGATTACACGACCCCGGTCGGGGAGGGGCAGTCACTGAGCTCCGGGCTGAAGTATATCGCTCGCCACAACTCGGCGGATGACAAGCTATATTTCGCCGATGGGAACAGTTGGATTCACAATACAGAGGGCAGCATGCTCTATGACCATTTCAACGACATTGGAGCCTTATATTCCGAATACACGGGAATCTTCGGGAAGTTCTCCCTCATAGCTGGTTTGAGGTACGAGTACACCTGGCAGAAAGTCCATTATGGAAAAGGGTTCGGCGAAGACTTCAAGACAGGATTCGGAGACATCGTTCCGAGCGCGAGTCTCCAGTACAATATCGCCGCGACCCGGAACATTGGATTGACCTACAACAGGAGGATCCAAAGGCCTGGAATCACTTACCTGAATCCCTATGTCAACAGGTCATACCCGACGATGGTATCTTATGGAAACAGCGACCTTACAAGTGCGAGGTCCGACATCATAAGCGTTGTGTTTAATTCATTCAATCCCAAATGGATAGTTAGCCTTACAGGCCGCTATAGCCACACCGGGAGCGGAATATCGGACTATAGTTTCTATGACGATGAGGGAATCCTGAACACCACCTACGGGAATATAGTCGTGGAGGACAATACCGGCATCACCGCATTCGTCAACTGGACCGCCGGTCCCAAGACGAGGATATACACGAACAGTTCTGTCGGATACAGCATGTTCTCAAGCGATGAGCTTGCCCAGAAGAATAACGGATGGAACTGGAACGTCATGGCCGGTCTCCAGCAGACCCTCCCAGCTGACATGCTCCTCAGCGCCAATCTCATGGCAGGAGGCAAAACCTGGACTCTACAGGGCTGGAACAAGGGATACACGTTGGGAGTCATTGGCTTGTCAAAGGGCTTTCTCGCAAATAAACTGCGGGTTACCGGGCAGTTTATCTCTAACTTCGAGAAAGGGGGAATGTCTATCGAATCCTTTGCCCGGGGCGGTGATTTTGAGACGAGGTCCAAGGTGACAGTGCCTATCAGGCAAGTTGGATTGAATCTGACTTACACATTCGGAAAACAAGGATTCCAGGTCAAGAAGACAAGAAAGTCCATAACCAACGACGACGTGATCAACAACACCAACGGGCAGGCGCCAGGAACAGGTGCCGCAGGCTCCTCGGCGACAGGTGTCTCAGGAGCCGGACAGGGCGGAATGTAGTCGTCTGACGTATGTATCATTAGAGAGAACTTTTTCGTATCTTCGCGAAGATGTTCTCTCCTTTTTTATTAAAGAGTTTTATGATGAGACGGTTATGGCTTTTAGTGGTCGCTATGTTGGCGACAACTGGTATGCTGGCGCAGGTGGTGCCCGCCAATTATCCTTTACCCCAGAATCCTGACACCTTGCGTATTCTCGCTGTCGGGAATAGCTTCTCAGATGACGGCACCGAGTATGTCCCCGGACTGCTGGAAGCCGCGGGAATCCACAATGTCATTATAGCCCGTCTCTACATCGGCGGATGCTCTCTGGAAAGGCATTGCAAAGAATATGAGAATGGCACTCCGGACTACATCTATTACAAGTCCACCAATAACAAGTGGGTCACTGTCAGCAAGAACGCCACTATTCTGGACGGATTGAAGGATGAGCCCTGGGATATTATCACTGTCCAGGAAGTATCCAATAACTCAGGCACTTACGAGACCTATCAGAATTGGGCTCCCAAGCTCTTGTCCATTATCCGCAAAGAGGCTTTGAACCCCAAGGCCGCCATTGTCTGGCATATGACATGGGCATACGCATCCAACTCCGACCATGGTGCTTTCAAGAACTACAACCACGACCAGAAAGTGATGTATGACGCGATTGTGGATTGTGTCAGCAGAGCCCGCGGGGATTTCAATGTCCCGGTGGTGATTCCTTCCGGAATCGCTGTTCAGATGGCTCGGGAGACTCGTCTTAATAACGAGAACCGTGTTCCTGCCGATTCCAAGGTCTATCAGCTGACCAGGGACGGATTCCATCTCAGCCGCCAGCATGGACGTTACATAGCCGCTTGCGTCTGGTTCGAGTCGCTTATCAAGCCTACCCTTGGGAAATCCGTTAAAGGGAACCCCTATCTTCTAGAGGACACCGAGTATTCGATAACAAAAAAAGACGCCAAGTTGTGCCAGAAATGCGCCATCAAGGCAGTCGCGTCGTATAAATAAGCGTCTCCATGGACCCAAGATCGGAAAGAATACATAGCGCCGCCTCTTACGTCAAGGAAATACTTGAAGGAAAGGGACTTGCCCCTACTGTCGGAATTGTCCTCGGCAGCGGTCTCGGAAGGCTTGTTGATGACATTAAGGATCCTGTAACCATTCCTTACAAGACTATCCCGGGTTTTCCCGTCTCGACCGCTATCGGCCACAAGGGCAATTTCATTGTCGGCGAGTTAGGCGGTAAGACCGTCATCGCCATGCAGGGACGTCTCCATTACTACGAGGGCTACGACATGGACACTGTCACCCTGCCGATCAGGGTGATGATAGTTATCGGCATAGAGTATCTTTTCGTCTCTAACGCTGCCGGTGGTGTGAATACCTCCTTCAGTATCGGAGACCTCATGGTCATTACCGACCACATCAACCAGATACCTAATCCCCTGATTGGGCCCAACCTGGACGAGTTCGGCCCCAGGTTCCCCGATATGACCAGACCTTACGACCATCGTCTGATAGCTTTGGCTGATGAGGTGGCTGACGGTTTGGGCGTCAAGTTGAGGAAAGGTGTCTATCTGGCTTGCACCGGTCCCACTTATGAGACTCCCCATGAGTACAAGTATATGCGCATTGTCGGAGCTGACGCGGTGGGCATGTCTACCACTCCGGAGGTTATAGTGGCCCGACATGCCGACATTCCGGTATTTGGGGTGTCCGTGATCACCGATGTCGCACATGAGGATGAGGACTCCGATTATGTCACTGATGGGGAGGAAATTGTCCGTCAGGCTGATGCCGCAGCCACAAGAATGATCGCCTTGTTCAAAGGGATCATCGCCAGAATCTGAGAATGCCGGAAGGGAATATCGTCATAAGGGGAGCCAAGGTCAACAACCTTAAGGACGTGACTTTGGAGATACCGCGGAACAAGTTCGTGGTAGTGACTGGTATTTCCGGCTCCGGAAAATCCTCGTTGGCATTCGATACCCTTTTCGCGGAAGGGCAGAGGCGCTTCGCCGAGAGCTTGAGCTCGTATGCCAGGCAATTCCTTGGTCGTATGAGCAAGCCGGATGTGGAATCCATAGAAGGTATTCCCCCAGCGATAGCGATTGAACAGAAAGTCAATATCCGCAACCCCCGCTCTACAGTTGCCACTACCACGGAAATATATGATTATCTGAGGATTATCTTTGCCCGTATTGGCAGGACATATTCCCCGATCAGCGGGCGTGAGGTGAAGTGCCACGGTCAGGGTGATGTCATGGCCAGTATCCTTTCGGGTGATTCGAGGACCGTCTACATGTTGGCTGACCTTGGCTGGCAGGCTAGGGAGGACAAAGTTGAGTTGATGCTCCGTCTCAAGGAGGAGGGATATTCCAGGTTTTACGGAGAAGATGGTATCATCAGGATTGAGGATATAATGAAGATGGCTGACAAAGGGGAGTATCCTGAGGAACTATTCCTCCTTGTGGACCGTCTCAAACTACCGGTGTTCAAGTCATGCCTGCCGTATTTTGATTCTGGTGAACCATGGCCCCAGACTGATTGGGAAGATCTTCAGACCAGGCTTCGTTCCTCGATAGACAACGCCTTCAGGGAGGGTCAGGGTAAACTTGTACTCGTTAAGGATGGTGGTAGGGAAGAGTTCATCAATCGCTTTGAACTTGACGGGATGACATTCCGCGAGCCGGACGAGTATCTGTTCTCATTCAACAGCCCGCTCGGCGCTTGTCCGGTGTGCGGTGGCCTTGGCAAGATTATCGGCGTCAGTGAGGACCTTGTGGTGCCGGATAAAAGCAAGAGCATCTACGATGGAGCTATAGCGTGCTGGAGAGGTGATAAGATGGGGTGGTTCAAGGATCATCTGGTCCAGGTGGCCGAGAGGTATGGAATCCCTATTTTCGAGCCATATTGCAATCTTTCCAGGGAAGTCAAGGATATCATCTGGAACGGTCACAGTGTCGAAGGTGACGAGGACTCCATAGTGGGCATAAACGAGTTCTTCTCATGGGTGGAATCGAACCGTTACAAGATACAGTACAAATACATGCTCAGCCGGTTCTCCGGAAGAACGACTTGCCATGCTTGTCACGGGTCCAGATTGCGTCCCGAAGCCTTGTATGTCAAGGTGGGAGGAAAGAACATAGCGGAGTTGCTCGACATGAATGTCGGTGAGCTCACCTCTTTCTTCCAATCTTTGGAACTTACTGATTATGAGAATGGTATAGTTCATAAGGCTGTTGAGGAGATTCTATCCAGATTGGGGTATATCAACGATGTGGGGCTTTCTTACCTGACATTGAGCCGGGCCTGCAACACCCTGTCTGGGGGAGAGAGTCAAAGAATAAATCTTGTGACAGCCCTTGGCAGCTCACTGGTGGGTTCGATGTATATCCTGGACGAGCCAAGTATCGGTCTGCATCCCCGCGATACTGACAGATTGATTTCTGTCCTCCGCAGGCTGCGGGACATCGGCAACACAGTAGTTGTAGTCGAGCATGATGAGGAGATTATCCGGGCCGCTGACATGCTTGTCGACATGGGACCTTTGGCAGGTGTCGATGGAGGTGAGGTTGTCTTCCAAGGCAGGATGTCGGACAAATTGCCCGCATCGGCCATGAAGAATTCTCTCACTCTCCAGTATCTCACGGGCAAGCGAGGTGGTTATGTACGTGAGAAGAGGAAATGGACATATTCCATCAACGTCGAAGGTGCGATGGAGCATAACCTTAAGGACATAAATGTCAAGTTTCCCCTTGGCGTCCTGACTGTTGTCTCAGGAGTCAGTGGGTCTGGAAAATCATCTCTTGTCGGGGATATTCTTTATCCAGCCTTATATCGTCGTATTAACCAGACAGGTGATCTGCCGGGAGTGTTCAGGAAGCTTTCCGGCAATCTTGACAGGGTCACCAGGGTGGAATATGTTGACCAGAATCCGATAGGCAAGAGCTCGAGGTCCAATGCCGTCACGTATCTTAAAGTGTACGATGACATCCGTAAGCTATTGTCGGAACAGCAATATGCTAAGATAAACGGCTACACGCCATCCTTCTTCTCCTTCAACCAGGAGGGCGGAAGATGTCCGGAGTGCCAAGGCGATGGTTTTGTGCGTATCCCTATGCAGTTCATGGCTGATGTGACCATGGTTTGCGAGGCATGTGGAGGAAAGAGGTTCAAGCCGGATATATTGGAAGTGCGTTACAAGGGTAAGAATATTGACGATATCCTGAACATGAGCGTCGAGGAGGCTATTTCCTTCTTTGGCTCACAAAGTGAGGACCTCGCCGTCCAGATAGCCCATAGGCTGCAGCCGCTTGTGGATGTCGGACTCTCTTATATCAAACTAGGACAAAGTTCATCCACGCTTTCCGGGGGTGAGAGCCAGAGAATAAAACTGGCATATTTCCTGGCTCTGAGCGAGGATTCAGCCTCTGTCAGGAAAGAGAAGATACTGTTCCTCTTCGACGAGCCTACGACAGGTCTCCATTTCTATGATGTGGAGAAACTCTTGAGGGCCTTTGATGTGCTTCTGGACAAAGGACACACGGTGATTGTCGTGGAGCACAATATGGATGTGATCAGGGCCGCGGACTGGGTTATCGATCTTGGTCCGGATGCGGGAGACAAGGGAGGAGAAGTGGTTTTCGCCGGCACCCCGGAGAACATGGTCCTCACAGGTACCTCTTTCACAGCCGGATATCTCAGGAATATCTCAAGGTCATGAGCCGTATTCTTGTCATAATAGTCACGTACAACGGTATGCGGTGGCTGGAGCGTTGTCTTTCATCGGTCATGTCCAGCACAGTCCCTGCTGATGTGTTCCTGTTTGATAACGCTTCGGATGACGGTTCAGCGGAATATGTAAGAAGCCATTATCCTTCGGTCAGGTTGGTCAAGTCGGATGTGAATCTCGGTTTCTCCAAAGCGAATAACGTCGGTTTCAGGCACGCTGTTGAAGAGGGATATGATTTCGTGTATCTCCTGAACCAGGATGCTTGGGTCATGCCGGATACTTTCGAGAAGCTTATCCAAGCTTTCGGGGAAGGGAAGTGGGGGATTATCAGCCCCGCTCAGATGAGGCCGGATCTTCAGACGCCTGATAAACGGTTCAACAGGCACTTTCATGGCACGCTTGATCCCGTCAAAGAGGTCCAGCCTGTGAGGTTCGTCATGGCCGCTCATTGGATGATTTCAGCGGAGTGTCTTAGAGAAACGGGTTTTTTCTCACCGGCTTTCACTCATTACGGGGAAGACAACAATTATTGCGACCGGGTGAGGTTCCATGGCTTCGGGATAGGAATTTTAACCTCAGCGGTCGGGGTTCATGACCGTCAGGCCAGGGATGTGCCTAAGGAAAAGCGCATATACCTCAATTGCCAGTATTCCAAGGTCCGTCTCAGCGATCCCGGGTCGTCTTTCCTTTTCCAATCCATTTGGCAGCCTTTGCGGCAATCAGCGATGGCCCTGCGTTGGTTATCATTTCTCCCTCTAAGGAATATTCCTGAGCTTGTGAGGGAGTATCCATCTTTGAAGAGATGGCGGGAAGAGTCCCGTTCCAATGGCGCTTTTATCTCTTTAGTGGAAGAATAAAGATTTATGGATGTTGTCATTACATATGTAAACGGCCTCGATCCGGTCTGGCAGGCGGAGTATGCCGCATCCACTTCGAGCGAGAAGTTTCTGGCTAAACGCTACCGTGACTGGGGTACACTGAAGTATCTTTTGCGCGGAATCGAGAGGCATATGCCTTTTATACAGAATGTTTTCCTGCTGGTCTCCGGGGATAGTCAGGTTCCAAGTTGGGTTAACCGCTCCAACGTCAAGGTGGTTCTGCACAAGGATGTGATTCCCAGCCGTTTCCTGCCTACTTACAACAGCACTACCATAGAGATGTTCCTGCACAGGATTCCTGGTTTGGGGGAGGAGTATATTTACTTCAATGATGACATGTTCCCAGTCCTGGATTGTTCGCCCGAAGACTTCTTCCGGGACGGCAAGGCTGTCATAGGCTTTTACCATCATATTCTGGCGGGGAGTAAATTCAAGAAGAGGGTGCGGAATTCCGATCATCAGGCTCGAAAGGCTCTTGGAATGGCTCCGGGGTTGTTTTATGTCCGGCCTCAGCACACTTGCTCGCCAATGCTCAGGAGCGAGAGCGAGTCGCTTTACGAGTTTTCCAAAGATGTAATTTTCATGGTTGTCTCACAATTCAGGACCACGGAGAACTTCAACCAGTATCTGTATCTTGATTATCTTTATTATCAAGGGAAAACCGTGCGTGGCAAGATATCCAACAAGCACCTCTCTCCGGCTGTGCACAACCATGAGGTGATTGCCTCACATATCTTGGAACCATCGACAAAGTTTCTGTGTATCAATGATGTGAGTATGTCGGATGAGTCCTATGCCCGTTATTCTGACGCTGTGCTGTCTGCTTTCCAGAAGCATTTCCCCTCGCCATCCAGATTTGAGATGAAATGAAATAATCCCGCCAAAGGATAAATGGATGTTCAAGATGATGCATGGCTGATGCGAGTGGATCGCGGCAGAACGCCGCTGCAAGGTAAATAAGAGCCTGAGGCGGGATTATTTGACGCGAAATTACCGTCCCGCCCGCTATTCTTGGGTCTTATGAAAAAAATGTGTCGGAATTGTTTAAGTTTTTTGTCAAGATTGGGTGAAATCTCTAAATAGGTTGTAAATTTGGGGATAAGATAAGTCAGTGGCTGTTAATCCGCATTTTTTTTATGGGGCTTTACAAAAATATTAAGATGGCGTTGAGGAGAGGGAAACACGAGTTTATCCCGATATTGGTCCAGCAGGCGGACTTTTTGTCGAAGTCTTCCACTTTATTGGCTGATATGTTCTCCTCGTCGGATCGTGACTCGTGGCTCTCCAACGAGAAAGAGATTAAGGCGTGCGAGGTTCAGGGAGATGCGCTTCTGAGTGAGTTCCATGAGATGTTGTCCGGCGGTCTGATGATGAAGGTGAATAAGCTTGACCTTCAGTCAGTCTCGATGGCCATGGATGATTGCATAGATGTCATCAAAGACACCGCTAAAGCTGTGCTGATCTATCAGCCCGAGCATATTGACATACAGCTTGAGGAGCTATCCCAGATCGCAAGGGCCCAGTCGGGGGTTATCCAGGACATGATTCCTTCCTTGTATGACATCAGGAAGAACCTGTCCGCCATCTCGCTATGCTGCGATAGGGTCACTGAGCTTGAGCACACGGCGGATGAGGCCTATGAAGAGTATATAGGCCTCATATTCAATAAAGTGAACGATGTCCGCGAGTTGATAAAGTACAAGAATCTCGCGGAGATGCTGGAGAACACGACGGATGCTCACAAGAAGATATCCGATCGTGTCCGTAATCTTTTGCTGAACTACTTGTCGGATTGAGGATCGGTCCTCATCATGCCTTGATACTCTATAGGCTCCCTGTTACGGCTTCTCACCCGTATGACTGTCTTTCCGTTGGTGAACACGTCTATGACAAACACGAATGAGTCCTCGCCATTATTAGTGGTGAGTGTGATTTCCCTTCTGTCCTCCTTAGGAACTGTCTCGATGTAATCCCTGATAGTGGATTCGAAATTCATTCCTTTGCCACCACCATAAGGGAGGTTCCATGCCTGGCCGAAATAAGGTAGACAGGAGATCAAACGATCCCCATCAACCTGGAGTGAATAATTGTTGACATGCTTTGTGCCTCCATGGAGCGGGTTCATTTGGTCAACCTCAATGGTAAAAGAGCGGTTGTCCAGATTCTCTTGAACCCTGGCCTCTATGGCGGCCTTCTCTTCAGGGGTCATACGAAGCGAGGCGCATCCGCAAAGCGCGATAGCGGCTGTGAGTATTAAAGCAAATGTCTTTCTCATGATGAAAAGTTTTATTTATCGCTAGGAATAATAATCTCGTATGTCTTTCCTGCCTTGTTGACCAGTTTGCTGTCCCTTAGCCATAGATTGGCCTCTTTCAGCTGGTAATAACTGCATCCGTGTTTCTCCGCGAAATCAACGAGGCTCTCGATGGGCCCGCTGACCGTGACTTTATTCTTCGGGGGATAGTAGGGATATTTCTCGAACTGGTCCACTTTGAAACCGAACATCTCCGGTTTCTCAAAGAATAGCTTCGCAGTCAACACCCTGAACATGTAACGTGATGTTTCCTCAAGCAGAAGAAGGTCAAGAGCGGACTTTTGTCTCTGGTCAGTAAGCCTCTTTGAGACCCCTCCCTGTCCGGAATTGTAGCTGGCAGCCACTGTCATCCAGTCACCAAATCTGGCATAGGCTTTCTTAAGGAATTGGCAGGCGGCAACGGTCTCTTTCTCAATATTATAGCGCTCATCCACCTCGTTGTCAATCACGAGGCCATACTCCCGTCCGGCGGTCTTGGTGAACTGCCATAGGCCGGCGGCTCCGGCGGTTGATAAAGCCTTGGGAGAGAGATTGCTCTCAATCGCCATGAGGTATTTCAAGTCATCCGGAATCCCATAAAGCATCAAAATCGGCTCGACTTGGCGGAAATACCTTTCAGAGCGTTTAAGCATCAAGAGCGAGTTGGTGTGGGAATACGTGAAAGCGATCAGCTCACGATCCATTCTCTCATAAAGGTCACTGCGGTCGAAACGCACTGTGTCGCCGGCGAAGACAACATATCTCGGAACCTTTGGGGCTTGGAATTGCAGGTCCTCCTTGACATATTGCTGACCCATGGCGCTGGACACGCAGGCGAAAACCAGGAGGAATGTGGCGGCTAACTTTCTCATATTCCTTTAGTTGTTAAAGATCTCCGAAACGCCTCGCTTGCTCCTCAATCAATGCTTTGTCGTTGAAGTAATCTATCTTCATGGCTTTCTTCACCTCGTCAAGAGTGGCTTGCGCGGCAGCTTCGGCGGCCTCGCTGCCCTTCTTGAGTATCTCGTACACGGAGGGGATGTCTTTCTCATACTCCTTTCTTCTGGCCCGTATAGGCTCGAGCTCATCGTTGAGGATTTTCTCGAGGAATCTCTTGCATTTGACATCGCCGAGTCCACCTTTCTGGTAATGAGCCTTTAGCTCATCAAGATTGGCGTAGTCCGGCCAATAAAGGGCGAAATGCTCGTCACGGCAGAATGCGTCGAGATAGGTGAACACTGTATTGCCCTCAATATGTCCCGGATCGCTGACATTAATATGTAGGGGATCCGTGTACATGGACATGACCTTTTTCCTCATCTCGTCGGCAGACTCGGCCAGGTAAATGCAATTGCCCAGCGATTTGCTCATCTTAGCCTTGCCATCCGTTCCAGGAAGCCTCAGGCATGCGGAGTTGGTTGGGAGAACGGCCTTAGGCTCGACCAGGGTCTCGCCATAGATCCTGTTGAAACTGCGCACGATCTCTACTGTCTGCTCTATCATTGGCTTCTGGTCCTCACCGACCGGCACGTCGGTCGCCTTGAAGGCGGTGATGTCAGCGGCTTGGGAGATAGGGTAGCAGAAGAAACCTACAGGCAGTCCGCTTCCGAAGGCCTGCTCCTCTCCTTCAGCGTTGAACCCGCGCATGGTGATCTCGGTCTTGACGGTCGGGTTTCTCTGAAGCCTTGCCACAGTCACGAGGTTCATGTAGTAGAATGTCAGTTCGGTGAGTTGCGGGATCTGACTTTGGATGAAAAGGGTGACCTTATTGGGGTCGAGCCCTACTGAAAGGTAGTCGAGGGCGACCTCTATGATGTTTTGACGTACTTTCTCCGGATTGTCGAAATTGTCGGTGAGCGCTTGGGCGTCAGCTATGAAGACGAACATCTTCTCATAGCCTCCGGCATTCTGGATGGCGACCCTGTTCCTTAGTGAGCCTACGTAGTGGCCGATATGCAAACGCCCCGTGGGACGGTCTCCAGTGAGTATTATTCTTCCAGTCATATAATGAAGTCAGGTTTATTTAATCAAGTTGAGGAATTCGTTTCTTGTCCTTGAGGAACTGAGGAATATCCCTGAAAAGGCCGAGGTGGTCGTGATAGCGTTGGATTTCTGGACACCTCGCAGGGACATGCATGTGTGCATAGCCTCGATAACTACGGCCACACCCAGAGGTTTAAGCGCATCCACGAGGCAGTCCCTGATCTGGACTGTGAGACGCTCCTGGACCTGCAGCCTGCGCGCAAAGGTCTCCACGATCCTCGCGATCTTGCTTAGGCCGGTAATTTTACCATTGGGGATATATGCGACATGGCATTTGCCGATGAAGGGCAGCATATGGTGCTCGCACATAGAGTAGAGCTCGATGTCCTTTACAAGTACCATCTGCTGGTATTTCTCATCGAAAATCGCTGACTGAATGATCTGGGTGCCATTCTGAGCATATCCTTGGGTCAGGAATTGCAGAGACTTCGCCACCCTCTCGGGTGTCTTTATAAGTCCCTCTCTCTCAGGATCTTCTCCGAGAAGCCCAAGTATCTCCCTGATTCTGGCGGCTATCTCCTTTGTTATGTTCTCGTCGTATTTCTCAATCTTCTCGAAAGCCATCTTCTGTGGTATAGTTGTTGAATGCTACGCTTGTCATGCAAAATTAGCCAAAAAATCATTATTGTTTAGATTTTTTGCATATCTTTGCGGCAAATATGGTGCTATGCGCCGATTTTTTAACGTAACTTATTGATTATTAATAAATTAATCGAATATGTATTGGACTCTTGAACTTGCCAGCAGCCTGGACGATGCTCCATGGCCGGCGTCAAAGGAAGAACTAATTGACTATGCCAACCGTTCCGGCGCTCCCGAGGAGGTCATAGAGAACCTCACGGAACTCGAAGATGACGGTGAGATTTACGAATCCATCGAGGATATCTGGCCCGACTATCCGACCAAAGAGGATTTCTTCTTTAACGAGGAGGAGTATTAAGAGGCATTTTTACTCTTAAAATACTAATTTACAGCGAGATAAGCAAAGATAATTTGTTTGTCTCGCTGTTATTTTAAGGCGTTTGTTTGCCGAATTTGTTTGTCTAAATAG
>JAFYYM010000123.1 GCA_017557535.1 Bacteroidales bacterium | reverse complement strand
TGAGAATGGAATCTTAAATAGAATGCAGGCTGGTGCGGTTTTTCATCCCTACAGCCTGCATTTCAGTATCTGATGAAAGGAAAAGATAACGGGGGTCAATTAGCTCCGGAATGAGGGGGTCAATTTAGAGCGGATTCTCCAGCAGAGCTTAATAGGCTGATACATAATAACTTATTCGACACAAACAGCTCTCCTGGAGGTCCTCTTATCCCTGTTTTTGGTTTACTGAATCACAGACTTTTATTAAATTCGCATACGCATTGAGCAGCCGTCGAGTGGGGACGACTCTATTACTAACGGCCGGTATCCTCGGCGTCCACATTACAGCGCATTTGCGCCGCACTCCCCACAAGGCTCTCATGAGAGGACATACAGGACATGGCGTTGCCGTAAGGCCGCGTCTCACCATTGTATGTTTTATCATGGCTGACAACCCTATCTCGTCATTCCCGGTCGCCAATCTCCTGATGGCGCTCGGCGCCCGTCCTGGCAGTTACAAGAACACTTATCACTCTCCCTTCCGCGAGGACAAGGATGCCTCGCTCCACATCGATCCGAAGCGTAACGTCTGGTTCGACCACGGCGCCGGTGTCGGCGGCGGTAACATCGACCTCGTCATGAAATGCCGTGGGTGCACGGCCCGTCAGGCAGCGGAGTATATCCTTTCCCTGCCTTCGTCCAACACCCAAAAAGACTCTCAAGCCGATGAAGTAACTTCCCCGAAGCCGAAACGGTTGGAGACACGAGTCCTCGTGATAAGGGAGTTACAGAACCGGTACTTGCTTGACTATGTCGCAAACCGTGGAATACCCGCGAACCTTGCTTCCCGTTATTGCAAGGAAGTCGTCATACGCGGCAGGAGTATACGAAAGACCTACGACAATGTCGGTTTCCCGAACAATGCCGGCGGTTATGCCCTCAAGTCTCCTTCCGGGTTTAAGTCAACGACGAAGGGAGGCATAACGACCATTAACACGGAGGGT
Source organism: Bacteroidales bacterium (assembly GCA_017557535.1). Taxonomy (GTDB): domain Bacteria; phylum Bacteroidota; class Bacteroidia; order Bacteroidales; family UBA932; genus Cryptobacteroides. Next base: position 521 of record JAFYYM010000123.1, on the reverse strand, counting down.
GAGTTCTCTGAGAGCGCGACCTCCGGGCGCGTGACCGTTTTCGAGGGAGTCTTCGACTTCCTGTCCTGGCTCGCCAGTGAACGCACCGTGGCTCCATCCACGGATGTCGTCGTCCTGAATTCCGTCGCGAACGTGAAGCGGTCCGTTCCTTATCTGCGCCTTCACAGGACCATTATCTGCTGCCTTGACAACGATGATGCAGGCAGGGCATGCCTGGAAACCATCAAGTCGCTCAGCAAGCACATGAATGACCCCATCGTCATTGACGGATCCCACTTCTATGAAGGCTACAATGATGTTAACGACTGGTGGATTGCCATGAAGAATACCCTGAACGGCAGGCTATAACCATCTGAATCATACGGCTAATCTCTGACTGTCTGTCTCTGATTTCCTATCACCCTTTTCCCTCGCTACAGGGTCGGTGTGTGTCGGGTGAGACCGACGCCCATAGCGCGGGAAAGAATGATAGTTCATAACGAAATCTAAGAGCCATGAAATCAGAGAACAACCTCATCATC
>JAFYYM010000122.1 GCA_017557535.1 Bacteroidales bacterium | reverse complement strand
TGAACTTGCCTGAGGGTACGCTAACGCAGTCGTACTCCTTTGTAAGGTCGTTCCATCTGCGGATGGTCTGCATCCTTTCTTCCATTTCACTGTACTTTTTCTTCCCCGTACAGTGTCAACTTTTTTCAGTTCAAGTCAGGTGATGAAGGAAGCAGTTTATTAAATGCTTGTTGGAAAATCTGAGCCTTTTTCTCTCCAGACATAAGATTAAAACCATTGTCAACGATTTCCTTATACAGTGGCTTACTTCGGGTTATGACAATTCTCCTCCTGTCAGCATTGATGGTAGCCCAAAGATGGATGTTCCCTTTCGAGGTCATTTCAAATTGAAGATCACTCAGCTCCGTATCCCCAATTCGGGTAGAAACCGTCTCTTTATGAATGTCCTTGGCCCTTCCAAGTTCATTCAGAGTAGTTGAAATCATTTCAGTGTAGTATCCATTGATTCCGTTTGCATTGGCATACTCCTCGAACTTCAGGGAAACGCTTCTGATGTCGTTGATGATGGATTCGGGCGCTTTTATGTCGTTCTGAATCGCAAACTGGATGAGATCGTCATCCGTGATTCCCGTATACTTGCCACGGAGCGACATACAGTGCGTCCTTTCCGGAGAAATCGCATTTTCAGCAATGATAAACATAATATCATAAGCTGGTGTCAGATGCCACTTGTAATTCTCGTCCATCATAAACGAGAAGTTCTTCTTGTGGTCATCCGTGTTGTTCATCAGGAAATTGAACACAGTCTGCCTGAAAAGGTTAGTCATCTCAGCGGTTGGAATGCCTAATTTCCGGCAAGTTCTGAAGAGGTCCTCGTAGCTGTCGGCGTCAGGATTAATGGCAGCAAGAGTTTGGGTGAGGATCTTCTTCCCATCCTTTCGGTCAAACCTTTCGGTCAGGAAATGCTTGATCCCATCTATCTCCAAGAAACGCGAGGGCATCATCGGGATTTTCGCTTCGATGGCCAGGTCATAGTATGTCTTTTCAATCTCACTGATGGTATACCTAGGGTCGTTAAACTTGATAATGTAATGTTTCCAACCCTTGTCTGTGGCCGTTTTACCTGAATGGATCGTATGATCAGGCGCGATTGAAATAATGGCCTTTTTCCGGCTACCGCCCGGGGACGTCCCAAGCGCTGCTATGTTATCGATCGTCGCGTCTGCCCGCATAATGGTTTTATGCGACAACTCCTCTTCGATGATGAGGGATTCCTTATAGAGTTCAGCAATGTCGATTTCCTTATCCTTATAAAAGCCCGGGTCCATCATAGGGGCGAATTCGAATGCTCCCATAGCGCGGTTTCCGATGAATGACAACTTTGTTATCGCGGTTTTTTCCGATTCGGCAATACCGTTGTCTCTGAACCATTTTTCGAAAATCAAATTACCCCATGCATCGGGAAGCGAATCGGCAAGGAAAGGAGGCAAGCCCTGATAGAGTTTGCCTGACGTGTCCGCATCCCTCAGAGACGGACCGTAGATCGCCTGTCTGGTGGAGTTGTCATCCTTGGGATGTGTTATCGGACACAGGTCATATGCCTGATTGAAATACTCGGGAGAGAAAAAGAAGTAGGACTGTTTCTTTTCCTGGTTCCAAGTAAGGATTCCAATCTCTTTACCCCAGAGGAGCACCCTTATCGAGTTCTTTATGTTTTTAGTCTTTGCCATGTCTTATTCTTTGTCTCGGTTTAATTGCGTACGGAGATTCAGGCTGCAATGGAATCAATTGGTCTGCGTTCTCGATGATTCCCAGGTACCTCATCAATGTAAGGACTGTCGATAGTGTGACATTGGTAGCGCTTCCTGCTTCCAACTTCTGGATTGTCGGTAGCGAAACACCCGTGTTCAGTGCCATTTCTCTCTGAGTTATCGAAAGATTGAGACGATACTGTTTCAACCTCTGTCCCATCATGGAGATAATCTCTGTATTTGATAATTCTCTAAGCATAATGCAAAGTTAAATATATTATGTTTTATACGCAAATTTTGCCTTAATACATAATATTCTTTTTCAATTACTCATCCGAGAAACTCTCCTTTATTTGAAGACTGCTAGCAATTGATATACCTATTATCCATCCAGAGCAAAAACGCCCCTATTCGCTCAAGAAACCGGGAATTTTCGGGTTTCGTGAGCTGGAAGCGGCTCCTTTGCTGACGAAAAGATGCCGATGCGTGAAATACCAGGAAACGCCGGACCTACCTCCAGGTTTCTTCCCGCAGCTCCCGGTCCCAAGGGATGATGCGGGTGGGGAAGGCGGCGATGCGGAGGGTCGTGCAGCCGTAGGGGATCAGGTCGATCCGGCAGGCGGCGCCGGTGTCATCCCCTTCCTCCGTCCAGTATGGGATCTCGCCCACGGAGCCGTTGAGGGCCTTCCACTGCGGGAGTTCGCGCGCGGGGACGGTCAGATGGACGGGGGCGTTCTCCAGGTTCCAAGGATAGCCGGCCACGGGACGGGATACCACCTCGCAGGAATCGAGCTGGAAGCTGTCCCGCATCAGGCAGTAGTTCCAGGGGGTGTCCGAGGTGACTTCCCAGGCGCCGGCGCCATAATAACGGTCCTTGCCCTCGAAAGAGATCCATTTCCAATTCTCCTCCATCTTCAGCGCATAAACCAGAGGACCGCGGAGGATGCTCCAGGACTTATCCCAGCCCTCCTCGGTGCGCACTTCCATCGGCAGCCGCAAACGCAGCACGTCCCCCTTCTTCCACACCCGGTTCAGGCCGATGATTCCCTGGTCCACGCTTGCCTCCAGAGGCTGGCCATTCAGTTCCAGCGAGGCATTCCCACACCAGGAAGGAACCCGCACATACAGCGGGAAAGCGGCCTTCCGGACACCCTTATCCGGGAAATCGACAGTGAAGGTCACCGTTTCGTCGAAAGGATAGTCCGTCGTCTCCCGGACGGTTACGTCGATGCCTCCCGCCACTTGGGCCGTGACCGTCGAGGGGGCATAGACCAAAGCCGCCAGACCTCCGTCGGCGGAGGCGTACCAGAGATTCCGGACAAACTTGGGCCACCCCTGGTGCATATTGCACAGGCAGCAGGGATAACCGTTCAGGGTACCGAAAAGGGTGTCCGTGTCATCGTGGGGCGTGGAGAACGGCCGCCACGCCCGCGTGCAGGCAATCTGGTTGGTCTGCTGGAAGTACTGCCGGGCGGAATAATCGTCCTTGACCTGCGTGGGGAGGGCGTTGTAGGCGATGCGCTCCAGCCAGTCCGCCCAGCGGACGTCACCGGTGATGCAAAGCATCGTCTCCAGGGAGAACATCATCTCCACGGCCGTGCAAAGCTCACTTCCGCGGGAAGGGGAACCGAAATGGAGCATCTCGTCCCCCGCCCAAAGCCCGTTGG
>JAFYYM010000121.1 GCA_017557535.1 Bacteroidales bacterium | reverse complement strand
AATACAAACCTGACATACAAGACCTTCAAACCCACCTTGAAGATGACCCAGAAGAAGGTCATCTACCTTACCAAGGAGGAAATGGCACGTATCCGCAAACTGGAACTACCTGGAGACCTTGCGTATCTGGATCCTATCCGGGACATCTTCCTATTTTGCTGCTTCTCCGGTCTCCGGCACTCTGATGTCAACAACCTTCGTCGAAGTGATGTCAAGGGGGACCATATTGAGATTACAACCGTCAAAACGGCGGATAGTATCTCCATTGAATTGAACGACATAACCAAAGCTATTCTGGAGAAATACAAGGATATTCCCTTCAATGGCGATAAGGCTTTGCCGAACTATACCAACCAAGCGATGAACCGAGACCTCAAGGAACTGTGCAAACTGGCCGAGATCAATGAGCCTATCCGCATTACTTCGTATAAGGGTAACGTCCGCATTGACGAGATCCATCCTAAATGGGAACTCGTCGGAACCCATACCGGTCGCCGTTCCTTCGTCGTGAATGCCCTTTCCCTGGGTATTCCGCCGAATATCGTAATGAAATGGACCGGCCACTCAGATTACAAGGCCATGAAGCCCTACATTGACATCGTGGACTCCATCAAGGCAGACTCGATGACGAAATTCAACGGATTGATTTGATATTGTCAGTTAATTGAGTAAATTTGCTCAGTCGATTGAGTAAAACTAGGAAAGTAAACATAAACAATTATGTATAAGAGAGTTCAGTATAGTACGCTTGCGAAGCGCGTGGCTGAAAAACGACGTTTCATACAAGTGATCATGGGTCCGCGCCAGGTGGGGAAGTCCACTTTGATGAAACAGGTTGTCCAGTCGCAGGATATTCCCTATATGTTTTACACGGCCGATGCTGTCCCTGTTACGAATCTTTCCTGGATCAGCGACTGCTGGAATGCAGCCCGTGCAAAGATGAAGGTGGAGCATCTACCGGAGCTGATTCTGATCATTGACGAGATCCAGAAGATCATTGGGTGGAGTGAAATCGTTAAGAAGGAGTGGGATAGCGACACCTTCAATGATGTTCCTTTGAAAGTCGTCCTTCTGGGTTCATCGCGTGTAATGCTTGACAAGGGGCTGGCCGACAGTCTTGAAGGACGTTTCGAACGGATTATCCTCTCGCACTGGTCCTATGCGGAGATGAAGGAAGCTTTCGGTTTTACAATCGAACAGTTTATCTATTATGGCGCCTATCCGGGAGCGGCTGAGTTAATCGATGACCCCGAGCGCTGGATGGATTACATCAGCGGGGCTATTGTGGATGCGACGATTAACAAGGATATCCTCGTCAATGAGAAGATTACCAAGCCTGCGCTCCTAAGGCAGACAGTCGAACTCTCCTCAGCTTATTCAGGTCAGGAATTGTCCCTAACGAAGATGATCGGGCAGATGAATGACGCTGGGAACACTACGACGATTACGGGCTATCTTAACTTATTGTCCCAAGCCGGACTTGTTGCGGGATTGAATAAATACGCCAATGACCTGGCCAGGAAGAAGAATTCTGTTCCCAAGCATCAGGTTTACAATAATGCCCTGAAAACTCTTTATTGCGGGAAAACACTGGAGGAAGCCATCTTAGACCGGACCTTATGGGGACGCTTGTATGAGTCAGCTATCGGCGCACACATCATGAGTTATGCGTATGCCGGGAAGTACAAAGTGTACTACTGGCGAAATGGCGAAGGCTGTGAGGTAGATTATGTTCTGGAGAAAAATGGCAAGTTGATCGCCATTGAAGTCAAGAGTAACTCTGATCAGTGGAATCGCGGGCTTTCGGAATTCAATGGCATGTTCAAGCCATATTTATCCTTGGTTGTTGGGGAAGGTGGAATGAAGGCCGAAGACTTTCTTTCCATTAACCCCGTGGATTTGTTCAAGTAATCCCTTTCTTTCGCTCATAACGCAAGCATTTGCTTGGCAGATTTACTGAGAATCTCTTCCGCTTCCGGGAGGGATTTTTGTTTAACTGCATATGCTCTTTTTGGACGCCATTCATATTCTGAGTACCATTTTTTGAGCAAAAGTATACTCGAAACCTCATTATTTGAGGAAAAATCGCAAAATGGCGCTTGGAGAGGCCTAGAAGATATACCTAATCCATAACTTGAGCTTGGGAAGTGACCCATTGAAAAGCCCCTTTGGCAGATGACCGGAGAGGAATACTGCCAACTCACACATTATGCCCTCTCCCTCTCACCGAACGCTGGATCCTCCCAGGCTCCAACCGGGCAGAAAGCTCTCGGGATACATGCCTTGGCTGTCGAACTT
>JAFYYM010000120.1 GCA_017557535.1 Bacteroidales bacterium | reverse complement strand
TGTAATATGTTGAATCCCAGAGAAAAACGATTATTCCGACAATTTCCCTGAAAAACCCGTTTTGTAAGGTGTTTTTTGCTAAATAATCTTCTGGTATTGCTCCTTGTAGGGTGAATCGAGCTGGCGGATGCGGTCTTTCAAGCGCGATTTTTTGGTATATACATTGGACATCGACAGGTTGAGAATGGTCGCAATGGTGCTGGAGTCGAAGCCGGCAATCATATAGCAGAGGAAGCGTTCGTCAGTCGGACTCATCTCGCCCAGGTCTGCCTTGAGGTGGTCGATGATATTGTCGAGGTCGTGGTTAATCTGGGCTTCAAACTGGGCGTGGAGCTGGTCGTCACTACTGATGTTCGACAGGATTTCCGTCACCTTCCAATAGACGGCTTCCTTTTGGTAGTACTCTCCGCTTTTTTCGGTCTTGAAATAGGTCTTGCAGAGATCGCTGATGGGGGCGAACTGGCTCTTGAAGAGCTGGGCGTTGGACTGTTGCATCATCCGGGCGGTTTCTTCTGCAATCTGAACCAAGCGTTCGGATTCCTGTTTCTCTTTTTCGCGTTTCCTGCGAAGAGCAAGAAGGATAGCGCCAAGTACAAGTAAAAATGCCAGCAAGATTACAACGAAATAGAGCCGCTGTACTTGAGCCTGATGATTTGTTTCTATCGCTTGATTCTCATAGTATTCCTTCAAAGATTGATTGATGGAATTGTTAAACAGGCGCTTAACTGTTTCATTCTGATCTAAATATGACCTATTGAACCGCTCTATAGCCAAAGGATAGTCGCCTTGGTGCCGAGCTATTCGATACTCCATAAAATGAGTGTCTCTTCTCAAACTGTCCGGCCTTTCATATAACATCTTCAAGATTTTGTCACAGGTCTGCTTATCGCCAATCATTTCGGAAGCATACGCATAGATACCATAATCTTTAAACGACAAAGGTCTTTTATACTCCAATGCACGGCGTTTCATCAAATCAATGGCACCTTCCGGATCGGGATCGGGTTGCACAACTTTCATCGACGCATATTGAGACAGATAAAGTCGCATAGATCCTGTATCTCTTGCGGCCAGAATCAAGGACTCTTTGTATAGAGAATCAGCTGTTTCCCAGTCTTCCTTCTGCTGGTAAAGCATTGCCAGTCTTCCGAAAGAGAGGTTATACCGAGTAGTATCTTGCGCCGACTCAAAATAATCGAGCCCTTTGTATGCATATTCCAATGCCTTGTCGACTTGATATACTTTTGAATAAATCAAGGATATCCCCATATTGAGCAACCCTTTGAACATGTCGTCATTCGATCCGCCAGACACTTCCTCAGCTACAGTATATGCCAGAATAGATTTATTCAAATCATGCTGATTCTCATAGATCCTCCCCAGGTAGTAGTTCGCCTTCATCTTCTGGTCTGCCGTGCCGTGCTTGTCGTAGTACTCCACCGCCGGCATCACGACATTTACGTCGGTCGTATCAATCCAGTTCTTGTCGAGCGCCATGGCGTGCAGCAGGGCGTAATGGGCGCGGAGGCTGCGGGTGCTGAGTGTTGTGGTATCGATGGCCCGGATGGTGACCAGGGCGCTGTCGGGGCGGGCCTGGATGTAGGATTCAACGTCGTTCAGCGTGGCTGCGGTCTTGTGGTTGGCGCAGGAGGCGAGAAAGAGGGCGGCCAGCAAAATGGTTATTATGGATATGCGATGGTGAAGCATTAGCTTATGGAAGTGGGTTATTCTTCACAAAGATAACCATAATCGTTGAAACATTGTCTGCCGTTACTTCGAAAGAGCTGGCTGCAGCGTGTCCCGTCCCACCAAGGGCGCAGGACGATTGGGACGGTGGGACAGGGGTGGGACAAGCTGTGATTTGCTTATATAATTTGCGGAATCGTCCATTTTTGGGGCGATTCCGCAAATTATAATACTATCGAATTACTATATTCTACTCTCCTTTCTCTCCCTGTAACTCTCTTGCAATCAGTATGGAACGGTTGAGTTTGTCGATGAACCATTGTTTTTCCGGCAGGACGGTGAGATACTGAGCGACTTTGATGTTCTGTTCGTCGAGCATCAGCAGCTCGATGTGCTCCGTATTACCCTCACTGCAGAGCAGCATACCCAGTGGTTCCTCTTCGCCGGGTTGCATTTCGTATTTCTTCAGGTACTTGAGATAGAGTTCCATCTGGCCCTTGTATTCCGGCTTGAACTTGCCCAACTTCAGGTCGATGGCGAACAAGCGATGCAGTCGGCGGTGATAGAACAGCAGGTCCAGTTTGTAGTCGATGGAATCGATAGAAATCTTCTTCTGGCGTTCCAGAAATGCGAAGTCCTGGCCGAGTTCCATGATAAACTTCTCCAGCTGCTCTACAACAGCATCTTCCAGCTCGTTCTCGGAAAACCCTTTTTTGAGTCCAAGAAAATCAACGACATAGCTGCTTTTGAGAATGATATCAGGCGCAATGTCCCCCTGCGTAACTGTGGTGAGTACCTTAACTTGCTCATCATCGGGCTTGGCTGCGATAAGGGAACGCTCGTAGGCCATGGCGTCTTCCTGGTCACGAAGCTGGCGGACGCTCCAGTGATTGAGGATGGACATTTGCTGGTAGAAGAGGCGTTTGGCGTGCTGGGGAATGGTAATGAGTTCCACAAAATGACTCCAAGTCAATTGATGCGACAGTGTCGCAGCAATCTCTTCATCAGGGTATTCACGTGCCACCTTGACCATGCGGATGATGGCGGTACGGGTATAGCCTTTCCCGAACCTCTGTGTCAATTGATGCGACAGTGTCGCGACAATCTTGGAACCGTACTTCTCTTCTCCAATTGCATCCAGTTCTCCGGCGATGTATTTGCCTATGCGCCAATAGGTCATAGACACTTCGCTATTGAGATAGACGGCGATTGTATGCTTGGATTGCTCAATAATATGTCCAACCCCTTCAGAAATACGAGATCCAATTTGCTCGAGTTCAGCTGGAGAAAACTGTTTGATCATCTCTTCCATAACGTGACATATTCTTAACGGTTCCAAAATTACGAAAAATCTTCTGAAGGCAAAGAAGGTTTCGGCTCAAAGCCCACAAACTCCAACTCAAAATCATCAATCAGTCCTTCCAACTCGGCGTGATACTTCGGATCGACGAATTGGGCGGCTTTGAGGAAGGCTTCGGAATGACGGGATAGTCCGGGGTTGAACATGGGAACCCGTGTGCGGATGAGCCAGTCGGCGATGTCGATGTGGGCTTCCATGTCTTCGGGAGTTGCGCTTTGCTGCAGGAGAGAGCTGACGGTGATGTCGAGGCCCCGGGTCAAGCCCGGGGTGACGGAGGACAGGTCGTTGTACTTGGCCAGCTTCTCGGTCCACTCCTGGTAGCCATCGACATCGGGGAACGCCACGACCTTCCGGTGGGCCAGGACCAGGAGCCGGTCGTTGACGCAGGACTTGCCGCCGGTGGCCAGCCAGACGTATTTGGGCATGAGGCCGGCGCAGATGACAGCAGTCTTCTCGGATTCGACCAGCGCCACCGGCTTCTCGGGCTGCTCCTTCAGCAGATGTTCGCCAAAGAGGCACTGCGTGAGGTTCCAGGTGGGCGGCAGCTGCCCGGCCTGGCGCATCAGGGAATGCACCCACGTGATGCGGGACGGGACGTCCGGGTCTTTGATGCGGTGGCCGGTCTCGGGATCATATTTCATGACTTTGCCGGTACGGCAGCGGCCTTCGATGTCGAGCTGGAAGAAGATGGTGGCACCGTTGCGGGCGACGCCGATGCGGTAGTCTTCGATCAGGGACTCGATGGCGCGGGTGTCGAGGAAGGTGCGAAGGAAGGTGATGAGGTTGGAGTCGCGGTCGGTGCGGACGGAGCGGTTGAC
>JAFYYM010000119.1 GCA_017557535.1 Bacteroidales bacterium | reverse complement strand
TCCAATTCCCGGAGTACCGGGTCAATCATCTCGTTTTTCTTGGAGCAGGACAGACAAGCTAGTAACACCAATACAAAAATGAATCTTGAGATTCTCATGTTGATTCCTTCTTGATTAGACTTACAAAGTTACAAAATCTAAACTCGAACAAGGAATCATCTTTGTTTTTTAAAAACGTATATTTCTTATAATCAATTAAATACAAATTTTGACGTTGCTTTGGTTTACGCTAAATATTCTTAATTCTTGTGCAATGTATAATAGGTTAAATACTTAATAATAAGATGATTACAATCTGATTGAACCTTAATTCCTGCTTTGGTCATCATTATAACACAAGTCTTGTTGGCAGGAATTGGTTATTTGCGAATCTCGGGCAGTATTCATACCTTTGTATTGCCCTGAAAGGTAAAAAGTCGTATTTATTTCCAACAGTCGTAATCAAGGCATTTCAGGGAAGGAGAAATTCTGGCTGTCTCCTTACGGCCAACGGAGGTATTTCCGACCCGTCCTCTTTGAAGTAGGCGACCCGGTCCTGTACCGGAACCGAACCATCGACAGCACAATTCCATTTGTTCAATGAAAGCGGAGCCAGCTCCGCGAAAAACATGTGTCATGTCATGAGGATGAAGTATGCCTTGTGTTTCAAGCTGCGCGCCTTTGGCCGGAAGACGACCAGCTATCAGATCCGTATGCGGGTCTCGTTCAGTGGCCAACGGGTCGATGAACTCTCCGGCTGGAATCTGGAAACCCCGGAAGCCTGGGATGAATCCGGCCAGAGGGTGCGCCCCGGTTATGTCAGTACAAAAGGGGTCGATGCAGAGACGATCAATCAAGATCTGGACAAGATGCGGGAGGTGATGGATGCGGTATTCAGTTACTATACCGCAATCGAGGTGATGCCCTCTGTGAAGGACGTCGACGCCCGCTTCCGAGAGAAGATGGGGCTTGTCAAGACCGGACAAAAGACAAGCGGAGCACCGCGTGAAAATGCCGCCGCTTCCAAGAAAAAGGAGGTCCGCTTTTTCGAAGCCTTCGATGAGTTCTGCAGGGAATGCGGAGAGAAGAATGCATGGACGAAAGCGACATTCCAGAAAATGGGTTCGCTTCTAGAAGACCTGAAAGCGTTCAGGAAGAAGATTCTGTTCTCCGACCTGACGGAATCCTTCCTGACGTCTTTCATAGGCTATCTTCGGGATACGAAAAAACTGCGGACACCCCGGAAGAAACTGGGTGCCCGGGAAAAATATGATGAGGATGATGTGAAGGGACTCAGGAATACGACGATTGAGAAAAAGCTCGGCTATTTGCGCTGGTTCCTGAATTGGGCTGACAAGAAAGGATACAAGCCCAATGCAGCTTATAAGACCTTCCGTCCGACGCTGAAGAGGACCCAGAAGAAGGTGCTGTACCTGACCCGCGACGAACTGACCCGGATCCGAAATCTGGAATTGACGGGATCCAATGATTATCTCGATCCCGTGCGTGACGTATTCCTGTTCTGCTGCTTTTCCAGTCTCAGGCATTCGGACGTTTCCAATCTCAGGCGGGATGATGTGAAAGGGGACCATATCGAAGTAACGACAGTCAAGACCGCCGACAGTATTTCCATCGAGTTGAACGATGTCACAAGGGGTATCCTGGACAAATACAAGGACATCCCATTCCGTGGCGGAAGGGCTCTTCCCAATTATACGAACCAGGTGATGAACCGCGATATAAAAGAAATATGCCGTCTGGCGGGAATCGACGAGGGAATCCGTGTAACGACCTACAAAGGCAACGTCCGTACGGATGAAGTGCGCCCGAAATGGGAACTGCTGGGGACGCACACTGGGCGACGTACATTCATCGTCAATGCCCTGTCCCTGGGTATCCCGCCGAACGTCGTGATGAAATGGACGGGGCACAGCGATTATAAATCGATGAAACCCTATATCGACATCGTGGATTCCATCAAGGCTTCGTCGATGACGAAGTTCAATGAGCTAATCTAATCGGAAAAGATGATGAAGAAGAGAATATCCTCCTGGATAAAGGGCTTTTTGCGGGATGCTTTGGAGCGTTGGTTCTACTATATGACGCCATTCAGCCATGGTGAAAAGGTAAAAGGAAAGCCATTCCACTGGCTGAAAAAGTATTCATATCTCATCCTATCGGTGGTTATCATCCTACCTGCCTTCGTTACGGATTGCGTGGACGGCAATGCCCTGCCAGCCACAACGATAGCCACGGTGCTTCTGCTGACGGTAGGAGGAATCCTGGCCAAAAGCATTTTGGACTATAAAAGAAAGGATGAACCGATATGGACCTTTCCCGAGATGTTCCGTGATGGCCAGGACGATCTACTGCAGAGAATCGACGACTACTTTTCTGCTATCCCACCCCGTTCACTGGATTCGAATCAGGGGAAAGCCCTGGCGCTGCTGATTTACGTCGAGAACCGTCGTTCGTTAAAACCCCAGGTGGTAAGTGAGGTGTTCTTCATCGATAAAATGATGGCGAAGTATGGTGACAAGTTCAAGAAAAGATATCCGGCCGAGACCGTCCAGAATGCCAAGAGGGCTTATGTATATCGAGAGGAAATAGGACGCGGGATGGGATTGCTATGAGAAATAATGGGTGAAAGGAAGAAATAATCCTGCGCATCAGAGATGTCAGCGTAGTTTTGCGGCCGGGTGGTAACACCTGGCCGTTTTTGGAGTCGGCTCCTTACTGAAAAACATCATATGAAAACAGGATTAATTATGGAAAACAGCATCAAACCTTTACTGCAGGCGCCGCTCTGGCAGATGACCGGCGAGCAGTTCCTGACCCTCACGCAGTTTGCTCTTTCATCTCTCCCGAAGGAAGGTATTTCCCTGGGTGTAGCCTCCGGAAACGAGAAGGCGGTTGGAGTCCATGCCCTGGCCCAGAAACTCGGTTGCAGTGAGAGCATGATTTATACGTTGATAAGGGAGCGGATATTAGATGAGGCCATTATCTCCAGGATCGGGAAAAGATTCGTCTTCGACGTGGAAAGGGCGCGCATCCTTGCAGACACGCACCAGCGAAACAAGCGTCTGGCTAACCAGGAGGACAGAGAAAATGATTGACCATAGACTGAGGCCTTATGCTACGGTCTATCCCTTCTTTTCCGAAAAGTTGTGTCTTCATGGTTCGGAGATGCTGGTGTTCGCCGTCATTTTCGGATTCTGGAAGAAGCGGCGGGAACCTGTCCCGATATCCTATCGGAGGATCCGGGAAGTGATGGGACTGTCCCGATCAACCGTGGGAAAAGCCATCCAAGTCCTCCTGGCAAGAGGGCTCATTGACAACAGTACATCATCCATGGGGAAGCCGTCCCGGTATACAGTCATCCTTCCAGACGGGATTCCCGAATCTGAATGGAATGGAAGCCGGCAAAGGAAGGGATACCCACCGGTCCGGGAATCGTCAGGGCACCCGTCCGAAACGAAGTCCCCCACCCGTCCGATTTCCGGCCCCCATAATAAAAAAGATATAGATAGAAATATAAGATATCATAAAGATGAAAAACGAAATACTGGTCCAATTGACATCCCTGATCCAGCGGAATTCGATGGCGACGACTCTTGGTAACCGTCCGGAAATCAGGAAACTGCCCGACAGAGTGTCGTCATTATCCGAATCGGAAATCAAGGAAGCCTTGAAAGAAGCATACAAGAACGAAGTGACACGGCGAGGGGTCCGATATTCGGACATCTCCGACACGGAAATAGAGGATAAAATTGAAAAGGTTTCCCACTGGCTTTACACGGAGGATCCGATCCGCGGTCTCTTCCTGTATGGGACTGTCGGATCAGGGAAGACGACGCTGATGAAGGCCGTCTGCTCTCTGATCCGGGCCTCCGGATCGGGCTCTGATCTGGCAGTACTGACGACGGCGACGGCACTCTTCGACGAATACTGCCAATACCAGAACGACAGGGCGAACCATTATGAAGAAATGCGGAGAGCCCGGTACTTGTTCCTTGACGACCTCGGAATCGAACCCTCCCGCTGTCTGATCTACGGGGTGGAACGCTATCCAATCCAGGACATCATCTACGCGCGGTACGATCGCCAACTGGTTACGGTGATTACCTCGAACCTGGATAGAAGCGGACTTCGTGACCGGTATGGAGAGAGGATGTATGACCGGATGGCAGAGATGATGCTCCCCTTATGTTTCATGGCGACGAGTTACAGGCGGCAATCTAAAAAATAATCCTTCAGGGGATACTTGGTTATAAGGATTAAGATCCTCTGGAGGATGTGTACCTCAAGAGGTACTGTGCCTCAAGAGGTACTGTGCCTCAAGAGGATATTGTCCTATTTAGGATATTGTCCTATTTAGGATGTTGTCCTATTTAGGATGTTAGCCTATTTAGGATGTTAGTCTCAAGAGAAAAAAAGCAGGTGTTGAAAGCCCCTGCCCCGGGGTATTACCCAACTGTTTTCCTGAGGGCCAGATGGGTCGTTGTGTCACGAAAGATTTCGTGCCCCTAACGACAACCCGGTCGGGAATCGGACTAGCTCCGGAGTCGCGTCCGCAAGAAAAGACGATATAGTTATGGGTACATATAAGAAAGAGCCAAGATGTATCTGGCATCATTTCCGAGTGACAGAGAAAGAGGAAATCCAGATTCGCCGTGACATGGCGAATGCGGATTATCTCTCGATGTCAAAGTATTTTCGGCACAGGATACTGCAGCAAAAGATTACCGTAGAAAAGGTGATCGTAACGGACCGGACAATACGGAATCAGATCAACAATCTGAGTGCGCAAATCGAGAGGATTGGTGTGAACTTTAACCAGGCGGTCCGTGCGCTGCATAGCTCGCTGAACGTGAAGCGAAAGAACGGGGAGCCGCTGATAAATGGAAGGGCAGCAGCTTACTTCCTGAACCAGTTGGCCATGCTCTCGGAAGAAATCATCCAGAAACAGAACGAAATAATAAGCTTCGTATCAGAGATAACACATGATAACTCCAGTAGTCACCTGACTCCACATCCCCGAAAATAGTCCTCAAAATGGGGTAACATTGGGGTAACAAAAAAGAAATCGGCCCTGCAGGTGTCTGCAAGGCCGGATTTGGCGGAGAGAGCGAGATTCGAACTCGCGATACCCTTTTGGGGTACACACGCTTTCCAGGCGTGCCTCTTCAGCCACTCGAGCATCTCTCCAATACGTATCCCGGGAAATCGGGACTGCAAAGGTAAGCATTTTTTCCGGAAGTGCAAGTGTCAGAGCCGCAATTTTTCCATACCGGGCTATAAAGTCAGGCTGTGGTCAATGCAACCGGGATATTCTTCGGGATAATGGGTCACCATCACGAGGGTTTTTCCGGGGGCGCCGCAGTAGCGGTCCAACAAGGTCTTCACGTGCCGCCGCTGGGGTTCATCCAGGCCTTGCAGGGGTTCATCCAGGATGTAGAGAGGCGGGTCCTTGACGAAGGCACGGGCCACCAGGCATAGGCGCTGCTCTCCGCTGGAAAGCCGCAGGAAGGGCCGCTCTGCCAGATTGCCGACGCCGAATTCCTCCATCCAATGCCGCGCAATGGTTCTTTGTTCCTCGGACGGCTTCCGGAACAAGCCTTCCGTGTCGAAGTGCCCGCTGGTGACGATGTCCAGCGCCGGAGCGTCCAGCCGGAAGGCGCGGTGCAGTTCCGGGCTCACGAAGCCGATCTGACGCTTGATGTCCCAGATGGTCTCGCCGGTGCCGCGGGGACGGCCGAAAAGCTCGATATCATGGGCATAGGCCTGGGGATTGTCGGCGTTGATAAGGCTCAGGAGCGTGCTCTTGCCGCTGCCGTTGGCACCGGTCAAGGCCCAGTGTTCCCCCTGCCGCACGGTCCAGTTCAGGGAATCCAGGATGACGCGCTCGCCATAGCGGAT
>JAFYYM010000118.1 GCA_017557535.1 Bacteroidales bacterium | reverse complement strand
CTTGAGGATTTGAACAAGGAGCAGAGGCAGGCGGTTGAATGTGTGGAAGGACCGGTGCTGATCGTGGCGGGGGCAGGCTCCGGGAAGACCCGCGTACTGACTTCCAGGATAGCCTACATGATCGAGAAAGGGACGGATCCGGCGCGGATCCTGGCCCTCACTTTCACCAAGAAGGCGGCGAACGAGATGAAGGAGCGCATCGCGCAGATGGTGGGGGAGCGCAAGGCCCGCCGCATCTACATGGGCACGTTCCATTCGGTCTTCATCCGGTTCCTCCGGGAATTCGCCGATAAGATTGGCTTCCCATCTGGATTCACCATCTATGACACATCGGATTCAGTGAGTGCCGTAAAAACATGCATCAAACAGTTGAATCTGGATGAAAAGTTGTACAAACCTAAGGAGGTACTATCACGCATCTCCAGGGCGAAAAATGACTTGATTACTCCCACTCCGTATTCCGAAGGGAAGGGCGGTTATCTACAAGATGATATTGTTCATAATAAACCGGACATTTATAAGGTGTACCAGCTTTATTGCAATACATGCCGCCAGTCCGGAGTGATGGACTTCGATGACATCCTCCTCTATATGAATATCCTGCTTAAGGGAACACTGAATGATAAAGAGGCACTACTCGCTATTCGGGATCGCTTCAGCGCTATTCTTGTTGATGAGTATCAAGATACAAACGTTTCGCAGTATCTGATTCTCAGGAAATTGGCGGCCGTGCACAAGAACATTACAGTGGTGGGGGATGATTCGCAGTCTATTTATGCTTTCCGAGGGGCAAAGATTGAGAATATCCTAAATTTTAAGAAGGATTTTCCTGAGGCGAAAACCTTTCGTCTGGAACAGAATTATCGATCTACACAGAATATCGTCAACGCGGCAAACTCCTTGATTTCCAAGAACGAAGAGCGGATCCCGAAGCAGTGCGTGTCGAGGGGGGGGGTAGGGGAGAAAATACGTCTTGTGCGTGCATATTCCGAACACGATGAAGGAGTTTTGGTCGCATCGGCAATCCTGCAACGTATGCAATCGGAGCACGCTGCGTATGAAGATTTTGCTATCTTATATCGGACTAACTCCCAGTCTAACGCTTTGGAAGAGCAACTTCGTAAACGCAATATTCCTTATAAAGTCTGGTCGGGTACTGCTTTTTACGATCGGGCAGAAGTTAAGGACTTGATGGCCTATTTTAAGCTAGCAGCCAATGCAAAGGATGATGAGTCTTTCAAGCGTATTGTCAACAAGCCTGCCCGTGGCATTGGTGACACTTCGCTGAATGCGCTTTCTGCCGCCGCTAAGGCACATGGGATATCACTGTTCGAGGCTGCTTTCTTGTCAGACTTAGAGAGTTTTGGACTTAGGAATGCCGCATGTGCAAAGATTCGTGCATTCTGCGCAATGATAGAAAAGGCCGCCAAAGGGATTGAAACGGTCGATGCTTATGAGGTGGCAATGAATCTGGTATTGGATTCTGGTCTTTTTGTATATTTCAAAGAAGATAATTCCAACGAAGGGCAAGATCGGTTCGCCAACATTCAGGAACTTCTGAATAACGTCAAGGGATATGTAGAAGATCAGCATGGAGAGTATTGCAATGAATTGGTGGAGGAGGGCCGATATACAGATGTGACCGACATACCAATTGCCGAATTACCGGTGGTTACATTGCCTTCTTTTCTGGAGAATAACTCGTTGCTTTCCGCCGTGGACGTTGCGGTTGACGAAATATCCAACAGGGTAGCGCTGATGACGGCGCATTCTGCTAAAGGCTTGGAGTTCCCTTATGTGATGGTGACAGGCATGGAGGAGAATCTATTTCCGTCCGGTGGTTGGACACTGACAGAAAGGGAACTCGAAGAGGAGAGACGCTTATTTTATGTTGCCCTGACTCGAGCGAAAAAAGTTGTCACACTTTTCTACGCGCAGACCCGGATGCGCAACGGCAGGCACGAATCCAATTCCCCCAGCCGCTTCCTTCGTGAAATCGCCCCCCAGTATCTGCAGAATCCCCTGCGGAAGGAGGATTTGATTGCAGGGGTGGAGCCGGAGGATGATTATCCGGGATTCCGGTTCGGACGGTTCGGGGGAGGAAAGGAGATTCCTTCCCGGCCGGTGGGCGGTCGGAATGACAGGATGGGAGGAGTGGTGAAAAATACCATCGGGACAGGCCGTCCGATGACTTTGGAGGAGGTCCGGAACCGGCCGTTGCCACCCCGGGCCCAAGATGCGGATTTCGTTCCCGACCCGATGTCCAGCTTCAAGGTGGGAGACCGGATTGAGCATAACCGGTTCGGGGTTGGAAAAATCCTAGAAATTACGGGTCAAGTGCCGGAAATCAAGGCAAAAGTGTCTTTTGAAAGATTCGGAGAAAAAATTTTGTTGCTGAAATATGCTAAAATTCGTCATTATTCCTTGTAAGATTGAGAATCTTTCGTATCTTTGCCCTTGAAGTTTTTCATAGTTTAAGTTTAGGTTAAGTAGCGGGTCTGTCGCAGGGATGTGACGGGCCCGTGAAATTTACTGAAAACTGGTACGAAAAATCCGGCCCGAAAGAGGCCGGATCCGTGATTTCAGTAGTCTGAATATTATCCGCAGTAAAAATACTGGTCCACGAGTTTCCGCATCAGCGCCGGATCCTTCTTTGCGTCGGAATGGAGATGCTTGTCGTGATGGGCCTTCAGGGAGGAGATGATTCCGTCGATCATCCTCGGCTTGAAAACACCGTCGGCTTCGTAGATCTCCCGGACTTGCTGGAGACAGGCTGCGGATTCGGAGCAGCAGGTGGGCAGGGAATCCAGGGTGGCCAGCCGTCCGGCGTTCTCGCTCTTGTGGATGTCCATGTCGACATAGGTGTCGGCGGCGATCTTCAGGGCTTCTTCCTCCCGCATTTCAAGACCGATCCGGGCGGCGACGCACAGTCCGGCCATCAGCTGGTAGATGTCGGCGGAGCAGTCCGGGGAACGCATCTCGAACGTCTGCTTGTCCGTGGTGTCCACATCGACCGGTTTTTCATGCGGATTGGTCCGGGTGCACATGTCCACGCCCGAGGACCACCCCAATGGAACGCGGACGAGGGCGGAACGGTTGCAGTCACCCCAGCATACGTTGGTCGGTGCTTCCTGGTTGGGGACCAGGCGGAAGTAGGAGGTGGGGTTCTTGTTCCCGAAGGCGGTGATGGACGGGGCCATCATCATCAGGCCGGCGATGGCGCGGCGGGCGATGTCGGACAGTTTGCCGTCCGGACCCAGCGTAGCGTTCCTGCCGTCATTCATCAGGCGCATGTGGATGTGCATGCCGGATCCGGCCTTGCCGGTGGTGATCTTCGGGGCGAAGGAGACGTCCAGCCCCCACTGCCAGGCGAGGTTCCGGATGACCCATTTCGCCAGCAGGAGCTGGTCGGCGGCCGTTTCTACGGGATTGGGAAGGAACTCGATCTCGTTCTGTTCGTAAATCTTCCCGTCCAGGGTGAAGTTGCCCACTTCACTGTGGCCGTACTTGATCTGGCCGCCGGTCTGGGCGATGCGGACCATGCAGGCGCGACGGAAATCGTTCAGCTTGGCGAAGGGCTCGGATTCGTGATAACCCTTCTGGTCGGTGGCGGGGAACAGGGAATCGGCTTCGGTGATCACGTAGTACTCCAGTTCGCCCATCGCTTCGAAGGTCATTCCGGTAGACTGGTAGAAAGCGTCCTCGGCCCGCATCAGGGTCTGGTAGGGGGCGCAGTCGAAAGGTTCTCCGTTCTTGTCGTAAAAACTGCACAGGAAGCACAGGGTGGGAATCTCGTTGAAGGGATCCACGAAAGCGGTCCTGTAGCGCGGGAGGACGTACAGGTCGCTGTTGCCGGCCTCGATGAAGGAAGGGAAGAGGCTGGAGCCGTCCACACGTTCGCCTTCGGTGATGACGGTCTCGGCATATTCGAGGTTATTGACGGTAAAATTCAGGGTCTTGACACGTCCGTCTTCGGCGGGATACATGAAATCGATCATCCGGATCCCTTTCTCGCGGATGAAGGTAAGCATATCGGCGCGGGTGAACTCTCCGGGCAGTTTGCCCAGGAAAGCCACGACCTCGTTCGGATTGAGTTCAATGCGTTTGTCCATTATTAAAAATGCGGTTTTTACCCAACAAAGATAATAAATCCAAATGAGATGCCAAGTATTTGCTTTCAATTTTTAACAAGTCGGTGGCGAGGTTTGGATTTTCGGGAAACTCTCCCTATCTTTGTCATCCCATGCGGAATTAGCTCAGTTGGTAGAGCGTTGGCTTCCCAAGCCGAAGGTCGCGAGTTCGAACCTCGTATTCCGCTCCAGGAAAGGAGCCGGCTCGATTGTGAGCCGGCTCCGATTTTTTGTACAAACGAGATTTGTACAAGGTCCCCCACGTCCTTTTGCCAGGTTTCCCGTTGAAGTCGACTGAATCCGGAATGGGACGATGGATAAGCCGATAACGGGGACGTGTCCTGATCGTGTGATTGTCCGTCGCTGTATATTCCAACATGCTGATCATCAATATTTAATAGCTTGGTCTATGTCCTTTTTGGGACATAGACCTTTGTTAATGTGCGTGGTTATGAATGAGTTAGGGTTAATGTGTCGCGAAGGATGGGGGAGCAGGTCAGACACACCTGTACTCATTCTCATGAGCAAAAAGCCGTGTTTTTGCTTATGAAACGGGTCAAATGGCGGTTTCGTAAGCAAAACAGGCCGATTATGCTCATGAAAAGGCTGAGGTTAAGAATTATTTGTGCAAAACACCCCGAATTACACAATTATCGACCAAATCGAACGGAATTTGTGTAAAACACCCCGATTTACACACTTTTCGCCCAAATCGGACGGAATTTGTGTAAAAACAGGCCTCTCCGCACAATTATTAGTGTGGACATAGACCTTAGTCCATATACTTGGTTGTGAATGAGTTAATCATATTACCATATCCAATTGCACACCCCCATATCCAACCGTACACCCCGTGTTCAATCGAAAGACCGTTTTCAAACATAACCAAAACCTTGGCCGTCAACACTTTAAGTCAGGGTCTCTGTCCTTTTTGGGACATAGACCTTGATTTAGATGAATGGGTATGAATGAGTTAGATGTAACGAGTTACGAAGGATAAGAGGCGGTGGGCAGAATGGTCGAAGGTAAATGGGGACGGTGATTATTGAGGACAGAGATTAGTGGGGACGGTGGTTAGGGTGGACGGTGGTGCGCCGGCTCCATGCGTCTTTCAGCGACTCGCCCGGGTCGGAAACGGGCTTGACGGCGAACTCGCTCAGTTAGTCCCG
>JAFYYM010000014.1 GCA_017557535.1 Bacteroidales bacterium | reverse complement strand
CCGCAGCGGAAACGGAGAAGCCCGCACCAGAAGACATCTGATTCCAGATAAAAAGTATTCAATCCCGATTTCTGTTCAGAGACCGGGATTTTTTCTTTCAGGAAACAATCCGAAATACCAGAAAAGACAAAAAGAATGAATTGTCCGGTCATTCTTTAGGTTGAGTTTAAGTTTCCACGGTATGATAACGGACGTTCCCCAGGGATTCAACGGAAAGGATGACCGAGCAATGACAGACAGGCTTGAGAATAATGCCGCGGAGAATGAAGCAGTAAAAACAGCGGCTGAAAAACAGGAAGGAAAGAAGAAAAAGAAAAGCCGGAAGCGGAAAATCGTGAAAAGGCTGATCTGGACACTGATCATCCTGCTGGTGCTTGGCCTGGCACTGTGGTCCGTATACAGCAGGCTGAGGGCGGAATACAAGATCACCTATGATCCGTACACCGCCACGACCGGCAGCATTTCCAACTCGCTGTCCTTCAGTTGATTCTGGCCGTCAAGCAGATAGTGGGGCTCTACCGCTCCAAGTCAGTGACCAAGCGTGTCAAGGCCTACAGGATGAAGCATCCATATGAGATTGGCCCTGCCAAGGGGGATTCTTTCCTGGTGACCTGGTTGTACGACTTGCTTGATATGGTTGTGATCCCTTTGGCGATCCTCGCGTCCATTCCTTGCTGCCTTCTCTTGGCATCAAGGGTGTTCGATCTCACGGAAATCTTCCGCAAGGCCCTGTTCTATCCTTTCCTCGATGTCAAGGCTATCACTCTCTCGCTTTATAAGGTGCTGATAGTGGTAGGTTTGTTCTTCGTGTTCAGGTACATCGAGTATGCCGCATCTTCCCTCTACAGGGTCCTTAAGATCCGGGATGCCGTGACTAAGTCCGGTTCAAGACTCCTTCGTGACAATGAGGTTAATTTGACTCTCGCCAACAATGTGATATGGCTTTTGACCTGGGGCTTTTTCATCATCGCCGCTATAGGGATACTCAAGATTCCCACCAACTCGCTGAAGGTGATAGCAGCCGGTCTCGCCGCCGGTTTAGGTTTCGCCATGAAGGATATACTTAACAATTTCTTCTATGGTGTCCAGCTTATGTCTGGCCGCCTGAGGGTTGGCGACACGATAGAGTGCGACGGCATCAGGGGCACTGTGGACAGTATCAGTTACCAGACGACCACCATAAAAGCTATCGAGGGAAGTCTCATAGCTTTCCCCAACAGTACCCTGTTCTCCAAGACATTCAAGAATCTCACGAAGGGTGATTCTTACGAGTATATCGCCTTGCCTGTTGGAGTGGCATATGGAACTGACGTTGACAAGGCCAGGAAAGTCATTCTCAAGGCAATGAGACCTCTTTGTAAGCCTGACAAGTTCGGTCGTGAGATAGTCAAACCATCTTATGGTATCCAAGTCACCATTAAAGGCTTTGGAGACAGTAGCGTGGATCTCAATGTCAAGCAGTTTGTCCTTGTAGACCAGCGTTACAATTTCGTCTCCCGAGCGAATGAGATCATATACAAGGCTTTGGCTGATAATGGCATCCAGATTCCGTTCCCGCAAGTGGATGTCCACATGAAGTCGGATTCGGAAACAGATTAAAATCAATACGTTATGGTGAATATGGCCATTTTCGTCTCCGGAGGGGGTACGAACTGCGAGAATATAATCAAGTATTTCGATGGATCTGATGTGGCCCGGGCCGCGCTGGTGATCAGCAATAAGGCCTCTGCGGGGGCTGTCGCCAAAGCCGAAAGGCTCGGAGTTCCCGTCAAGGTTGTCCTGAAGGCAGGACTTAACGATCCGGAGGTCATATTGCCTCTTTTGAAGGAGTATTCGATAGACTTCATAGTCCTGGCGGGCTACTTGTTGGTCATACCAGGTTTCCTTATCGACGAATATGACCATAGGATGATCAACCTCCATCCGGCCTTGCTACCGAAGTTTGGGGGAATAGGGATGTATGGCCATCATGTCCATGAGGCAGTCAAGGCGGCAGGGGAGACCGAGACCGGCATGACGGTCCATTGGGTCACCCGGGACGTCGACGGGGGAAGCATCATAGCTCAGTTCCGCACTCCGATAGACCCTGAAGACACGCCGGATGATATCGCCGCCAAGGAGCATGTCCTAGAGATGGAACACTTCCCTCAGGTGATAGAGAAATTGCTCTTGGATTGTTTTTAAGATGGTTTGAAGGGGGATTCAGTATATTCGCGGCCGGTATGGATGTGGTGATTACATATGTGGATGGGAATGATCCTTTCTGGAAAGCGGATTATGAGAGGGCTGTCGGAGGTGAGGCGCTCTCAAAAAGGTTCCGGGATTGGGACACTTTGAGGTATCTCATGAGAGGGATCGAGAGGTTCATGCCATGTGTCAGGAAGGTCCATCTAGTGGTCGCCAGAGAGAGCCAGGTCCCTTATTGGGTTGACAAAGGAGCCGTTCATGTGGTTCTTCACCGGGATATCATTCCGGAAGCTTTCCTTCCCACATTCAACTCGAGCATGATCGAGATGTTCCTCCATCGGATCGAGGACCTTGACGAAAGGTTCCTATATTTCAACGACGATATGTTTCCCATGCGTCCTGTCCAGGAAGACGTGTTCTTCAGGGACGGAAAACCGGCGATAGGATTCCACAAGGTAATGTTTGGGGCAAGCGCCTATAAAAAGCTGGTATTCATGTCTGATTCCCTCGCGAGGGAAGCTCTCGGGATGCGTAAGGGTATATTCGCCGTCAGGCCGCAACATGTGTGTTCTCCCATGTTGAAAAGCCTTTGTGAGGAGGTTTTCACTAAAAAGGAAGATAAGATAATGGCTTCGCTTACTCCTATAAGGGACAAGCGGAATTACAACCAGTACCTGTTCCTTGATTATATGTACTATGGTGGTAATGTCGTGCCTAGCCCTCTTTCGAACAAGCATTTCTCCCTGGCCGCCTCGTCCATGAAAAGAATCGCGGCTTTTATCACCCATCCAACGGAGAGCATGGTCTGTATCAACGATGTCAGCATGAGCGAGCGGCGTTTCCAGTCTATTAAACCAAGTCTTATCGAGGCTTTTGAGTCTGCCTTGCCTGAAGTCTCAAAATATGAGAGTAATCCCGCTTGATTATGGAAGCTGACACTCCAAAAGTATCTGTGATTGTCCCTATCTATTCGGTTGAGAGGTACATAAGGCAGTGTGTTGAGTCTCTTTGCGCGCAGGATTACGGCAATATGGAGCTGGTCTTCGTCGATGACGGCTCGCCGGACAACTCTGTGGACATCCTCATGGAAGTTCTTGAATCCCATCCGGAAGTAAGGGGGAAATCGTTGATAATCAGGCAGAAGAATGCTGGCTTGCCAAAGGCGAGAATGACGGGTCTCCATTTCGCGACAGGTGATTTCATCATCCATGTGGATTCTGATGATTGGGTTGAACCTGATTATCTTAGCAAGTTGGTTGGGACCGCGTTGGAGGAGGACGCCGATCTGGTGTACTGCGATTTTTTCAAAGAGCATGACAGAGGCAAAACCGGGATTGCTCTGGAGCGTGAGTTTTCTCCATCCGACGGCCCCGGCGCTGTAAAAGCTGTCAATAATGGCGTGATTCGGGCATATATGTGGAATAAGCTGGCGCGCAGGGAATTGTATGATATTGACAATATGATTGTCCCTATCAGGGGGTATCACGAGGATATCGTATTCCAAACCCAGATAATGTATGCCGCCGCAAAGTGTGTCCACCTCCGGAAACCCTTGTATCATTATCGCCGCAGAAGGTCAGGCTCACTGACTCGAGTAGGACTTATCAGGTCCAGGCATCATTCGGCGGAGAATATGCTCCATTTGTACGAGAATCTTCCAAAAGACAGGGGACCCGTAGCCACTTCTGGTATCTATATCTTGCTAAGGGCGGGGTGGTATTGTTGCATAACATTCTGGTTCAAGACTCTGGCGGCCCATCCGGATGTCGTGGACATCCTCGCCAACATGAAATACGTTCATGGATGCCGGGTACCGATAGCCAAACAGGTTTACACCAAATTCTGCTGCAAACTGATAAAGCTGTTTAGTTAGGCATAATGGAGTCGCCTCCGATAGCCTTGAGAAGGCTTTCCAGATAAGCCTCACCAATAGGGATCCTGTCTTTCCCGATGATAATATGGGAGCGCTCGATAGCCTCTATCTTCGGAATCTGGACGATGTACGACTTCTGTACTCTGACGAAACGGTCGGATGGTAGCTGTTTCTCCAGCGTTTTCATCCGCATGAGGGTTAGAACAGGATCGGAGCCGTCTGCGAGGTGTATGCGTACATAGTCTTTGAAGCCCTCGATGAAGGTGATGTTGTCAAGCTCGATCTGCCGCAGCCTGTATTCTGTCTTCACGAAAATGCTTCTGACTTGTCCTGCATCGTTTGGCTGTCCGGAAAGAACAGAAAACGCATGCTTGGCTGACTCAAGGAAGTCGTCGTAGGATATGGGTTTAAGGAGATAGTCAAGGGCATGAACCTTGAAGCCCTCGACCGCATATTGGCTGAACGCGGTCGTGAAAATGATCCTCGTGCCCTCAGGTAGCATCCTGGAGAGTTCCATCCCGCTGAGGCTCGGCATCTGAATGTCGCAGAAAAGAAGCTCCACCGGCTCGTTCTGGATGAACTCGAAAGCGGCAGTGGCGCTCGGAAACGTCCCTTTAAGCTCCAGGAAGGGAGTCTTCTTCACATAGGACTCCATCAGCTGAAGAGCCAGAGGCTCGTCGTCAATCACTATGCAACTAATGGTTCTCATTCAGGAATGATTTCAGAAGCGTTGATCTTGAGAAGGGAGCGGTAGAGATTCTCCGTTTTACCATATTCAAAAGAGTAATTTCCGGGATAGAGCATGTCAAGACGCCGGCAAAGGTTCTTGATCCCTATTCCGGAACCACTCCGGTCATTGTCATCCTTGGGGAAGGCGGTATTCTCCACCATGCAGACCACATAATCCCCATCTTCATGAAGGTCAACCTTAATGGATGAAGGCTCGCTGGGAGAGATGCCATGCTTGAAGGCGTTCTCCACCAGGGGAATAAACAACAGGGGAGCTACCTGACGGTTCGAACCGTTAGCTGGAAAGGAGGTTTCTATCTTGACATTGGATGAGCAGCGCATGCTCATCAGCTTGATGTAATCACTCAGGAACGCGGTCTCGTCGCTGAGTGCGACGGCTGGTTTCTCGCTATCATACAAAACATAACGGAGCATCCCGCTCAGGTCATGGACGGCCTCTTGTGCCTTGGCCTGGTCAATCTGGATCAGGGAATAAATGTTGTTGAGGGTGTTGAACAGGAAGTGGGGGTTGACCTGACTCTTGAGGGTGGTCAGCTCCGCCTCAGCAGCGGCTTTCTCCATCTCGTCTCTCCTTTTCTCATCCCGGTACCATCTTTCTGTCATCTTTACCGCCACTGCGACGCAGATGATCGCCAAATAGATAACTGTGTTGCGGGTGATGAAACTGATGCTGTCAAGGGTTGTTCTCGGCCTCAACGGGCGGCCCGGATTCACCGGCATGGGAAACAGGAGCCGGTGGGTGAAATGGACGGCCAGGCTGACAATCGCCACCAGTATCACATTCCATAGGATGAACAATCCCAGTCTCTTCCGGTACAAATACTTTTTGATGAGAAGGAAGTAATTGACATAGAATATGATAAGAAATGACACGAGAGTGGGGACGAAGCGTCCGAAATTAACTCCGCCGTGGAGAGGATGTCCTGGTCTTGGAGAGAAAAACGGCATGCCGAATAGCACCACCCAGATCGCGATGTGCAGCAGCCAAGTGTATTCCCTTGTCTTCTCGTCTGTTCTCATATACGCGAATATAACAATTTATTCGTAGCGGAGCGCCTCGATCGGATCCAGGTTGGAAGCTTTGCGTGCCGGGTACCATCCGAAGAAAATCCCGATTACGGTACAGACCACAAACGACAGTATTATGCTTCCGGTTGATATGGAGATGGGATAGCTCAGCAGCACCTTGACAACGTAAGCCGCGACGATCCCGAGTATCACACCGATCACTCCTCCCGCGACGCTAAGCAGGGTCGCCTCTATGAGAAACTGCGACAGGATGTCCCGTCCCTTGGCTCCGATACTCATCCTCAGGCCGATCTCCTTGGTCCTTTCAGTCACGCTGACATACATAATATTCATAATGCCTATTCCTCCGACTATCAATGATATTGCGGCCACCGCGGCGAGCAGGGTGCTCATCATGTCGCTGGTTGAAGTCATCATCGATGACAGTTCTTGCTGGGAGCGGATGTTGAAGTCGTCTTCGGTTCCTTCCTTGAGCTTGTGGTTCTCCCGGAGGATGGCGCCGATCTCCTCGATGGCCTGGTCCGTGTATTCCTCGCTGATGGCGGAGCAGGTTATGCCCTGCAGGTAAGTGACGGCCTGGATCCTCTTCATCACGGTGGTGTAAGGAACGAACATGAGGTCGTCCTGATCCTGTCCCATAGTGTTGGTGCCCTTGCTTTCCAGCACCCCCACGATCCTGAACGGGATGCTACCGAATCGGATGACTTTGCCGACCGGCTCCTCGCCGCCGGGGAACAGCACGTCCACCACGGTCTGGCCCACGACACACACCTTGGCCGATGTGTGGATGTCCTGGTCTGAGAACACGTCGCCGTCCTTGACCTTGTAGCCGCGGATGTCCAGATATTCCTGGGTCACGCCGTAAACGGAGGTGGGAGTGTTGTTGGCCCCATAGACCGCCTGCCCGGAGGCGTTTACGGTGGGGGAGACCAGGGTCACGTACTTGCAGTTATCCCGGATGTCCTCGAAGTCCTTGACCTTCAGGGTCTGCACATCGTCCCTGCTCATCCTGACACCACCCCTCCGCTCGGCTCCCGGTGAGATCATGATCATGTTGGAACCCATCTCGCTGATCTCAGCCTGGATGCTCTTCTTGGAGCCCTGGCCGATGGCCAGCATGGTGATCACGGATCCCACGCCGATGATGATTCCCAGCATTGTGAGGAATCCGCGGAACTTATTGTTGCTAAGCGCCTTGAGCGCTATTCTGAATAGATTGGCGAAATTCATTTCCTGTTATTCTTTCTCGACCGGGAGGGATGCGAGCGCCTGGGCCGCGTCCAGTATTTTCCCGTTATATTCATCACTTATGACCCTGCCGTCCTTGAGGGTGATTGTCCTTGTGCTGTACATCGCGATCTCCGGGTTGTGGGTCACGAATATTATTGTGCGACCCTCGGAGTGGAGTTTCTGGAACAGTACCAGTACCTCGAAGCTCGTGCGGGTGTCGAGGTTGCCGGTGGCCTCGTCGGCGAGGATGACGGCCGGGTTGTTCACCAGGGCCCTCGCTATGGCTACCCTCTGCATCTGGCCTCCCGACATCTGGTTGCTCTTATGCTCTAGGCGGTCCCCTAGTCCGACGGCCTTAAGCGCCTCCACGGACATGTCGTAGCGCTCCTTCCTTGAATATTTCGGGTTATACAGAAGCGGTAACTCGACATTCTCGATCGCGGTTGTCTTCGGGAGCAGGGTGTAGTTCTGGAACACGAAGCCGATCTTGCGGTTGCGCAGCGTCGCCCTCTGGTCCTTGTTCATCGTCCTCACGGCCACTCCGTCAAGATAATACTCTCCGTAGGTGGGAGTGTCGAGGCAACCGAGGGTGTTCAGGAGGGTCGATTTCCCCGATCCGGAACTGCCCATGATGGTCACGAACTCGCCCTCCATTATGCTGAAGGAGACCCCCCTCAGCGCATGGACAACCTCCGATCCGACCTTGAAGTCGCGCTTTATGTCCTCAAGCTTGATAACTTCCTTGCCCATAGCTGTTTACTTCTGTGGCGCGGGAATATTCTGGGGGGCGTTCGACGATCCGCCCTTGGAGGCGTTACCGTTATTCCTGCCACCTGGAGGCCCTGGAGCGAAGGGACTTCTCTCGACGCTTTCCTGTTTCTTTTTGGACGCCTCAGCGCTGAAGCCGGTCACGACCTCGTCACCTTCAGCAAGGCCTCCCTCTATGCCTGTACGGTCACCGCTGGTGTTTCCGGTTACAACCTGTACGGGGGATATGCTGTCACCTTTCTTAACCCAGACGGTCCTTGTGGACTCGCTTCTCTCTGGCCTTCCCGCGATGGTTACACCGAGA
The DNA here is from genome assembly GCA_017557535.1 of Bacteroidales bacterium. Taxonomy (GTDB): domain Bacteria; phylum Bacteroidota; class Bacteroidia; order Bacteroidales; family UBA932; genus Cryptobacteroides. The sequence goes on along the minus strand of JAFYYM010000014.1, from coordinate 12,643 downwards.
TTTTTAAGTATCTCCGGATCGGGGGTGAACCTAAGCGCCTTCGTAGGCACGGAGAGGACGTCTTCCTCCTCCAGGGTGAATATGGTGATTGTCGCCGTGAGGCCGGGTTTAACCTTGAGGTCCGGATTGGGAGCGTTTATCACCACCTCGTAGGTCACGACATTCGAAGTGGTTGTTGCCTCGAGCCTGACCTGCTTGACCCTTCCCTCGAACACGTCGTCGGGGTAAGCGGCGACCGTATAGGTGACCCTCTGACCTTCTTTCACCTGGCCGATGTCAGCCTCATCGACATTGGCGATGACCTGCATGTCCGTGAGGTCTTTTGCGATCGTGAAGAGCGTGGGGGTGGAGAATCCGGCCGCCACGGTCTGGCCTTCTTCGACCGCCTTGCTGATCACGACTCCGTCTATGGGTGAGGTGATCGTGGCGTAGGAGAGGTTCCTCCTGACCTTGGTGTAGGATGCCTGACTCTGTGAATAAGCGTTCTTGGCGCTCTGATATTGGTATTGCGACTGGTCGAACTCCGAGTCGCTTATAAGCTCCTTATCGTGCAGGGTCTTCATCCTGTTGAATTCCTTCTGCTGGTATTCGAACTCGGTCTTGGCGGTCGAGAGCTGGGCGTTCGCTGCCGACAGTTCGGCCTGGAGATTAACCTTGTCCATCTCGGCGATCACCTGCCCGGCATTCACCACGTCGTTGTAGTCCACATAGAGCTTGCTGATTATTCCGGAGACCTGTGTGCCGACCTCGACCTTCGTCACCGGCTCGACGGTTCCGGTGGCCGTGACTGAACTGGAAATGTCAATCCTCTGGACGGTAGCGGTCTCGAGAGTGACGCTCTCTTTTCCTGTAGGACGGAACACAAGCCATAGGACGACAGCCGCGGCAATGATTCCGAGAATAATCCATAAAGTTTTCTTTTTCATGTCTTTATCCATTTATTTTATAATTACCTTGGTAAATGTCGAGAAGGATGTTCCCGAGCATGGCGTTGTACTTGGCCTGTAGCAGGGAGACTTGGGCGCTGAGCAGGCTGTTCTGGGCGTTGATCAGCTCGACCGTGTTTTTCTTCCCGACCTTGAAGGCCTCGGAGGTGTATTCATAACTCTGCTCGGCGTACTTGGCCTGCTCCTTGGCGGAGATGTACTGCGACTGCGAGGACACGGCATCGAGGTAGGCGTTCTCCACTTCTTTGAGAAGGGTCTTCTCAGCGCTCATCTGCTGGAGCCTGACATTGTCCGCCGCGATATGGGCCTTGTTGACAGCTGTCTTGTTGCGCCTTCCCTGGAGGATCGGAACGCTTAGGCTAAGGCCTATGTTCTCGCTGAAATTCTTCTGTATCTGGCTGGCTATCGAATTACCCGTCCCGGAGATGTTGGTGGTGCTGACTCCTGCGTTGGCGGAGATTGAGGGGAGGGCGCCCGTCTTGGCCCGCTTAATGGCCAGTTCTGCGGCGTGAACATTGAGTCCCGCCTTCTTGATCTCGGGCATCGCTTCGAGCGCGTTGGCATAGACCTCCTCTTTCGCGGGGAGCAGCTTAAGGATCTCAGCCTCCTCATTCTCGGGAGCTTCGAGGATTATCTCGTCGCTGATCCCGAGCTCCAGGAGCTGCTTCAGTTGAAGGAGGCTGTTGTCGAGGTTGACTCTAGAAGAGGTGATCTGATACACGTCGCTGGCGTGTTGGCTTTCGAGCTGGGCCACATCGACCTTGCTGAGCTCTCCGGCGTTCTTCATCTCCACGGCCCTGTCCAGAGCTGCCTTTGAAGCCTCGGCGTTGCTCTCGCTTACCGATACGGCGTCCTTCGCGTAGAGGCACTGTACGTAGGCCTGGACAATCGAGATCACGATGTCGTTAGTGGTCTCCTCGACAGACAGGGAGTCGATCGAGTTCTGGACCTGTTGCTGTCTCAGGGCGGTCCTGAGGCTCCCTCCATTCCAGATAGTCATCCCGGCGTTTACGCCGTAATTGCCTGAGTAGCTTGACGATTTGGTGGTGCTATAGACATTAGAGCCTACCACAGAACTGGTTCCGGTGTCGGAGAAAGGCCTGTTGGACAGTCCCTGGCTGGATGAGAAACTTACCGATGGGAGCATGGCTGCTTTAGCCTGGTAGGTGTCTTCAAGTCCTGACAAAAAACTGTTCCTGCTCTGCTGAAGGGAAATATTATTATCGATCGCGTATTCGATGCAATCCTGCAGCGTCCACGCTTTAGGCTGGCCATAGATGGTCGCTCCGAGTAGCAGCGCCGGAACAGTTATGGCAAAAATAATTCTGTTTCTTTTCATATTATGGTGTTGTAAAATATCAATCCGAGGCCGAAAATACCGTTAACTGACAATTCTTGAAACCATAATCGACAACCACCCTACAATCCTCGACGAAAATGCCTATATTTGAAAGAATCGAATGGATATGAAGTCTCTGAAGTATATTTTCTGCGTCCCGGTTGTGGTGAATCTTATCGCTGTGACCATCGGCTCAAGGCCGTTGGAGATGATCTCGAAGCCCTTGCTCATGCCCCTTATCGCCTTGGCGGTCTATCTTATCGCCAAGGAGCGCGACATCAGGGGAAACAGAGTGCCGCTCATAATAAGCGCGCTCCTTTTCGGAGCGGTAGGCGACATCCTTCTGATGATTGGTGGCTTTGGTCCCTTTCTTGCGGGAATGGCAGCTTTCCTTATCGGGCACATATTCTATTTCAGTGTGTTACCGTCGCCGTGGAAGGTCAAAGGCGTTTCCGGCAAGGTAGCTTCGGTCTTCTTTCTTGCCATTCTAATTGTCGGGATTCTCAACTTGGCAAGTCGTTTTCCCGTAGAGGGAATCATGGCGACCGCGGTCAAGGTTTACGCATGTGCCTTCGCCTTCCTAATCCATGCCAGTGTCACGGCCGCTATTGACCGGAAGCGCCCCTTGTATTTGCTAACCGCTCTGGGCTTCGTCATTTTCGCTTTCTCTGACTTCTTGGTGGCGATAGGAGCATTCACGGATCTCGAGATTCCTCATCATGGTCTCTTAGTCATGTCTACCTACATCTTAGCCCAGATGATAGTGGCGTTCTCGCTGCTCGCGGTTGAGAATCATGACCTTAAGAGTACTGAATATGGAGTCAGGGCGAAGAGGATTTATGCCCTTTGGGATGCTATCAAGGCTCGTGAGAGCGATTTTGTCGCCGCTTTCGAGAAAGACTTCGGGAAAGGGGAGTTCGAGACTTACACGATGGAAATCGGCTTTCTCTATAACGCTTTCCGAAAGATACTCTCTCATATGAGGGACTGGATGGAGCCGGAGGCGGTTCCTACTCCTTTGGTGCTCTGGCCAGCGAAAAGCAGGATCATTTCCGAGCCATACGGTAAAGTATTGGTGATAGGTCCGTTCAATTATCCACTTCACCTTGTGGCGGCTCCTTTGGCAGCCGCTTTGTCCGCTGGCAACACGGTTGTCGTGAAGCCTTCGAGACAGACTCCTAATGTTTCCCGGGTCCTCGCTGAGATGCTGAAAGAAGTATTTGACCCTGAGGTCGTTGAGGTAATACCCGACAATGTTTCAAATGAGGAGATGCTCTCACGGAGATATGACTACATATTCTTCACTGGAAGCCCCAAAGTCGGGAAGATCGTGATGGGGGCGGCTTCCAAGCACCTGACTCCAGTGACACTTGAGCTTGGCGGAAAGAGTCCGGCGATCGTGTGCGAGTCGGCGGATGTGAGACTCGCATGCGAGAGGATTGCCAAGGGCAAGTTCCTGAATGCTGGCCAGACTTGTGTGGCTCCGGACTATGTCCTGGTTCATAAGTCGGTCCATGCGGAGTTCATCAGCACGATGCGCACCGTCATCCAGGACTTTTTCGGTGACATATCCACACGTCCCGCCGACATGACTTTGATCGCCACAAGACGGCACTTCGACCGTATTGCCGCTCTTATTCCATTGCCAGGCGATACCAGCTCCGGCGGATCGACCGCCTCGCTTCGCTCGGCCCCACCGCTCGCTTCGCTTCGCTCCGCTCCGGTCCCCCCTCTTAACGTGCCGAGGGTGGCAGTGGTCTCGCCATCCGGACTGGTATCGCCTGGCGAAGTGGTGATCGGAGGATTCTCGGAAGAAAGGATCAATTACATTTCTCCGACGGTGATTGACAATTGCGGGTGGGATGATCCATCGATGGGGGAGGAGATATTCGGGCCTGTACTGCCGGTCATTGAGTATGACAACCTTCAGACCGAAGTGATTGACAAAGTCAAGGAAGGGGAGAAGCCTCTGTCCCTATACATATTCACTAAGAAGCGTAGTGAGGTCCGCAGTGTCCTTTCTCAAGTGTCTTTCGGAGGAGGATGCGTCAACGAGACCGTGATGCATATCGGCAACGAGAACCTGCCATTCGGGGGTGTCGGTAATTCTGGCATGGGAGCGTATCATGGAAAGACTGGCTTCACGACATTCTCACACAGGAAATCTATCCTCTACAAGTCCTCCTGGCTCAATTTCGACCTTCTGAAGCCTCCTTACGGGAAAAAACTCAAACTGATTCGCAACGTCTATAAATAACAGGTATTATGAGAAACACATTCACACTTTTGCTAGCCGCTATTTTAGTCGTGGCTTGCGGGCAACCCAAAGACGGATGGAAACTCGTCTGGGAAGAGAATTTTGACGGACCGGAGATTGACCAGACGGTCTGGAGCAGGGTGGAACATGGTGCTGGTGACTGGAACGACATGATGTCCCTGCGTGAGGACCTCGCCTTCATCGAGGATGGCCAACTCGTATTGATGGGAAAGAACAACGACTTCAGCGGGGATGACACGACAGCTTTTGTCACCGGTGGTGTCCGCAGCAAAGGCAAGAAATCCTTCTCCCTAGCCAAATATGAGATCAAGGCCAAGTTCAACTGCGCGGGTGGTTTCTGGCCGGCGCTCTGGCTTATGCCCGATGCGGATATCCCATGGCCGACCGGTGGTGAGTTGGACATCATGGAGCATCTGAATTCCGATCGTATTGTCTATCAGACAGTCCACTGTGACTATTCAAAGAAAGTCGACGGGAACAATCCTCCTCATGGCTCCACTGCTCCGATTGATCCGGAAGAGTGGAACATATATGCGGTGGAAGTCTATAGGGACAGCATCAGGATGTACACCAATGGTGAATGGACCCTGACCTATCCTCGTCTCGAGGGTGCGGAAGGCCAGTTCCCGTGGGCTGATTACTCATATTACATGATCCTCTCCAACCAACTCGGCGGCAGCTGGGTCGGACCAGTCAATCCGGAACAGCTTCCTTCCGAGCTCCGGATTGATTGGATTAAAGTCTATCAGAGAAAGAAGGACTAAGAGAGCAGTCTCTTGACAACTGAAGATATGGTCCTGCCGTCCGACTGGCCGGCAAGGGCCTTGTTGGCGGTACCCATAACCTTGCCCATATCCTTGATCGAGGTGGCGCCAACTTGGGCGATGATCTCTTTGACCTTCTCCTCAACCTCTGCCTCGCTGAGCTGCTTCGGGAGGTACTTCTCCATAACGGCGGCCTCGGCGAGCTCGTTGTCGGCGAGTTCCTGCCGCCCGGCGGCGGTAAACTGCTCAGCGGATTCCTTGCGCTGCTTGATGAGTTTCTGTATCATCTTAAGGATATCACCATCAGTGACTTCCTTGCTTCCTCCCTCGGAGGTTTTGAATAGGAGAATCTCACCCTTTATAGCCCTTGTGGCGGCTGTCGCCACGGCATCCTTGGCCTTCATCGCAGCCTTGATGTCTTCCTGGATCTGTTGTTCGAGTGCCATAGTTTTCTTATATTTGTTTTATTACCCAAAGTTACACACTTTCTCTCATTTTTCGCAATGAAAGCTTCTCATATTCTTTTGACAGTTGTCGCCATATTGGCGCTATCTTTCTCGGCCATCACAGTGGTCGCGCAGCCTATTCCTACGGATATGATGTACGGTACGGGGGAGTGGAATGCGGATTCCCTTGGAAACCACCGTGTCGTATTGGCGGTGGACAAGCCTTCTGATGCTGTCTTGGCTGATATCCAGTGGCGCAGAAGGGACTTGAATCCCGAGGATAAGGACATTGTCGTGATAGACGCCGCGACCGGGGAAAGGATCTCGAATGTCTACCGTCTTGAGGTGAATCGCGAGAGGGGCAGGATAGTATTCCAGCCAAAGACCGCTCCCGGTAATTACTATGTGTATTATCTCAGGAATGTGATGAGTGGAAGCAGGGCATATCCCACGGTGAAGTATCCTCCGTTTAAAGAGACAGCCGCACCAGCATGGGTTAAGAAAAACAAGCTTGACGGCAAGAGGCCACCTCGACTGCCGTCTGCGGAAGTTGTTCAGTTCCAGGCGATAGACCAGATGAACAGCTTCTATCCCATGGAGGTGATCGCAACCTCGGCTGAGAAAGAGAAAGTGCTTAAGGAGCACCCCGGGGAGAGTTATGTCATATTCACGGAAGACAGGAAATTCCCCATCAGGATGACCACTGATATTCCTTATAAATGGATAGAGGATAACCGGCATGATCACTTCTCCGGGAAGGCGGACAAAGGTGAGTACTATGTTTTCCAGATTGGTCTTTGGGCGGCCAGGTCTGAAGTCAATGGTGTGCGGGTAGGATTCTCCGGCCTGGTCAATACCGCGACAGGAGATAAGATTCCAGCCTCAGCCTTCACATGCTTTAACACCGAGGGTAATGACGTTAAAGGGAATGCGTTTGAGAAGAATCTCTCAGTTGCCAAGGACAAGGTACAGGCGCTTTGGATAGGAGTTGATTTGCCAGAGAGAATGGTGTCCGGGGTATATTCCGGAGATGTGACCGTGATGGCGGCGAACTCGGAGTCGAAAACCGTGCGTCTGTCGCTGGAAGTCTCTGATAATGTGATAGCTAACCATGGTGATGACGAGCCATGGAGGCATTCCCGTCTTCGTTGGCTCAATTCAAGGATCGGTTTCGATGATGAGGTTGTGGCCCCGTTCACACCTCTGGAAATGAAAGATAAATCAATCTCATGTCTCGGGCGGGATGTGACCCTCTCGAACATAGGGCTGCCTCAGTCCATCACCAGCCACTTCAAGGAGACCTTGACCGGAATAGGACCCGATGGGAGACCTATACTCGCCGCTCCTATGGAACTGACCGCTGATGGAGGTGAGTGGGAGAATATGAGTTTTGAGATCACTAAACGCAGGCAAGGGGCTATCGCCTGGAAGTCTCTCAACCAGAACAACTTGTTCTTGATGGATCTGGAAGGGGAGATGGAGGCTGACGGGAATATCGAGTATAAAGTCATCCTTGTTGCCCGTCAGGATGCCAGGGTGGATGATATAGCACTCAAGACTCGTCTCGCTCCCGGTATCGGGAAGTATATGATGGGTCTTGGGGAGAAGGGCGGCTACTGCCCGGATAATTTTCAATGGAAATGGGATGTTGAGAAGAACCAGGATGGTCCCTGGGTTGGTGATGTCAACGCCGGAATCCAAATCCGTTTCTATGACGAGAAATATGAGCGTCCGCTCAACACAAACTTCTATCATCAGAAACCATTGATCATGCCCTCGTCTTGGTGCAATGACGGGAAAGGAGGAATTAATGTAACCGGTGCCGCAGATGGGACGCTTATCAATGCGTATTCAGGTGAGAGACAGGTTAAAAAGGGAGAGAATCTCTATTATTACTTTAATATTGCGGTGACTCCTTTCCGTCCTATCGACACAGACAAGCAATGGAGGGAGAGGTATTACCACAGTTATGACTTCTTGGAGAATGTCAGCAAGGCTGGAGCCACGGTGCTGAACATCCATCACGCCACGGGCATTAATCCTTTCATTAACTACCCTTTCCTGCGTCCAAAGGAAATGAAGGCTTACATAGACGGTGCGCACGCCCGAGGAATGAAAGTCAAGATTTACGATACTGTCCGGGAGCTCACAAACAGCTGCGTGGAGATATTCGCCCTTCGCAGCCTGGGAGATGAGATATTCTCAAAAGGTCCAGGAGGCGGTTATTCCTGGTTGCAGGAGCATTATGACCAGGATTACATCGGAGCGTGGTTTGTCTATTTCCTCAAGGATGCGGCTATAGTTAACACAGGGGTTTCCCGTTGGCATAATTACTATCTCGAGGGGCTTGACTGGCTTGTGAGAAATGTGGGGATTGATGGGGTGTATATAGATGATCTGGCGTTTGACAGGATGACGATGAAGAGGATCAGGAAGATTCTGAACCGCGCTAATCCTGGAGCCCTTATCGATCTACACTCGGCCAACCAGTATAATACCCGCGACGGATTCGCCAACAGCGCCAATCTGTATCTGGAGCATTTCCCTTATCTTGACAGGCTCTGGTTCGGGGAGTATTTCAACTATGATTTCCCGCCCGAGTTCTGGCTCGTGGAGGTGTCCGGAATCCCTTACGGACTCATGGGGGAGATGTTGGAAGGCGGTGGAAACCCTTGGCGCGGAATGCTTTACGGAATGACAGGACGTAGCCCGGGGGTCAATAACGGTCCTATATGGAAGCTTTGGGATTCCTTCGGAATGGCTGGCTCTGAGATGATCGGGTATTGGGTGAAGGACAACCCGGTGAAAACCGGTTCCGACAAAACGCTCGCCACAATCTATCGTCGGGCAGGGGAGAGAACGCTGATATCCCTAGCGACTTGGGAGGATGCTGATGCCACGGTAACCCTTTCAGTGGACTGGAAGGCGCTAGGTCTTGATCCAACCAAGGTTACCCTTCGGGCTCCTGAGATTGAGAACTTCCAGACAGAAGGCAACTGGCAACCAGGCGACAAGATCACCGTCCCTAAAGGTCAGGGTCTCTTGATCATCGCCGAATAACGGTATTCCTCAAAATATCCAAGCATGAAACCAGGGCCATTAATCGGCTTGTTTATTATCTGCTCTTCTTTTGCGGCTACAATGTGCTTGAGAGGGGTGCGACCTGGAGATGCGGATGTATTTCTGCCTTCCTCAAAAATGTTGGAACGCCCTTTCCGCAAGGCCGATAAGTCTTTGTTCGCCAGTCCACCGAGGGTTTTCTATCCTGAGATATGGGTTGACTGTTTGTGTGGAAACTTGTCGAAAGAAGGGATCCACGCAGATCTTGAGGCTATTCAAGAAGCTGGTTTCTCGGGCGTTCAGATGTTCTTTGGCAATCGAGGAGGAGCTTGGCCAGGGGTGAGACAGATTCCTTGCCTGAGTCCTGAATGGGAGGATTTTGTGACTTATGCGGCTGAGGAGGCTCATCGGTTAGGAATGCGCTTCACACTGCAGAACTGTCCTGGATGGGCTATGGCTGGAGGGCCTTGGATAACGCCAGAGAAAGCCATGCGCCACATTGTGTGGTCGAAGACCATAACGAAATCCGTTGATGGCATCACCTTGCCTCTTCCTGAGGATACTGGCGAGGAATGGCGAGACTATCATGATATTATGGTGTTGGCCTTTCCAACTCCTTTGGGAGAGTCCACTGGCGAGATTCAATACAAGATAGATCCAGGGCCGATCAGAGGCCTTGTCGTAACTACGGCCGACAATCCTCATGTATTCAATATCACCACTGAGAGTGATGAGCCCATACGGACGGTGGAGTTCACAGGTGTGCAGTTCACTAATCACTGGTTCTGCTATGATCCTGGTATACATGGACGACTTGAGGCAATCTATCCTGATGGTGCGACTCAAGTATTGTTCGATGTCGAGTGGCCACAAAGCAATTGGCAAGATGATCGCCCGTTGACTTTGGCTTGCGATGAGGTGAGCCGTACAAGAAACTATCGGCTAACCATCGTTAATACACATGCGGATGCGGCTATCAACTCATTCCGGTTGTTCTCCCATGCCCGCAAAAGCGGATGGGAATCTGAGGCCGGGTGGTGCCTGCGGAGTATTTTGCGTGATAATTATGGAGATAATCAGAATCCGGAAAGTTGGGTAAATGAGGTGAAGGATCTCACTTCTTATATGGACCCCGCCGGGCATCTGAAAGCGTCATTGCCAAGGGGCGACTGGACTATTCTTCGTATTGGGCATGTGAATACCGGCAAGAAGAACGCTCCGGCACCTCCTGAGGCTACTGGATTCGAGTGTGATAAACTCAACACCGAGGGAGCAGACAGACATTTTGCCGGGTATATCGGAAGATTGGCCGATGGCCCATTGAATGGCCTTCTCGATGGCATGCTGCTGGATAGTTGGGAATGCGAGACGCAGACATGGACATCAGGGATGGAGGAAGAGTTCTCCCGTGTGGCGGGGTATGATTTACGCCCATGGATGCCTGCTCTGATGGGATATGTCGTAAAGGATCCAGAGAAGACTGCTCGTTTTCTCCGCGATTGGCGCTCTACCATCAATGACTTGGTGGTCAATAAGTTCTATGGACGAATGTCAGAGTTGGGCCATCAAAAGAAACTGACTGTCACGTACGAGACTTCCGGTGGGGATGTGTTCCCTTGCGATATCATGGAGTATTTCAAGTATGCCGACATACCAATGTGTGAGTTCTGGGTTCATGAGCCGGAGGTCTTTGTGGGCACATTCGATTTCAAACCGATCAAGCCCACCGTCTCGGCTGGCCGTTTGTATGGGAAGCCTAGGATTGCTGCCGAGGCTTTCACCTCGATGCAGCAGACATGGGACGAGCAGTTGAGCGTTCTGAAAGAAACTGCGAATAAGAATTGCGTCGAAGGTGTCAGCTACCTGATTTACCAGGCCTACACTCATAATCCCAGCCCCGACCGGTTAGTGCCTGGAAGTTCCTTCGGAGACGGTATAGGCACTCCTTTCCTCAGGGCGCAGACTTGGTGGCGGCATATGCGGGATTTCAACGATTGCATAGCCAGGACTTCTTTCATGCAGGAGCGGGGAAGGCCCGTATCGGATGTGCTTTGGTATCTAGGCGATGAGATTGATCACAAGCCTGACCAGAAAGCTCCTTTCCCTGACGGTTATAAATATGATTATTTCAATCCTGATGTCCTGCTTAATAGATTAGAGGTCAAAGATGGGTGTATAAAAACGCCGGAAGGCTTAAGTTATCGCCTGATTTGGTTGCCGGAATCTCGCAGGTTTCTGCCTGAAACACTTGAGAAATTAGCCGAATTGGTTGAGGCCGGCGCTATTTTAGTCGGGGATATCCCTGAGGGGTTAGCTACTTTAAAGGATCCGGAGACATCCAGGCAGCGCTTTAATAAAGCGGTTGAAACGCTATGGGGGAGCTCTCAGGAGAAGGGTGCTCATCCTGTGGGGAAGGGAAAGGTTCTATGCGGTATGTCTATCGGAGAAGCCCTGGAGAATCTCCGAATAGAACCTGATCTGAAGGCGGAGGCTTTGATGTGGTCTCATCGTCAAGCGGAAGGTGCGGACTGGTATTTCGTCAGCGCTCCAAAAGGTTCTGGTTTTGAAGGTGATGTCACTCTGCGGGCCCAAGGCAGCGTGGAAATCTGGAATCCTGTAGACGGAAAGATAGAGCGTATACCAAGTGAGATAATTGGAGGACGTACAAGAATACACCTTTCTTTAGCCCGAACTGAGAGCCGCTTCATAGTCGTTAATAAGCCCCAAGCCAGGGCGGTACGGACCATATGTGAAGAGACTGGCTATTCGTTGACCGCACCTTGGACCTTGAGTATACCTGATGGATGGGGGATGGATTCCCCAATAGAGGTAACTGATCTTAAGCCTCTGCGTGAGTTACCCATCTCTGATGAGGCTAAAGCGTTCAGCGGCACCATGACTTACCAGACCACCTTTAGTGTAGATAAGAGAAGTAAGAGAGATCGCTATCAACTCGATCTTGGACGTGTTGAACAGATCGCTCAAGTCACTCTGAATGGGAAGCGTCTTCAGTCTGTCTGGACCTATCCTTACAAGGTGGATGTTACAGATTATATCAAGATAGGTGAGAATGACCTTCTTATAGAAGTCACCAACACATGGTTCAACCGTCTTTCCTTTGATTCCAAGCAGCCGGAGAATGAAAGGAAGACCTGGACAACGAATTACCCGCCATCCGGAGCTACACTTCGGGATAGTGGATTAATTGGCCCCGTTGTCCTAATTAAAACAGTGCGCCATGTGTCCGGTTAAGATGGACATGTGGCGCAGTTGCCCTCTCAAAACGCGCCATGTGTCCGGTTACAACGGACATGTGACACAGTGTCAAAGCACATAGGCAGGTTCCGGAGAACAATAGAAGAGCAGGTGCCGGTTCAGCACCTGCTCTTCTTTTAGTTACGTGACACGCCTGGGATACAGGCTAGTTGTAAACCCCTACAGCTGGGGACCAGCCTTGACGAGGGCCTTACCGGCCTTGTTGGACTCGTACTTGTGGAAGTTCTTGATGAACCTTCCGGCGAGATCCTTGGCCTTCTCCTCCCACTGCGCGGGATCGGCGTAGGTGTCGCGAGGATCGAGGATGCCAGTGTCAACTCCTTCAAGGACAGTAGGAACCGTGAAGTTGAAGAACGGGATCTTCTTGGTCGGGGCCTTGTCGATGCTGTGGTTGAGGATGGCGTCGATGATGCCGCGGGTGTCGCGGATCGAGATCCTCTTGCCGGTACCGTTCCAACCTGTGTTCACGAGGTAAGCCTTGGCGCCGCTTCTCTTCATCCTCTTGACAAGCTCCTCGGCATACTTGGTCGGGT